>NZ_RXWW01000060.1 GCF_003970495.1 Staphylococcus pasteuri
AGAATTAGCTCAGCTGGGAGAGCATCTGCCTTACAAGCAGAGGGTCGGCGGTTCGAACCCGTCATTCTCCACCATTTATTTTGTTTAAATAAATATATCGGAGGGGTAGCGAAGTGGCTAAACGCGGCGGACTGTAAATCCGCTCCTTCGGGTTCGGCAGTTCGAATCTGCCCCCCTCCACCATCTTAATGGGCTATAGCCAAGCGGTAAGGCAACGGACTTTGACTCCGTCACGCGCTGGTTCGAATCCAGCTAGCCCAGCCATAAGAGCCATTAGCTCAGTTGGTAGAGCATCTGACTTTTAATCAGAGGGTCAGAGGTTCGAATCCTCTATGGCTCACTCAAAACATCTTTCTTAGGAAAGATGTTTTTTTATTGTTTTATGTAAACGAATACATTATTCTATAACTAATACTTAAAAGAGGTGGAGAATAAGATGAAAAATATAGATATTATTGGGGTACCTTCAACATTTGGTCAAAGAAAATTAGGAGTCAATCTTGGTCCAGATGCAATAAGGTATGCTGGTTTACAAGATAGATTAGAAAATATTGGTCTAAATGTCAGTGATAGAGGTAATATTGATGTACCGACAATAGATTTAAAAAAATTCAACTCTGAGCAAGAAGGATTAAGAAACTATGATGAAATTGTTCAAGTTTCAAACACTTTAAGTGATAAAGTTGATCAAACTATATCCAATAATAGTTTTCCTCTAGTGATAGGTGGCGATCATTCTATTGCAGTAGGCTCTATTTCTGGAATAAGTAAACACTACTCTAATTTAGGGGTAATTTGGTATGATGCACATGGTGATTTAAATATTCCTGATGAATCTCCATCTGGTAATATACATGGTATGCCATTAAGAATATTACTTGGAGAAGGGCCAAGTGAACTTGTGAATTTAAATGATTTTCAACCTAAACTAAAACCTGAAAATGTTGTTCTTATTGGTATGCGAGATTTAGATAAAGGGGAACGTCATTATATTAAAGAACAAAATATTAAAACTTATACAATGGCTGATATTGATAAGTTAGGTATTGAGTCTGTAATAAATGAGTCTGTACAATATTTAAAAAATAGAAATGTCGATGGATTACATTTATCTTTAGATGTTGATGCATTAGACCCTACAGAAACACCAGGAACCGGTACAAGAGTGTTAGGTGGTTTAAGTTATAGAGAAAGTCATTTTGCGCTTGAATTACTTCATGAAAGCAAAATGATTACATCTATGGATTTAGTTGAAGTTAACCCATTAATTGATTTACATAACAATACAGCGGAACAAGCTGTTTCATTACTTGGTACATTTTTTGGAGAAACACTACTATAATTTAATTTATGTAACTTGCATGTTAATCGACATGCAAGTTTTTTTCATTTTTATTAGTGTTCATATGACACGTGTTCTAATGATTGATATAATGAATAATATGGAAAATGTTATCGGAGGAGATGTTATGGATTTTTCCAATTTTTTTCAAAATTTTAGTACTTTAAAAGTCATAACTAGTGTCCTCGATTTATTGATTGTGTGGTATGTTCTTTATTTACTGATTACAGTTTTTAAAGGTACAAAAGCAATACAATTATTAAAAGGTATTGTTGTAATAGTAATCGGTCAACAAATCAGTAAAATACTAAATTTGACTGCAACTTCAAAATTGTTTGACATTGTGATTCAATGGGGAGTATTGGCATTAATTGTAATATTCCAACCAGAAATTCGAAGAGCTTTGGAACAATTAGGTAGAGGTAGTTTCTTAAAACGTTATACCAACGCCTATACTAAAGATGAAGAGAAATTAATTCAATCTGTATCAAAAGCGGTTCAATATATGGCTAAACGTCGTATTGGAGCACTTATAGTTTTTGAAAAGGAAACTGGTCTTCAAGATTATATTGAAACAGGTATTCCTATGGATTCTAAAATTTCTCAAGAATTATTAACCAATGTGTTTATACCTAATACACCATTACATGATGGTGCAATGATAATTCAAGGAACTAAAATAGCAGCAGCAGCAAGTTATTTACCATTATCAGATAGTGTTAAAATATCTAAAAGTTTAGGTACAAGACATAGAGCAGCTGTAGGTATTTCAGAAGTATCTGATGCTTTTACAGTTATCGTGTCAGAAGAAACTGGTGATATTTCAGTTACTTTTGATGGTAAGTTAAGAAGAGATATTTCAAATGAAGTGTTTGAAGAGTTATTATCTGAACATTGGTTTGGCACACACTTTCAAAAGAAAGGTGTGAATTAATATGTTAGAAAGTAAATGGGGATTAAGATTCGTTGCACTGATATTAGCTATATTTTTCTTCTTATCAGTGAATAATGTATTTGGGAATATCTTTAACTCTGATGATATATCACAGAAATCAACAAAAACAATACAAGATGTTCCAGTAGAAGCGATATATAACCATAAAGATTTACACGCTACACATGTACCAGACACAGTAGATGTAAATATTTCTGGTCCACAATCAAAGTTAATAAAAATTGAAGATCCCGATGATTTAAAAGTTGTTGTAGATTTATCAGGTGAAAAAGCTGGTAAATATCAAAAGAAATTTCAAGTTAAAGGTTTAAATAATAGCATTAATTATAATGTTAAACCTAAATCAGCCAACATCACATTAGAAAAGAAAATAACTAAAACAATGCATGTAGAGCCTGATGTAAGTCAAAGTGATATTGCAGATGGTTACCAAATTGATAATCAAAAAATTTCACCTGAAACAGTTAAAGTAACTGGTGGAGAAGAACAATTAAACCAAATTGCTTACTTAAAAGCAACATTCAAAAATTCTAGTAAAATAAGTAAAGATACTAAAGATATTGCTACAGTAAATGCTTATGACAAAGATTTAAATAAAATGAATGTTTCTATTAACCCAGATGAAGTTGATTTGAAAGTGTCTGTTAAACCTTATAGTAAAAAGGTTAAAGTTAACACAAAGACGACTGGAAAATTAAAAGACAATAAAAAGGTAGATAATGTTAAATTAGATGACGATGAAGTTGAAATTTATGGTAGTAGAGAAGATATACAGGGTATAAATAATATTACAGCTGAAATAGACTTAGATGATATTTCAGAGTCCACTGAGAAAACTGTAAAATTTGATTTACCTAAAAGTGTAAGTAGGGTTAACCCTGAAGAAACAAAAGCTTATATCACAGTTAAATAATTGAAAGAAATAAAAGGAGAGTAAAACATGGGAAAATATTTTGGTACTGACGGTGTCAGAGGTGTAGCAAATGAAGAATTAACACCTGAACTAGCGTTTAAGCTAGGTAGATATGGTGGTTATGTATTAGCACATAATAAAGGGGAAAATCACCCTAGAGTCCTTGTTGGTAGAGATACAAGAGTTTCAGGAGAAATGTTAGAATCAGCACTCATTGCAGGACTTATATCTATTGGAGCTGAAGTCATGCGATTGGGTATTATTTCAACGCCAGGTGTAGCATATTTAACGAGAGAAATGGACGCAGAATTAGGTGTAATGATTTCTGCATCACATAATCCAGTTGCAGATAATGGTATTAAATTCTTTGGTTCTGATGGTTTCAAATTATCAGATGATCAAGAAAATGAAATCGAAGAATTACTTGATCAAGAAAATCCAAGTTTACCAAGACCAACTGGTACAGAAATCGTTCATTATTCAGATTACTTTGAAGGTGCACAAAAATATTTAAGTTATTTAAAATCTACTGTAGATGTTAATTTAGAAGGTATGAAAATTGTTTTAGATGGTGCAAATGGTTCTACATCTTCTTTAGCACCATTTTTATTCGGCGATTTAGAAGCTGATACTGAAACAGTGGGTTGTAGTCCAGATGGATACAACATTAATGAAAATTGTGGTTCTACACATCCTGAAGCTCTTGCAAAAAAAGTTCTTGAAACTGGAAGTGACTTTGGTTTAGCATTTGACGGAGATGGAGATAGAATTATTGCTGTTGATGAAAATGGTAAAATCGTTGATGGAGACCAAATTATGTTTATTATTGGTCAAGAAATGCATAAAAACCAAGAATTAAATAATAATATGATAGTTTCAACTGTAATGAGTAATTTAGGTTTTTATAAAGCTTTAGAAAATGAAGGCATTCAATCTAATAAAACTAAAGTTGGAGACCGTTACGTTGTAGAAGAAATGAGAAGAGGAAATTATAATCTTGGTGGTGAGCAATCAGGTCATATCGTATTAATGGATTATAATACAACAGGTGATGGCTTATTAACTGGTGTACAATTAGCAGCTATCATCAAAATGTCAGGTAAATCATTAAGTGAGTTAGCTTCACAAATGAAAACATATCCTCAATCATTAATAAATGTAAGAGTAACAGATAAATATCGCGTTGAAGAAAATATTGATGTTAAAGAAGTAATGACTAAAGTTGAAGTTGAAATGAATGGAGAAGGTAGAATTTTAGTACGTCCTTCTGGAACAGAGCCATTAGTAAGAGTAATGGTTGAAGCTTCAACAGATGAAGATGCAAAAAGATATGCCCAACAAATTGCTGATGTCGTAGAAGACAAAATGGGTTTAGATAAATAATTCAAATAAAGAACGTGCCATAAATGAAAAGGCACGTTCTTTAAATATATATAATAAAAATGGACCAGAAGCTTACATCTGGTCCATTTTTGATTCAACAAATATTATTTTGAAATAAGTTCATTATATTCTTTTTCAATTTCTTCTGCTAATGGTCCTTCAACTTTAGCATACGTTTGTAAGAATGATTTTACACCATGTTCTTGAATATAATTATTCTTTTCAACAGTTTCTTGGTCAGCTTTATCATCATATTTTAAAAGTAGGGCAGCTGCTTTAACTAAGCCATCTCTTTCTAAATTATGTTCATATAAATAATTTAATGGTTTAATAATACGATCTTTAGGACCAATTTTACGTAGAGTTCCGCGACCAACACGTGTTACTTCATCAGATAGATAAGAGTTATTGAAACGTTCAATAATTTTTTCTACATATTGAGATTGTTCTGATTTAGAAAAATCAAATTCACGTGTGATATAATCACTTGTTTCAGCTAGTACACGTCTTAAACCAGCTTCGATAGTGCTATCTTGAACTGCATCTAAAACAGTTGCTTTATTATCGTTATAACCAGCATATGCTAAGAAAGCATGTCCTGTATTAACAGTTAATAATTTTCTTTCAATATAAGGTGTTAAATCATCAACATATTTAATATGGTCTAATTCTTCGCCATACCAAGCATCTTTTTCAACAACCCATTCATAGAAAGGTTCTACCATAACATCTAAAATATTTTCATTTTTTTGTAATGGAACAATTCTATCAACTGCAGAGTTTGCAAAATGAATATTGTCGCCTAAAGGACCAGTAATATCTAAAATAGCTTTTTTAAGTGTATCTGTAGCCATAATAGCATTTTCACAAGCAACGATATTAACATGGTTTTCTTTTTCTTTTAAATATGGAGCAAATGATTTTGCAATAATAGGTAAAATGTTAACATTAACAGCAGTTGTGATTAAATCAGCTTCTAAAATAGCTTGTTTCAATTCATCTGAAGGTTTAGCAGAATTAATCGCATCTACATTGTTTACTCTTGTAGTAGTTTTAGCTTCATCTGCTAAAATAACATCGTATTCATGTTCCGTTTGTAATGCATTAATAATTTCATCATTTACATCTGCAAATGTAACTTTAATATTATTATCAGCTAAAATATATCCAATAAATCCACGACCAATATTACCGGCACCAAAATGTACTGCTTTCATTATGCATCAGCCTCCTCAAAGACTTGTTTAATTTCGTCAGCAGATTTAGCGTTGATAATACGTTCTACATTTTCTTCTTCACTGAAAGTAATCGCAATTTTAGATAATAAGTCTAAGTGTTCTCCGTCTTTACCAGCGATACCAACGACAACTTTAACTTCTTCGCCATTCCAATCAACACCTTCAGGAATTTGTAATAAACTTAAGCCTGATTGAATGACATTTCCTTTAGCTTCTTCAGTACCGTGAGGAATTGCTAAACCGTTACCCATAAATGTTGAAACAACATCTTCACGATCTTTCATTGCTTGAATATAATTTTCAGTTACAGCTCCGCTATCAACTAGAGCTTGTCCTGCTTTCTCGATTGCATCGTTTTGGCTTGCTACTGATACGTTAATAAAAATGTTTTCATTACTGAATAATTCGCTCATTATAAATACACTCCTAAATTAATTGTTTTTTAATTCGTTTTAAAAATTGCTTTTCCAGTATAATTTTAAAGTCATGTGGATTTTTCATAAAATCATCTAAGTTTTCCAAATGGTTGCTTAGTGTTTCGGAAATTGTACTAACAAGATCTACCATGATTGCATTATCTGGAATAAACATACTTAACATATAATTAATGTAGTCATTGTCATTTTGAATATTACTCATCTTTATAGGTTCCTCCAAAATAGTTATGAGGATACATGGTTCTTTAAACATTGAATCTCTCATATGAGGAATAGCTATAGGGTAGGGGCTTAGTATCCAATTAGGATTTTCCTCCAACCGATGTTGTAATAATTCAGCGAATGACTGACCATCATCAATAATACGATGACTTACTAGGTAATCAGATAAATATTGATTCCAATTATCTACTGATTTATATTCTATTTTCACGGAATCAACTAACTTTAAACCTTGACGTATTGTTTCCATAATATCTTCAGGTGAATAATTAATTAATTCTTTTCCTTCATTTTGATTCATATGGTGTGCTTCTTTAGTATTTAAAAATGAAGCGACATATCCTATGTCAGAATCAGGGAGTAAAGGATTAACTGTTAAAAATGGCCTATCTATATCCAAATTTACGGTGGATATAATACCATCGTATTGAGATAAATCAAGCACGTTTAGATCACTTACAGAAGCCTGTGTAATTCGTTCAATTTCACTAAACACTTGTTCAAGTCTAGTTGCTAATAGACGGCTTGTACCTATGCCACTACTACAGACGACTAAAATATTTAAAAATTGATGTCCTTGGTTTTTAATTGATCCTCCAAAATGAAGGACAATAAAAGCAATCTCGCTATCAGGAAAGATTAACTCTGGCCAAACAACATGCAATGCTTTGCTCACATTATCAAATAGTCTTGGATATTTGTACTTAATCATATCGGTCAAAGGATTATATGTTTCAATATTTGATTCTAAACGATTAATTGCTGGATTAATATGCAATGATAATCCATTAATTAGAGTAGTTTTTTCATCAAAGTATTGACCCGAAATCTCTTCTACGTTTTGCACGAAAGATTTTATTTTTTGTTCATTTTTCTTATCTTCAAATAAAGTATCTTTAGTATCTTTACGTTTTGAACCCCGCAAGTGAATGGTAATAAATGTGACTTCAGCTTGGTTGAATTGGACATCATATAAATCTTCTAGACGTTTAGCAATTTCACTAGCTACTTCATGTTCAAATGTATGTTTTACCGATTGATAAATATCTTCATTAAGTGATACATATTCATTGTTTTGCATACGAGTAATACTTAGTACAATATGAACGGTTAACGTGAGATAGCTAGATTCTGTTAGTGAATAGGGAAGCTCTCCTAAATAATCCATTAGAATTCTCTCAACTTTAAATATTCGGTCTAAATCCACAAGTGATTGTTGAGATTGATGTAATGATTGATAGACAAAATGATTTTCAATAACTGAATAAACACTTGTACTATTTAAATTATTTACCATTAGCTGACTTAAGAACTCTCTTTTTTTAGATTCAGTACCATTTAACATAACACCTTCGCCACGTTTTCGTGTTAAGGATAATTGATATGATTCTAAATCATGTTCTAATTCATCCAATAATTTAGCTAATGATTGGATAGAAACGCTGATTTCTTGAGCAAGACTATACTGTTTAACGGCATGTTTAGATTGAATAAGAGCATATAAAATAATGACCTTTTGTTCTTCAACTGATAAGTCTATAGTTTGTTGTTGCGTCATTTCATATTTTAAGCTTTGAATAGCTTGTTGATCCCCATTTAAACGAATACCTTTTTTGTTAACTCGGTCAAGTTGAATTGAAAAGGTATCTATATATGATTCAACGTGCTTTAATTCTCTATGAATAGTACGAGAGGACACTGCCAGTTGTTGAGCAATGTCATATATAGTGACATATTGTCCGTGATACTTGATTAAAAGTTCTATAATCTCTTTTTCACGTGTACTCAATAACATGGCGGTATCCTCCATTAATATTAATATTTAAAAATTATTGTTCTTCTTTTTTAAGGTTATTTAGTAATTCTTCATATCTTGGTGAGTTTAAGAAGTTATCAACTGAAATGTGAATTGCATTTGGTACTTGTTTAATTGCACGGTCAGTTAATGTTTTTTGAGTGATAACTAATTGAGCATCACTTGGTAATTGGTTAATTGCTGTGTTTGTAACATTTACATCTGAGATGCCAGCTTTTTTGAATTTATTACGTAACATACTAGCACCCATTGCACTAGAACCCATACCCGCATCACATGCAAAGATAACATGGTCAACATTACTGTAATCGTGGGCATCAACATCTTCAGTATTATAATTATCTAATAATTGATCAGCATTATCTTCATCATCAGATTGTTCTGTTGAAGTAGCAGCACCTGCAGCGCCAGCACCTGTTGCAGCACCAGCAGTAGTAGCTTTAGCTGATGAGTCATTATTATCTTTATTAGTTAATTTTGAAGACACACTTGATTTTTTACCTTTAGTTGCTTCCATTTGAGCAGTAGCAGCTTCTAAATCTTGTTTAGGTTCTTTAGTGAACTTAAGAATAATTGCTGAAACAGCGAAAGAAACTAATGTCGCTAATACTACACCTAATAACATATGAAGGAATTCACCTTTAGGTGCGTTAATACAATAAGTGATAAATGATCCTGGTGACGCTGGACTTCTAAATCCAAATCCAGTTGCTTGATAAGTAGCAACGCCAGTCATACCACCTAAAATAACTGAGATAAATAACATTGGTCTCATTAATACGTAAGGGAAATAAATTTCATGAATTCCACCTAAGAAGTGGATGATTCCTGCACCGTAAGAAGTAGCTTTTGCAGTTCCTTTACCAAAGAACATATATGCAAGTAAAATACCAAAACCAGGTCCAGGGTTTGATTCAATTGTATAAAGTATTGATTGACCTGCTGTAGCAGCTTGGTCAGCACCAAGTGGTGTGAATACACCATGGTTGATAGCGTTATTTAAGAATACAATTTTAGCTGGTTCAACTAAAATACTTACGATTGGAAGTAAATGAGCATGAACTAAAGCCTCAACTGCAACTGATAATATATGCATGATGAATTTCATGATTGGAGCTAAAATTTCAAAACTTAAAATTGTCATGATGAAACCTAGGATACCAGCAGAGAAGTTATTGAATAACATCTCGAAACCTTGTGGTGTTCTAGGTTGAACAAATTCGTCAGTTTTTTTCATTAACCAACCAACTAATGGTCCCATAATCATTGCACCAAGTAACATTGGTGTGTCAGGTAATGCTACGATAACCCCCATAGTTGATGTAGCAGCAATGATACCACCACGTAATCCGTGGATTAAACGTCCACCACTAAATGCGATTAATAATGGGATTAAAAATTTAATCATAGGATCAGCTAATTGAGATAAATCTTTATTAGGCATCCATCCATTGTCTATAAATATAGCAGCGATAAATCCCCAAGCGATGAACGCGCCAATGTTTGGCATGATCATACTACTAAGAAAAGAACCGAATGCTTGAACTTTACGGCCAAAACCTTTGTTTTCTTGTTTCTGAGCCATATCTACACCTCTTTTTTAATTAGTATTTGACTATATTTATTGTAAATCTAAGTAGACAATTACTACAACAAGAACAAAATTCAAATTTGTCATAATAATCATGACAACAATCATTCTATAATATATAGGTAAAGATAATGTAAATTAAAAGCTTTATTACAATGAATTTTAAATGGAAATGGTAGTACATATTTTTTACAAAAACCTTGTGAAAATATTTGCAATTAAGACAAACTACATTGTACAATAGGTTCTAATGGAAGGGAGGATAGTAAAACAATATTACAAAGCGCCTGTGCAAGCTATTAATGACATGTGAGGATTAGAAATTAAATCTATTTGTATAAATTTCTATAGCGTACATTTATAACTTGTAGACGAGGAGGATAGTGATCGAATAGATCGGCGGATGCTATCCCGGATGTGGCTCATTCGTTAGCTTATTAAGTAAAACAGTAGGGTAACCTATTGGACAAAGTTAATAAGATCGCCAATTAATATTATATAAAATGAAAAACGTTAGAAGTTTAAGTGTGATAATTTATCACGCTTATTTTCAAGTGTGGTTAAACTAAGATAAAAGTTACTACAAATATGAACGCTAATGATAGTAGATTACTAAACTAAATTATAAGTAATAAATCATTGCTACTAACGTTATTTCAATAACTGGAGGAAAAGTAAATATGTGCGGAATAGTAGGATATATTGGCTATGATAATGCCAAAGAATTATTATTAAAAGGTTTAGAAAAATTAGAATATAGAGGTTATGATTCAGCTGGTGTTGCTGTAGCAAACGACGAAGGCACTAAAGTATTTAAAGAAAAAGGTCGTATTGCAGAATTACGCAAAGTAGCGGATAGTAGTGATATTGATGGCACTGTTGGAATCGGTCACACTCGTTGGGCAACACATGGTGTACCTAACTATGAAAACTCACATCCACATCAATCAACTACTGGTCGTTTTACACTAGTACATAATGGTGTAATTGAAAACTATGAAGAATTAAGAAATGAATATTTAAATGATGTTAAATTTGTTTCTGAAACAGATACAGAAGTTATCGTTCAATTAATTGAATACTTCTCTAAACAAGGTTTTGAAACAGAAGATGCATTTACTAAAGTTGTTTCATTATTACATGGTTCTTACGCTTTAGGTTTATTAGATGAAGAAGATAAAGATACTATGTATGTAGCTAAGAATAAATCACCACTTTTAATCGGTGTTGGTGATGGTTTTAATGTCATTGCATCAGATGCATTAGCTATGTTACAAGTAACTAATCAATATAAAGAAATTCATGACCATGAAATTGTTATCGTTAAACGTGATGAAGTTATTATCAAGGATATTAACGGTCAAGTTCAAGAACGTGACGCTTATACTGCTGAAATTGATGCATCAGATGCTGAAAAAGGTGTTTACGATCACTACATGTTAAAAGAGATTCACGAACAACCAGCTGTTATGCGTCGAATTATACAAGAATATCAAGATGACGAAGGTAATCTAAAAATTGATAAAGACATAGTAGATGATGTTGCACAAGCTGATCGTATCTATATTATCGCTGCTGGTACTAGCTATCATGCTGGTTTAGTTGGTAAAGAATTCTTAGAAAAATGGGCAGGTGTACCAACAGAAGTACACGTAGCTTCTGAATTTGTTTATAACATGCCTTTATTATCTGAAAAACCATTATTCATTTATATTTCACAATCTGGTGAAACTGCAGATAGTCGTGCCGTATTGGTTGAAACTAAAAAATTAGGTCATAAAGCGCTAACAATAACTAACGTATCTGGTTCAACATTATCACGTGAAGCGGATCACACATTATTATTACACGCAGGTCCAGAAATTGCCGTAGCTTCTACTAAAGCATATACAGCACAAATTGCTGTATTATCTATTTTAGCTCAAATAGTTGCTAAAACACATGGTCGTGAAGCAGACATTGATTTATTAAGAGAATTAGCGAAAGTTACTACTGCAATCGAATCTATCGTAGACGATGCACCTGTAATGGAACAAATTGCTACTGATTTCCTTGAGACAACACATAATGCATT
Source organism: Staphylococcus pasteuri (assembly GCF_003970495.1). Lineage (GTDB taxonomy): Bacteria > Bacillota > Bacilli > Staphylococcales > Staphylococcaceae > Staphylococcus > Staphylococcus pasteuri. Next base: position 11,972 of record NZ_RXWW01000060.1, read on the forward strand.
CTTTATTGGTCGTACTATTGATTATAATGTCAGTCAAGAAGGTGCATTAAAACTTAAAGAGATTTCATATATTCAAGCTGAAGGATTTGCTGGCGGTGAATTAAAACATGGTACGATTGCATTAATTGAAGATCGTACACCAGTTATTGCTTTAGCTACTCAAGACAATGTAAACTTATCTATTCGTGGTAATGTTAAAGAAGTTGCTGCACGTGGTGCTAGTACTTGTATTATCTCAATGGAAGGTTTAGAAAAAGAGGGAGATACGTATGTCATTCCTCATGTTCATGAATTATTAACACCATTAGTTTCAGTAGTAGCACTACAATTAATTTCTTATTATGCAGCGCTACACAGAGATCTTGATGTTGATAAACCACGTAACTTAGCAAAATCAGTTACAGTTGAATAAATTTAAAAATTAAAAGTGATGAATACCATAATTTTGGTATTAAGAAACTTTAACATGTTGATATAAGGATAATCCCTTTTAGTTATGAGTTGACTAAAAAGGGATTATTTTTATTGCACTTTTCTTAAATAAGTGACAAAATTTTAAGTAATATAGAACTTAACATATTGGAGGATTATATGGACAACATAAAAGCGATATTTTTAGATATGGATGGTACAATTTTACATGAAGATAATAGAGCATCTGAATATACTAGAGACGTCATTAATTCACTAAGAGATAATGAATTCAAAGTATTCTTAGCGACTGGGCGTTCATATTCTGAAATTCATCAACTAGTACCAGAAGGTTTTTTAGTTGATGGTATTATAAGTTCCAACGGTACAACTGGTGAAGTTAATGATAAAAATATATTTAAGCATAGTATGTCTTTAGATTCTGTGAATCAAATTGTGAAATTAGCACAACAACATCACATTTATTATGAAGTATTCCCATTTGGTGAACAACGCCTAGTATTAAAAGAAGATCAATCTTGGATGAGTGAAATGGTGAGTGGCAGTGAAACGCCTCCTAATAATGTAGGACAAAGCGAATGGGCATCAAGACGAGAAGCCATAAAAGATAAAATTCAATGGGTAAATCAATTTCCTGAAAAGGATTATTCAAAAATATATCTATTTAATACAAACTTAGATAAAATTAGTCGTTTTCGTGATGAACTTCAACAAAATAAAGTATTACTAAATATTAGTGTATCTAACTCTTCACGTTATAACGCTGAAACAATGGCTTATAATACTGATAAAGGTACAGGTATCAAAGAAATGATTGAATACTTTAATATTAAACAAGAAGAAACACTTGTGATAGGTGACAGTGATAACGATAGAGCTATGTTTGAATTTGGACATTATACAGTTGCAATGAAAAATGCTCGTACAGAAATTCAATCATTAACAGACGATGTAACTGAATATACTAATGAAGAAGATGGCGCAGCCAAATACTTAAAAAAACATTTTCTAAGTTAAGATATTGATTGAAATAGATATAATAAAAAGGTCGAAGTACAATTTTAAATATTTGTACTTCGACCTTTATTATTAATTATTTATTATTAGGATTATTTTTATCAATTGTATCTTTAGCTGTTTCTTCTAAATTATCTTTATGAGATGTTGTAGAATTTGATAAATCATCTTTGTGTTGAGTAGCTTTATCGTTTAATTCTTTTTTAGAATCTTGAGTAGTAGATTTTGCGTTATCTTTTAAATCAGATGAATGTTGATCAACTTTATCTTTAGTTGTATCTTGTAAATCTTGTGTTTTTGTAGTTTTATTATTTGTGTCTTTATTTGCAACTGCTTTATTAGCTTTATTCTTTTTAGAGTTAGTTGTAACTTTTTCGCCACGGCGAATAAAGTATTGAACGATACCCATAAGTAAAGCATAGTAGATAAATAGTGTTACTAAAATAACAATGATTTGAAGTGTTACTAATAAGATTTGAGCAACAGTTTGTGACATACTACCAGTTGCCATTTGTACTAACGTTACTAGTACACGAGTAATAATTGTTATTAGTAAATTAATTAATAAAATACCAATAAAGAATTTCAACCATGTTTTATGACCATTCTTAATTGCTTTAAATCCATCTTTAACACTTGTCATAGCAGATTGTTTTGGATTTTCAGTATATGCTGCAGTGTAATTAATGATTAAAACAAAGAAGAACCAATAAAAGATAGATGTGATAAATCCAACGATTAATGTTACAGCAATTTGGAATGTTAAATATGTTGGCATTGGATTATCCATTTTGCTTAAAGGACCTTGTAAAGCACTAACTAATGGTGAAAGTGCCAAGTTTAATAATTTATTTACAAAATATAAAATGACTGACATGATAACAATCATTAATATTGTAATTAATGCTAGTAATAAACTTTTAGCATAGTGACCTTTTTTAAAGGCGATAAATAAATCAGAGAATTTAACTTTATCTTTTCTGATAGCTCTAGAAATAACATTTATAGCACCAGCTAATAACTGATAACCTAAAAATATAAATAATAAGATGACTAATACAGCTACACCAATAATTGGAATAAGTAATGGTCCTGCTGGTTGACCGAATTGCATCATCATTTGTAATTGCATCATTTGTTGGCCAATCATAGCCATTGCAACTCTACCGACTAAGAAAATGACGATAAAGCTTATTAATGTAAATAATATTGCTTTAAGATTCTGGGGTTTAGCATTCTTAAATGCTAAGTTATAATATTTAAACAAATTTTAAGCACTCCTTTTCGTTAATATAAATACAATATCAAAAATTTGGACTTTTTCAAATTAATATCTAACATAATAGGGTATTAAGTGTTAAAATGTTCTAATGAATTTAATATGAAAGGAGATATCATCATGAAATTTGCAATTATAACTGATGTACATGGTAACTTTGATGCATTAGAAACTGTATTAGATGATATTGATAGTAGAGAAGATATTGAAAAAATTTATAATCTTGGAGATAATATCGGAATCGGACATGAAACAAACAAAGTATTAGACCATATTTTCGATCGCGATGATATGGAAATGATTGCAGGTAATCATGATGAAGCTATTATGTCGGTTGTAAACGGCACTCCTTATCCGGAAGATTTAAAAGATAAGTTTTACGAACATCATCAATGGATTGCTAGCCATTTAGATGAAGAATATTATGAAGAATTAAATCAATTACCTCGATTTATCGAAAAAGAAATTTGCGGTAAAAAAGTGTTATTTATACACTATGAGATTGAAAATGATAAATTATCTTCTCCTATAGATGAAGTACCTTTTAGTCCTATAGTCAAAGATGATGAACAAGAAATGACACAATTATTTGCAGATAAAGATGCAGATTTAATTATTTTTGGTCATAATCACAGATTGCATATGTTTGACGATAAAAATAAAATGTATTTTAATCCAGGTTCTGTTGGATTAAATAACGGTTCAAATGCTGTTTATGGTATTGTTACTATTACAGAAACTGATATTTCAATTGAAAGAGTTAAAGTTGCATTTGATAATGAAGAATTTTTAGAGGGATTTGAAGCTAAACAAGTACCTGCTAGAGATTTTATATTTGATAAATTTATATAAAATAGAAGTTGCCTCTCCACAAGTTAATTTAAAGCTTGGAGAGGCAATTTTTTTATTTAATGATGATGTTCTTGTCCATGAATGCCTGAACATAATGTCGCGTCATCGTGATCATGATTTGCTGTTTCAAGTTGAATCGTCATATGTTGGATGTTTAAATGCAATAAGTCATGTTCAATTTGCTTAAGTAGTTGTTCTCCTTCTTTGATAGTTAACGTATCAGCAACAACTGCATGACAACTTAAGGCATTTAAATCATTAGAAATAGTCCAAACATGATAATCATGCACACTTTGGATAGCGCTATGATTTGTTAGCAACTGTATAATTGCATCTAAATCAACATCGCTAGGTGTTCCTTCCATTAAAATGTTGATTGAAGATTTAGCTATACCATATGCACTTTTTAAAATAATGATGGACACTAAAATACTAGCGATAGGGTCAGCGATAGTCCAACCTAATGTCCAAATCAAAATGGCTGCTACAATCGCACCGATAGAGCCAAATAAGTCACCAAGTACATGTAAAAAAGCGCCTCTCATATTAAGGTTATGTGACGTGTCACCGCTTTTAAACATTAAAATTGCAACTGCAACATTAACGATTAAACCAATTAAACTAATAATAAACATTTCTTTCGATTGTACTTCAGGTGGTGCGAAAAATCGTTTGATTGCTTCTATCACTATTAAAATACTAATGACAAACAACGTCACGCCATTAAAAAGTGCTGCTAATACTTCAAAACGTTTATAGCCATAAGTCTTAGATGTAGTTGCATGTTTTTCTGCATAGATAAATGCGATTAACGCTACAAAAAGTGATAAAGAGTCACTAAACATATGAAAACCATCGGACAGTAATGCAAGACTATTAGCTAAAAAACCACCAATGATTTCTACTAACATAAATAGTCCGATAATAAGAAACGAGATAAATAGAACTTTTTTATTATTTGTGTGTACATGACCATGAGAATGATCATGATGATGTTGTGTTGTCATATTATTTTTCACCTTCTATTGGATGACTCGCATGATGAATAGCTTGCTTTAATAGGGTAGAGACATGTTGATCATCTAAAGAATAAATCATACTTTGACCTTGTCGTTTAGATTTAACTAGGTTGACTGATTTTAATAATTTAAGTTGATGAGAAACATTAGATTGTGATAGGTCTAATGTGTGTGAAATATGCCCTACACTAGATTCACCAGTTGCTAACAATTCCATGATTCTAATACGATTTATATCACTTAAAGCTTTGAAAATATCAGTAACTCTTTCTAATGTTTGATGATGGAATGTTTCAAGTTTACTTTCAGTCAAACGAACACCTCTTAATATATGAATACTTGTTCATATATTAATATACAATGGTTTGAAATTAAGGTCAATAATATAATGGAAGTTTAATTGGATATTTAAGTGGTAAATGAGTTATTACAAGAAATAAAAAGGAGGACGTTGGAATGAGTATATTAGTAATTGGTGCTAACGGTGGCGTAGGTTCTAAATTAGTAGATCAATTAAAAGAAGATAATGTTGACTTTACTGCCGGTGTTAGAAAAGATAAGCAAGTGTCAGAATTAGAAAATAATGACATTAAAGCTCTAAATATTGATGTTGAAAATGATAGTATCGAAGACTTAACAAACAAATTCCAATCATTTGATAAAGTGATTTTCTCTGTTGGTTCAGGTGGAAGTACAGGTGCAGACAAAACTTTTTATGTAGATTTAGATGGTGCTGTTAAAACAATCAAAGCAAGTGAAAAAGCAGGTATCAAACATTATGTTATGGTCTCAACTTATGATTCAAGAAGAGAAGCGTTTGACGCAAGTGGGGATTTAAAACCATATACGATTGCAAAACATTATGCTGATGATTATTTAAGACATTCAGATTTAAATTATACAATTGTACATCCAGGTGGACTCAAAGATGATGCAGGAACTGGAAAAATTAAAGCGGATTTATATTTCGATAGTTATAGCACAATTCCACGTGAAGATGTTGCACGAGTTCTAAAATATGTTGTAACTTCAGATAAATTCAGTAATCAAGAATTCCAAATTTTATCTGGAGAATCAACAATTGAAGATGCTTTAAAAGCATATGAATAATTAATTATAAGTTCAAATTATAAAATGACTTAGGGGATATATTACAATCGTCTACTAAGTTTTTTTATTTATAATAAACATGGAATATTTTTATGATTAAAATGAGGAATTTTATAACTTATCATCATTGCAAGATATTATTATAATAACGAGAACCAATCATTTTATAATAGAATCGTTAATTAAAATATAAAGATAATAT
>NZ_RXWW01000061.1:0-96012 GCF_003970495.1 Staphylococcus pasteuri
CATAAAATATTTGACTATAAAATTTAAAAAGACGAAATTCCGTCTGAGGAATTTCGTCTTTTGGTATTGAATATTTGTTAAATAAATTAATTATTTAGTTTCACGGTGTAAAGTTTGTTTATTATCACGTGCACAGTATTTTTTCATTTCAATACGTTCAGGGTTAGTTCTTTTGTTTTTTGTAGTGATGTAGTTTCTTTCACCACATTCAGTACAAGCTAATGTAACGTTAACGCGCATGATTATTCCTCCTTACCTTTTCTAAATACGACCTTTACATTATACCAATTACTTTATTAATTGCAAAGTAAATTTTAAGAGTCTGTATCAATAGTTTGTAATTTATTTAAATTTTAATTATTTATCACTACTATTTTCAGTGCTATCTCCATTTTTATCTTTATCTTTGAAATAATAATTGATAACATCTCTTCCTAAGTCTCCACCGTTTAACCAAGGTGGTGGAACTGGTTGATTGGTATAGACAATAGAAAATGCTAGTTTTGGATCTTTAATTGGTGCATAACCAATATAAGTTGAGTTTACTCTAGATTCCCCATCTTGGAATACTTCTGCTGTTCCTGTTTTACCTGCTGAAGGTACAACTGTGTTTTTAAAGCTAGCATAACCGGTACCATCTTTTTCATTAAATGCCATTTTGAATCCGTCTTGAACTTCATTTATTTCTCTTTGAGAATTATTTACTTTATTCAATACATTACCTTTAATTTTTCGTTTTACCGGTCCTAGTTCATCTTTATTAGTTGAATCGTGTATAGACAGTCCAATATGCGGTTGAATTCTATAACCGTCATTTGCGATTGTTGATACATATTGAGAAAGTTGCAATGGTGTATAAGTATCGTATTGACCAATAGATAAGTCTAAGTAATTACCTGGATTATTAGTTAATGGTTCAATTTGACCATTTGTTTCATTTGGTAAATCTATACCTGTTTTAACACCAAGACCAACTTGATTTAAACCTTTTCGAAGCTTTTGACCAGCTAATGTAATATCGTTTGGTAATGGCATACCAGAATAATATGGATCTCCAGCTAATTTTAAGGCTGTTTTAAACATATAAACGTTTGATGAATGCATAAGTGCTTCTTTATCATTTATTGTCACTCGACCATCTTTATTAAAGTATGAACGTTTAGTTAAACCGCCCTGGAATTTTAATGGTTCATCGACCATTTTTTCTCCTACTTTAATGGCATGATTTTGATAACCGGCAAGTAAAGTTCCGCCTTTTACCGATGAACCTACTGCAAATTGAGCAGTAAAGTTACCAATATCATAATCTGTTAATTTGCCGCTTTTACTTATTTGTTTACCAGCCATAGCTAAAATGTCACCATTTTTCGGATCTTGAACAACTATCATGGCATTGTCCATATCTTTAGCGCCTTGACTACGTAATTTTTCAATTTGTTTATCTAATAATGATTCTACTTTTTTCTGTAAATCAATGTCTATTGTTAATTGTAAATCATGTCCTCTAGAACCTGGATTAATAACTTCAGATTTTATTACTTTACCAGATTTATCAGTCGTATATTTCATTTGTTTCTTCTTACCACGAAGTACATCTTCATATTGATATTCTAAATATGATTTACCGACACGATCATTGCGTGAATAACCTTTAGATAAATATTGTTCAGTTAGTTCTTTAGGCAAACCTTCTGTAGATGTTGAAACTTCGCCAAATATACCTCTAAGCGTATCTTTATATGGATACTTTCTATCCCAATCCATAGATGTATTTACACCAGGTAACTTAGATAATTGTTGAGATACTGCAGCGTATTCTTTTTCTGTTACATCCTCATTTTTAATAGTTTGCGGATCTAGTGTACTACCTGCATTCATCTCACGGTATATAGCTAAAATTTGTAAATCTTTGTCAGATAAGTCATCTAATTGTTTTTTACCAATTTTCTTTCTTTGTTGTTCATCATATTGTTCTTGTGTAATGCTACCGTTTTCTAATAGAGATTGTTCTTTTTTCATTAAAGCTTTAGCTTTTTCAGGGTGTAAAGTGACCCAGAAGTCTTTCTCGTCTCTATCAGTAATTTTGTCAGTATCCATTTTGATTAATGATGATAATTTTTTAGCTGTATCTAACATTTCTTTTTGTGAGGTTTTACGACCTCTAGTATATGTAATCGCCATTTTAGAGGCATTATCAACTAATACTTTACCATTACGGTCTACGATACGACCTCTAGGCACAGATTCGTTCACAGTGATATTCTCATCGCTTTTGATTAATTGCTTATAATGAGAACCCTGGGCAATCTGTAGGTAACCGAGTCTGAGTACTATAATTGCAAATATAAACACAACCAAACCAAAAATGAAATTAATTCTCCGGTTCATCGTGTTTCTTACTTTTTCATCATTTGATTTTTCCTTTAATCTTTTAAGCAAAACAACCTACCTCTATTCAAAGTATCTCTTTAAAATGATATATGAAAAACAAAAATTTTTCTATCATTTTGATAAAAAAGTGAACAGACATTAATTAAAACACTATCGTTTTTTATTTATGACGACCTTTTTGTAATCCTTATTTATAATTAATTTTACATTCAAATCATTTTCATTAATAGACATAATATCATATTAATCATAGAAAAAAGAGCCTAGAACATTATAACAATGTTCTAGACTCTAACATCAAAATATAAATTATTTTGCAGCGTTATATAATTCGTCAACTTTATTCCAGTTAACTACATTCCAGAAAGCGCTGATATAATCTGGACGTTTGTTTTGATATTTAAGGTAATAAGCGTGTTCCCAAACATCTAAACCTAAGATAGGTGTTTTACCTTCAGTTAATGGATTATCTTGGTTTGGAGTTGTAACGATTTCTAATTGCCCGTTATTTACTACTAACCAAGCCCAACCTGAACCAAAACGAGCTGCTGCTTTGTCAGCAAATTCTTTTTTGAATTCATCTAAAGAACCCCATTGTTCTTTAATTTTATCTACTACTTCACCTTTTTCTTCTGAGTTAGGTGTTAGTAATTCCCAGAATAATGAGTGGTTTAAGTGTCCGCCACCATTATTTCTAACAGCAGTTTGGATATCAGAAGGTACACTGTCTAAATTAGCTACAATTTCTTCGATTGATTTAGCTTCTAAATCAGTACCTTCAACTGCAGCGTTTAATTTTGTTACATAAGTGTTATGGTGTTTATCATGGTGAATCTCCATAGTTTCTTTATCGATGTGTGGTTCTAATGCGTCAAATGCATATGGTAATTTTGGTAATTCAAATGCCATAAATAATCATCCTCCTAAAATGTCTGTATCTTAATCATAACAAGCAGTCACAATTTCGACAATAAATGTGCTTAATATATAACTGCTAATTATTGTTACATGTATTATATATCTCAAAACGATGATATTTAAACATTTATTTACTATAATTAGTGAATTCGTACTAATGGAGTATGTTTTTTTAGTATTTATGTGTATTTTCGCTTTCTAATATAAAAACTAGCCATAGTCTTCTTGTCGATAGACTATGGCTAGTAAGATTAATGATTTACTTTTTGACATTTTTCACAAGTACCGTAAACTTCGAGTTTGTGAGTATGAATATCAACATTTGGTAAATATTGTTTAACTTGGTCAATTGGACAAAAATCAATAACTTTAGTATCACCACAATTTTCACATATAAAATGATGGTGATGATGATTAGTACAAGCGATTCTAAATTTCATTTCTCCATCTAGTTCAGTACTTTCAATAATTGCTAAGTCTTTAAATAAATGAAGGTTTCTATAGATGGTATCAAAAGATATACCTGGATAATCTTTATCCATAACTTGTTGAATATGTTTAGCATTAATGTATTTATCTTCTTTAACAAATATATTAAGCATATCGTTACGTTTATCTGTATATTTTAAACCATTATCTTTTAATATTTTAATAGCATCACTAGTGTTCATATTTACGATCCCCTTTTTGTGACTTTAATTTTAACTTTTGATAAGTCATTGTAATCATTAGCATAATGACTAATAGTACTACAATCACGCCACCAGGTGAAATATTAATGTAAAATGCGAGAACTAATCCAAGTATCACTGATAATTCACCTATGATGATACTAAGGATAATTAATTGTTTGAATCCTTTTGTCCAACGCATCGCTATTGCTACAGGTAAAGTGATTAACGCACTAACTAACAATATACCTACTACTCTCATAGAAGCAGAAATAACCATTGCCACAACTACAATAAATAAAAACTGAATCCATTTTGGTATTCCTATAACTTTACTATACTCTTCGTCAAAAGATAAAATAAATAACTCTTTATAAAATAAAGTTATGAATAATAAAACTAGTATTGTAATGAAGATAATTGTAGTTAAATCACTGAAATTAACTGCACTAATTGAACCAAATAACAGACCAACTATCTCTTGATTAAAACCATCTGCTAATGAAATAAATATAGCACTTAAGGCAATACCTGCACTCATAATAATTGGAATGGCAATTTCTTGATAATTAGTATATGAGGTACGCAATTTTTCAATTAATAATGCACCAATAATGGCGAATAATATTCCAAACCACATAGGATTAATGAAAGTTAGTGCTGGCAATACTGTTATAATAAACATGCCAAATGATATACCGCCCAATGTTACATGGCTTAGTGCATCAGCAATAAGTGACAACCTTCGTACTACTATAAAAGCTCCAATTAATGGTGCTATAAATCCTATTAAGATACCACTGATCAAGGAGTATCTCATAAAATCAAAGTTTAATAATGCATCTATCACGAGTTACACTCCTCAAATTTATTTCTATGAATCGATTCTAATTTAGGTACAACATTCTCTATCATGTTGATGATCAACGAATTGAACTGGGTGTCCATATATTTTGGAAATTTCAACCTCATCAAGAGATTTAAAATCTTCAGTCGTACCATGAAAATGAAGATGTTTATTTAAGCATGCAACTTCTGTTGCTGTATCTGCTACTACACCAATATCATGTGTAACTAATATAATGGTTATGCCTTCCTTTTTTAATCGATCAAGCGTTTCATAAAATTCATTTACATGTTTAGCATCAATACCATTAGTAGGTTCATCTAATACAAGCACGCTAGGATTAGAAATCAAAGCACGTGCAATAAGCACACGTTGTTGTTGGCCACCTGATAATTCTGCAATGTTTTTATCAATTAAATGTTCTATATTTAATCTTTCTAAAACATGTTCTACTTTCTTGATGTCTTTATTATTAAAACGTTGAAAAAGTTTTTTTGTTTTAGTTAAACCACTTAAAACTACTTCTTTAACACTTGCTGGAAAACCAGCTGTAAACGAAGAGGCCTTTTGTGAAACATAACTTATTTTTAGAGCTGATTTATTATTTTTAATAGGATGACCATCTATAAAAATGTCGCCGGATTGTAATGGCAGCAAACCAAGTATGATTTTTAAAAGTGTTGATTTGCCGGCTCCATTAGGACCAACAATTGCTAAAAATTCACCTTTGTTAATTTTAATATTTATATTTTCTAAGACTTGTTTATGATCAAAATAGTAATCTATATTTTTAAGTTCAAATACTGGTGTAGTCATTTTTTCACCTCATTGTATACTATACATGTTGATGAACTTAATGTAAATAGTAATGCTTACGACTGATTAAAGACGTTACAGAAATATCTGTAACGCCTACTTTTAATATTATTAGTTTAAAATTTTATCTTTTAAATCTGGATCAAATGTCTGAGATTTTAACATTTCAATTTCATGTTTATAAGGTGGTTTCTTATTCTTTTTATCTTCACCAACATAAGGTGTTTCCAAAATTTTTGGAATGTCTTTGAAAGTATCGTGATGAACAACGTAATTTAATGCATCAAAGCCTATATGACCAAATCCAATATTTTCGTGTCTATCTTTATGTGCACCTTGTTCATTTTTACTGTCATTTACGTGTACGACTTTAATTCTGTCTACACCTATAATTTTATCAAATTCATTTAAAACACCATCAAAATCTTCTTTGATATTGTATCCAGCATCATGCGTATGACATGTATCAAAACAAATGGATAAGCGTTCATTATGTTTCACGCCATCAATGATACGAGCAATTTCTTCAAAGTTACGACCTATTTCAGAACCTTTACCTGCCATTGTTTCTAAAGCGATACGAACATTGTTATCATTTGTTAATACTTCATTCAGACCATCGATGATCTTTTGAATACCTACATCTGCACCAGCGCCAACATGAGAACCAGGATGTAATACAATATCTTTAGCCCCAATTGCTTGTGTACGCTCAATTTCGTTCTGTAAGAAATTGACACCTAATTCAAATACTTCTGGTTTAGTTGTGTTAGCAATATTAATGATATATGGAGCATGTACTACAATATTAGATAGACCATATTGTTCCATCACTTCATGACCTTTAGTAATATTTAAATCTTCAATACTTTTACGACGTGTATTTTGTGGCGCTCCTGTGTATATCATAAATGTTGATTCGCCAAATTTATGTGCTTCTTCAGCAGATCCTTCTAACATTTTTTTACCACTCATAGATACATGTGAACCTAATAACATCTCTTTCACCTATCCTTTTCTATTCTTTCTATCTTGACGATTTTGACGTTTACTGTATTGTTTACGCTCTTGTCGTTTCATTTTCTCAACTTCCTGCTTAAATTTCTTTTTATAACCAGGTTTAACTTTACGTTTGGTTTTACTACGTACTTTATTTTTAACTTCATTTGTTAAATGATCATCTTTACGTTGTCTAGTACGTCGAGTATTATGCGGCTTGATAGGTGTAAGTTCATCATTTTTGATATCAACATTTTCGAAAACGTATCCTCTATCTTCGATTGCTGAAATATTTTCTTCTTCATCAGGACTATATAACGTAATAGCAACACCGTGATAATTACCACGACCAGTACGTCCAACACGATGAGTAAAGAAATCTATATCATTTGGTACATCGAAATTAATAACATGACTAACACCTTCAATATCAATACCTCTTGAAGCTAAATCACTCGCAATTACAAATTGGAAATCAAGATTACGTATGCGTTTCATTTGTTGTTTACGTTCACGAGGTGTTAATCCACCATGAATCATACCAACTTTGATACCTGCTTCATTTAATGAACGTGCTAATTCATCGGCATTGTCTCTACTATTACAGAATATAATACATAGGTATGGATTTAGAATATCTATTAATTTAAGTGTTTTTTCAACTTTGGCTGCACCTTTTGTAGGAATTAAATAAAATTCTATATTTTTCTTATTTTGAGACTGACTATCAACTTCTACAAAATCTGGTTGTTCTAAATATTTATTTAAAAATGGTTGTAGAGATTTAGGAATTGTTGCACTAAATACTGCAATATTTGAACTATCTTCTAGGCGAGATGCTATAAGGTCTACATCTTCAATTAAACCTAAATCAATCATTAAATCAGCTTCATCAATAATTAAATAAGAAGCTAAATGTGTGTGTAAATGACCACTTTTAGCTAAGTCATTAATTCTAGTTGGTGTACCAATAACTAATTGTGGTTGTTGATTACATCTTTGCTTGTCCTTTTCAATATCAGTACCACCAATAAATAGTTTTACGCTTACGCCTTCTTTAAAACTACTTAAATGATTAGCGGCTTGATATAGTTGTTGTGCAAGTTCTCTAGTTGGTGCTACAACAATAGCTTGTGGTTCTTGAATATTTATATCTATTAAACTAATTAAAGGTAATAAAAAGGCATGTGATTTTCCTGTACCTGTTTGTGACTGTCCAATAATATTAGTTTTCTTTAAAATTCTTGGAATAATTCGATTTTGAATTTCTGTCGGTTTTTCAAAATTTAAATCTTTAACTGCTTCAATCATACTATCTTCAAGACCGAAGTATTCGAATGGATGTTTTGCCATGTTATGGCCTCCTTATAAGTTCATCTTTACTATTATAATGTAATTGATGAAGATTTTAAATATATGTGAAAGGATCTGTATTAATATTAGAAGCAACAACTTTGATATCATTTGAATTTTCTTCTAATAACCATTCCTGTAGTAAAAGTTTTAATCCTTCTTTCATCACATATTCACTATAGTGGTTGATATCTAATAAATTTATTCCTTCTATTTTCGCATCTAATGCATCATGGTGTTTGATGTCACCGGTAATAAATATATCGGCACCTAATTGAGCAGCTTTATATTCAAAACCTATTCCAGAACCACCAATCATAGCAACTTTACTAATCATAGCATTTGAATTACCTACGTATCGAACACTTGGAATTTGAAGTTGTCTTTTCACTTGTTCTACAAAGTCCTCAATTTTCATTGGTTCTTTTAATTCTCCCATTATTCCTAAACCGTAATTACCTTCTTTATTCAATTCAATAAAGTCATAAACTGGTGTTTCATAAGGGTGATAGTGATGGATAGCTCGCTCAGTTAACTGACGTTGTTGATAAGATATCATAAATTCTAATTTCACTTCATCAACGTATTCTATTTCATCAATTGAACCAATATACGGATCTGCATCACCAACAGGTTTAAATTGACCTCTCCCTTTACTTTCGAAGAAACAATATTCATAATCGCCTTCTTTAGCAAGACCAATATCATTGAGCTGTTGTTTAAATGTTTCTAGATGATCTTCAGGTATAAATGTTTGAACTTTATAGTATTGAATTGGTTCTTTATTAATTAACTGTGTATGTTGTAAACCAATTTTGGAAGCTAACATTGCATTTACACCATTAGGATTAACATCTAAATTCGTATGCATAGCTATTAAATTAATATTATTTTGAATAAGTAATCTGATTATTTCGCCATATCCTTGATTAGTAATTGATTGAATGCCTTTAAAAATAAGTGGATGATGACTAATAATGGTATTAACATTTTCATTAATTGCTTGTTGAACAACATCAATAGTACAATCTAATGCTGTTAATATTCCATTCACTTCTTGAGATTCATCGCCTATTAATAAACCTACATTATCCCATGATTCAGCAGTATTAAACGGAACATGCTCATCTAACAAAGCCATTAATTCATTAACTTTCACTATTTAACACCTCTTTAATCAATTTTATTTCTGATTCTATTTCATTATATCGATGTAAGTGTAATTCTGGATTGAGTTGTTGCTTAATCTTTTCTAATGCCTTCAATTCTCTTTCCCATTTATTATAAAAATGTTTATTTTTATTTTCTAGTAAAATAGGACCGAATTTGAGTTCATATTCATTATATTCAAAAGGTGAAGTTTGGTATTCGGCTA
Organism: Staphylococcus pasteuri; assembly: GCF_003970495.1. GTDB lineage: Bacteria > Bacillota > Bacilli > Staphylococcales > Staphylococcaceae > Staphylococcus > Staphylococcus pasteuri. Next base: position 9,371 of record NZ_RXWW01000061.1, read on the forward strand.
TAACTATTTCATAGATATGGCCTTTTTCTTCTAAAATGATTTCATCTAAAATTTTGTATTGAATACTTTGTAATAATGTTCTTACATTCTGAGTTTGAATATTACTTTGTAGTATTAATCTAGGATGAGAATGTAATTTATGTTGGCCTTCTTCTAATATTTTAGCTATTAAAGGCCCTCCCATGCCACATATCGTTATGTTATCTATTTGTTCGTTGTCACGAATTACGCTAAGACCATCACCTAGTCGCACTTCAATTTCATTATCCAGTTCATTGGCGTTAACATTTTTTTGGGCAGCTTCAAAAGGGCCTTTGATAACTTCACCAGCAATTGCTTTAGTACTTAGATTAGACTGAATAGCAAAAATAGGTAGATATGCATGATCGGACCCAATATCGGCAAGTGTACCTTGTTTAATAAATTCTGACACTTTTAATAATCTTTGGTTTAATGTGATCACTAAGGTATTCTCCTTTATTTTATTAAAATCATAAATGCCTCTATATGTATTAAAATAATAAATCATCGGTTTATAAAAAATAAAGACTGGGACAAGCTTTATGCCCCAGTCCAAAACTATTTAATCCATAAAGTCTTTAAGACGTTTACTTCTACTTGGATGTCTTAACTTTCTTAATGCTTTAGCTTCAATTTGACGGATACGTTCTCTAGTTACGCCAAACACTTTACCAACTTCTTCAAGTGTTCTAGTTCTTCCATCATCAAGACCAAATCTTAAACGTAAGACATTTTCTTCTCGGTCTGTTAAAGTATCTAAAACATCTTCAAGCTGTTCTTTAAGTAACTCGTATGCAGCATGGTCTGAAGGACTTTGTGCTTCTTGGTCTTCAATGAAATCACCTAAATGACTATCATCTTCTTCACCAATAGGTGTTTCTAATGATACAGGTTCTTGAGCAATCTTAAGGATTTCTCTAACTTTTTCAGGTGGTAAATCCATTTCTTCACCAATTTCTTCAGGTGCAGGGTCACGTCCTAAATCTTGTAATAATTGACGTTGAACACGAATTAATTTGTTAATTGTTTCAACCATATGCACGGGTATACGAATAGTACGTGCTTGGTCAGCAATAGCACGAGTGATTGCTTGACGAATCCACCAAGTTGCATAAGTAGAGAATTTAAATCCTTTATTGAAGTCGAATTTTTCAACTGCTTTAATTAGACCCATATTACCTTCTTGAATTAAATCAAGGAATAACATACCTCTACCTACATATCTTTTAGCAATACTTACTACTAAACGTAAGTTTGCTTCAGCTAATCTAGATTTAGCTATTTCGTCACCTTGTTCAATTCTTTTAGCAAGCTCAATTTCCTCTTGTGCACTTAATAAGTTAACACGTCCGATTTCTTTTAAATACATACGTACTGGATCGTTAATCTTAACGCCTGGAGGTGCACTTAAATCATTAGGATTTAATTTAGCATCTGTATCTGAATTGTCTTTTTCACTTACTAATGTGATATCATTGTCATTTAATTGATCAAAGAAATCATCCATCATATCAGAATCCATTTCGAAATTCTGTAATTTTTCAGCAATTTCTTCGTGACTTAAATGACCTTCTTTTTTACCTTTTTCAATTAATTGTTTTTTAACATCTTCCATTGTTAAAGTCGGATCAATTGTTTGTTTTTTAATTTTAACTTTATCAGACATGAAACGGCCTCCCGGTATTAATATAAACTTTCAATTTATTCATTTTTATTATTAGTAATTTGATTATAATGATGGTAATGCTAATAAAATATAGACTAAATTTCATATTTTCGTTTAGTTAAAAGCAATGTATTTTCAATGTTGCGTTAAATAAGCCAGTAGATTAATCATCTTCTGAAAAATATTACTTTCTTATGAAATATCAGTCAAAATAACTCCCTTTAAAATACATATAATTATTCTGAATAGTCATTTTTAGATATTATTTGTTTACCCAATGTAAATACATGGTAACCATTCATAAATCTCTAAAATACAACGATATCATAAATTTTTGTAAGATTACATTCTACTTTTGTTTTTATTAACAATTAATTGAAGATAATATTTTTGTAGTTCTGTATCTCCTATACGAGTTGCTTCTCGCAATTTATGATTTAAAACTTCTAAAGATTGGCCATCTTTATTCTCGTTCATGATATTAATATAATCTTCTAATTCTTGTTCAAATGGTTCTTCATTTAAGTTATATGAATCAAGTGATATCAACGCTTCTCTTAAGTCATTATTTTCTATATATTGAATCATTGTACTTAATTGGTAAACATCATTATTAGAAAAATAATCATGCAAAGTATTAAATATACGCTTGAAATACTCATTTGTAAAGTCGTCAGAATTGACTTTTTGATAGTAATTTAAAAATGTATCTTTATCTTGCATAAAGTGTTTTAACAAGGAACGTTCTGCCTTTACATGACGATTCAATTGATTGAATTGTATCGTTTGTTGCGGTGGCTCGTTATAAAAATAAGATTGATCTGGGTAAGAAGACTGAACATTTTGTGTTTGCTGTTGATGAGCCACTTCATAATCCAAAGTCTCAAAACTAACTTTAAACAATTCTGAAACGTCTTGCAATACCTTTTTCTGAAGTATGGATGAACGCATTAAAGCTATATCCTGAGTTACTTCTTTTAAATATCTTTCATAAGCCAAATCATTATTTTGAATTTCATCTTTATGTGTTTGAACTTTAAACAAGACGAAAGATTTTTTATCTTTTTGAACAAATTCTAGAAATGCTTCATTTCCATACTTTCTAATATATTCATCTGGGTCCATATCAGAAGGCAATTGAACGACAAATACATTTAAACCTTGCTCTAAAAGCGCTTGTCCAGTTTTTAATGTTGCTTCTTTACCTGCAAAATCTCCATCAAACATTAAAGTAATATTGGATGTTAATTTTTTTATGAATGTGATATGTTCATTTGAAAGTTGAGTCCCCATACTTGCTACAACAGATTTCAAACCAGCATGGTCTGACTTAATAACATCCATAAAGCCTTCAAGTAATATAATTTCATCATTTTTTCTTATATTTTTTCTAGCTTTATCGAGATTATATAATAACTTTCTTTTCTGGAAAATAGGTGTTTCTGGACTGTTTAAATATTTAGGCTCTTGATTAGTATAGGTTCTTGCTGAATATCCAACAATTCTTCCTTGAGCATTTTTAAGAGGAAACATAATTCTATCTCTAAATCGATCATAATAGCTAAAGTTTTCCTCATTTCGAGATAAAAGTCCCGCTTCATACGCTAATTCGATATCATAACCTTTTTTCTCTAAAAAATCATGACAAAAATGAGACGAATTAGGCGCATAACCAATTCCTCTTTCTTTAATTAATTGTTCTGGAAAATCACGTTCTTTCAAATAATTAAGCGCTTGTTCACCTTCAACAGTTTTCATAAGTGCATAATGGTAATATTCTTGCATGAGTTCATGCATTTCTATCATTTGTAAATCATCAGTTGCGATTTGTGTGTTTGTATTTTGATATTGGCTATTACCCACATCAACTGATATATTGACACGTTCGCCTAACTCTTTTACAGCTTCTGTAAAGGAAATGTCTTTTATTTCTTGTGTGAATTGAAAAACATTGCCGCCCTTTTTACAACCGAAACAATGACAAATTTGTTTATCTTCTGACACAGTAAAAGAAGGCGTCTTTTCATCATGAAAAGGACACAAACCGATATAATTGCGTCCTCTTTTTTCAAGTTTTACATATCCACTTACTAAATCAAGTATATCTGTCTTATCTTTGATTTCATTAATGACCGATTGTTCTATACGCAAAATAAATCACCTATTAAATATTAGTCTTAATATTATACCTTTTTTATGCATTAAATGAAATTATTTTGTTTTATTATTTTCAATATAATAGATGATGTCATTAGCTGTCTCTTCAATTGCTTTATCTGTTACATCTATAACTGGACAACCAACTTTCTCCACTAGTTCTTCAAAATAATTTAATTCTTCTTTTATTCGTGCTTCAGTAGCATATCTTGCTGTGTCACCAAGACCAAGTTGTTTTAATCTTTCTTTTCGTATTCTATTTAATTTTTCTTCACTAATTTTTAAAGCAATACATTTTGATGAATCAATATTAAATAGTGCATCAGGAGGTGTAACTTCTGGCACAATTGGTATGTTCATGACTTTATAACTTTTATGAGCTAAATATTGTGATAGTGGTGTCTTTGATGTTCGAGAGATACCTAAAAGGACGATATCTGCTTTTGGTAAACCTTTAGGATCTTTCCCGTCATCATATTTAACAGCAAACTCAATTGCATCAATCTTTTTAAAATAGGCATCGTCTAATCTATGGACAATACCTGGTTCATAGTAAGGTGTTTCTTCAATTGAACCAGATAATAAATCCATTAAAGGTCCCATAATATCAACTGATTTTAAATTATGTTCTTTTACTTTAGCTACCATATATTTTTTGATTTCTGGTTTAACCAAAGTATATACGATGATAGCATCTGTATCTTCGGCTACTTGAACCACTTCATCTACGTTTTCAAATGATTCTATGTATGGGTAACGTAAAAATTCATGTTTACATTGCTTAGGATTAAATTGTGAAACACCTGCACGAGCAACTAACTCTGCAGTTTCTCCAATTGAATCTGAAGCAACAATTATGTTTATATTATCCATCTATTAACCACCTATTCTTTAAATAATGATACAAATAATTTTGTAATTGTCGTTTTAGATACTCTTCCAACGACTTCATATTTTTGATTATCTTTTAATCTTACAATGGGAATAGCATCTATTTCTTTATCTATCATTTGATTAGCAGCATAGATAATTAGTTCACTTTCTTCTAAATAAGTAAGATTAGGCATACGAGTCATATTAACGCTAATCGGCATTGTATGAATATCATTTCCAATCATTGAAGCTCTCAATAAATCTTTTCGTGAACAAACTCCAATAAAATCATTATCCTTATTTGTGATAAACAAAGTACCAGCATCTTCTAAAAATATAGTACAAATGGCATCGTAAACCGACATATCTTCTTTTACCACTACCGGTTGTGACATATAATCCTTTACAACATACTGGCGTAGTTGTTCATGGATGATTTTATTTTTAGATTTGCCTGAATAATAATAACCTACTCTAGGTCTTGCTTCTAAAAATCCTGACATCGTAAGAATAGCTAAATCTGGTCTTAATGTTGCGCGTGTTAAATTTAATTGATCGGCGATATGCTCACCTGTTATTGGTCCATGTTGCTTGACGATTTCAACAATTTGTTCTTGTCTTTGATTCAGTTCTATAGGTCTTCACCCCTCTTATATACATTATATATTATAACCGTTATTTTTATTTGCCACAAATACATATAAACGCTTGCTATTAAATATTTAATCAATTAGAATAATTATAAAGCGAGCTAAGGATGGTGTAAGCTTAGCATATAAATATTGGCATAAAATTAAATTTATTTTAAAGCGAGTGGCTACACTAATTTGGGTGGAACCGCGGGTTAAATGATATTTTAATGTATATGAATTATACTAAATAAAAATTAACTCGTCCCAAGATGATAAAGCATATTTAATTGTGTTTTATTGTCTTGGGGCGTTTTTATGTGTAAGGAGAGAATTATTAATGGCAAATGATATGGAACAAATCGTACAACTTGCAAAGCACAGAGGATTCGTCTTCCCTGGTAGTGACATCTATGGTGGCTTATCTAATACTTGGGATTACGGTCCACTAGGTGTTGAATTAAAAAATAATGTTAAAAAAGCATGGTGGCAAAAATTCATTACACAATCACCATATAATGTTGGTTTAGATGCAGCTATTTTAATGAACCCTAAAACATGGGAAGCATCAGGACATTTAGGTAACTTTAATGACCCTATGATCGATAACAAAGATAGTAAAATTCGTTATCGTGCAGACAAACTAATTGAAGATTACATGCAACAAGAAAAAGGCGATGAAAACTTTATTGCTGATGGCTTAAGCTTTGATGAAATGAAAAAAATCATTGATGATGAAGGTATTGTGTGTCCAGTAAGTGGTACTGCTAATTGGACTGATATCCGTCAATTCAATTTAATGTTTAAAACATTCCAAGGTGTAACTGAAGATTCAACTAACGAATTATTCTTACGCCCAGAAACAGCACAAGGTATTTTCGTAAACTATAAAAACGTTCAACGTTCTATGCGTAAAAAATTACCATTTGGTATTGGACAAATTGGTAAATCTTTCCGTAATGAAATTACTCCAGGTAACTTCATTTTCAGAACACGTGAATTTGAACAAATGGAACTTGAATTCTTCTGTAAACCTGGTGAAGAAATTGAATGGCAAAATTATTGGAAAACATTTGCTAGTCAATGGTTAAAAGATCTAAATATTAATGAAGACAATATAAAATTACGTGATCATGACGCTGATGAATTATCTCACTATTCAAATGCTACAACTGATATCGAATATAAATTCCCATTCGGTTGGGGAGAACTATGGGGTATCGCAAGTCGTACTGACTTTGACTTGAAAAAGCATAGTGAACATTCAGGTGAAGATTTCAAATATCATGATCCAGAAACAAATGAAAAATATATCCCATACTGTATTGAACCATCATTAGGTGCTGATCGTGTAACATTAGCATTCTTATGTGATGCTTACGCTCAAGAAGGAGTAGAAGGAAGTAAAGATGAACGTACAGTCTTAAAATTCCACCCTGCTTTAGCACCTTATAAAGCTGCAATCTTACCATTAAGTAAAAAATTATCAAGTGAAGCAATTAAAATCTTTGAACAATTAAGTCAAACATTCTCAATAGATTTTGATGAATCACAATCTATTGGTAAACGTTACCGTCGTCAAGATGAGATTGGTACACCATATTGTATTACATTTGACTTTGATTCATTAGAAGATAATCAAGTTACAGTACGTGACAGAGATTCTATGGAACAAGTTCGTATGCCTATTTCAGAACTAGAAACATTCTTAGCAGAAAAAATTAAATTTTAATTATGTTGAGATAATTTCTCATTGATTAATACTAAAGACCGCAATCACATAGCTTTTGTGATTGCGGTCTTTTTTCTAGATTTTGAACTAATTATTTATCTATTCATTTAATTCTAATCTTTTCAATTGATTGATTAACTTTTGACTTTTAAAAAACATGCCCGCATATTCTCTATAAAGCATTATCATTAATTCTGACATTTCATCTAAAATGTCTTGATGTATTTTTAGTTCATTCATCTTATCAATTGGTAATTTTAATAATATATCTAATAGATACAATGTTCTATTTGATAATTGTAATGCATGAGGGTCTTGATATGCTTCACTTTTTGAAATGGCACCATCAAATTTAAAACTATACCCTATTAATTGAGATTGGTCTGTATTGCCGCTAACAGCACATATATTAAACGAGGCAGAAAAACCATATTTATTCATACATTTGAGTAAGACTATGATAGACATTAATTGTGCAGATTGTCCTGAAGAAATTTTATTTAAAACAAACTGTAATAAGTCAAAATTAAATTTTGATATTTCTTCTTCTTCCATTGAACGGTCAATTGTTTCAGCACACAATGTCGCAAAGCTACTTTCATACAAATCAAGTTGTAATTCATAATGTTGATCAATGACATCTACAGAATTAAGTGTCCCCATACCTCGCCACTTATTATAAATAAATAAGCCATACACAAACATTTGTGTATGTGCTTGTAAACCTGTTTTAACTTTTTTAGCTCTTCTAGCCATCAGCGGTACTTTAGCGCCATGTTCATTTAAAATCGTAATGATTTTATCTGATTCGCCATATTCTACAGATTTTAAAATAATCCCTTTTTGTTTCATTAACATACTAACTCACCATCTTTTGAGTTAATCTTGATCTTCTATATATCCAATTTGGCGAATAAAATTAACTTTATTTCTCCAATCTTTCTGAACCTTAACCCATAATTCTAAATAAACTTTAGAACCTAAAAGCATTTCTATATCGTGTCTTGCACGTTTACCTACTTCTTTAAGTTTTTTGCCACCTTTACCGATAACAATACCTTTTTGAGAATCACGTTCTACATAGATTGTAGCTTCAATACGTACGCGATCTTCATCTTCTTTAATCATACGGTCAACATTTACACCAATAGCATGAGGAATTTCTTCGCTAGTTAAATGTAAAATTTTCTCACGAATGATTTCACCTACTACAAATTGTTCTGGGTGATCGGAAATTTGATCATCAGGATAATATTTTGGTCCCTCTGGTAAATAAGATTTTAAAACATCAATAAAATGATCAACATTTAAACCTTCTAACGCAGAAATTGGAATAATTTCAGTAAAGTCCATATATTTTTGATACTTTTCAATTTGTGGCATTAGCTCATCTGGATGAACTAAATCAATTTTGTTTAATACTAAAAATACAGGTGTCTTTAAATCTTTTAGCATATTCATGATATATTCATCGCCACGACCGATATCTTCATTAACGTTGACCATAAACATAATTGCGTCTATTTCAGAAAGCGTATTTGTTGCCACTTTCATCATATAATCGCCTAATTTATGTTTAGGTTTATGAATCCCAGGTGTATCAATAAAAATAATTTGAGCATCATCTCTAGTCATTACACCCTGAATTTTATTACGTGTAGTTTGAGCTTTGTCAGACATAATTGCAATTTTATGACCAATAACTCTATTTACAAATGTAGATTTACCTACATTAGGTCTTCCTATAATTGAAACAAATCCTGATTTATGTTCTGTCATTTATTTAAATCCTTTCCAGAAAATCCGTATGGTAATAATTCTTTAACTGATGATTCAATCATATCACCTTTGTGATTAGTCATATATACTGGCATATCATCGTCGCATAATTCTTTCAATACTTGACGACATTCCCCACAAGGTGAAGATGGTTGATCAGCGTCTACAGTGACAGTAATTGATTCAAAATCACCGGGCTGATAACCAGCAGATATCGCAGAAACTAAACTAGCTCTTTCAGCACAAATTGACATTGAATATGCTGCATTTTCAACATTCGTTCCGTAAAATGTACGTCCATCCTTAGCTTTTAAATAGGCGCCTACTTTAAAATGACTATATGGTGAATAAGATCTTTGTTGTGCTTCTCTGACTTCTTTAAAATAATGAGATTGATAGCTCATGTTGCCCTCCTATAATAAGTTAATAAAATATGGAATAAAAACAATTAAACCAATTAATAAAGCTAAAATTGACACAATCATTACACTAAATGCGGCAATGTCTTTTGCATATTTGGCATAATCATGATATTCAGATGTAACAAGGTCTACGACGTATTCTACTGCAGTATTAATCGCTTCAAAAGCTAGGACTAAACTTATTGCTAATAGAATAAATAACCACTCTAAGCGATTGATATGAAAAATGAAGCCAAAAACAATTGCAATAATACTAGCATAAATGTGAAGAGAAAATTTTTGGTCTTTAATTAATAGTGTTTTCAAGCCATTGAGTGCATAGCTAAATCTTTTCACGATTAATCTCTCGTCAATCCATAAGCATTTAATATAGCATCTTGACGACCAAACATTTCTTTTTCATCTTCTTCATTCATATGATCATATCCTAATAAGTGAAGAAAACCATGTAACGCTAAAAACCCTAATTCACGTTCAAAAGAGTGACCATAAGACTCTGCTTGTTCTTGTGCAACATCCGTACATATTATAATGTCTCCCAATACTCTTGGAATATCAAATTCGCTTGTATCAATTTCTGGCTCATCTTCTTCTAAAGCAAATGATATTACATCTGTCACTTTATCTTTATCTCTGTACATTTTATTAATTTCTTGAATTTCAGTTTTATCAACGAAGGTTATGGATAATTCAGCGTTTTCATTAATTTGCTCTTCTTGTTTAGCGAAATTCAATAAATTTTCTATTTGTTCATACCAATCATCATTTACTAATTCTGTGTGATCACTAAAATCTATTGTAAACATTTAGTCCTCTCCTTCGTATCTATCTATGATTTTACTTACAAGTGGATGTCTTACTACATCGTCTTGCTCTAGTTTCATGATACTAATTCCTTTAACGCCATGTAGTTTTTTTACTGCTTCTTTCAAACCACTATTAACACCTTTTGGTAAATCTATTTGTGTTTGGTCACCAGTTACTACCATTTTTGAACCAAAACCTAAGCGCGTTAAGAACATTTTCATTTGTGCATGTGTTGTATTCTGTGCTTCGTCTAATATTACGAATGCATCATCTAATGTTCGACCACGCATATATGCTAAAGGCGCGATTTCAATAATACCTCTTTCAATGAATCGAGCTGTTTGTTCTCTACCTAATACAGTATTCAATCCATCATAAAGTGGTCTTAAATATGGATCAACTTTTTCTTTTAAATCACCTGGTAAGAAACCTAGTGATTCACCTGCTTCAACAGCTGGACGTGTTAACACAATACGTTTAACATTCCCTTTACGCAATTGTTTAGCAGCATATACAACAGCTAAAAATGTTTTACCTGTACCAGCAGGTCCAATACCAAATACTAAGTCATTTCTATTCATAGCATTGACATACATACGTTGTCCCATTGTTTTAGCGCGGATAGTTTTGCCGAACGCATCTTTTGTTATTTCTTCTTCATATAAATCTAAAAGTTGTTGAATGGTTCCATTTTCTGCCATCTTAATAGCAGCTTCAACATCTTTAAGCGTAATATTATTTCCCAATTCAATCACTTTTAATAAATTGGTTAGAACTAATTCGGCTTTTTCTACATGCTCAATTTTTTCACCTTTAACAGCGATTTCTTGTCCACGAGCATGAATTACGACATCAAAACTATCTTCAATAGCTTTTAAATGTTCATCATTATTTCCAATTAAAGCTTGGGATTGATTAATGTCGTCGATTTGAATTATTCCAGGCATAAACGCGCTCCTTTTCAAATTACAGTTTTATAATTCAATACACCCATTTTAAGGGCTAACATACTTATATTATACCATTCTTGAACATATATTAATTAAGATTCGTTTCAATTTAAATAACAATTTACTATAAAACTAGCTTTTTCAATAACGAAGTGAGCTATCATAGACTTAACCTTTTAAAACAAGAAGTGGTAATACAACTAAATTTTACTAAATTCTAAATATCTACTCAAATTTTATTAATATAAGTAATAAAAAAGATACTTCTAAAAACAATATTTAAAAGTAGTATTTAATGTTGAAAAAAGCTCGAGACATTTCTGCCCCGAGCTATTACAAATTAAAGTTGTTTAGGTTTATTTAAAATTTCATTCCAAATAATACCATTCACTATTTCATCATTATCAAATTGAAAAGCTGACTTACTCATATTACGTTCTACATTTTGTGAATTGAGTAATTGTTTTAATCTGACTCTTTTCGTACGTTCTGAAAGATATTTATCATTAATAATATCTTGCGCCTTTTTCTCAATTAAAGCGAGCTGTTTTTCTTTTTCCCTATCTATCTCACTTCTTACATTCTTTAAATCTTGATGTAAATTTGATTCAAGTTCTTTACGTAAATTTTCAGCGCTTTCATCTCTAGATGTTGATTGTTTTACAGGTTCACGTACTTCTTTTTCATTATGATAAGGTGTTGGATCTGGTTTAGGAATGGAATCATCATAGTCAGTAGGTCTACGATGTAATTCTTCAGATGTAGGTTTACTGTTCTCTATTTCTTGATTCAATGGAGGGAGATTATCATCAAATGTTCTTTTTTTATCACTTGATGTTTCTCCATTAATTTCATCACTAAGTTCTTTAAATGTCTTTTCAAATTCTTCGAAAAAACCACCTTTTTTTGGTTGTTGGTTTTCTTTAGGTGTGGACGGTGGTTTTTGATTTTGTCTTTCCTCATGACTCTTATCACGTAGGGTACTAATTATTGTTGCTATGATCGATATGACAAAAATAATTATCCCAATATTCATTTAATCACCCCACAATTATTGTTCTGGTGATTCGTCATCATTTTGATCAGTACGTTTATTAATGGCATTTCTCATGCCTGTGTCAGCTTCAATATTTTTTAGATTATAATAATCTTTTACACCAATGTTTCCAGAACGTAAAGCCTCAGCCATTGCTAATGGAACTTCTGATTCTGCTTCTACAACTTTAGCACGCATTTCTTGAACTCTTGCTTTCATTTCTTGTTCTGATGCTACTGCCATTGCACGACGTTCTTCAGCTTTCGCTTGTGCAATATTTTTATCTGCAAGTGCTTGCTCAGTTTGTAGATCGGCACCAATGTTTTTACTAATATCTACATCGGCAATATCAATTGATAAAATTTCAAAGGCAGTTCCTGAATCTAAACCTTTACTTAGCACTGTTTTTGAAATATTATCTGGATTTTCAAGAACTTCAGTGTGGTGTTGACTTGAACCAATAGTAGAAACAATACCTTCACCCACACGTGCTATAATTGTTTCTTCACCAGCACCACCGACTAAACGGGCAATATTCGCACGTACAGTGATACGTGCTTTAGCTTTAACTTCAATACCATTCATAGCTACACCAGCGATAAAAGGTGTTTCAATTACTTTAGGATTTACAGACATTTGAACTGCTTCTAAAACATCTCTACCTGCTAAATCAATCGCTGCACCACGTTCAAATGGTAAATCTATGTCTGCACGTTGAGCAGCAATGTTTGCATCAACGACTCTATCTACATTACCGCCTGCTAAATAATGAGATTCAAGTTGATTTGTTTTTAAATTTAAACCAGCTTTATGTGCTTTAATTAAAGGACCAATTACTTTTCTTGGTGATACTCTTCTTAAACGCATACCTACTAAAGTACCAATACCTACATGAACGCCAGCAGCTAAAGCTGAAATCCATAGGCCTACAGGTACAAATGAAAATAGTATTAATAAAGCTACAACAATAATGACTGCAATTATTATAAATCCAATACTAATCATTTTAACTCTCCTTTATAACTATTCTATTTCTCTTACTACGACACGTGTGCCTTCAACTTCAAGTATCTTTACTTGTCTGTTTCTTAATATGAATGTGCCATCAGAAACTGCATCAATACGTTCATCATCTAACTTAATGATACCAGCAGGTCTAAGGTCCGTGACGGTTTGAGCCGTTTTACCGACTAAATGAGAGCGATCATCGTGAGAAGTGAACCCTGATTCAGCATTAGTTGAATCTTTCAAAATAACTTTATCTAAAAATGGAATATTTTTCTTAAATATTTTCACTAATACCACCCATTCAATTATTGATAATATTAGAGCTACAATCACATTACCTAACATAAGTAGCAGGTTATTGCCTAACATCACAATACTAATTGATATGAGTATTATGCCAATAATACCTATGACTGCACCAACAATAAATAATTCGATAATAACGAATAAAACGCCAATAGCAAAAAGTATTACAGATAATATGTTGACATCACCTTTAATAAGAAAACCTAGAAACAAAATTAATAACGATAATGATGCTAAGATACCAATCATATTTATTTTTTTAGAATATAATTGATATAAAAACCCTAGAAAAATAATACATGTTAGAACAAGTGATACCAACGGATGGACAATTACGTTAGTTATATCTTTAACCCAACTATTTTCAGTTGAAAATTGAGTTAACAGTAAAGTATGTATTACATTTGAATATGTCACTATTTCACCTCACTCTCACCATAATTATACATGAAAACGCAGACATATTATAGTGATTTAGTAATATATAAAAATATTTATTAAATTAAATTTAAACTCAATTTATAAAAGTTAGTTTTCTATAGATAACAAAAAACACCTCAGTTATTACAACTAAGGTGTTTCATATTTATAATTAACATTCTTGTTGAGGGAGTCAACAGTGTTATTAATTATTTGAATTTACGTTTACGTGCAGCTTCTGATTTCTTTTTACGTTTAACACTAGGTTTTTCGTAAAATTCACGTTTACGTACTTCTTGGATAGTACCACTTTTTGAAACTGAACGCTTAAATCGACGTAAAGCATCTTCAAGTGATTCATTTTTACGTACTACTGTTTTAGACATCTGTATTTCCCTCCCTCCAAATATCAACGGAACTTTATATTCAATCGCATAGTAAAACTATGCTTTTATTAGTATAATATATCTGTAATATCCGGTCAATTACTAATATTTATATTTTTAAAATAATTAAACAAGTACTTCTTGTTCAGATTTATTTGTAGCATGATCAACAATACGAATAGCTTTACCTTTATTTATAGGATAATTGGCTTTTTGAATTTTAACTTTCACAATTTGACCTATTAAATCTTCATTGCCTTCAAATTCAACTTTCATGTAATTATCAGCATATCCAACTAAAGTGTTTGGTGTTTCTCCACTTTCCTCAGGAATGACTTCAAGTACTTCATCTTCAAATTTAGATGCATATTCTTTAGCTAATTGATTACTTAATTCAATTAATTTATGCACACGTTCATTTTTGATTTCTTCATCGATTTGGTCGTCCATTCTTGCAGCTGGAGTACCAATACGAGATGAATATGGGAAAACATGTAATTCTGAGAATTTATGCTTCACAATAAAGTCGTATGTTTCTTGGAATTCTTCTTCTGTTTCGCCAGGGAAACCAACGATAACGTCACTAGTAATAGCTACATCTGGTAAAGCTTGATGTAATTTAGTAATTCTTTCTGAGAAGTGTTCCATTGTATATTTACGTCTCATACGTTTTAACACTGTATCTGATCCAGATTGTAAAGGTACATGTAAATGTCTTACAATCTTATTTGAGCTTTCAAGAACACTGATTACTTCATCAGTTAATTGACTTGCTTCAATTGATGAAATACGAATACGCTCTAAACCATCAACTTGATCTAAATCTCTTAATAATTGAGCTAAATTATAATTTTTTAAATCTTGTCCATATCCGCCTGTGTGAATACCAGTTAATACGATTTCTTTATAACCAGAGTTAACTAAAGTAGTCGCTTGTTCCACTACTTTTTCAGGATCTCTAGATCTCATTAATCCACGAGCCCATGGAATAATACAGAATGTACAGAAATTATTACATCCCTCTTGAATTTTTAATGATGCTCTTGTTCTATCTGTAAAGTATGGCACATCTAACTCTTCATATTTACGATTTTTCATAATATTACCAACACCATTAATTGGTTGACGTTCTTTTTGGAATTCATCAATGTAATCAAGTAATTTATGACGGTCTTGTGTACCTACGACTACATCTACACCTGGAATTTCCATAATTTCAGCAGAAGATGTTTGTGCATAACAACCAGTTACACATACTACAGCATCAGGATTTTTTCTGATTGCTCTTCTTATAATTTGTCTACTTTTTTTATCTCCGGTATTCGTTACAGTACAAGTATTAATAACAAATACATCTGCATTTGTTTCAAAATCTACTCTTTCGTAATCTGCTTCTTTAAATAATTGCCAAATTGCTTCAGTTTCATAGTGGTTAACTTTACAACCTAAAGTGTGAAACGCAACTGTTGACATATTGTTCACCCCATTAATTCTTTTTCATAACTTAACGCGCTCAATGCATATAGTGGCGCTGTTTCTGCCCGTAAAATTCTTGGTCCTAAACCAACTAACTGTGAATTTGATTTTAACATTGACACTTCTTCATCAGAAAGTCCGCCTTCTGGACCAAATATAAGTAATACACGATCTTGTGGCTTAAATTGTTTTAACATATGTTTGAAATGACTATTTTCGTTATGTTTGGCTTGTTCTTCATAAGCAACAAGAACATAATCATACTGAATTATGATATCACAAATTGCCTTTGAATTCGATAGATAATTAATTTGAGGAATTGTTAATCTATAGCTTTGTTCTGCAGCTTCCTTGATTATTTTTTGCCATCGTTCTAGTTTTTTAGAGATTTTTGCATTGTTTAATTTAACAATAGATCGGTCCATTTCTACTGCCAAAAATTCACTGGCACCTAGTTCAGTTGCTTTTTGAATCATCCATTCATATTTATCAGCCTTAATCAAACCACTGCAAATAGTAATATGTTGCGGTAACTCAGTATTAATTTCTTGCTTTTCGATTAATTCTAACTCTATATTTTGATCAGATATATTAGTTATTTTACACGTATAAACATTTTTATCATTAAATGTGATTACTATTTTATGTCCTTCAGAATGGCGCATTACATTTTTAATATGATGCATATCTTCTTTATCTGTAATAAAAAAACGCTGACTTTCATCAGCGTTTTGATTAATAAAATATCTTTGCAAATTAGTCACTCACTTTCTGACCAACGATACATACCCAACCGTTGTCATGTTGAACTGAAATAATTTTAAAACCTACACGCTTCATATGTTCTTCAATTTCTTCATATTTTTCTTCAATTATACCTGAAGTTATAAAGTAACCTTCTTCATTGACTGTATTATAAGCGTCTTCAATCATTTCATCAATAATATGAGCTAAAATATTTGCAATGACAATATCAAATTTTTCATTTTCATCTTTTAATAAATTACCAGGAACAGCTTCAATCTCATTTAGACAATGGTTTTTTTCAAAGTTTTCTTTGGCTACATTAACAGCCATTTGATCAATATCTAATGCCTTTATCCTTTTAACACCTATCAAATGACTAGCTATACTTAATATTCCAGAACCTGTACCAACATCGATGACACTGTGTTGTGGAGTCACATATGTTTCAATAGCTTTTAAACACATACTCGTCGTAGGATGGTCTCCCGTTCCAAAAGCCATACCTGGGTCTAATTCTATAAGTAATTCTTCATCTGATTCTTTATTGTAAGTTTCCCAACTAGGAACGATAGTAAATTTGTTAGATGCTCGGAAAGGATGAAAATAATTTTTCCATTCATTTTCCCAATCTTCTTCTGCAATTGTAGTTTCACTTATATTAAAAATAGATTTATCTATATCTTTTAATGCTAGAATTTCTTCTTCAATACTAGTACGTAAATTCTCATTAAAATTCACTTCATTGAAATAAGCTTTTAAACGTACTCCCTTTTCTGGATAGTCCTCAGGTTTAAGTTCATAAATTTCACCGAACTTATCTTCTGGGGGATTGATTAAATCATTTGAGTCTTCTACTACTACTCCGTTAGACCCGTAGTTCTCAAGTATATCAGTAACCAAAAATTCAACCTCATGATTAACTACGATCGAAAGTTCCGTCCAATTCATTTTTATTATTCTCCTTTGAAGAATCTTCTAGCTTTATCTTTAAAATTTGAAGGCTGTTCATTAAGTTCTTCACCATTAATATCAGCAAATTCTTTCATAATCTCTTTTTGTCGTTCAGTCATTTTAGTTGGTGTAAGCACTTTAATATTTACGAATAAATCACCGTGTCCATAACCATGAACATTTTTAATACCTTTATCTTTAAGGCGGAATTGTTTACCTGTTTGAGTTCCAGATGGAATAGTTAATACAACGTTACTATTTAAAGTTGGTATTTTCACTTCGTCACCTAGTGCTGCTTGAGGGAAACTAATATTTAAATCATAGTAAATGTCGTCTCCATCACGTTTAAACACTTCAGAAGGTTTAACTCTGAATACAACATATAAGTCCCCACTTGGTCCTCCATTTACACCTGGTGAACCTTCGCCAGCTAAACGAATTTGTTGTTCATTATCGACACCTTCTGGAATAGTAACTTCTAATTTAACTGTTTTATTTTCAGTACCTTTACCGTGACAAGTTGGACATGGCTCTTCAAATTCTTGTCCACTACCTTCACATTTAGGGCAAACTTGTTCAGTTCTAACTCTTCCTAAGATCGTATTTTGTTCAACTGAAACAGAACCTGCTCCGTTACAATAGCTACATGTTTTTTTCTTAGTACCAGGTTTAGCACCCTCACCATCACATGTATGACAAGTTACATCTTTACGAATTGAAATCTCTTTCTTACCACCGAAAACTGCTTCATCAAATGTGATCGTCATAGTATATTGTAAGTCGTCACCTTTGCGTGGTGCATTTGGATCTCTTTGTCTAGAGGCACCTCCGAAGAATGAACTAAATATATCTTCGAAACCGCCGCCACTGAATCCACCAAAGTCACCGCCGCCAAATCCTTGGCTGCCGAAACCACCTTGTGGACCATCATGTCCAAATTGATCGTAATTTGCTCGTTTGTTATCATCACTTAAAACTTCGTAGGCTTCAGATATTTCTTTGAATTTTTCATCTGCGCCTTCTTCTTTATTTATATCAGGGTGATATTTTTTTGATAATTTTCTGTAAGCTTTTTTAATTTCGTCTTTAGAAGCACTTTTACTTACCCCTAAGACTTCATAATAATCTCTTTTGGCCACAGTAACCTCTCCTTTTTTACTAACAAGATAAGTTTAACTAATTCATAACAACTATCCAAATAAAAAGCCAAAGCCAATGTACAATTGACTTTGACTTTTTTAAAATAGCTTTAATTGAAGTTGATTAGTTCGACTTAAATATTATTTTTTATCTTCGTCGTCTTTAACTTCTTTAAATTCAGCATCTTCTACAGTGCTATCTTGATTTTGTTCACCAGATTCACCTTGAGCTTGTTGTTGTGCTTGTTGAGCTTGTTGGTAAACTTTTGCTGATAAGTCTTGAACAACTTTTTCAAGTTCTTCTTTTTTAGCTTTAATGTCTTCAACATCTTCGCCTTCAAGAGCAGATTTTAATGCTTCTTTTTTGTCTTCAGCATTTTTCTTATCTTCTTCACCGATATTTTCACCTAAGTCGTTAATAGTTTTTTCAACTTGGAATACTAGGCTATCTGCTTCGTTTCTTAAGTCTACTTCTTCACGACGTTTTTTATCAGCTTCAGCATTTTCTTCAGCGTCTTTTACCATACGATCGATTTCATCGTCTGATAATGAAGAGCTTGATTGGATAGTAATATTTTGTTCTTTATTAGTACCAAGGTCTTTTGCAGTAACATTTACAATACCATTTTTATCAATATCGAATGTTACTTCAATTTGAGGTACACCACGTGGAGCTGGTGGAATGTCTGTTAATTGGAAACGACCTAATGTTTTGTTATCTGAAGCCATAGGACGTTCACCTTGTAATACATGAATATCTACTGCTGGTTGATTATCAGCTGCTGTAGAGTATACTTGTGATTTTGAAGTTGGGATAGTAGTATTACGTTCGATTAACGTATTCATACGTCCACCCATGATTTCAATACCTAATGATAATGGTGTTACGTCTAATAGTACAACGTCTTTAACATCACCAGTGATTACGCCACCTTGAATTGCTGCACCCATTGCTACTACTTCGTCTGGGTTTACACCTTTATGTGGATCTTTACCGATTTCTTTTTTAACAGCATCTTGAACTGCTGGAATACGTGTTGAACCACCAACTAAGATGACTTCATCAATATCTGAGTTTGATAATCCAACATCTTTCATTGCTTGACGAGTTGGTTCCATTGTACGTTTGATTAATGAATCTGCTAACTCTTCAAATTTAGAACGAGTTAAGTTGATTTCTAAGTGTAATGGACCACTTTCACCAGCAGAGATGAATGGTAATGAGATTTGAGTTTGAGATACACCAGATAAGTCTTTTTTAGCTTTTTCAGCAGCGTCTTTAAGACGTTGTAAAGCCATTTTATCTTGTGATAAATCTACACCGTTTTCTTTTTTGAATTCTGATACTAAGTGGTCAATGATTACTTGGTCAAAGTCATCCCCACCTAATTTGTTGTCACCTGCAGTTGAAAGTACTTCAAATACGCCGTCACCTAATTCTAAGATTGAAACGTCGAAAGTACCGCCACCTAAGTCGAATACTAATACTTTTTGATCTTGTTCAGTTTTATCTAAACCATAAGCTAATGCAGCAGCTGTTGGTTCATTGATAATACGTTCTACTTCTAAACCAGCAATTTTACCAGCATCTTTAGTTGCTTGACGTTCAGCGTCATTGAAGTATGCAGGTACTGTGATAACAGCTTTATCTACTTTATCACCTAAATAGCTTTCAGCAGTGTTTTTTAAGTTTTGTAATACCATTGCTGAAATTTCTTGTGGTGTGTATGATTTACCTTCTATATCTACTTTGTAATCTGTACCCATATGACGTTTGATAGATTGTACAGTATTTGGATTAGTAATAGCTTGTCGTTTAGCTACTTCGCCGACTTGTGTTTCACCATTTTTAAAAGCCACAACAGATGGTGTTGTACGAGCACCTTCAGGGTTTTGAATAACTTTTGGTTCGTCACCTTCTAATACTGCTACACAAGAGTTTGTTGTTCCTAAGTCAATACCGATTACTTTACTCATAATAAAATTCCTCCAATTGTTATATTTATGTTTTCAATGTTTTTTCGCCAATATTATTGGTTTACTTTAACCATTGATGGTCTTAATACTCTATCTTTTAATTTGTACCCTTTTTGTAGTTCTTGAGTGATAATACCTGAACCATATTCAGGATTGTCATCTTGAACTACTGCCTGGTGTACATTAGGGTCAAATTCTTGCCCTTCAGATTCAATTTCTTCAAGACCATTGTCTTTTAAGGCTCTTAACAGACTTTCATGAACCATTTGAACGCCTTTTTGAAGTGATTTAAATGATTCATCTTCACCTTCAATTTGTAGTGCACGTTCAATATTGTCGATAGTTGGTAAAATATCTGTTAGTACACCTTGAGATTGATACATTTTATTGATTTTATTTTCATTCTGAATTCTACGTTTATAGTTTTCAAATTCAGCATATAATCTTAAATATTTCTCTTCGTTGTCATTTGCTAACTTTTGTAAGTCATTAATTTCTTGATCTTTTGGATCAATGCTTTCATTATCAGTTTCTTCAGAAGAAACTGTTTCATTGTTTGATTCTTCTTGCGTTTCTACATCTTGCGTATTATTAGATTCAGTGTTATCAACTGAAGTCGCTGTTTCTTCAGATTGTGTATCTGTTGTTTGGTTGTCTGTTTCTGTTTCAGTATTTTGTTTCACTGATTCATCTTTTTCTGTCATTTTGTGCCCTCCAATACAATTCTAATTACGTTACCAAATTCGGTTAAGTAATTGAATTACATTTTGATAATGCATCGCAGTTGGTCCAATAACCGCAATTTGACCTTTGAGTTTCTCATCAAAGTGATACTGTGTTGATACTATTGATATATCACTTAAATTTTCATCTATTTCTTTACCAATTTTTACATTGATTTGAGAATTGGATATATCATCTAATAATTCAATAATTCTATTTGATTCGATATACTGCAAAATTGGTTGAATAGAAGATACATTAGATTCATTCAATGCATCAATCAGTTTAACCTTTCCACCCATGTAAATGCTATTACTTTGATTGGAAATGTGTAAATTCATCATTTTAACTAATTCTTTAATGAATTGTGCTTCATTTTGAGTTTGTGCGAATCTTTCTATTTCATCAATTTGACCTTTAATTAACTTATTATATTGATTTGATAGGAAATTGGATATCTTATTCAATTCATCATTAGTTAAAGGTAATTCAGATGTAAGATGCACATTTTCAACATAGCCTGATGAAAATACTAAAATCATTATTATTAAATGATTATTTGCTCGAATCAAATGAATATTATTAATAATGTCTTGATTATGGTTGGGACGAACAACCAACGTTGCATATTGAGACATCATAGATAGTTCATTTGCAAAATACGTTAATGCAGAAGAAGTATCATAATGATTCTCAATCATTAACTGATTTAAACGTTGAATTTTGTTTGAGTTTTGATGAGATGTTTGTTCTAATAATTGATTTACATAGTATCTAAAACCTAATTCGGATGGTGACCTTCCTGAAGATGTATGAACCTTTTCAATGAAATCCATATCTTCCAGTTGTTTCATTTCATTCCGAATTGTCGCTGGACTTACATTTAAGTCGTGACGATCAATTAAAGTTTTAGAACCAATGGGTTGTCCATAATCAACATAATCTTCAACAATTGCATTAAGAATGCTTAATTGTCTATCTGTTATCATGTTTTCACCTCATTAGCACTCTTTTCTCTTAAGTGCTAATTATAATTTATCAAATTGGTCAAAGTAAGTCAACGTTAAAGCATTAGAAATTTAAATTTATTTTAGATATTTAATAAAAATGCTTCAAAAACCTCGTTACCAATGACTTTACCTCTCTCCGTAAGATAAATATAATCTGATTTTTCCTCAATCAACTTTCTATTTTTTAAATCATTAATAGTTTGACCAAATACATTTTCAATTGATGTATTAAACTTCTCATTGAATTTAGTCATACTAACGCCTTGATTTAATCTTAGTCCTAAAAACATCTCTTCTTCCATTTGCTCATTTATAGTTGGTTCAGTTTGAGTAAGAAGAGGTACTTCTTCATTTTTAATAGCTTTAATATAATGATTAACAGGGTTAACATTTGTATAACGTACTCCATTTGTATATCCACTTGCGCCCGCACCGAAACCATAATATTCCTCATTTAACCAATAAACTTTATTGTGTTCAGATTCGTGTCCTTCAATAGCAAAATTTGAAATCTCATATTGATGGAATCTTGAATTTTCAATTTTATGCATTAATAATTGATACATTTCTGCACCTAAATCTTCGTTAGGTAGTTTGAGATGACCTTTCCTATACATATTATAAAATTGGGTTTTGGGTTCTAGTATGAGTCCATAACTAGATATATGATCAATATCCATTTGCATTGCTAAATCTAAACTATTTTCAAAATCTTGAAGAGTTTGTTGTGGTAAATGATACATTAAATCTAAACTAATAGATTCTATACCAGCATCTCTAGCATTTTTAACTGCATTATAAATATCTTCGGTTTTATGTGTTCTTCCTAAAATATTTAGTAGTTCTGGTTTGAACGTTTGTACACCCATTGATATGCGATTTACACCATAAGATTTTAGTAATTTCACTTTCTCAAATGTAAGTTCATCTGGATTTGCCTCAAAGCTGTATTCGCCTTCAATATTAAATAGATTATTGATTCCTGATAATAATTTTGTAAGTTGATCTATATTCAATACAGTTGGCGTACCTCCACCAACATACATCGTTTTTAAATTGGTATTTGAATGTTTAGTACGTCTTTCCATTTCTAATAGTAATGAATCCAAATAGTCATCAACTGGTTGCTTATCAATAAAATATTTATTGAAATCACAATAAGTACATATTCTGACACAAAACGGTATATGAATATAAGCACTTTGTATGGTCAATTTAATTCCTCCACAAGATATGACTTTATTTTTATTAAAAAATTAGAGGCGGGATAGAATTAAGTTAAAAATCAATTCTGGTCCCACCTCGTATCAAATGTAAATATTTAAATCTTAATTAAAAAGTGTTTTTAAATACAAAATCACACTTAATAACGTCATTATTATTCTTCATCCATTTTAAGTACTGCTAAGAATGCATCTTGAGGAATCTCTACATTACCAACAGCTTTCATTTTAGCTTTACCAGCTTTTTGTTTTTCTAAAAGTTTACGTTTACGACTAATGTCCCCACCATAACATTTAGATAATACGTTTTTACCCATAGATTTAATGTTTGTACGTGCTACTATTTTTTGACCAATTGCAGCTTGTACAGGTACTTCGAATTGTTGTCTAGGGATTAATGTTTTTAATTTTTCAACTAGTGATTTACCACGTTCATATGCAAATTCTTTGTGGACTATAAAGTTAAGCGCATCTACTTTTTCACCATTAAGTAGGATGTCCATTTTAACTAAATCACTTTCTTTATTTTCAATAAATTCGTAATCAAATGATGCATAACCTTTAGTATTAGATTTAAGTTGATCAAAGAAATCAAATACAACTTCTGATAAAGGAATTTCATAAACGATGTTAACTCGAATGTCATCTAAGTAATCCATATTAACAAATTGGCCACGCTTACGTTGACATAGTTCCATGACTGCACCCACATAATCATTAGGTACCATCATTGTTGCTCTAACATATGGTTCATAAATTTTTTCTATACGATCACGTTCAGGCATTTGTGCTGGGTTATCAACTGTGACTTCAGATCCATCTTTTAGTATACATTGATAAATTACTGATGGAGCAGTTGCAATCAATTCAATTCCAAATTCACGTTCGATTCTTTCTTGAATGATTTCCATGTGTAACATACCTAAGAATCCAGTTCTATAACCAAAACCTAAGGCTTGTGATGATTCTGGTTCGAATTCTAATGAAGCATCGTTTAATTGTAGTTTTTCAAGCGCTTCACGTAAATCATTATAATTTTTATTATCAATTGGGAATAAACCACAATAAACCATTGGATTCATTTTTTTATAACCTTGTAATGGTTTCTCAGCAGGTCTATTCGCTAAAGTAATAGTATCACCGACACGTGAATCATCAACATTTTTAATACTTGCAATGATATAACCAACATCACCGACAGTTAATTCGTCCACAGGTAGTTGTTTTGGAGTATTAATACCTACTTCAGTCACTTCAAATTCTTTACCTGTTGCCATCATTTTAATCTTATCTCCAGCTTTTACTACGCCATCAATAATTCTAATTGATGAAATAACACCGCGGTACGGATCATATTCTGAATCAAAAATTAATGCTTTTAATGGAGCTTCTGGGTCTCCTTCAGGTGGTGGGACAACTTCTACAATTTTTTCAAGAATTTCTTCAATACCAATATTAGATTTTGCACTTGCAAGAACTACATCATCTTGGTCAAGACCAATAACATCTTCAAGTTCTTGCTTAACTCTTTCAGGTTCAGCTGCTGGAAGATCAATTTTATTAACTACTGGTAATAGTTCTAAGTTATTATCTAAAGCTAGGTATACATTAGCTAGTGTTTGTGCTTCTATACCTTGTGCAGCGTCGACTACTAAAATAGCACCTTCACATGCAGCCAATGATCTTGAAACTTCATATGTAAAATCGACATGTCCAGGTGTATCGATTAAATGGAATGTATATGTTTCTCCATCTTTAGCTTCGTATTTTAATCTAACAGCATTTAATTTAATTGTGATACCACGTTCTCTTTCTAAATCCATTGAATCTAACAATTGATCTTGCATATCTCTAGTTTCTACTGATTTCGTATTTTCAAGAATTCTATCAGCTAAGGTAGATTTACCGTGGTCTATATGAGCTATAATAGAGAAATTTCTAATCTTATCTCTTCTATTGTATCGTTCTTGCTTATCCATTATATCCTTCTCACTTTCATATTTATAACCCGTATTTGTACATCTTTGATATGATAACGTTTTTAAATTGTAAATGCAAACATCTAATTAATCGTTTAAATAAACCATTTACTTTGATAAACTAATACTTATATTGGTTTAAGTTTAATATTTCATACTTTATTATAAAGTGTAATGAACTTAATTCCAATACTATAATGTGATATTCATTTATTAGCGTAGCCATTAAATAAATGATTGCACAAAGATAGTACATTTGATAAAATATTTCTTGTTGTAATCAAATATAATTTAATTTGATAAGTTAGTTCACTTTTAGGAGGTGACAGTAATGCCAAACATTAAATCTGCAGTTAAACGTGTTAAAACAACTCAAACTGCTGAAGAACGTAATATTTCTAAGAAAAATACTATGCGTACAGCAGTTAAACGTGCGAAATCAGCTATTGAGACAAATGCCGATAACAAAAATGAATTAGTAAGCTTTGCTATTAAGCAATTAGATAAAGCTGCTCAAAGCAACTTAATCCACTCTAACAAAGCTGATCGCGTAAAATCACAATTGATGAGCGCTAACAAATAATTATAAATAAAAGCTAGTTTGCCTAATAGGTCGAACTAGCTTTTATTTTTTTATGTAATAACCAATCAATCTTATAATGATAAAATAAACAATTCTAAAATCAGTTGTTTATCCATATATGAAGATTTCAATTTATAATCAGTTTCGGCACAAGAATTTATAATATTTAAAAGATCTTCTAACTGATAATGTCTTACCTGCCCCAATGCTAATTTCACTCTATATGGATGCGCATTGACTGTTTTAGCTATTTGTTGCCCACTATATCCTTTTTGACTTAAAATCTTACATTGGTAATATAACCTATAATTACTAGTTATCAATGCTAATAATTTAATTGGTTCTTCCTTCATATTAATTAAATCTTTGACCAGTTGTATTGCTTTATTTTTTTGGCGTTTTTGAATATATTCTGTTAACAGAAATACATTTTGTTCTAAACTACGATTAATGATTTGATTCACATCGTCTTTATTTATAGTCGGTCTATCACCTAAAAATAGCATTAATTTATCTAATTCTTGTGAGATAATATTGAAATTAATACCGGTTAACTCAATCATATTATTTAGTGCGTCTTGTTTGATGTCCTTAAAATTATCATTTAATTTTGATTGAATCCATTTTTTTATTTCTTCTTCAGACATTTGTTCAACTTTTTTTAATTGTCCATTTTTCTTAAGTGTTTTGGTTAATTTTTTTCGTTCATCTAATTTATTTTGAAATACTTCAAAAACTATAAGGTTTTCACCATCATATTTTTCAATAAATTCAAGTAATTGGTCGGTATTTTGATTCAATTCTTTGGTAACCTTTTCACCCGTAAAGACATATGCATTCTGAACTAAAATTGCCTTTTTATCTGAAAAAAATGGCATTGTTAATGCTTCTTCAATGATTGGTGTAATTTCAGTTTCATATAAATTATATTTCACATAGTTGAAGTCATCTTTTTCTGATTGTAAATATTTATTTATCATTTCTGAACTCTTTTTCTCAACTAAGTCTGGTACCTCTCCATATACCATAATGATATTGTCAGACATGCATTACACCCTTTCCATATAGTTCACATTAAGAAATTATATCACGTAATAAACTCTAACCTCTACCAATTTATTTTTGTTGCTTAGTTGATATTGATAAATTTGAATCTAGTTTAACAGTTATCTCCCCGTTTATTTGGGTATCTAAAACTTTACTTCCAGATTGACGTAACCGTATAATTACTTCTTGATTTGGCAAATGATATTTATTACCTTTACCACTTGATATAAGACTGATTTTTGGAGTTATGTGTTGTATTAAATTTGCAGAATTACTTGTTTTACTGCCATGATGCGCAACTTTCAAAATATCTATTTTAGGTAATTGATATCGATTTAACAGTAGTTCCTCATTATTAATAGTCATATCACCAGTAAGTAAAATAGTTTTATTTTTATATTTTAATAATGTAACAATTGAGTGTTCATTTTTATCGTCGCTTTCTTGAATATAAGTGTCTAAAAATTCAAGTTTCCCATCTTTAATAGATAAAGAATTGAGTAAGTTAATATCCATGAAATTGATACCATTTAACTGACAAATACTTTTAATATTTGCTAGGACATCTTTAGGATAACTTGATGGCTCTATAATAATATTTTTGATGTTTATATGATTACTTAAATATGGTAATTCACCCATGTGGTCTAAATGAGGATGTGTAATAATTAAATAATCAATTGTAGATATCCCCTTAGCTTTTAAACTTGGTAAAATCTTATATTTAGTTATATTATTATTAGATTTAGTGTGACTGTCAGTTAGTTTTCCACCAGTGTCAATCATAATATTTAGATTGTACTCAGTATGAAATAAAATGCTGTCTCCCTGACCAACATCTAACATTGTTAACTCTGTTTCTGAAGGCCTCGATGTATATATAATTATTATAATGCTAAGAAAAATTATCGAAACAGACGTTAAAATATTTCTTTTAACGAATAAAAATAATGAAATGAACACAGAAATTATTAAAAACACTATTGCGAAAGTGTTTAACTCAGGAACAAAAATTCTAATGTACTTTAATGAAAGAAATAAAGAAAGAAATAGATCATGTATACGGTAACTATAATTTATTACTGTATTTAAAATTAATAAGTGGGTTGTGAAGTGGCTAAGAAAGAAAAATATAATCGCTAGCGGAAAGATAATAAGGCTATATAAAGGAACGAAAATTAAATTTGAAACTAATCCTATCCATTGAATTTGATTAAAATAGTAGACAGTAATTACTGACGCTCCTAATTGAGCTATAATTGTCACTGACATTAATAATTTTAGTCCAGTAAGTTCCTTTAATAATGGTGTAGAAATTATAAGGAAGAATGATATAAAAAAGCTAAACTGAAAACCAATATCAAAAACTATTAGTGGATTGATAAAATACATTAATATAAAAATAAAAGAGAGTATATTTAATGGTTTGCTTTTAAACTGTCTAGGAAGAATGAGTATAATAATGCCGACTAATATAGATCTAACTGCGCTAGGAGCAAAATCAGTATAAAAAGCATATAGAGGTAATATAAGTAGAAGTAAATGCTTAATTAATAAATATGGTGTGTTCAATCTCACAAAAGCGGAATGTACTAAATAAATAATTGCAGCAACATGTGAACCACTTACTGCAAGTAAATGATAAATTCCTATTTCTTTAACATCGTCAATAAATGATTGATTTAATGTTGATGTGTCACCAGTAATCAAAGCTAGTAACCTATCGTGATAAACATTTTTTGTTTTACTCATTTGATTCTGAATATAACTTTGATGTTTGGCTATAGGATTAATTTTCTTATTTTGTGTACAACTATTTAAATCTATCTGTTTAATAAATATTATAGGCTGATTCGAATTTAATAACTGTAAATCTCCATTTATAGCACATCTATAATTATCAATATTCAATCGATTATAATCACCTTGATGTCTGTAATAAAACTTTACATTGTGGTCATGCCATTCAAGGAGTCCTTTATAGATATTACTTTCTTTGTTTAATTTAATAAAAGTTACTGCTTCATTAATATGTTTACTATTCTTAATATTTTGCATTTCTTGTTTATGTTTAGCAAGTGCTAAATTTAACATTAAAACACTAAGTAATACTGAGATACATACCAAGAATAGATATTGCTTAATTACATTTTTTCTTATTAATAGAAACATTAGCATACAAAGTATAAAAGTAGAGAGCACTTTGTTAAATAACCAAAGTATCCCTACTAGAAATGATATTGCAATATAAAACAATAAACTTAACCTTGAGTTAAATACTTTGCAACATAATCTGGTGAAAATGGAATTTTTTTGTATTCTATTCCAGATTGATCCAGTAACTTCATGGCATACTCGTGATTATGGTAATCTTCAGCGTAATAAATCGTCTTTATTCCTGCTTGAATGATTGATTTTGTACAATTAAGACATGGGAAATGTGTGACATAAATTGTTGCACCTTCAGTCGATACACCTTGCTTTGCACATTGTAATAACGCATTCATCTCTGCATGAATAGTTCTTATACAATGGCCATCTTCAATCAAACAACCCTCATCGATACAATGTACTTCACCAGCTACGGATCCATTATAACCGCCTGCAATAATACGGTTGTCTTTAACTATCGTCGCGCCAACTGATAATCTTTGACAAGTTGATCTTAATGCTAATAAGTGGCTTTGTGCCATAAAATATTCTTCCCATTTTATTCTTTCCATGATGATCTATGCCTCCATCGTACTTAATTAAAATAATAATTATAGCTTACTCATTTTAAAATCATAATGCAAATGCAACTCTTATTACACAGTAAAATAAGCCTTTAATTTTTCAAATGTTTTTGGTCCAAATCCTTTTATGTTTTTTAAATCTTCTATACTATTAAAAGCACCATTTTTATTTTTATAATCTATAATTTCTTTGGCTTTAGAAGGACCTATACCAGGAACTTTCAATAATTGCTCTTCTGTCGCTACATTCAAATTAATAGTTGATTGTGTACTATCAACCGTATTAGTTGTAATTTGTTCTTGTATATTTTGAGAAGTCTTTTCTCCCTTTTCAGGTATGTAAATTAACTTTTGGTCTATTAATTTTTCTGATAAATTAATTTGTTTAGTATCAGCATTATTACTTAATTGGGCTTTCTTTAACAAGTCAATGATTCTATCAGAACTGTTCATTTTATATACATTGGGATGCTTTACTGCCCCCTTTATGTCAACGTATATAACTTTATTTTCCTTTTTTGCATCAGAATCTTTAGTTTCGCCTTGATGACGTTTAGATAAAGTTTCTTTTTTATCTGTTTTATTACTATAACTATCTGTATTTGATTCAACATATGTTTGTTGACTTTTGTCTTCATTATGATTCATAGAATAAGATAAAACTGCTATAAAAATAATTGCTATTCCAATTCCAATATATAGTTGATACGGTGTCAAAATCTTTATTAATTGTGTTAATTTAGAAAGCAAAAAATCACCCCTTCATACTAATTAACGTATGTCAGCGTGATTTTACTTTATATTTAATGTTTTTGAGCTACAAAAAATAATCGATCTGCCTGTTCATCATCTTGATTCATATTGAAATCTGTAAACGTTTTGACTAAAGTTAATCCACATTTTTCCAATAATTGAGTATACACATCTTTTTCAAATGTACGTTGATAATGTTCTTCGTCAAATCTTTGATATAAACCATTTTCTCTTTCAATAAAAAATGACATTTGATGAATAACGCTTAATGGTTCCGCGCCTTTTAGAGCATCCCATCCTAAAAATAAATGTTCTGCTTCATCTATATAACTTTGGTCACTAAATAATGTAGTCATTTTAGCAACGGTATGTACATCAAATATTAACAAACCGTTATCTTTCAAATGGTTATAAACACATTTGTAAGTATCTTCAACATTGTCTAATGTAGGTAAATAGTTTAATGAATCACAAAAAATAGTAACAATATCAAATTGATGATCTAATTGAAAATTCGTCATGTCTCCTTCTAACCAATTGATTTGATTAGATTTTTGAGAGGCAATGGAAAGCATATCCGGACTAATATCCATGCCACTAACATTTCCTAAATCATTTAACATACATGTTAATGTACCTGTACCACATCCAATATCAAGGATATCGGCATGATGATTAGCATAAAATTGAACTATATCAAACCATGATTCATAAGGTTGATCTTGTGTGAGTCGATCATAAACCAAACTCATTTCTTCATATTGAGACATAATTAGTAAACAACCTGTCCGTATGATTCGATTGGAGCATCTTGATATAATTTCTCAATATTATAATAAGATCGTTCATCTTTATGGAAGATATGAACAACTACATTGGCAAGGTCAATTAGAACCCATCTTGCATCTTGATAACCTTCCATTCGTTTAACATCGATATCATGTTCATGAACTGCTTCTTTTACAGCTCTAGCAATTGACTGAACTTGACGTTCATTATTACCATGACATACAACAAAATAATCTGTCATATCACTGATACCTTGCATATTAAGAGAAATAATATCTTCTGCTTTTTTGTTCTCTGCTGCATCAACAGCAATGTTTAACAATTTGTCTGAATTCATTTAATCATCCTTTATTCTTTCATCACTATAGTTATAATAATTTAGACAAGCAATCGTAGCACCGTAAACTGTAATATCTTTTTGAATTAAAAATAGTACTGTACGCTTAGAAATTTCATAAATTGTTTTATCTAAGCTACCTTGATTGTATGCCATATCTCTGATTTCTTCAACTCCTGGAGTCTTACGACCAGGCTCTATATAGTCAGCTATAAATACTAGTTTTTCTGTTTTTGTCATTTGTTGACGACCAGTTGTATGATATTTAATAGCTAACAAAACTTCTTCATCTTTGACATCAAAGTCATTTTCCATTATTGCTGAACAAACCGGTCCATGCAAAATTTCTCCACCGTAACTCAATAAATCAGATTCTAAATCATACTGTCTCACTGTTTGATACATAGTACTTAAATCATCATATTTACAATAATCATGAAGTACACCAGCTAGTTCAGCTTTATCTTTATCGCCATCATAGATTTCTGCTAATTTTACAGCTGTCTCTGCTACTCTAAGTGAATGTTTAAATCGCTTTTCTGGCAATTTCTCTTTGACTAACTCTATAGCATTTTCAATTTTCATATAATCCTTCCTCTCGAATATAATGTTCAACGCTTTGAGGAACTAATATTTGAATAGACTGTTTCGCTTTAACACGTTCACGTATCATTGAAGAACTAATATCCATTCTAGGAATAGTGATAGATATCATACCTTCTTCAACAGACTGTACATCTTTCTCTCTATTAACCACTATAAATGTAATCAATTTCTTTAATTCATCAATATTGTACCATTTATCTAATTGATCGTATTGATCAGTGCCTATAATGAAGTAGAATTCACTATTAGGATGTGACTTTATTAATGATGATAACGTATCATAAGTATAGCTTTGCCCTTTTCTTTCTATTTCTTCTTCACTAATTTTACCAAAACCTAAAGTAGCAATTGCTAACTCTATCATTTTAATGCGTTGTGGTGCTTCTAGGAAATCAGAATGTTCTTTTAAAGGAGACATATAACTTGGTAAAAAATAAAATTCATCTGGCTTGATGACATGATACACTTCACTAGCTACCATCATATGAGCGATATGAATCGGGTTAAATTGTCCACCATATAAAATAATTTTCTTTTTCATTATGGTAACGTAATTTCTTTATTATCCTTTGATTCTCTGTATAAAACAATCATAGACCCTATGATTTGAACAACTTCACTATTCGTAGCATCACTTAATGCAGTAGCAAGTTCTGATTTATCATCAAAATTATTTTGTAATACGTGTATCTTAATTAATTCGCGATTCTCTAAAGTATCGTCAATTTGGTTAATCATATTTTCATTTATACCACCCTTACCAATTTGGAAGGTTGGATCAGTATTATGTGCTAAACTACGTAAATATCTTTTTTGTTTTCCAGTTAACATAATTAAACTCCTTTTAATTTATCTATTACTGATTGTTTCATCATTTTAATATCGGCTTGGTATCCAGTCCATATTTTGAAACTTTCAGCGCCTTGATATACAAACATGTCTAATCCATTATAAATCGGATTACCTTTATTTTCCGCTTCTAGTAAAATTGGTGTTTTATACGGAATATATACGATATCACTTACTAAGGTGTCTGTGTTTAAATTCTTGAGACTGATGGGTAATTCTTGATTATTATCCATACCAGCAGGTGTTGTATTAATAATAATATCGAACTCATCTAAGTGGGATTCAGCCTGTTCTAGAGTTATCTGATTAACATTTAAATGCCATGACTCAAATCGTTTCATCGAACGGTTAGCAATCGTTAATTTCGGTTGAACAAATTTAGTTAATTCATTTGCTATACCCTTACTAGCTCCACCAGCGCCTAAAATTAATATATATGCATTTTCTAAATCATTATAAACTTGACGCAAGCCAGTAACATAACCTATCCCATCTGTATTGTATCCAATCCATTTACCGTCACGTACCATTACTGTATTAACAGCACCAACAGTTGTAGATTGTGAATCTATTTCATCTAAAAATGGAATAATACGTTCTTTATGTGGGATCGTAACATTAAATCCATCTAATTTTCTTTCTTTAATTATTTCTTTAATGTTATGAAATTGATCTTCAGGTATATCAATTGCTTCATAAGTATAATTCAAACCCAAAGATGCAAAATTATCAGTATGCATAAGTGGTGATAAAGAGTGTGAAATTGGATGTCCAATTACTGCAAATTTCACGTTTATCCCTCCTTATAATATCGAATTTCTTAAAATGACATCTACATTTTTAGGTACTCTAACAATAACTTTTGCACCAGCATCAATTGTAATAAATCCTAGTCCAGAAATCATTACGTCTCGTTTTTCTTTGCCTGTTTCTAATCGAACAGCTTTCATTTCACTCATATTAAATTGATTAGGATCATGAGGTGGTGTTAACAAATCTCCAATATGATTTTTCCATAAATCATTGGCTTTTTCTGTTTTAGTTCTATGAATATTTAATTCATTTGAAAAGAAACATATCAATGGTCTTTTTCCACCTGAAACATAATCAATTCGAGCTAAACCACCAAAGAATAATGTTTGTCCTTCATTTAGTTGATATACTCTTTGTTTGATTTCCTTTTTAGGCATAATTAATTTTAATTCTTTTTCTGTGACAAAGTGAGTCATTTGATGTGATTGAATAATACCAGGTGTATCAAACATAAATGATTTTTCATCTAATGGAATATCTATCATATCTAATGTAGTTCCTGGGAATCTAGACGTTGTGACAACATCTTTTTCACCTACACTAAGCTCTATCAATTTATTAATTAATGTTGATTTACCTACGTTAGTTGTACCTACAATATAGACATCTTCCTGTTGACGATGTTTATTGATTGAATATAATAGATCTTCAATACCCTGTCCTTTTTCAGCTGAAATGAGTACAACGTCTTCAGACTCAAGACCGTATTTCTTAGCAGAACGTTTCAACCATTCTTTTACACGACGTTTGTTAATTTGTTTTGGAAGTAAGTCCATCTTGTTAGCTACTAAAATAACTTTTTTATTACCAACAATGCGTTTAACTGCATTAATAAATGAACCTTCAAAATCAAATACATCTACGACATTAACAACGATACCGCTTTTATCTGATAATCCAGAAAGTAAATTTAAAAAATCTTCGCTATCAAGTCCTACATCTTGTACTTCATTATAATTTTTTAATCGAAAACATCTTCTACAAATAACATCTTCTCTAAACATATTATGTTCCGGTACATAACCTGGTGCGTTTTTATCTTCTGATTGCAATGGTGCGCCGCAACCTATACATTTCAATTCATCACTCAATCAATTTTCCTCCCATTTAATATAACCTTTTTTCCTGAAGTGATTTAATAATCTTCTTTCAATTAAGCGATTAAACTTGGTAATAAACCCGTCAGTACGTTTAACAGGTACAACCATAATCGTATATAAACCATTACGATTACCACCAAAAACATCTGTTAACATTTGGTCACCAACTACCACTGTTTCACTAGGTTTGATGCTCATTTGTTTAATTGCTTTTTTAAATGCTTTACCCATCGGTTTTCTAGCTTTACAAATGAAATCTACATTTAAATCTTTTGAAAATTCACCTACACGTTGTTCATTATTGTTTGAAACAATTGTGATTTGTATGCCTTTTTCTCTTGCTTCTTTAAACCATTGTTTAATTTGTTCAGTAGGCGCGACAACATCCCAACCTACAAGTGTGTTATCTAAATCTGTGATAATACCTTTTACACCAGTTTCAGCCAATTTATCAACATTGATTTCGAATACTGACTTTACATATGCATTAGGCATAAAATAATGTTTAATAATACCCATTGAATTGTCACCTTTACTCTTTAATTATAATTTTCCGACTAATAATTCTACCATTTCACTAGATGAAACAGCTGCTTTTCCTAAAAATTCCTCGAATGTCATATCTGCTTCGCCATTAGCTAAATCAGAGACAGCTCTCGTAATGATGAATGGAACTTTAAATTGATAACATGTTTGAGCGATAGCAGTTGCTTCCATTTCAACAGCCATTGCGTCGCTAAATTGAGTTTTTATCGTTTTTCTTTGTTCTGCACTTCCTATGAAACTATCACCACTTACAATAAGCCCAACTTTAGCATTTAAATTTTGTTGTTTTACAACTTCACTTGTTTCATTTATTAAATTTTGATTTGCTTCATATTTTTCTGGCATTTGTGGGATTTGACCCAATGCATAGCCAAATGCTGTAGCATCTGCATCATGGTAAGTTACATTATCACTGATTAATACGTCTCCTATAGATAAGTTTTCATCTAGTGCTCCGGCTGAACCTGTATTTAGGATGTATTTTGGATTGAATTTTTCGATTAGTAATGTTGTAGAAATAGCTGCATTAACTTTACCAATACCACTTTGAGTAATGACTACTTCTTTTTGATTAAGTTCACCTTTATAGAATTTAACATGCGCTACATTAATTTCGCTTAAATTCACTAATTTATCTTTTAAAATGGCAACTTCTTCTTCCATTGCACCAATAATACCTATCATTATTGTCCCACCTTATCTTATTATACTAGCATTTGTTATTCTATCACATTTTATAGCTTTCAACGACAATAGGTTAGTATTTAACTAATATATAATCGTATGTTTTAAGTTATAAAAAAAAAGCGTTAATACTACACATTTATTAACTAAATGAATAATATTAACGCATATTTATTATCTTAATTTAATATTACAATCTTAGCCTTTCCACAAACTAGCTAAATCTTGCAATGAGAAGATGCCAGTTAAGATAGTTACTAATACTGCAATAATTCCGAACACTAACATCCAAGTAGGGTGTTTATAATCACCAACAATCGATTTCTTTCTACTCGCTATTAAAATTACACTTAATGTAATCGGTAAAATCCAACCGTTTATTACGCCTGCTATGATTAATAAGCTAACTGGTTTACCAATAAACAAGAAGATTAAAGTTGAAATAACGATAAATGAAATAACGATTAAATTATTTTTATTGAACAAAGATTTATGCATTGTCTTTAAGAACGTTGCGCTTGTATAAGCTGATCCAATAACAGAGGACATTGCTGCTGCAAAAATAACGAGTCCAAAAATGTTCTTACCAATTGGTCCAATCGCATGTTCGAACACTGAAGCTGGTGGATTCTCAGAACTTAATGTAACACCAGTTACAACAACACCTAAAACTGCCAAGAATAGTAAAGTACGCATCACACCAGTAGTTAAAATACCTGCAATAGCTGAATGATTCACAAACGGCAAAAAGTCTTTACCTTTTATACCAGAATCTAAAATTCTATGGGCACCAGCAAAAGTTATGTAACCACCAACCGTACCACCTACAAGTGTGATAATTGGTAAAATCAACTTAATTGGATGTTCAGGAGCAAATGTATGTACTAGTGCATCACCATAAGGCGGATTGGACACTACCATGACATAGGCTACAACAAGGATCATAACAACTCCTAAAATCATAGACACAACATCCATAATTTTTTGACCACTTTTGCTAACAAATATTAAGATAGCAAAAATAGCAGTTATCGCAGCACCCCATTTTACATCTATACCAAACATCGCATTTAGTCCAAGACCTGCTCCGGCTATATTTCCTATATTAAATGCTAAGCCCCCAAATGCAATTAAAATCGAGACTACTGTTCCAAGACCAGGCAGTATCCTATTAGATACTTCTTGGCCTCTTAAACCAGTTACAACAAGTACACGCCAAATATTTATTTGAGCTCCAATATCAATAATTATAGAAATGAGAATAGCAAATGCAAAACTAGCATAAAATTGTGCAGTAAATACTGCTGTTTGTGTTAAAAATACTGGACCGATAGCTGATGTAGCCATCAAAAATACAGATCCTAATAACAACCTTTTATGATTTCTAGTAAATTGAGCTTTCCCATTGTGATTTGATGATAGTTTTTCTCCCATCTAAAAACCCCCTATAAAGTTTGGATATCAATGCCTTCTTTCGTTAATTTTTCTCTTATTTTTGTTACGAATTCAAGCGCATGTGCGCCATCTCCATGAACACATATTGTGTCTGCTTGAAGAGCGATTTCCTTATTATTTTTTGAAATGACTTTATTCTCAGTTACCATTTTTACAACTTGTTCCAATGCTTCTTCAGAATCAGTAATCACTGCATCCGTTTCTTTACGACTTACAAGTTGACCATCATCTTCGTATCGACGATCTGCAAATACTTCTGAAGCTGTCTTTAATCCAACTTTTTCTGCTTCTGAAATAAGTAATGTATTAGCTAAACCAACAAATACAAGACTTGAGTCAAAATCATAAACTGCTTTAGCAATAGCATTTGCTATAGCTTCATTTTTAGCACCCATTTGGTACAATGCTCCATGAGGCTTAACATGATTCATTTTAACGTCGTGTATTTGACAAAAGCCATTTAATGCGCCTAATTGGTATACTACAATGTTATATATTTCATCAGGTGTCATATCTAATTTACGTCTACCAAAACCTTGTAAATCAGGTAAACCTGGATGTGCACCTATACCAATGTTATTTTTTTTAGCTAATTGAATTGTTTCATTCATTACATTCGCATCACCAGCATGAAAACCACAAGCAATGTTTGCTGATGTAATTAGAGGAAGAATATCTTTATCTCCACCAAAAGAATAATTACCAAATGCTTCGCCTAAATCGCAATTTAAATCAATTTGCATTATAATTCCACTCCTTTACTTATTTGATGTTTTTCAAGGAATTTAATATCAACATCTTTTGCGTCTCCATCTGAATATGCAGGATAGTTTAATACTGCATAAAGGAAATCTGCTGTTGTTGTAAAACCATCGATAACCATTTCATCTAAAGTTACTTTTAACTTTTGAATTGCGCTAGCTCTATCTGCACCTTTTACAATTACTTTTGCTACTAAAGAATCATAATAAGGAGATACTTTATATCCTGGATATAGAAGTGAATCTACTCTAACGTTAAAACCTTGTGGTAAGTGTAATGCATTTACTTTACCTGGTGTTGGTTGGAAATGCTTTTCAGGATTTTCAGCATTGATTCTTGCCTCAATTACATGACCATTAAACTTAATGTCTTCTTGTTTAAAAGGAAGCTCATCATGTTGTAGTAGATAAAGTTGTGCAAGTAATAAATCTCTGTCAGCACGCATTTCTGTAACAGTATGTTCTACTTGAATTCTTGCATTCATTTCAATGAAATAATGTGCATCTTCAGTAACTAAAAACTCAATCGTACCTGCACTTCTGTAATTTGAAGCTTGAGCAACTTTAACTGCATCATCACAAATACGTTGGCGTCTTTCCTCAGTTAGTGCAGCACATGGAGATTCTTCAATTAATTTTTGATTTTTTCTTTGTACTGAACAATCACGTTCTCCTAAATGAACAAAATTATCTTTTCCATCTCCAATAATTTGAACCTCAATATGTTTAGCAACAGGAATAAAGGCTTCTACATATACTCGGTCATCATTAAAGTATTTTTGTCCTTCACTTTTAGCTTCTTTTAACGCTTTTTCAAGATGGTCAGGTTCTTTAACAATACGTATTCCTTTACCACCGCCACCACTTGCAGCTTTTAAAACAACAGGATAACCAATGTCTTCTGCCAGTGTTTTTATTTCTTCTACAGTTTTAACTTCATCTGTTGAACCAGGTATAACAGGAACTCCAGCACCATCAACAGTTTGTCTAGCTGTAATTTTATCTCCCATCATTTCCATAGTTGTTTTATTAGGTCCGATAAAATTGATATTATTATCTTCTACAGCTTTAGCGAATGTTGTTGACTCAGATAAAAATCCATATCCCGGATGAATAGCATTCGCACCAGTTACCTCTGCAGCACCTATGATTCTAGGAATATTTAAATAACTATCTAGTGGATTTGCTTCACCAATACAAACTGCTTGATCAGCTAATCCTACATGTAAGCTATCTTCATCTCCTTTAGCATATACTGCTACAGTTTCAATGCCCATCTCTCTACAGGCACGAATAATTCTAACAGCAATTTCCCCTCTGTTTGCAATTAAACATCGATACATTTACTTGTACCCCCTTACTTCAACGTTACTAAAACTTGGTCATATTCAACATTAGTTCCATGATCGACAACAATTTCAGCTACTTCACCAGCAATATCACTAGTAACTTCATTCATTACTTTCATAGCTTCAATGTAACCAATAACATCGCCTTTTTCTACTTTATCGCCGACTTTAATTTGAGGTTCTGTTAATTCTTTACTATCTTGTAAAAAGAATGTTCCGACCATTGGTGATTTGATCGCATTTTCTTCAGATTGAACATCAGTTTTTTGAGAATCTTGTTGATTTACACCATTTGATGTCGCACCATTTTGAGCTTGAGGTACATTGGTAGGCTGTGCTAATACTTGTCCTTCTGTAAAATCTAATTCAATTTCACTTTCAAAATCTTTATATTTAAATTTTTTCACATCATTAGCTTTGACTAGTTTAATGATTTCTTCTATTTTTTTAGTATTCATTGATTAAATATCTCCTTTAAGTAGATTCGCTAATTTTTTTGATGTTTGTCTTAACATAGATAGTTCGTATAGCGGTTGTTTTTGTATATTTGATAATTCGTCTTCAAATTGCTCGTTAAATGTTGCAGATTCATTTATAGCATCTTCAATTGATATCCATTTAAATTGCACAGCTTCTCCTGGTTGTAATTGAACTAATTTATTTAATCCTAGTTGTGTTACTGTTGCAATTTTTGTATAGCCCCCAACAGTTTGTTTATCATTTAATAATACAATAGGGTTTCCATCATTTGGAACTTGGATACTGCCTAAGGCTACTGGTTCAGAAATAATATCTGCAGATTCTTCGGGTGGGATACTTTCACCTTTTAAGCGAAATCCCATTCTATCTGACATATCTGAGATAATAAATTCATTTTCAACTAATTTTGCTTTAGCCTCTTCTGAAAAAGCTTCAATTTGTGGCCCTTCGACAATATGAATCACATTGTCTTCATAGTTTAAATTTATTTCTGCAGCTTGACCTACATATTTCTTATATTTAGGTAATGATACTGTATCTATAACATCATCTTTCTTTAATGCACGACCTTTAAAGCCACCCATTTTACTTCTAGTATGCGTTGCATAACTATTTGCAACTTTTGGTATATCCAATGGTTGACCAAATGTAATGTAACCTCGAGCGCCTTTAATAGCATTACCGATTTCCAAAATATCACCTTGATGAACTTCATAGATGACTTGTGTCTGTATAGGGTTCCCGTTTAATTTTGCATTAAACTGTCCACCAGTAATGGTAAATGAATTATCACTTAAAAATTGTATAGATGGGCCTACAATTGTATATTCAAGTGAAGGGCCTTCATTACCGATTAGATGCTTAGCAATCAAATAGCTAAATTTATCAAGTGCGCCAGCTTCCGAAAAACCTAAATTCATATAGCCTTTTCTTCCTTCATCTTGAACGGTTGTGAACAAGCCTGGCTTTATAATTTTAATACTCATTGTCGTAAGTCACCCACTTATCTAATTCAAAATTTCCAGCATTAATATCTGCTTGAATTTGTTCAAATTCATCTTGTGTAATCGCTTTAAATTGAATATAGTCACCAGCTTCATAGATTGTCATTGGCTCTCTATCTAAATCAAAAACTTTTAGCGGCGTACGTCCAATAATTTGCCAACCACCTGGAGAATCTAAAGGATATAAACCAGTTTGGTTATTCGCAATACCAACTGATCCTGCCTCAATTTTTACTCTTGGCTCTGAACGACGAGGTGTATGTATACGTTCATCTAGACCACCTAGGTATGGAAATCCTGGCATAAAACCTAACATATATATTAAGTAGGGTTGTTGTGTATGTATCTGGATTACTTCCTCACTTGTTAATTGATTGCTAGAGGCAACTTCTTCCAAATCAGGTCCAAATTCTTCACCATATACTACGGGTATTGTTACTACTTTTCGTTGTTGTAATTGATTTGATTCTGAGTCATTAAATTGATTAAGTTCTAAATTTTCAATTAATTTAGTGCCATCAATACTTGTATTATCAAACGAAATCAAAATAGCTCTATATGAAGGTACTATATCTATGATTTCTTTATGATTTTGTTCCTTAATATATTGAACTAATTTATTTACTTTATTATATGTATCTTTAGTAATTTCATTATCAAAATAAATCATTAAAGATTGTTCATTTATCAATCTAGTTTCCAACTTACCAATTCCTCCCCTTTTATAGGACTAGTTTGTTGTGCTATATTATTGTATCATTTTATTTGCGTGATTGTTTAATAAATTATTCTAATTATTAGTAATAACCAATTTCTCAATTCATTCTAAGATTTACATTTACTAATAATAATTACTAACTATTCAAAAAATTCTTTATTATATTTAATCATAATAAGTTTAATTTGTCACTGTAATCGTTATCACCAAATAAGTTTTCCTTATTAAAATGATTGCATTAAATTAAAAGATTTTTCAAATGTCTCACTTAAATATTAAACATTCCAAAAAAGCGCAAGGGAGTGGGACAGAAATATAAAGCACTACTCCTAATTTTATTAGGTTAGTAGTATTTACACATTAGCTTTAGCTAAGGTGTACATTAATGGAACACATGAGTTGAACTCATGCGTAAGAAATACTAATTTCTAAAGAAAAAGTATTTCTTTATCGTTGTCCCACCCCGGCAAGGTTGACTAGAGTTGAAAAATAAAGTGTCACTACTATTTTAATAGTTTAGTGATACTTACACATTAGCTTTAGCTAAGGTGTTCCACTAAGGATTACATGAGTTAACACTCATGCATAAGTAATTCTAATTTCTAAAGAAAAAAGAATTACTTTATCAGTCAACTACTGCCTATATATAATTGTAGCCTGAGACACTGATTTTTGTCCCAGGCTGTTGCGACTATTTTTAGAATAGTTAATTATTTTATATCTACAATTTTAACGTTGATTTCTCCACCGTTTGGTAGTGGTACACGAACTTCATCGTCTAATTCTTTACCAATTAATGCTGACGCCATTGGTGATTCGTTTGAGATTTTACCTTTAAATGCATCCGCTTCAGCTGAACCTACGATTTGGTAAC
Organism: Staphylococcus pasteuri; assembly: GCF_003970495.1. GTDB lineage: Bacteria > Bacillota > Bacilli > Staphylococcales > Staphylococcaceae > Staphylococcus > Staphylococcus pasteuri. Next base: position 52,271 of record NZ_RXWW01000061.1, read on the forward strand.
TTTCTTCTTCGTCTCCTGGTAATTCGATAAACGTAACAGTTTTACCAATTTGTACTGTATTATTATCGCCTGTATCTTCAATGATTAAAGCGTTTCTAATCATATGTTCAATACGTTGGATATCTTGTTCAATAAAACCTTGTTCATCTTTAGCCGCATCATACTCTGAGTTCTCAGATAAATCGCCGAAAGAACGTGCAACTTTAATTTTTTCAACTACTTCAGGTCTTTTAACTGTTTTTAATTCTTCTAATTCTTGTTCTAATTTTTCATACCCTTCTTGAGTCATTGGATATTGTTTTTGATTTTCCATTATGTCATCTTCCTTTACTTTTAAATACTATTGTTTACTAACTAAAGATTGAATCTTAGTAGTCATAATGTCTATGGCTACTTTGTTACTACCACCTTCTGGGATGATGATGTCAGCATGTTTCTTAGTTGGCTCAATAAATTGCACGTGCATTGGACGCACCACATTTAAGTATTGATTGATAACCGAATCCATAGAACGTCCTCGCTCATGAGTGTCTCTTTTAAGACGACGTAAAATTCTTAAGTCTGCATCAGTGTCGACATATATTTTAACATCCATCATATCACGTAACGTTTTATTCTCTAAAGCGAAGATACCTTCTACGATGATAACATCTTTCGGTTCAAATGCAATCGTTTGATCGCTTCTTGTATGATTAGCATAATCGTATGTTGGTACTTTAACTGCTTTGCCATTTCGTAAATCTCTTAGATTTTGAATTAACAAATCGTTATCAAATGCAAATGGATGATCATAGTTTGTCTCCAAACGCTCTTCAAAAGTTAAATGTGATTGGTCTTTATAATAATAGTCTTGCGCTAATAATGCAATACTATGACCTTCAAGATTTTTCATAATTTCATTTGTGACTGTCGTTTTACCAGAGCCAGAGCCTCCAGCAATTCCTATAATCGTCGTTTGTGTCATTAACCGATTTCCTTTCTCATCAAGTTGTTTGCATAGATTGGACGATCAACTTTAATTTGTACAATTTGTAATGGATGGCGCGCAGCATCAAGCTCATTACCTTCTTCATCATAAATGGTATCAACAACTTGTTTAAAACTTTCAATTTCCGGACCAAAAAATTCAATTTCTTGTCCAGGTTTAAAGTGATTTCTTTGTTGAATTGTAGCAATTTTTGTATCCTGATCATAATCTAAAACTAAGCCACAAAAATCATAAGGAGACTTTTTCGATTGTTGTTCTCCAAACATTTGTTCCTCATATCCTGGAGTACCTTCAAAGAATGCTGGTGCTGTATCTCTATTAGCACATTTATCTAATTCCATTAACCATTCAGGTTGAATTTTAAAATTGTCTGGGTCTTCAGCATATGCATCAATTACTTTACGATATACTGACACAACAGTAGCTATATAATGAATTGATTTCATTCTGCCTTCTATTTTTAACGAATCAATACCTAAATCCATCATTTGTGGGATTGATTCGATTAATTTTAAGTCTTTCGGACTCATTGCAAATGGGACGATTTGTCCATCTTCATAAAATAAATCAAGTTCACCATCTTCATCTACTTGTAGTAAATCATAATCCCAACGACAACTTTGACAACAGCCACCTCTATTGGAATCACGTGCTGTCATGTGGTTACTTAATGTACATCTACCAGAGTAAGCAATACACATAGCACCATGAATGAAGGCTTCTATTTCAATATCAACTTTTTCTTTCATTTCTTTCATTTCCATAGCTCCTGTTTCTCGAGCTAGAACTACACGATCTAATCCTTCTTCTTTCCAAAATTCAACTGCTTTATAATTAGATAAAGATTGTTGTGTGGATAAATGAATTTCTAATTTTGGTGCTACCTTTTTGCAAGTTTCAATAATAAGGGGGTCAGCAACAATAATACCTGTTGCACCTGTCGCTTCAAGATTAATAAGATAATCGTCTAACCCTTCCATATTATCGTCATGCGCAATAATATTAGTCGTAACATAAATTTTTGCACCATAACGGTTTGCAAACTCAACACCTTCAGCAATTTCTTCCATTGTGAAGTTATCAGCATTTGATCTTAAACCATATTCTTGTCCGCCTAAAAAAACTGCATCTGCGCCATAATGTACAGCAATTTTTAACTTTTCTAAGTTACCAGCTGGAGCAAGTAATTCTGGCTTCTTCATTTTAGTATTTGAAGTTTGTTTAACTTCTTCTAATGTCTTCATGATTCAGCCTCCTAATATACCGTATGCTTAAATAAGAAACCTTCATCAAATGGTCGATGTTCTGGTTGAATGTCTTCGATAGGATCTACAAGCATAAATTTTTCATCTTCATAAGTTTCAGGATCTTCATTATATAAATCTATTGCTTCTCTGTATTGTTGTGTAACAACATTGATATATTCTTCTGTCTGTAATATGCCGTCAATTTTAAATGAATCGATACCTGCTTCAAAAAACGGTTCTAATTCTTCTATAAGGCACATATCATTTGGTGACATAATATGTGTACCATTATAATCTTCAAAAACAGGATATTTATTTTCGCGTTCTTCATCATATAATAATAAATCATTTTGATTTTCATTACGTTGAATTTTCATTTGTCTATCTTGGAATGTATAATAGTTGCCTAATAACATTCTTTTAGATTGAAACATACATGTCATGCCATGAACTTGAACTTCTATTTCCACGTCAGCATGTTCTTTTATATTTATAATTTCTTCCAGACTTAATTCTCTCGCTAATACTGCTCTTGTAGCACCTTTTTGTCCCCAATAGTTACACTGAAAATAGTTAGTAACAAGTGTTTCTGCATCCCAATGTAATGGAATAGGATTATTTTGTTGTTTAACATACATCACAACAGCTGGGTCACCAAAAATAATTCTATCCACACCAATTTGATGTAAAAATTGAATATAATCTTCTACTGCTGCTAAATGATAATTATGAAACAAACCATTAACTGCAGCATACACTTTCTTATCATTCTCATGGGCTAATGTTACTGCTTTTTCCATGTCTTCTCGATTAAATTCTCCTGGAAGTCGTAAACCAAATTTTTGCTCACCAATAACAAATGCATCTGCACCTATTTCTATTAGTGTTTCCATATGTGTTATTGACTTAGGAGTAACTAGTAATTCTGTCATAGTCATTCTCCTTTAATAGATATTGCTAAACCATCGTCCATATTTAAAAAGTTAGTTGTATATTGTTCATTTTGCATTAACCATTCATTAAATTGTTGTACTTTTTTAACCATTTGACGTACGTTACGTGAACGAACTATATCGATATTTGAGACAAAACCATGATATAAAACGTTATCTGTCACAACAATGCCACCCTTTTTAAGTAAAGGCGTATATAGTTCAAAAAATTTCTTCGATTGTGCTTTCGCAGCATCAATAAATAACATGTCAAACGTTTGAGATTTAACTTTATCAAATTGTTCTAATGCATCACCTTCAATTAACTCAATTTGATTAGTAAATTGATTAGAAGTGATATTATGTTTCGCTTGGTCTATCATTTCTGTGTCTCTTTCTATTGTAGTTACATGAATATCTTTAGACACTGAAGCAAATTGCATTGAACTGTATCCTATAGCCGTACCAATTTCTATAATCCGTTTAGTTTGATGAATACGTATAATTTGTTTGATTATTTCTAGTGTATTACGATCCACGATCGGCACTTGATTTGTATTTGCATATTCTCTTAAAAGTTCAATGTCATTATCATTAGTTTTATGTAAATTGAGAATATAACTTTCATTATTATCCATTATACAACGACTTCCTTTGTGTAAAATAACTACAATTTAAAAAGGCAATAAAATAAATCAGTCACAATATTGATTAGTAAAATAACCAATGGCTTTGACTGATTGTAACTACGTACAAGTATTTTAAACGTTATGTTACATAACGATATATAAAATATTTAACTCCAAATATTTTACCATAAATTCTTTGTGAATATAAGTATAAATCTAAATGATAAGCATGTATGTAAACAAACTTTGAACAAATCATATATAGAAAAACTCCTTATGTCAGATATTCAATAGATATCGTTACATAAGGAGTAAAATTTAAATATTTATTCTAAGATTATTCATCAATTTCAGTATTAACTACTTCTTCAATCATATCCCATTCTTCATCTGTTTCGATTGGGACTAATTTACCACCGTCACCTGATTCATCAGGTTCATTTATCATTGGTACTAATTCAATCATGTCGTCTTCATCAGATTGTGCTCCTTCTTCAGCAAGTACTACATATTCTTTTTTGAATTCAGGATGATAGAATTCAAGCATTTTACGATAAAGAACTTCATTTCCATCTTCATCATACAATGTCAATAATTCTTCTTCATTGTTAATTTTTAATTCTGCATCGTGATTATGTTCAGTCATTTTATTTCTCCTTTTATTAAATAGAGTCTAGGTAGCCTTGTAATATAAATACGGCTGCCATTTTATCTATTACTTTTTTTCTTTTTTGTCTTGAAACATCTGCTTCTAGTAATGACTTTTCAGCTGCCATCGTGCTAAGTCTTTCATCCCACATGACAATCTCAATAGATGGTAATGCTTCTTGAAGTTTCTCTTTGTATTGTAACGAAGCCTCTCCACGAAATCCAATAGAATTGTTCATGTTTTTGGGCAAACCGATTACAACTGTACCGACATCATTTTTCTTGATGATTTCAACTAATTGTTCGATGCCTAATTCATTATTTTGTTCATCGATATGGAGTGTGTCTAAACCTTGAGCAGTCCAACCCATTAAATCACTAATCGCTATTCCTACTGTTTTACTACCTACGTCTAAACCAAGTATTTTATGCTTTAACATTGATACTATTCTTTAGGCTCAGCTAAATAATTAGATACGAGTTCTTCCATAATCACATCTCTATCAATGTGACGAATTTGATTTCTAGCTTCATTTTGACGTGGAATGTAAGCAGGATCACCTGATAATAAATATCCTACGATTTGATTTACTGCATTGTATCCGCGTTCTTCTAGTGTTCGGTGGACATTCTCTAATACTGATTTGACATCTTCTTCTGGAATATCTTCATATTTAAATTTCATTGTTTTATCAAAGTTTTCCATTTCGTCACTCCTTCAATACATAAATTGATTCCATTTTATTCTACACGAACTGTAACTAAAATTACATATTTTTAATGTAATCTTTAATAAAGCGTAATGATTCTGTGATATTTTCAGGTTGAGTACCGCCACCTTGAGCCATATCTGGACGGCCACCACCTTTACCACCAACGATTGGTGCCATATTTTTAATGATGTCACCTGCTTTAATTTGATCTGTATGAGTTTTAGGAACTGTAGCTATAATAGAAACTTTACCATCTACATTACTTGCTAAGACGATAATAGTGTCTTGTAATTTTGATTTAAAGTCGTCCATAGTTGAGCGAATTGCTTTAGCATTAGGTACTTCAACTTCTGTTGCCAATACTTTAAAACCATTTATTGTTTCTACTTGATCTTCGATATTACCCATTTTAAGATTTGTAATTTCTTTATCACGTTGTTCTAAACGTTTTAATAAGTTCTTTTCTTCTTCTTGTAATTGAGTAATTTTGTCTACAACTTGATCATCTGTTTTCACTTTAACTTGATCTTTAATAATATTGAATTGAGTTTGGATATGTTCTAAATATAAGAACGCTGATTTTCCTGTTAATGCTTCGATACGTCTAACACCTGCACCAGTACCAGATTCACTAACAATTTTGAATAAACCAATTTCAGCAGTATTGTCTACGTGAATACCACCACATAATTCTATTGAAAATGGTGCCATATTAACGACTCTTACAATATCACCATATTTTTCACCAAACAGTGCCATTGCACCCATTTCTTTAGCTTCATTAATTCCCATTTCTTGAATATGAACAGTAATACCTCTCCAGATTTCTTCATTGACACGTCTTTCAACCTGATCAATTTCATCTTGAGTCATTTGTCCAAAATGAGAGAAGTCGAATCTTAAACGGTCTGGTGCTACTAATGAACCTGCTTGGTTAACATGGTCACCTAAAACTTCTTTTAAAGCAGCGTGCAATAAGTGTGTGGCACTATGGTTTTTTTGGATAGAACGACGTTCATCTTTGTTCACACTAGCATCAACTTGTGCACCTTTTGTTACTTGACCAAATTGAATTTCACCTTTGTGTAAATTTTGACCATTAGGTGCCTTAGTAACTTCAGTCACTAAAATTTCAAAATGCTCATTACTAACAGTACCATTATCAGCTACTTGTCCACCACTCACTGCATAAAATGGTGTGTCTTTTAACATGAAGTAAATTGTTTCACCAGCATCTGCTTTTTCAACTTCTTCTCCATTTTCAATAAGGTGAATCAATTCTGTTTGATAATCTGTAGTATCATAACCAACAAAGTGACTTTCAGTAGTAATATTTTTTAATACTTCACTTTGAACTTGCATAGATTGTGAATTTTGGCGAGCTTGACGTGCTCTATCACGTTGTTGTTGCATTTCTGCTTCAAATGTAGCCATATCAACAGTTAAACCTTCTTGAATTGCTAACTCTTCAGTAAGTTCAATTGGGAAGCCATACGTATCATATAATTTAAAAGCATCTTTACCATTAATTTCATTATTAGTTTCTTTGGCTTTACTAATAAATCCATTTAAAATTGAAAGACCTTCTTCAAGTGTTTCATGGAATCTTTCCTCTTCTGATTTGATAACGCGTTTAATAAAATCACTTTTATCTTTGACATTTGGATAATAAGGTTCCATGATATCTGCAACAATATCAACTAATTTATACATAAATGGCTCATTGATATCTAATGTTTGGCTAAATCTTACTGCTCTACGCAATAATCTACGTAATACATAGCCACGTCCTTCATTTGCTGGTAAAGCACCATCAGCAATTGCAAATGAAATAGTTCTAATATGGTCAGCTATAACTTTAAATGCTACATCTTGCTCATCATTTTGAAGGTATTTTTTACCTGACACTTCTTCGACTTCATTAATTATTGGCATAAATAAATCTGTTTCATAATTTGTACGTACATTTTGTGAGATAGAAGTCATACGTTCTAATCCCATGCCGGTATCAATATTTTTATTTGGAAGTGGTGTATAAGTATGATCTTTATTATGATTAAATTCACTAAACACTAAATTCCACACTTCTAAATAGCGTTCGTTTTCTCCACCTGGATACATTTCCTCTTCTGGATCATCTTGGCCAAAATCATTACCGCGATCATAGAAAATTTCAGTATTAGGTCCAGAAGGTCCTTCACCAATATCCCAAAAGTTACCTTCTATACGAATAATTCGACTTTCTTCTAAGCCAATTTGTTCGTTCCAAATTTTATAAGCTTCTGTATCTTCCGGATGTATTGTGACGTATAATTTTTCTGGCTCCATACCCATCCATTTATCGCTAGTTAAAAATTCCCATGCAAATTCTATAGCTTCTTTCTTAAAATAGTCACCAATTGAGAAATTACCTAGCATTTCAAAGAAAGTATGGTGTCTTGCTGTGAAACCAACATTTTCAATATCATTCGTACGAATAGCCTTTTGTGAGTTAACAATTCTTGGTTTCTTAGGTGTTTCTCGACCATCGAAATATTTTTTTAAAGTTGCAACTCCAGAGTTAATCCAAAGTAAACTATCATCATCGATAGGTACTAATGGTGCAGATGGTTCAACCATATGACCTTTTTCAACAAAGAAGTCTAAATATTTTTGTCTAATTTCGCTTGCTTTTAAATTTTTCATCCACGTACACTCCCTATATTTAGTTCATACACATTTTTATTAAGTTTATATTGGACACTAGTGTTATAAGGTAAACAAAAAACGTTCATCCACAAAAGGGACGAACGTTGTCGCGGTACCACCCTAGTTATAAGTTATTACGGTTAGGATTAATACTGCATTTATGAGAATATGAATTTTAATCAATTATTCCATGCTAACCTTTACTTATCACTTTAGTCACATATTTAAATTGACACAAAGTAGCGTTCAACAATTTTAATTGTGCTTTCCACCACCCAGCACATCTCTTAAAATTCAAAATTGTTTACTCGTCTTTATGCGAACTTAAGTTTATTTTAATTTTATTGTTTTCAAATGTCAACGATTAGCGAAATCATACGGTGAAGTTTCTCCCATATTAATCATAGGATCAATTTGATATATCGTTTCTTCAGTTAATTCTATAGTCATAGTCTTGTTTGAATCGTCTTTATCCTTTACATCTGTAACATCATCTTCATAATGTATACCTTGTGAATCATCTGACTCATTATTCTCTTCAGTTAAAGATAAATCATAGGATTTTTCTTCAGTAAAGTATTGTTTTAATAAAGTAAATAATTGCGTTAATCTTTTTTGACCGTTTGTGTTAAGACCGATATCAAACGCTTGGGGATCACCTAATAATACTAATGATTGTTTCGCTCTTGTTAAACCAGTATATAAAATAGGTCTTTGTAGCATTCTAAAATATTGTTTAACTATAGGCATAATCACGATTGGAAATTCTGAACCTTGAGATTTATGGATAGAAGTACAGTATGCATGAGTTAATTCGAGCATATCCTGTCTTGTAAAAGTAATTTCATTTCCTTCAAAGTCTACGACTAGTACATCCTTGTTCAAAGCATTTTCTTTTGCCCAGAAAATACCAACAATTACACCAATGTCCCCGTTAAAGATATTGTCATTAGGACGATTAACTAATTGTAGAACTTTATCTCCTTTTCTGAAGACAACATCGCCAAATTCGATTTCTCTAGTATCTTTCTCTTTAGGATTAAGAATAGATTGTAATATTTGATTTAACCTTTTAATACCTGCATTACCTTTATACATTGGCGCTAGTACTTGAATATCGCTCATGTCATACCCTTTATTTACCGCACTATTTACGACTTTCTCAACTACATTAGGTATTTGTTCTGTACCACAATTAATAAAACTTCTGTCATGGAATCGTTGTGTAATATCAATTGGTTGCCCTAACTTCATGCGATGTGCCAATTCTATAATACTAGATCCATCTTGTTGTCTATATACCTCAGTTAAATTAACTCTTGGAATCGTGTTTGAGTCTATTAAATCTTTAAAGACTTGTCCTGGTCCAACAGAAGGGAGTTGGTCTTCATCTCCTACAAGAATAATTTGAGCATCTAATGGCACTGCACTTAAAAATTGATGGAATAGCCAAGTATCAACCATTGACATTTCATCAATTATAATCAAACGCGCATTAATTTCATTATCCAAAATATCTTCAGGTTGGGTATCTTGATTCCATCCAATCAATCTATGAATCGTCATGGCTTCTAATCCAGTAGATTCTTGTAATCTTTTTGAAGCTCTACCTGTTGGTGCTGCTAGTACAACTGGATAATCATCTTCTTGATAGTCATCGTAGTCTAAAGATATTCCGTGCACCTCTGCATATAATTCCACTATTCCTTTTATAACTGTTGTCTTCCCTGTTCCCGGTCCACCAGTTAGTAACATAATTTTAGAATTTATAGCCGTTTGTAATGCATCTTTTTGTGAAGCAGCATAGCTCACTTCATTATTTGTTTCGATATCACCTATATGTAATTGTAAATCAGATTGTTCTATTTCTTTTAATTTTGTAGTATGAGTTTTAATTCTATATAAGTTTTGAACACTTTTTAATTCTGAATAGTAAAGACTTGGAATCGATATTTTTTCTTTATCTACAATTAATCTTTTTTCTTCATTCAGTTGTAATAACATTGTTTGTAAATGCTCATGATTAATTTGGTTATCATCATTATTATTATTTTGTGTTAAAACATTAAAAGTTGCTGCAATAATTTGATCATTAGGTATATAAGTATGTCCTTGTTTAATACATTCTTCCTCTAACGTAAATAATAAACCTGCTTTTAAACGTTCAGGGTCATCAAATTTAATTCCTATTTTTTGTGCTAATTGATCAGCTTTACTAAAACCAATGCCTTTAATATCATAGACAAGTTGATATGGATTTTTGTCTAATACACTTAACGTTTCTGCACCGTAATATTGATAAATAGAACTAGCTAATTTTGGACCAAAACCTAAATCATGTAATCTAATCATGACTTTTTCAGATTCTTGATTAGAAGCAATTTGTTCAGCAATTTGCTTTTGCTTTTTCTTAGGCAAGCTAGGTACTTTTTCAAGAACACTAGCGTCGTTTAAAATGTCATTAATCGCATTTTCACCTAAAGTATTTACGATGTTTTGTGCTGTTTTTTTACCTATTCCTTTAAATAAATCACTTGATAAGTAACTGATGATTGCATCTTTAGTTTGTGGTAATTCTTTTTCGAATGTTTCGGCTTTTAATTGTTTACCATATCTTGGATGCTCAACCGTTTGTCCTTTAAATGTATATACATCACCTTCAACAACATTAGGAAAAAACCCTACCACTGTTGGCATTGTATCAAATGATTCGTTTGTCTCAATGGTATCCACCTTCAAAACTGTATAGTAATTATCACTATTTTGAAACAAAATCGCTTCTACAGTGCCTTTTATCATTGAATAATCAAATAGTGTAGGGTCAGTCATATTACTCCTCCTCTTCTTGCATAGTTGAAAATGTTTTTAAAGCATGTTGACTTAGTAAATGTTCTGGATCAATCTCAACTGCTTGCTTAAAATATGCTATCGCTTCATTTATAACTTCATTCTTCATGTAAGTAGCCAGTCCTAGATTGTAAATCGCATCTACATGTGATGAATCCAATGACAACACATAGTTTAATTGTGTTATTGCAGCATCAAACATTTCTAGCTGACACAATACTAATCCATACTGAAACTGTACTTCTGTATCGTGTTGTTGATCTTTTTCGGCTGCTGTCATTAAAAATGGTAGTGCCTCTTTATGAGCATTTAATTGATTAAAAGCCATTCCAATCATATAGTTACAATCTACAGGTTCCACATCATATTTCATAGCTTGTTGGTATAACTTAATCGCTTCATTATATCTACCTTGATTGTAATATACGTTACCTAAATTATAATATATTGCTCCATTTTCTGAATCAATCGTTATTGCTTTTTGAAAAAATCGCTCAGATTTCTCAATTTCACCAACATCTGCCAATACAATACCAGCATTAATATAATTTTCAGTAATTGATGGATCTTCTTCTATATTATCAAACAAAGCTTTTAATGCTTCTTCTAATTGGCCTTCTTTGATAAATTGATATATCGTTTTTTGATCTATCATATTTAAAATTACATCTCCTTAATTCTTAAATAATGATATAGGTATTATAAGATTTCATTTCAAGTTCAAACTTTTATTTTAATCATATTTTACCACTTTATGTATTTTTATATAAATGAATAGTCATGTTCTCAAATGGTCGAACACTACCATAATCATTCATATTAAAAAGCCACTAATTCAAAGAAACATTTCTATGAATTAATGGCTGATTTTTACACAACATAACTTAATTGACCTGATGTTTTATATACATCATCAATTGTTGCACCACCAAGACAAACTTCTTCATTATAAAATACAACTGCTTGACCAGGTGTGATAGCTCTAACTGGTTCATTGAAAGTTACTCTAATGGCTTCGTCATTTTCACGTTGTACAAATACTTTTGTATCTTTTTGACGGTATCTAAATTTAGCAGTACAGTAAAATCCTTGCTCTAAATCAATTTCATTTTCATTAACAAATGAAACATCTGAAGCAATTAAATAGTCACTGTATAATGCCTCATGATGGAATCCTTGTTCTACATAAAGGACATTATCTTCTAAATTTTTACCTACTACAAACCAAGGATCACCGTCTCCACCGATACCTAAACCATGTCGTTGACCGATAGTGTAGTACATTAATCCACTATGTGTACCCATTTTTTTACCATCTAATGTCACCATATCACCTGATTGAGCTGGTAAATATTGTGATAAGAATGTTTTGAAGTTTCTTTCACCTATAAAACAAATTCCTGTAGAATCTTTCTTTTTAGCTGTTGCTAAGTTTTGTTCTTCAGCAATTTCACGCACACGTTTTTTCTCAATATCACCTATTGGGAACATTACTTTTGAAAGCTGTTGCTGTGAAAGTTGATTTAAGAAATAAGTTTGATCTTTATTATTATCAACGCCTCTTAACATTTCAACATGTCCATCGTCATGTCTTCTTATTCTTGCATAATGACCTGTTGCTACATAATCTGCACCTAATTTCAGTGCATGTTCTAGAAAGGCTTTGAATTTAATTTCTTTATTACACATAACGTCAGGATTTGGTGTACGCCCTTTTTTATATTCATCTAAAAAGTAGGTGAACACTTTATCCCAATACTCTTGTTCAAAGTTAACTGCATAATATGGAATGCCAATTTGGTTACAAACTTCAATGACATCATTATAATCTTCTGTTGCAGTACATACACCATTTTCATCGGTATCGTCCCAATTTTTCATGAAAATACCTATAACATCATAGCCTTGTTCTTTTAACAGAGATGCTGTTACTGAACTATCTACGCCACCAGACATACCAACGACTACGCGAGTATCTTTATTTGTCACTACTATTCCTCCTTAAATTTATGGTATATTTTATGAATTTCTGCAACTATATATTTGACTTCTTGTTCGGTAGTCATTTCGTTAAAGCTAAATCTTACAGAATGTTTAGCACGTTCTTCATCTTCGTACATTGCAGCTAATACATGTGACGGAGTAGTTGAACCTGCTGTACAAGCTGAGCCAGATGATACATAAATCTGACTTAAGTCTAATAAAGTTAACATTGTTTCAACATCAATAAATGGAAAATATAAATTTATAATATGACCCGTTGTATCTACCATTGAACCATTAAGTTCAAATGGAATAGCACGTTCTTGTAAGCTAACTAAAAATAATTCTTTTAAATTCATTAAATGAATATTATTTTCATCTCTATGTTGTTCAGCAAGTTCAATTGCTTTTGCAAAGCCGACAATTTGCGCTAAGTTTTCTGTACCAGCACGACGTTTAGTTTCTTGTTCTCCTCCAAGTTGACTATACTGTATCGGAGTATTCTCTCTAACTAATAGCGCACCAACACCTTTAGGTCCACCAAATTTATGACCAGTGACACTCATTGTATCAAATTTAAAATCGTCAAAATTAATATCTAAATGACCGATTGCTTGAACTGCATCTACATGGAATAATGCATTTGTAGCTGTAACAATATCTTCTATATCATACATTTGTTGAACAGTACCTACTTCGTTATTAACAAACATGATAGACACTAGAATTGTCTTATCTGTAATCACTTCTTCTAATTGATCTAAATCTATTGCACCAGTATCATCAACGTCTAAATATGTTACGTCATATCCTTCTCGTTCTAATTGTTCAAATACATTTAGTACGGAGTGATGCTCAATTTTTGTTGTAATTAAATGATTACCAATGTGCTCATTAGCTTTTACTAGCCCTTTTATTGCAGTATTATTAGATTCCGTTGCACCACTAGTAAAAATCACTTCGTTAGCTTTTGCACCTAAACATTGTGCTACTGTTCGGCGAGACTCATCTAAATATTTACGGGCATCTCTACCAATTGAATGAATAGAAGATGGATTCCCATAATGAGTTTGATATATGTTCATCATAGAATCTACTACTTCAGGTTTAACTGGGGTTGTTGCAGCATAATCTGCATATACTTCCATGTTTTGACACTCCTCACAAAATTATCAATGTTCCTATAATAGCACCTAGAAAACTATTTTTCTACCTATCTGTTTGATTAATAGTTACTTTAATTTTAACATTATCCATAATTAGTTGAAATTATTATTACGTATACTACCCATGATATTTATGAATCATTAATATTCTATTTTTCAATCAAAATCAAGAGACTAAAATACATATGAGCAGTTTATTATTTTAATCAAATAAACATTGTTATACTTCATATACTATTTTTACTATGGAGGCATGATCAATTTGAATAACTTAAAGGTTTCCGCATTAAACCTTGTCCCTATCAGAGAAGGACAAGAAGATAGAGAAGCTTTAAATGATATGATTTCATTGGCAAAACAATTGGAAGATTTTGGTTATGAACGCTATTGGATAGCAGAACATCATAACGCACCAAATTTAGTAAGTTCTGCCACAGCATTATTAATCCAACATACTTTAGAGCATACTCAATCTATAAAAGTTGGTTCTGGTGGCATTATGTTACCTAACCATGCACCACTCATAGTCGCAGAACAATTTGGTACGATGGCTACTTTATTTCCAAATCGAGTTGATTTAGGTTTAGGTAGAGCGCCGGGTACTGATATGATGACAGCAAGTGCGCTACGTCGAGACCAATATAATGGCGTATATCAATTTCCAGAAGAAGTCGATCAATTACAAACATATTTTGGTCCAGCAAATCAACAAGCATATGTACGTGCTTATCCAGCAGTTAATAAAAATGTCCCTCTTTATATACTTGGATCATCTACTGATTCTGCACATGTTGCAGCTAGAAGAGGATTACCTTATGTATTTGCAGGTCATTTTGCACCACAACAGATGAAAGAAGCTATTGAAATTTATAAAGAATTGTTTGAACCATCTGATGTATTAAGTGAACCTTATGTCATTATAGGATTAAACGTAATTATAGGTGATACTGATGAAGAAGCTGAGTATCTAGCTACTTCAATGGCTCAGGTTATGGTTAGTATTACGAGAGGTAAAATGCAACCTGTTCAACCACCAACAAATGAATTAGATCAAATTTTAACACCAAGAGAATTAGAAATGGCCAAACAAAGAATTAAATCCTCTTTAATTGGGTCTGAAAGCACAGTTAAACAAAAACTTAAAGATTTCATTGATTACTATGGAGATATTGATGAAATTATGGGTGTAAGTTATATTTACGATCAACAAAAACAATATGATTCATATCAAAAATTCAAACATATTATTGATGCAATGTAATATAAATTCATAAGGAGTAAGGCATTTTAGATTTGCCTTACTCCTTTTTTCTATAAAAAAAGAGATAGCATTGAATGCTATCTCTAAAAAATATTTTAAACGATTATTTATCGTCTTTGTCTTCTTTTTTATCTTTGTCACCTTTACCAGTATCAGTATACTCGTTAATAGTGTCTTTCGCTTTGTTTACTTGCTCATTATCACTGTTTTTGAATTTTTCTGCTGCGTCTTTTGCTTTATCCATGAATCCCATAAATAAAAGCTCCTTTCGATTTTGAACAAATTTGTATTTTGTTAAAAGTTTAATTTTAACTTAAATACATCTTATATGTTGTTAATTTAATTAATTCAACAACTTATGCGATGTATATTCCATAAATACCACTTGTTTATAGAACTAAACATATAAAACCAAAAAATTTATATTTTTTTAGATTTTGGTTCGAAAGATAAGACTTATTATATAAGAAACTCAGATTATACATTTTGTTTCTTATAAGTAACATTCGGATTATAGAGTATAGGTAATCACTGTTTCATGTATGTTTTTGAAAAATTCTTTGGTGGGTCCCTTGCCCTTCTTGCTTTGCTCGTTGAAATTGGTTTTACCAATTTCTTTGTGAAGGGTCCCTTGCCCAGCTGGCTTTGCTTGTTGAAACTGACACGTCAGTTTCTCTCTGCTGGGTCCCTATATATAAAACATATAACCGTCGAGGTTTTGGTCGGTTTCTTTGTATTCCGCTAGGTATTGAAGTGTTGTATTATCTAATACGTCACGAACTGCATCTCTCATTCTGATCCATAATTGTTTTTGTGCTGGTGGTTCTGATTCAATACTTTCCACAAAAGTAATAGGCCCTTCTAGCAATCTGATTATATCACCAGCTGTAATTTCTTCTGATGGTAGTCTTAATTGATAACCACCTTTAGCACCACGAACGCTTCGAATTAATCCAGCATTTCTTAAGGGTCCCACAAGTTGTTCTAAATATAAATCACTTAAATTATTTTCTTCCGCAATGGTTTTTAATGATACACACCCTTGTCCTTCTCTTTTAGCAAGAGAAATCATTAAAGTTAAACCATATCTCCCTTTTGTTGATATTTTCATTGTATAACCTCACTTAATTCGAATTATTTATTCCCATTTTACCATTTTTTACGTTAAGATTATATTAGAAAGGTGTGACAAATGTGAATACTGAACCTTTAGCGTCTAGGATGAGACCTACTAATATAGATGAAATTATATCACAACAACATTTAGTTGGACCAACAGGTATCATAAGAAGGATGGTTGATACTAAACGACTTTCTTCAATGATTTTTTATGGTCCTCCTGGAATAGGAAAAACAAGTATTGCTAAAGCTATTGCCGGTAGTACTCAATATAAATTTAGACAATTAAATGCTGTAACAAACACTAAAAAAGATATGCAAATGGTTGTTGATGAAGCAAAAATGTCTGGACAAGTGATTTTGTTATTAGATGAAATCCATCGTTTAGATAAAGCAAAACAAGATTTTCTATTACCTCATTTAGAAAATGGGAAAATTGTCTTGATTGGTGCTACAACTTCAAATCCATATCATGCCATCAATCCAGCAATACGTTCTAGAGCTCAAATTTTTGAACTTTATCCATTGAACGATGATGATGTTCATATCGCTTTGAATAGAGCGTTAGAAGATAAAGAGAGAGGCCTTAAGTCTTATTCTCCTATTGTAGATGAGGATGCAATGACATACTTTTCAACTCAGAGTCAAGGCGATGTTAGAAGTGCATTAAATGCATTAGAATTAGCGGTTTTAAGTGCTTCTGAAAAAGACGGATCACGTCATATAACTTTGCAAGATGCTAAAGATTGTTTACAAAAAGGTGCATTTGTAAGTGATAAAGATGGCGATATGCACTATGATGTTATGAGTGCATTTCAAAAATCTATTCGGGGTAGTGATGTCAATGCGGCATTACATTATCTAGCACGTCTTATTGAAGCTGGTGATTTACCAACAATTGTAAGACGACTTTTAGTTATAAGTTATGAAGATGTAGGACTTGCTTCACCTAATGCGGGTCACCGAACATTAGCTGCAATTCAATCAGCTGAACGTTTAGGTTTTCCTGAAGCAAGAATACCATTAAGCCAAGCTGTGATTGAATTATGTTTATCACCTAAATCTAACTCAGGTATATCTGCAATTGATAAAGCATTAAGTGATATTAGACAAGGTAAAGTAGGTCAAATCCCCGATTACTTAAAAGATGGTCATTATGCTGGTGCAAAAGAATTAGGACGTGCAACTGGATACAAATATCCGCACAATTATGAAAACGGTCATGTTGTACAACAGTATTTACCTGATATACTTAAAAATCGAATTTATTATGAACCTAAAACTACCTCTAAAAGCGAACAACAATTTAAAGCCATTTATGAAAATTTATTGAATCAGTCAAAATAAACAAAAAAGATAGCTCTTCTTCAACGTATTAATTACGTATGAATGAGCTATCTTTTTATTTTATACCTAATACGATTATTAGTATTGTCCTTTATCTTTAATACGTCTCAATGGAATATCTTTTAAAATATCGTTAATAACGTAGCTTGAACATATTAACCCAACGACACTAGGTACATATGCATTTGATGATGGTGGCATTTGCCCTTTTCTATTAATTGCATTTTTATCGCCAACTGTTTCTTTTACATCTTCACGTATAACTATCGGACTTTCATCTGAAAAGACGACTTTAATTCCACTACGAATCCCAAGTCGTTTTAATCTATTTCTAATTACCTTTGCCATTGGATCAGTATGTGTCTTAGAAATATCTGCTATTTGGAAACGAGTTGGATCAATTTTATTAGCCGCACCCATGCTGGAAATCATGTCGATACCTCTTTCAAGGCACTCTTTCATTAAATGTACTTTATAAATAATTGTATCACTCGCATCAATAAAGTAATCTATATCATAATTATTAAAAATCTCTTCATAAGTTTCTTCAGTGTAGAACATATGTAGTGAAGTTACCTTACAGTCTGGATTAATTTGCTTAATTCGTTCTTCCATAAGTGTTACTTTACTTTGTCCAATTGTAGATGTAAGTGCATGAATTTGACGATTGACATTTGTAATATCAACATCATCTTTATCAATTAAAATGATATGACCAATATTTGTTCTTGCTAATGCTTCAGCAGCGAAAGACCCTACTCCACCAACGCCTAATACGGCTACTGTTTTACTTTTTAATAATTCAAGTCCTTCTTGTCCTACAGCTAATTCATTTCTAGAAAATTGATGTTTCATTTTAATCTCCTTTAACTAAACAATCTACTTTTATGTTATGTATATATTATTTTAATTTAAAAATAAAAATACGCAAGACCTAAGTCTTGCGTACCGATAGAGTCCGTAGATGCCGTAGTTATAAATAGCTTGATCATTCGGCCTGTTTTATACAGGTGGGTGCCCTGTTTCATGTTTTGCAAGTCCTCCAAATGAGGCGTGTGCGCTGCATGAAAACCTATTGGGCTCCCTGATCAAAGAGTGTTAGGCCCAAATAAAAAGCAAACTTACGAACATCACAGATGACTATCTTATGTCATTATATTACCACAAATCTCATGATAAAGGAATTAATCAACTTCGTATTTTTTTAATCATTTTTGTTAAGTCAATAATTAGACATAAACGATAAATGATAAATCTTAATAGTTTATCAATTAATGTCTAATACGTAGTGATAATTCTTCTAATTGTTTATCTGACACTTCTCCCGGAGCATCTGTTAATAAACAAGTAGCTGACGCTGTTTTAGGGAAAGCAATTGTATCTCTAAGATTAGTTCTATTAGTTAATAGCATAACTAATCTATCTAAACCTAACGCAATACCGCCATGTGGTGGTGCACCATATTTGAATGCATCAAGTAAGAAACCAAATTGTTCTTGCGCTTGTTCTTTGGTAAATCCTAATACTTCAAACATTTTTTCTTGTAATTCACCGTTGTGAATTCTAATAGAACCTCCGCCTAATTCATATCCATTTAATACAATATCATATGCATTAGCTTGGGCATTTTCAGGTTCAGAATCTAATTTATCAATATCTTCTTTCTTAGGTGATGTGAATGGATGATGCGCTGCTACATAACGTTTGCTTTCATCATCATATTCTAATAATGGCCAATCAGTTACCCATAAGAAGTTTAATTTCGTTTCATCAATCAAGCCTAATTCTTTTGCAAGTTTAATACGTAATGCACCTAAACTTTGAGCTACCACTTCAGGTTTGTCAGCTACAAACATAACTAGGTCTCCAGCTTCTGCATCAGTAAGTGATTTTAATAATTCAGCATCTTTGTCTTCAAAGAAACGTGCAATAGGTCCTGTTAAACCTTCTTCCGTTACTTTAACCCAAGCTAATCCTTTAGCACCGTATATGTTAACAAACTCTGTTAATGCATCCATATCTTTACGAGTATATTGTTCTGCAGCACCTTTAGCTACAATAGATTTTATTTCTCCATTGTTTTCAACTGTATCTTTAAATACTTTAAAGTCCATTTCATGACCTAATTGTGAAACATTAATTAATTCCATATCAAAACGTGTATCAGGTTTATCTGATCCATAACGATTCATCGCTTCTTCATAAGTCATGCGTGGGAATGGGCCTTCAACATCAATACCTTTAACATCTTTTACGACTTTACGTAACATTTCTTCACCCATAGCCATAACATCTTCTTGATCAACAAAACTCATTTCTATATCGACTTGAGTGAACTCAGGTTGACGGTCAGCACGTAAATCTTCATCACGGAAACATTTTACGATTTGATAATATTTGTCAAAACCACTAATCATTAATAATTGTTTAAATAGCTGTGGTGATTGTGGTAATGCATAAAATTCACCATCATGTACACGAGAAGGTACTAAATAGTCTCTTGCACCTTCTGGCGTTGATTTTGTTAAAACTGGTGTTTCAATATCATAGAATCCACTTTCATCTAGGTATTGACGAATTGAACGTGTTGTTTGATGTCTCATTTTAAAAGTTTGTGCTAGTTCTTGTCGACGTAAATCTAAATATCTATATTTTAATCTTATATTTTCATCTACATTTGTATTTTCTTCATTAATTGAAAATGGTGGTGTTTCAGATTTATTGATAATTTCAATATTTTCAACCTGCACTTCCACTTGACCTGTTTTTATTTTAGGGTTTACTGTTTCAGCATCACGTTTAGTAACTACACCTTGTACTTCTACGATATATTCTGATCTAACAGTTTCTGCAATATTTAATGCTTCTTGAGAAAAGTCTGGATTAAACACAATTTGTACTATACCTTCTCTATCTCTTAAATCAATAAAAATTAATCCACCTAAGTCACGTCTGTTATGAACCCATCCCTTTAAAGTTACTTTTTCGTTTAATAAGTTCTCTGTAACTAATCCACAATATGTTGTTCGCTTACTCATTTTAAAACTCCCTTTCTATTTATGAAAATAATCAACAATTTGATCTAATTGTATTGATTCAGATTCACCGGTTTCCATATTTTTAATATCAATTTGATTGTTTTCCAATTCTTGATCACCAATTACAATAGTATATTTCGCATTTAATCGGTCAGCTTGTTTCATTTGTCCTTTAATTTTTCTGTTCATATAATCTTTATCTGCTTTAACACCATTTTTACGTAGCTGATTAAGTAACTTAACTGCATATCGATCTGCAGCTTCTCCCATAGTTACTACAAATAAATCAAATTCATTTTCAACATCTAGTTCAATGTCTTCTTCTTCCAATGCTAGAAGTAATCTTTCAATACTTAATGCAAACCCAATACCTGTTTGGCTTGGTCCACCTAATAATTCAAGAAGACCATTATAACGTCCGCCGCCACAAAGCGTTGTAATTGCACCGTCATAATTAGGGTTATCCATCATCAATTCAAATGCGGTATGAGTATAATAATCTAATCCACGTACTAAATTAGGATCTTCTACGTAAGGAATACCTAAATCATCTAAATGTTTTTTAACTTGCTCATAATATGCTTTAGAGTCCTCGTTTAAAAAATCAGTAATACGTGGAGCGTTTTTAACTGCCTCTTTGTCTCTATCAACTTTACAATCCAATATTCTCATTGGGTTAGAGTGTAATCGTGATTGACAATCTTGACAAAAGTCACCGATAACTGGTTCGAAATGTTTTACTAACGCTTCGTTATATTCTTTACGAGAATCACTATCACCAATACTATTAATCGCTAACTTCAAATGTTTTAAACCAAAAGATTCATATATATGCATAACCATCGCTAATACTTCAGCATCAATACTTGGATTTTCTGAACCAATTGCCTCAACACCAAATTGGTTAAATTGACGATAACGACCTTTTTGTTTACGTTCATATCGGAACATCGGTCCATTATAATATAACTTCACAGGTTGATTTGGGTTACCTTGCATTTTATGTTCAATATAAGAACGAACTACACCAGCTGTTCCTTCAGGTCTTAATGTAATACTACGGTCACCTTTATCTTTAAATGTGTACATTTCTTTTTGAACGACGTCGGTAGAATCTCCCACACCTCTAGCAAAAAGTTCAGTGCTTTCAAAAATAGGCGTTCTAATTTCTTGATAGTTGTATAGTTCCATTAATTGATCAAGTTTGTTCTCAATATAACGCCATTTGATTGAATCTTCAGGTAATATATCTTGTGTTCCTCTTGGAATTTTAATCATATTTTATCTCCTTTACTAATACTGAGCACGTTTATTTCGTTATAAATTTAAAAAATTAAATAAAAAAGCCCTTGCATAGTATTTAATACTACACAAGGGACGAATATCCGTGTTGCCACCCTAATTGATTTAGACATAATTGTCTCAAATCCACTCAAAACGTTTAACGTACGTTACCCGGCTTTACTTTGGAATAAAGCACCTCTTCTTGTGTTCAAAGTCATAAACTACTCAGTGTAACCTTTCAGCCTTATGGGTTACATTTCTACGTATATATTTATATACTACCTCTTTTGTTTATTCTTTCAAGAATACAATCGGTTTATTATTTATAATTCAATTATTATGATAACGAGTTTTCTAATGATTTGCAAGTTCTATGATGAGAAATATTGTTTTAGACCGTCAACAACTGCTTCTTCAACAATTTGTCTATGTAACTTATCTCTAACCATAACTTCATCTGTTGGATTGCTAATATAACCTAATTCTAACAATACTGCAGGAATATTCGTTTGTCTTAATACTTGATAGTTTTGTTGCCTTGCTTCTTTATTTGTAAGGAGGGATTTCTTTTGGATGCTACTACTAAGTGTTTGGGCTAGTGATTCTTGGTTATCTTGTAACCAATATACAGTTACACCGTTAGCGTTTGGGGAATCTAGCGAGTCATTATGTATGCTTATAAAAGCGTCTCCTTTGATATTCCTATCATCCAAAGACACATATGTATCATCAGAACGTGTCATTTTTACATGAGCACCTTCTTTTTCAAGTAATGCTTTTAACTCTTTTGCAGTTTTTAATGTATATACTTTTTCTAAACTTTTTGAGGAAGTATTACTTGAAGCTCCCTGATCACGTCCACCGTGACCAGGGTCAAGTACAATCGTTTTCCCTTTTAATGGATTAGATTTTTTAGAATTATCGGCATGGATATTTAAGTTAGTATGCCAACCAGCAACCCAACCTTTTTTGTCTCCAGCTTTATTCTTCACTTCTATCCATTTCCCAGATTTACCTATCTTTTCAAAAGTATCGCCTTTTTCAATTTTATAGATAACAGGATAAGCAGCATTTGGTCCTGTTCTCAATTCTGCGCTTTCAGTAATAGATATTGTGCCATTATCTTCATCATTATAATTTAAGAACATAAATAATAATATTAGAAACAACACAAAACAAATGACAACAATAAATGTAAGGCGATTATTTTGCCAACTTTTAGTTAACCATTTACTCAAGTTGTTCATATTACTTTGCCATCCTGACTCTCATAAATGATTGTAACAGGACCATCATTATGAATTTCTACATTCATATGTGTTCCAAATTCACCTGTTTTCACATTTAATCCATATGATCTTAATGCCTCATTGAACGATTCATATAATTCATTTGCTTCATCAGGTGATTTAGAATTTGAAAAGCCAGGACGATTACCTTTTTTCACATCAGCATATAAAGTGAATTGTGAAATAGATAATATTTCTCCTTCAATTTGTTGAATATTAAAATTCAGTTTGTCATTTTCATCTTCAAATAATCTAGCATTCGCAATCTTCTTGGCAACTGCTTGCACATCAGCTTCTGTTGATGATTTACCAACACCTACTAATAAGCAATAACCCTTTTTAATAGAATTGTGAATGTTGTCATTTGATACAGAAGCTTCTGAAACTCTTTGTACAACTACTCTCATTTTTCTTTGCACCTCTTAAGTTCTAGTTCCATACTCTTGTAACAGTATATACATCACCTAACTGTTTAATCTTTTCAACTACACGGTAAACATCATTTACATTTTTAACCATGACACTAATATTAATAACTGCATTTTTATCAATATCGGAACGGCCAGAAACCTTTATTAAACTACCTGCAGTTGAATTGACTGCTTGTAACACTTCATTTAATAGACCATTACGATCATATGCAGTAACTTCAAGATCAACTTGATAACGTTGGGTCGAATCTTTTGATTTAACCCATTCAACCGAAATTAATCTTTCTGTTTCATTTTTTATATTAGGACAATCTGTTCTATGCACTTTAATACCGTGACCTTTGGTGATATAACCTACAATATCATCACCTGGTATAGGATTACAACATTTTGATAGTTTAATTAGAACATTTTCTAGTCCTTCAACATAAACACCACTATCAGTGATAATATCTTCTTTTATTGGTACAGATTTAGTTACCTCTTGTGCTTCGTTTAGTGCTTTTTGTTTATCTAATATTCTTTGACGTTCAGTCAATTTATTAACAATTTGAACTGCAGTTACACCACCAAAACCAACTGCAGCATACAAGTCATCTTCATTTGCAAAATGATATTTTTCATTTACTACTTCTATATTTTTTTCAGTAAGAATATCATCAACTCTAGATCCTTGTTCTTTAATTTCCGCTTCAACCATGAATTTGCCCTTTTCAATATTTGAAGAACGGTCTTGCTTTTTAAAGAAACTTTTAATTTTACTCTTAGCGCTTGATGATTTAACAATTTTTAGCCAGTCTCTACTTGGTCCATAAGAATGTTTACTGGTTCTAATTTCAATGATATCACCAGTTTGAAGAATATAATCAATTGGTACGATTTTTCCATTTACTTTAGCACCAATCATTTTATTTCCTACTTCACTATGAATCGCATATGCAAAATCAATTGGTACCGCACCATATGGCAATTCTATAACATCACTTGCAGGTGTAAATGCATAGACTTTATCACTTTGTAAATCGTATTTTAAAGATTCCATAAATTCTTGTGCGTCAGATGACGTATGGTCTGTTTCAGCTAAGTCTTTTAACCAATTTAATTTATTTTGGAAATCCTGTGTTTTCTCATTTACAGTTTTACCTTCTTTGTATGCCCAATGTGCTGCTACACCATGTTCAGCAATTTCATGCATTTCGTAAGTACGAATTTGTATTTCTAGCGGATCGCCATTAGGACCAACTACAGTTGTATGTAATGATTGGTACATATTTTGTTTAGGCATTGCTATATAATCTTTAAAACGTCCTGGCATAGGTTTCCATAACGTATGTACAAGACCTAAAATTGCATAACAATCATTAATAGTATTAACAATGATTCGTACAGCAAGTAAATCAAATATTTGATCGAATTGCTTTTTCTGTTTCATCATTTTTCTATAAATACTATATATATGCTTTGGTCGACCGTTGATTTCACCAACAATACTCATTTTATCCATTTCACCTTGAATTTGACCAATAGCATTTTCAATATATGCTTCACGTTCACTACGTTTTTTCTTCATTAAATTAACGATGCGGAAATATTGCACGCTATCAATGTATCTTAAGGCAGTATCTTCTAATTCCCATTTAATTGTATTAATACCTAGTCTATGAGCTAATGGGGCATAAATTTCTAGGGTTTCTTTAGAAATTCTAATTTGTTTTTCTCTAGGCATTGCTTTAAGCGTTCTCATATTATGTAATCTATCTGCTAATTTAACTAGAATAACACGCACATCTTTGGCAATGGCTATAAACAATTTACGGTGATTTTCTGCTTGTTGTTCTTCCTTAGAACGATATTTTACTTTTTTTAATTTTGTAACACCGTCTACAATTCTTGCAACTTCTTCATTAAACATATTTTTGACGTCATCAAATGTATACGGCGTATCTTCAATGACATCATGTAAGAAACCTGCAACTATCGTGGGTCCGTCTAATCTCATTTCAGTAAGAATTCCCGCTACTTGTATAGGATGCATGATATATGGCAGGCCATTTTTTCTGAATTGCCCTTGATGTGCTTCATAAGCAATATGATAACTTTTTAAAACATATTGATATTCACTTTCACTTAAATAGGACTTTGCCTTGTAAAGCACTTCGTCAGCACTATAAGGATACTCGTTATTCAATATAGACACCCCACTTATTGATTATATTTCTATCTCTGAACTTTATTATCGATTGTTATGTATTATGCCCTAAAATTAAAAATGATGATAAGAATTTATGCAAATTAATTTTTAACTAACTCATTTAGTAAAGACTTATCTAAAAAACATTAAAATGACTTTATATAATAAATAATCATTAAATGTGACTAATGACTCAAATTTAAAAAGAAAACAAAATAGCCATGTGACTCAACAATTTTGAATTGCTTTTATTTTATCAAAATTTATAGGTACTGATAAGCTATCTATCATGAATTAAAATATAATATTAGCTATATGATACTACAATTTTTTGAATAAATAAATGAATCTCAATTATATTGTAAAGCAATCCTACATTAATTTTATCTTCACTTTTTATATAAACACATTTGACTGATCTATTAATTCCATAAATGCAAAAAACTAGTTCTCATATATCATATTATTAACGATAATATGTTAATAAGTGTGAGAACTAGCTTATATTCTTTAGTTTACAAGTTTTAAATTAATACTATTCATCGTAAGAAATTAAACTCATTACATCATAATCTTTAATTTTTTCAATACCGTTTAAATATTTTAATTCTATAATGAATGCAATGCCAACTACGATGCCGCCTAATTTTTCAACAAGTTTAATAGCAGCTTCGATAGTACCACCAGTGGCTAATAAATCGTCAGTGATTAATACTCTTTGTCCTGGTCTAATAGCATCTTTATGCATTGTTAAGACATTTGTTCCATATTCTAAGTTATACTCATATTTGATAACTTCTCGAGGTAACTTTCCTTCTTTACGAACTGGTGCAAATCCAATACCCATAGAATATGCTACAGGACAACCAATAATAAATCCGCGAGCCTCTGGTCCAACTACTACGTCCACGTCTTTTTCTCTTGCATACTCTACAATTTGGTCTGTGGCATAACCATAAGCTTTACCATTATCCATAATTGTTGTAATATCTTTAAAACTAACTCCCGGTTTCGGCCAATCTGGAACTTCAGATACATATTGTTTTAAATCCATTTTAAAATTTCCTCCTAATAATTATCTCCCAAATGTGATTTTATCCATTGATTTAAATGCGTAAAATCATCGTATAATAATAATTTTTCAACTTCTATTCTAGACAACCTACTTTGATACATCTGACTTGATTCTATGTCCTGTTTACTAGGTTGAGTCGCAATCGTTATTATACCATCATCTTCGTTAATAAATCCTAATTCTAAAAATACTTTTAACATAAATTTTAGTATATTTGCTTTAATATTGAGAAATTCGCATAACATCATACCTTCAGTTGCTAAATTCATTTCTTTTTTATTAATTAAAGCTTTATAACATTTTTTAAATAATTCTTTGCTAGGCATACCTTCAAAATAAATTGAAGCTTTATGTTGGAATACGATATAAACCTGAGAGATTTGTGTTTGTTGTAAAGTAAGTTTTAGCTCATCAAGCGTCATGGGTAAATCTCTTAATACCATTTTATCAAAATGATCAGGTACAGTTTCACCATAATAAAATTCATTTTCATTTAATTTTTGGGCTTTTGATTGAATCATAAAAGCAGTAGTTTCATCATTATTTAAGAAATCTGTATTTTTACTTTTACTTCGGTAGTCTAATATTTGCAATGTATCCATAGCAATATCTTGAACCATAAATTGAGGTGTTTGATTACCGTTCCACTCATTAATTTGAAGATTACCAATTAAATTTACAGGTTGACCTATTTCTAATTGAGATGCATATGCGCCATTTTGCCAAAACAATGAAACTAAATTTGATTCACCTAATGTCATTTTTAAGTGATTCTGTTCTTTTCCTATTGCTTTAAGAGATTTAATAGCAATATCTCTTATTTCAAATAACGGAGAAGTGAAATCCGTACCAAAAGGTCTTAATTTTTGAATATCTCTAATATTTTTAATTGTAATATCAGATTCATCTAGTAATACATCAACATTCTTACTTGGCTCTAGCGATGTTGTTTCACTTAAACGCGCCATCCAATCATTTAAGCCAGTGCGTAACTCATCTATATTATCAATGTCCATCGTCATTCCTGCAGCCATATGATGGCCACCAAACTTGCTAATTAAATCTTGGTGCGCACTTAATATTTCGAACATTGATACTTGTTCAATTGATCTTGCTGACCCTTTAGCATGATTTTGTTCATAATCAATATTTAATATTAACGTTGGCAAACTATATGTCTCTACAATTTTAGAAGCAACGATACCTAATACACCTTCGTGCCAATCTTCTTTAGCTAACAATAGAAATTGGTGACCTTGCTTAACATAGTCTTCTGCCATTGCAAGTGCTTCTTCTGTTATAGAAACGACAATATCTTTACGTTCTTGATTAAAATGCTCTACTTGTTCTGCCAAGAATTCCGCTTCTTCTGGACTATCTGACATCAATAGCTCAGCAGCTAAAGATGCATCTTCCAATCTTCCTACTGCGTTTAATCTTGGACCAATAATAAATCCTATTGTTTCTTCTGAAATTTCATCATTGAAACTTGCTTGATTCAATAACGCTTTTATTGCTATAGGACAACTTTCATTCATTACTCGCAACCCATTTTGAACAATCGAACGATTCTCATCTGTTAAAGATACTAAATCCGCAATTGTTCCAATCGCAGCGTACGCTTTAAAATAATTTGGTACATTATCTAACAATGTTTGTGCTAGTTTGTATGCTACTCCTGCACCACATAAATATTTAAATGGATAATCAAATTCTGGATGCATTGGGTGTACGATAGCATATGCTTCAGGTAAGGTACGACCTATTTCATGATGATCGGTCACAATCACATCTACACCTAAATCTTGTACCATTTTAATTTCATTATGACCTTGTATACCATTATCCACTGTAATAATTAGTGATACGCCTTCATCATAGGCATTTTGGAAGGCCATTTCATTAGGTCCATATCCTTCTGTAAAACGGTTTGGAATATACCATCCTACTTGAGCTCCTAACTTTTGAAGTGTATGTACTAATATTGTTGTAGAAGTAACGCCATCAGCATCATAATCTCCATACACAAGAATGCGTTCATTTTTATCGATGGCTTGATTAATTCGTTCAACTGTTTTGTCGATATCACTTAAAAGAGAGGTTTCATGATCTATTTCCACACCATTTAGTGTTTGTTGAATGCCTTCTTCGTCAACAATATGTTTACTTTCTAAAATTTTCTTAATAATAGGTGATAGTTTTAATCGTTTAACAATATCATCAGTTATATATTCAGTTGGGTTATTTAAATTCCAATTATATTTAGATTTAATCATAAGTAACCTTCCTCATTTCCAAATGTCATTATATCTAAAATTGAAGAAAATAAAAAGGTTGAGCCTTTGTTGGGAAAATCTATTGCAGATTATATCCAACATTTATGCTCAACCTTTAGTTAATTATACTACTATTTTTTCATCATTTGATTTTTTCTCTTTATAAACAACTAGTTTATGATTAGATGATTTTTTCAATTGACGTTTTTTCATAATTCCCCATAGAGGAACAGCAATGAATACAGATGAGAATACACCTGAAATTAATCCAATTAATAATGCTAATGAGAAATTAAATATTGTTGGTGCTCCTAATAAAAGGATTGCCACAACAACAACGACTACTGTTAATACGGTATTAATTGAACGTGTCATTGTTTGTCTAATTGATCTATTAACAATATCATCGATTTGTTCTGATGTAGTGATGACCTTAATTTTATGAAGGTTTTCACGTACACGGTCAAACGTAACAATTGTATCGTTAATTGAATAACCAACTATCGTTAAAATTGCTGCGATAAACGTTAAGTCAACTTCTAAACGTAATAAACTAAATACAGCAACTATGATAAATACGTCATGTAATAATGCTAAAACAGAAGATAATCCCATTCTCCATTCAAATCGCAGTGACACATAGATAATAATACCTAATGCAGCATAAACTAATGCAAGCATTGCATTTTTGGCTAATTCTTGTCCAATCAGTGGTGAAACTGTATTGATTTGTGGTGTATCACCAAATTCAGATTTCATCTTGTCACTTAACTGATTATCTTTTGCTTGAGATAAATCTTGTTTGAACTGAATTGTCGCATTTTTACTACCAGATCCATTAATTTGAATTTGGTCTGCTTCTAATCCAACATCTTTCACTACTTTTTCAACTTTGGATTGCGTTAATGGTTCTTTTGATTGTAAATCAACACGTGTACCTGCAGAGAAATCAATTCCTAAGTTCAATTTGAAAATGTACAGAATAACCAAACCTACAACAACGATTAAAATACTTAAACTAATGAGTGGTTTAGCTAATTTAACAAAATTCCATTTTTCAAATGAAGTTTTTAAATCATGCACATCTTTACCTTCACTAATATCATGTCTATCTTGTTTCTTAACACCGAATAACCAGAATTTTTTCTTAAATAGATTTGAATAAACAAGTAATGATAATAGTAATCTAGATAAGAATACTGCAGTTACGAAGATCATCAATATACCAAGTAACAGCATTGTCGCGAAACCTTTAACTGAGCTTTCACCGAAGAAGAATAATACTGCTGCGGCAATTACAGTTGTTAAGTTTGAATCGAAGATAGTTAAGAATGAACTTTTATTTGCTTTGGAATATGCTTGTTTAAGCGTCCTACCTATTCTCAACTCATCTTTAATCCGCTCGTACATGATGATATTAGCATCTACTGCCATTCCGACACCTAATACTAACGCTGCTAGACCAGGTAATGTAAGGACACCTGATATAAAGTTAAATGCTACTAGAGTTAGATAAATATATGTTGTTAATGCAATAATTGCCACTAAACCTGGTAATCTATAGAAACCTAACATAAATAGGTAAATTAGTGCTATCCCAACTACTGAAGCAAAGATTGTTTTATCTAAAGCGTCTTGACCAAATTCCGCACCTACTGAGTTAGAATAAATTTCTTTAAGATCAACTGGTAAAGAACCGGCATTTAATAGCTCTGAAATTTGCTTAGCTTTTTTAACGCCTTCTTGACCATGGAATCCACCAGAAATTTCTACACTGTCGGAATTAATTGGTTGATCAACATTTGCAGCTGATACGAATTTAGGATCTTTTTTGTTAGCTTCTTTTTTATAGCTATCGCCTTTTTTGAAGTCTAACCAAACAACCATCACATTATTTTGCTTTTTAGATATTTCTTCAGTTACTTTCTTAAATTTGTTTTTATCTTTGACTTTAAAAGTAACTGTTGGGTCATTTGTATTTTGTTTAAATTCTTGCTTAGCAGACCCTTGTTTAATATCTGCACCGCTTAATTTAACTTTATCATCTGCATCACGAATCGTTAAATTAGCTTGAGATGATAAAATCTTTCTTGCTTCTTTCTGATCTTTAACCCCTGCAAGTTGTACTCTTATCCTATTAGGATCTTCAACTTGGATTTTAGGTTCAGAAACACCTAATACGTTAACACGGTTTTCTAGGGTTTGCGCTGTTGATTGCAACGCATTTTTATCAATTTTATCACCCTTATGTAATGGATCAACTTGATAAAGTACCTCGAAGCCACCTTGTAAATCAAGGCCTAAGTTAACATTCTTAATTACATTCTTGTATGTAAGACCCATACCTGCGAACAGAAGGACTACCAGTAGTAAGAATGCAATCAGTCTACTACTTTTCTTCACATGAACACCTCATTATTTACTTATGATACTAGAATACTCGAAAAATCCTAATATTTGCAAGTCGGAATCAAAAGATTAACTTTTTACGACCTATTCATATTAACATACTACACTTTAGAGCGAAATTATTGGATACTTTCTTATTAGAAATTGATTTGTAAACCTAAAGAAAGTAAGCTATTTAGTTCACTATAAAATTCGCTTAATGAATTAAAATATATATAATTTTGGATAAAAATAAAAATACTGATACTACCTAAATTGATAGCACCAGTATTTATAATTAATAACAATTAAACTAACATTTTTTATTTTACTTTATGAAGGATCAACTTGTTTAATAGCTGGTTTTTCAAAAGTCATTTCAGTACCGTGTCCATTTACTGTTACGACTACTGTTGTTTCGTCAACTGCTTTAACTGTACCTTTAATTCCACCGATTGTAGTAATTCTTTGGCCAGCTTCAACACGACTGATCATTTCACGATGCTCTTTAGCACGTTTTTGTTGTGGTCTAATTAAGAAGAAATACATTAGAGCCAATAATAAGATCGGTAATATCAATGATGTAAATTGCATGTTACATTCTCCTCTTTAAAAGTTTTTAGGGTTATCTACATTTAATCCATACTGTTCGAAGAATTCTGCTTTAAAATCTAAAAGTCTATCTTCTCGAATGGCTTGTCTAATATCTTCCATTAATTTTAGCAGAAAATGTAAATTATGAATAGTAGTAAGACGTATACCAAAAGTTTCTTCTGCTTTGATTAAGTGTCTTATATATGCTCTAGAATAATTTTTACATGTATAACAATCACAATTTTCATCTAATGGTCTTAAATCATCTGCAAATTTAGCATTCTTAATAACTAAACGTCCATTTGAAGTCATACATGTACCATTTCTAGCTATACGAGTTGGTAGTACGCAGTCAAACATATCCATTCCACGAATACTACATTCAATCAATGCGTCTGGTGATCCCACACCCATTAAATATCTAGGTTTATCTTTAGGCATGAATTGTTCTGTATGTTCAACCATCTCGTACATAACTGGCTTAGGTTCTCCTACTGAAAGGCCACCAATTGCATATCCAGGAAAATCTAATTCGACAAGCTCTTTAGCGCTTTGTTCACGTAAATCCTTATATTCACCACCTTGGATAATTCCAAAAAGTGATTGTTCTTCAGGACGAGCATGTGCTTTTAAACATCTTTCTGCCCAACGTGTAGTTCTTTCAATAGAATTTTTTACATATTCATATTCAGAAGGCATAGGTGGACATTCATCAAACGCCATCATGATGTCTGAACCTAAATCATTTTGAATTTGCATTGATTTTTCAGGACTTAAAAATAATTTAGAACCATTTGTATGATGTCTAAATTCAACGCCTTCTTCTGAAATTTTACGTAAATTACTTAAACTAAAAACTTGGAATCCTCCAGAATCAGTTAAAATAGGACCATTCCAATTCATGAATTTATGGAGTCCCCCAGCGTGTTTGATGATATCATTTCCAGGTTGCAACCACAAATGATACGTATTTCCTAAAATAATCTGAGCCTCTATTTGACGCAATTCTTCTGGACTCATAGTTTTAACGGTAGCTTTAGTACCAACTGGCATAAACATAGGTGTTTCAAATGAGCCATGTGGCGTATGTACAATACCTAATCTTGCACCTGATTGTTTACAAGTTTTAATATGTTCATATGTTACTGCAGGCATAAAATATATCCTCACATTCTTTTATATAATTAACATTGCATCTCCAAAACTAAAGAATCTATATTCCATTTCTACTGCTTTTTTGTATGCATTCAAAATGTACTGTCTGCTACTAAACGCTGACACTAACATGACTAGCGTTGATTTTGGTAAATGGAAGTTAGTGATCAGACCATCTATAGCTTTGTATTCAAATCCAGGATAGATAAAGATATCTGTCCAACCACTTTTTTCTACAAATTCAGAGTGATCTCTACGTATTGTTTCTAGTGTTCTGGTTGAAGTCGTTCCAACAGAAATGATTCGATGACCTTTTGCTTTTGTCTCATTTAATAAATCTGCAGTTTGCTGTGTCATTTGATAATATTCACTATGCATTTCGTGATCATCGATATTATCTACACTAACTGGTCTAAATGTTCCAAGTCCAACATGCAAAGTGATAAATGCTATATTCACACCTTTTTCTTTGATAGCTTCTAATAAACTATCAGTAAAGTGTAACCCGGCAGTTGGCGCTGCAGCAGAACCGCTTTCTTTAGCATAAACAGTTTGATATCTGTTTGGATCATCTAAGCGTTCCTTAATATAAGGTGGTAAAGGCATCTCACCAAGTTCATCCAATCGTTCTTGTAAAATGCCATCATAATGCAAGCGCATAATTCTGCCACCTTGTTCTAACTCTTCAATACACTCAGCTATAATTTTGCCTTCTCCAAAGTTAAGTTTATTTCCAACTTTAATACGCTTAGCTGGTTTTAATAGAACTTCCCAATCATTATCTTCAATTTGCGTTAACATAAGCATTTCAACTTTGGCACCAGTTTCTTCTTTCAAACCAAAAAGTCTGGCTGGCATTACTCTAGTATCGTTTAATACTAACGTATCTCCTGGTTCAAAATAATTGATTACATCTCTGAAGTGAAGATGTTCCATGTCACCGGTATTTCTATCTAAAACTAATAATCTACTTTGGTCTCTATTTTTTAAAGGTGTTTGCGCAATTAGAGATTCAGGTAAATCATAGTCGAAATCTTCAATATTCAACTTACTCCCTCATTTCATTATTATGACTAAAATGTTCATGCGCTAAAGGTGTTGCTTTTCTACCGCGTGGTGTACGTTCTAAAAATCCTTTTTGAATTAAGAAAGGTTCATATACATCTTCTATAGTAATACGTTCTTCTCCAATAGAGACAGCAATCGTATCTAAGCCCACTGGTCCACCTTTATATTGATTTAAAATACAGTTCATCATCTTATGATCAATATAATCTAAGCCATAATCATCTACTTGTAATAATTTTAATGCGCGTTTTGTAGTTTCAATATATATTTGATCATCTTCATTAACTTGTTGGAAATCTCTTACTCTTTTTAATAAACGGTTTGCTACACGAGGTGTACCTCTAGAACGCTTAGCTAATTCAATGGCACTTTCATTATCAATGTCTGTTCCTAGTACCTCAGCTGTTCTTATAATGATTTCCTTCAAATCTGCTTCATTATAGTATTCTAATCTTAAATGTACTCCAAATCGATCTCTTAGCGGACCTGTTAAACTACCTGCTCTTGTAGTCGCACCTACGAGTGTAAACGGCGGTAAATCGATACGTATACTACGTGCTTCATCACCTTTTCCTATAATAATATCTAGGAAAAAATCTTCCATGGCCGGATACAATACTTCTTCAACTACACTACTTAAACGATGTATTTCGTCTATAAAAAGTACATCTCCTGGTTGTAAACCAGAAAGAATAGCAGCCAGATCCCCTGGACGTTCTAAAGAAGGTCCAGAAACCGTTCTAATATTAACTTCCATTTCATTAGCAATAATATTAGATAACGTAGTTTTACCTAATCCTGGGGGACCATATAATAGAACATGATCTAAAGGTTCTTCTCTTAATTTAGCTGCTTTTATAAATACCTCTAAATTACTTTTGATAGAAGATTGACCAATATATTGTTTTAATTTCGTAGGTCGTAAAGATAATTCGAAGTCAGATTCTTCACTATGTACAGATTGATCGACCATTCTTTCATCCATATCATTTCCCCCTTTCATTTGTTAAATTAGGTAATTAAGAAACCAACGTTTGTAGACCGATTTTAACTGCTTCATCAACAGAATTGATATTAGATTGTTTTAAAACCTTTTCTACTTTAGATAATTCACGTTTTGAGTAACCTAATGCTTCTAAAGCCAACATTGCTTCCTTAATCATAGGTTCATTATCTGTAGAGTTAGAAGTAATGTTCAATAATGTTTCACTATTTTCTTCAGTGATTTGAACTTTACCTTTTAAATCTAACACGATTTGTCGAGCAGTTTTTTTACCAATGCCTGGAAACTTAGTTAAATACGTATCATTTTCGTTTTCAATTGCTTGTTTTACTTCATTAGGCGTACTAGTAGCAAGTATAGCTAATGCTGACTTAGGACCAATACCAGTCACCTTAATTAAACTTAAGAACATATCTTTCTCTTCTTCATTAATGAAACCATAAAGTAATTGAGCGTCTTCTCTAACAATTAATGACGTATATATTTGAACTTCATTATCTAAATATTTTTGAAAACGGTATGAATTAGGTGTCTGAATCTCATAACCTACTCCGTTTACATCAACAACAACATGTGTTGGGAACAACTGTGTTAACTGCCCTTTAATATACGCGTACATTTTAGCACTTCCTTATTTACATACTCATGCTTATCAATTCAACTTTGGAAACATGTTCGATTTCTCTTAATGCTTTTATTACATCATCAATCATAAGTTCAGATGAAGACGCATTTAATGATAGAGTAATCGTCGCTTTATCTTCCATAGGTACACTTTGGTGAATTGTAAGTACTGATAATTCTAATTGAGAAATTGTATTTAATACTTGAGCCAACATTCCAACAATATCATTAACATATAAAATTAATGTAAATTCTCGATGATCTAATAATTTTTCATCAACTGGAAATATAGTTTCTCTATACTTATAGAAAGCACTTCTTGATAAACCGTATTGTTTTACAGCATCATAGATGGACAACTCAGAATTATTTTTCAAAGCATCTTTAATTTTCAGCGTTTTAATTACTGATTCTGGTAAAACGTCTTCGCGAATAAGATAAAATTTCTTATATTCTTTATTGTCCATCTTTCGCACTCCTATTCTATAAATTCAAATTCTCCACCAAGAATTCTTACAATATCTCCATTACTACAACCTCTTGCTCTAAGTGCATCATCAATACCCATAGAACGCATTTGTCTAGCAAATCTACGTACGGCTGGATCACTATTAAAGTCTGTCATCTTGAATGTTCTTTCAATAGCATTGCCACTAACAACATAAGCACCATCATCATCTCTAGTAATAGTGAATGTATCTTGAGAAGGAGTATGTTTATATACAACTCTGTTAACACCGACATTGTCATCTTCTTCAACTGAGAAATCAATATCTTTCACTTTATCTAATTGATCAGCAATTGTATAAAGTAATTGATCGATGTTATTTCTAGAAACAGCTGAAAGTGGGATAATCGTGTGTTCAGTACCTACTTCTTCTTTAAATAACTCTAAATTATCTTCAGCATCTGGCATATCCATTTTATTAGCAACAATAATTTGTGGTCTATCTTCTAAACGTTGTTTATATGCAACTAATTCTTTGTTTATCACATGATAGTCCTCAACAGGATCTCTGCCTTCCGAACCACTCATATCAATCATATGAACGATAACTTTAGTTCGTTCAACATGACGTAAAAATTGATGACCTAATCCAACTCCGTCTGACGCACCTTCTATTAAACCAGGTAAATCTGCCATAACGAAACTTCTGTTATCTGGTGTTGATACAACACCTAAATTAGGTTTAATTGTTGTAAAATGATACGCGCCAATTTTAGGTTTAGCTTTAGATACAATTGATAGCAATGTTGATTTTCCTACACTAGGGAAACCGACTAGACCAACGTCTGCTAGTAACTTCAGTTCTAAAGTTACATCAATTTCTTCACCAGGTTCACCTTTTTCACTGAAGTCTGGTGCTGGGTTTCTAGGTGTAGCAAATCGCGAATTCCCACGACCACCACGACCACCTTTAGCTACAATTGCTCTTTGACCATCTTCTACAAGGTCTGCAAGTACTTCTTCAGTTTCTATGCTTTTAACAATAGTGCCAGGTGGTACTTTTAAAACCAAATCTTCAGCATTTCTACCGTGCATATTACTGCTTTGACCATTCTCACCTTTTTTTGCTTTAAAGTGTGTTTGATATCTAAAGTCTAATAAAGTTCTTAAACCTTCATCTACTTCAAATATTACTGAAGCACCTTTGCCCCCGTCTCCACCTGCTGGTCCACCAAATGGTACGTATTTTTCTCTTCTATATGCAGTAATACCATTACCGCCATCTCCTGCTTTAAGAGATATTTTGACCTGATCGACAAACATATATCTCACCTCTTTTACTTAAATTAGTTTTCATTATCTTTTTAATTATATCATTAAGTGTATTTGTAGAAAAATTTTAGTTCTACCAAAAATTGACTTTTTAAACAAAATAAAACACCAGAAGTCTTCACTTCTGGTGTTATCTAGACAAAATTATTCAGCTACTGTATATACAGAAACTTGTTTTTTGTCGCGACCTTTGCGTTCAAATTTAACAACGCCGTCGATTTTAGCGAATAATGTATCATCGCCACCACGACCTACATTTTCACCAGGGTAAATTTTAGTACCACGTTGGCGATAAAGAATTGAACCACCTGTAACGTATTGACCGTCAGCACGTTTAGCACCTAAACGTTTTGATTCAGAGTCACGTCCGTTTTTTGTAGAACTTACCCCTTTTTTAGATGCGAAGAACTGTAAGTTTAATTTTAACATCGGGATACACCTCACTTATAATTTAATCTGATATTTTCATTATATTCTTCTTCAATTGTTTGTAAAGATACAAGCATTGCTTTAAGAATTAATTGTGCTTCATCGTTATCTGTATCAACACTTCTTATATGAAAATGACCACCATCATCGTCATAATCGATATCTGGCTTTTCAGTAGTCAATCCCATAATAGCATTAACACTACCAAATAATACTGCTGAAGCTCCAGCACAGACGATGTCATGACCATATTCACCATGATCAGCATGGCCATCCATAACGACATCTGTTACTTTGCCTTCATCATTAACTGTAATATCAACAGTAATCATAATTACGCGTTAATTTTATCGATAGTTAATTTAGTATATGGTTGACGATGGCCTTTTTTACGTTTAGAGTCTTTACGACGTTTGTAAGTGAATACAGTGATTTTTTTACCGCGACCGTTTTTATTAACAGTAGCTGTAACAGTAGCACCTTCAACAGTTGGCGCACCAACTTTAACTAAATCTCCACCTACAAATAATACTTTATCAAATGTGAAAGAATCACCTTCGTTTACGTCTAATTTTTCAACGTAAATTTCTTGTCCTTCTTCTACTTTGATTTGTTTTCCACCTGTTTCAATAATAGCAAACATACTTTGCACCTCCTATATTATAAGTCACGCCATATATAGGTGACATTGTCATTAAGTAAAGCGTTCGCACTCTTCGTTGTTTCATTCGTGATTCGAATCATTTATCTAAATAAACTCATCTCTCACTTATTTCAACGCCTCGATTGTCAATCGCTTTCTTTCTAATGACTTTTAACTTGAGTAAAGCGTTCACTTCACTTCAAATCAATTTGTACTTAAACCTATATTTGAGCGGTTGTATGTAGCTTGAAACTACTCAACTACTGCATCTTACCATTAGTTATATTCTACTGTCAATCTTGTTTTGAATTTTTCTCATAAACTTTAACATAATAGGATACAAAATAATTAACAATATTAAATTAAGAATGAATGTTGGTAGTAATCTTAATAATAAGAACTCCAATAGGTTAAATTGGATAAACCCTATTACACCATAAATAATGGCAACATAAATTTCTAAAAATATAGTACTTAATAGAATTACAATGAACAACATCACTGTGTCTCTGTAAAATATTTTAAAGAGTCTATCCATAATTACTACTGCTAAAATGTAACCAAACATATACAATCCGTAAATGCTTCCTAAATACAAGTCAGTAATAAGGCCGAAGAATATCGCAAGTATAACAGCTACACCAAAACCTCGGTATATCGTTAAAATTAATAAATACATTAAAGTTAAGTGTGGCACAAATATCACGTCAATTTTACCGAAATGTATTGGGATTACTATTCCTATCACTGTATCTATATAGAATAAAATAATCCCAATTAAGAAATAATAAATTCCCCGCATTAGTTATCCCCGCTTTCGTCATCGGGAATTGTTGAAGCATCACGTTTTGCAACATATACATGATTTAAATCAGATAAATCTGCACCTGTTTTCACTCTTACTTCTTTTGCTAAACCATATTGGTCATTTTCAACACTTGTAACTTCTCCTATGTATAAACTGCTTGGAAGTTGATCGGCTAAACCACTAGTGACTACTTTATCTCCCTTAGAGATACTATCTTTATTATTGATATCACTAATAACTAGCTCTTCGTTTTTTGCATCATAGTGATCGATTAATCCAAATACATTTTTAGATTTATGTTGAATATTCACAGATAGTTTACCAGCACGTGTATTTGTTGATATTAAATCTACTTGTGAAGAAAATTGGTTAACTTTAGTTGTTCTACCAACAAGTCCTTCTGAAGTCATAACTGCCATGTTATTTTTAATTCCAGCTTTTGATCCTTTATCAATTACAATCGTATTCATCCATTGATCCGGATTTCTAGAAATAACTGTTGTAGATATCGGATCATATTTAGATATATCTTTCATATCTAGTTCTTTTTTAAACTTCTTATTTTCAGCCTCTAATTGTTGATTTTTGGCTTCTAATTGTTTAATTTTATTCTTCGTTTCCTTTGATTCACCCTGATTAAAAAAATTACCAATAGCTCCAGTAACAAAATTCACAGGATAACTTATCAGTCGTTGCCCGAAAGATACAGAATCCCCTACATATTGCTCGGGAGGTGATTGAGATTGAGAGCGAATAGACAAACCAATTAATGCAATAAAAACAATTATTGCACATAAAACAACAATGAGTTTGTTATTTTTGAAAAATTTAAGCACCCATAACACCTCTTATAATACTTTAAAAATTTATTCTTCTTTACTATTCTATATTACTGCTGAAATGAAATAAAGCACTAACTCTCATTAAAAAGTAATTTTATTAATGCGTAAGATTAAAAAAATAAAATAAATCTCTCAAGATGCGTTTTGCTCTAGCTTTAGTCTTTTTAATGTTTGTTAACATTGATTAGTTTGTATATAAAACGGTATGTAACTCATTTTTCTTCTATACATAATATTTCAAGCCAATTATTAGTTAAAAATAATAAAAAAGCTACTAACTTAATTAAAGTCAGCAGCTTAAAAGCAAATTATTTCTAATTAATTACTCATTATTTTTTTGTTGTTTTGCTTGTTTTTCTTGTTCTTTACGTTCTTTTTTCTCATCTTCACTATATAATGTTTCTTCTTTTCTCCAACGAGCAAATAGATTTTGAGCTTTAGTTTGTTCGTTGGCACGTTGTTCTTTAGATTTTTCGACCATTGTCCACACCAACCTTTTTATTACTCTATATATAAAGGCTAACTCATTTGGAGCATGATTTCAAACATACACTACAATTAATGTTAATAAGCTTGATTATTTTTCAATTCAATATTTTGACCTAATTCATGTAAATCTTGTTGCATTTCAAATTCATTATTATAAACTCTGATAGAATCAGATCCAAATTTATATATAATAAATTCGTCTCCTCTTTGGCCTGCTAAATATTCATCATTGTAGCCCATTCTACCTATACCTGA
Source organism: Staphylococcus pasteuri (assembly GCF_003970495.1). Classification (GTDB taxonomy): domain Bacteria; phylum Bacillota; class Bacilli; order Staphylococcales; family Staphylococcaceae; genus Staphylococcus; species Staphylococcus pasteuri. The sequence continues at coordinate 93,501 of NZ_RXWW01000061.1, forward strand.
TACTGACATAAATTCTTTTTTATCTATCATATTAAATACATTCTTTATTTGACTTGTCGGTACGTTTTTAATAATATCATTATCTTCGAGTGAATAACGCTTACCATGTTGTGGTTGTTTAGAATTATTAACAGGGTTATCCATATTTCTTTCTGTTTGATTTGGAGGATTACTTATAGGGTTCCATTCTTGATCTCTTAAAAATGGCGCATACTTTAATGCGATATAAATAATGATTAAAATGGCAATGACTGCTATAATGTTTTTTATTATGCTAAATATGAATCTCATTATATATCCTCCCTTTCCATTTAAACTATTATATATAATCACAACGTAAAAATATATAGGGCTAGGGTTGTATCATAGATATATCTATAGACTGATGTCTTATTTATTAAAATTTATTATGATATAAATATGAGTTTCATGCTGTTAGGAGGTTTCCTTTATGAGTTTATTATCAATCATACTGATTGTATTACTTGTTATCTTACTCTTTAGAGTAGGTGTATCAATATTAAGATTTTTAATATCAGCTGGTATTATCATTTTATGTTTGTATCTTGTTTATCAAGGTATTGTATGGCTTATGGATAATTATGATAATTTAATCGCTTATATTCAATAATATAAAAGCTATGAAAATGAACAGTTTTATTGTGATGTTCAATCTTCATAGCTTATTTTTTTAAGTTATTTTTTAAACGTATTTGATAAAAAATTAAAGAAAATATAACTTAATGCAAGTAATACTCCCCAAATTACACCAACTATAATAGATCCAATAATGACAAGTAAAATGGAATTGTGTGATTTCGTTACCATTGTTCCGATAGTTGTTGTAATTACTATTCCGACTACAGAATAACCAATTGTGTGTAAAAATAATTTCAAATTCATAGCTTGGTTTTTAGCATTTAATCGCATAATAAATATAATTGGAATCAATACACCAATTATAAGAAATATAGTCATTTAAATGACCTCCTGGCTTATCTTTTCTCTTATTATACTATTCATTAAAAATTAATTCTAGAAACAGTTTATTCTTCTTCAAAATACCCTAACTCTACTAAACTTGTGAACTGGTTATCACCAATAATAATATGGTCTAATAAATGTATTCCTAAAATCACACCACATTCCCTTAATCTAAACGTAGTATTAATATCTTCTTCTGAAGGTGTCACATCACCTGACGGATGATTATGAACAACTATCATAGCATTGCACGATTCTTTAATTGCAACATTAAATATTTCTCTAGGATGTATGATAGAACTGTTCAAAGTTCCTATAAAAACACATTTTTGCTTAATAACCACGTTTTTTGAATTTAACAATAAAACATAAAAATGTTCCTGTTCTAAATCCTTTAATTTAGACATCATTAAATCTGCTACATCACTTGGACAAGTTATTTTTACGGATTCATGATGAGATAAACGATTCATTCTTTCACCTAATTCAAATGCTGCTTTCAAAGTAATCGCTTTATAATAACCTATCCCCTTCACTTTAATTAAGTCTTTAATAGAAAGTTTTTTTAAATCTTTAAATGACGATGTATGACTTAATAATTCATTTGCTATATCAATACTTGAAAATCCTTTTCTACCAGTATTAATTAATATAGCTAACAATTCAGAATTTGATAGAGTGTCAGTACCATAAGTAAGTAAACGTTCTCTAGGTTTCTCTGATGTTGCCATTTCTTTGATTTTCATATAAATATTCCTCCTAAAAAATCATTCAATAGTGGAAAGTAACTAGATACAAAAATAAATGATAAAAATATAAATGGAATAAGCGGAATGCGAGTGATATTGGGATTCAAGAAGATTTTAATGAAGATTGAAATGAATCCTCCAATTATGAAAGTGAAAAGTACAATGTAAAATATATATTCAATAGGTAAAAATAAAGAGAATATATTAAAGAGAAGAATGTCACCATATCCAATATATTGATGGATAATTAAATAGCAAATATGACTAATGATAAAAGTTAAAAAGAATGAATGTGGAAAAGTGTGATTTGTGAAGAACAATATAAGTAAGAACGTAATCAAAAAATGAATATTAATAGAGAAATAATCTATATCATTGAGAGACATAATTAATAAAAATAGATAGATTGTTAAATATATTTGGGGATTAGTATGGATTACATTGTAATAAATCAATGGTATGGGAAGCAGTGCTAGGATCTCACCAATTATATAATTATATTTCAAACGTTTATGGCAGCACCTTGAAGTACCTCTAAGTATGAGGAAACTAAAAATTGGAATTAAATCAATATATTTAATAGTTGTTTTGCAATAATCACATGTTGATCTTGATATTAAATATTGTAATTTTACTTTATCTATCGTCGAGAACTGATATAAAAAACTAAATAGTATCGAAGAGAAAAAAGCATAAACTAACATTAAGCACCCCTTTCAAATACATTATATCACAACAATAAAATAAGTAAATAATATTTAATTTTTATATAATTAATA
>NZ_RXWW01000061.1:96022-220542 GCF_003970495.1 Staphylococcus pasteuri
TTGATTTATGTCCCAGGCTGATTTTTATTTACCATCATTATGTTCTGGAATAGGGAAGTATTTAAATATTTCACCGGTTTCTAAGGCTTCGCTAAGCTGAGCTAACCACTCGTAATAAACCTTTGAATGGTCGAGTTGTGCTTTGACTTTATTAATGTCTTGACGTTCTTCATCAGTTAAATCGTTGTTATCCAGTAGCGGTTTTAGAAGTGTTTCCGCATCTTTAACAGCTTCCATATTAGTGTCAATTTCTCTTTCCCATTTTTTAGTGAAGAAATTACGAAAGAAAGTGAAGAAATCTTTTTCAGCGATAAAGTGTTGCTTTCTACTACCTCTTGTAAATTGTTGTTTGACGATATCATATTCTTGTAATTTTTTAACCCCTGCACTCATGCTAGGTTTACTCATTTGTAGTTGTTGTCGCATTTCATCAAGTGTCATACTTCCTTCAAACACCATGATACCGTATAGGTTGCCGACACTACGATTACTTCCATATAAATCCATAGTTTCTCCAATGGAATTAATGACCAAGTCTTTGGCTTGCTCGACTTGAGATGAGTAGTTATTCGATTGTGTCATGACTGTACCTCCAATAATAATTATTTTATTTTACCACGTATCACAACAAATTTAACATGATTTCATTTTTTATATGCCAACATTTTATATATTTTATTTTAAAGAGATGAAAAAAGACTATATATTATCATTATTTATTGATGAATATGTGAAAAGATTGCTTTATCATCCCATTGCTCACCAATTCGAATCTGCTGAGATTAAAAAGGAACACCTTAGCTAAAGCTAATGCGTAAGTATCACTAACCTATTAAGAATAGGAGTGATACTTTATTCTCCAGACCTTTTTGATAAATTGACATATTTTCAATTTCTATGCTAACATAATTCTGTAAAATTCGTTAAATAAAAATTTAACAAACTTAACGGAGGTCATTTGATGGAACTTGTAAAGAACTTGTCTAATCGCCAATACATTGATGGTGAATGGGTAGACAGCTCAAATAAAAATACGAGAGAGATTATTAATCCATATAATCAAGAAGTTATTTTTACAGTAGCTGAAGGTACAAAAGAAGATGTAGAACTAGCAATTTTAGCTGCAAGAAGATCATTTGAAGATGGCGAGTTATCTTCAGAAACAGGTGAAGTCAGAGGTCAAAAAGTCAGAGCGATTGCAGATAAAATTAAAGAACATCGTGACGAATTAGCTAAATTAGAAACACTAGATACTGGTAAAACATTGGAAGAGTCATATGCAGATATGGATGACATCCATAATGTATTTATGTATTTTGCTGGTTTAGCAGATAAAGATGGCGGAGAAATTATCAATACGCCAATTCCAAATTCAGAAAGTAAAGTTGTTAAAGAACCAGTAGGCGTAGTGACTCAAATCACACCATGGAATTATCCTTTATTACAAGCATCTTGGAAAATCGCACCGGCTTTAGCAACAGGTTGCTCATTAGTAATGAAACCAAGTGAAATTACGCCATTAACAACAATTCGTGTCTTTGAACTAATGGAAGAAGTAGGATTTCCTAAAGGTACAATTAACTTAGTATTAGGTTCAGGTGCTGAAATTGGTGACGTCATGTCAGGTCATGAAGAAGTAGATTTAGTGTCATTTACAGGTGGCATTAAAACAGGTAAACATATTATGAAACAGGCTGCAGACCACGTAACTAATGTAGCTTTAGAACTTGGTGGTAAGAACCCTAATGTTATTTTTGATGATGCTGACTTTGAATTAGCAGTAGACCAAGCATTAAATGGTGGTTACTTCCACGCTGGTCAAGTATGCTCAGCGGGTTCTAGAATTTTAGTTCACAACGATATCAAAGAAAAATTTGAAAAAGAACTTATAGATCGCGTTAGTAAAATTAAACTAGGTAATGGCTTTGATGATGATACTGAAATGGGACCAGTTATTTCTCAAGAACATAGAGATAAAATTGAAAATTATATGCAAATTGCAAAAGATGAAGGTGCAACAATTGCTATAGGTGGCAAACGTCCTGAAAGAGAAGATTTACAAGATGGATTATTCTTCGAGCCTACGGTAATTACAGATTGCGATACATCTATGCGTATAGTGCAAGAAGAAGTATTTGGACCAGTTGTTACTGTTGAAGGATTTGAAGATGAAGCAGAAGCAATTCGTTTAGCTAACGATTCAATATATGGATTAGCAGGTGCTGTATTTAGTAAAGATATTGGTAAAGCACAACGTGTAGCTAATAAATTGAAATTAGGTACAGTTTGGATTAACGATTTCCATCCTTACTTTGCACAAGCACCATGGGGTGGATATAAACAATCAGGTATTGGTAGAGAACTTGGCAAAGAAGGCTTAGAAGAGTATTTATCTACTAAACATATCTTAACTAATACAAACCCAGAACCGGTTAACTTCTTTAGTAAATAAAACATAACAGTTATTCAGAGGTTTGAATGATACGCTATTACTTAATAGGTCATTCGGCCTCTTACATATGTAAGAACGATTCAAGATAACTATGAAAGAGATGAATATAAAAACTAAAAAAATTAATTTCGGAGGTTATTTGTGATGAGTAGAAAACATGATTCATATGATTACATTATCATTGGCGGAGGTAGTGCAGGTTCAGTTTTAGGTGCACGATTAAGTGAAGATAAAGATAAAAATGTATTAGTATTAGAAGCGGGACGCAGTGACTATTTCTGGGATTTATTTATTCAAATGCCAGCAGCATTAATGTTCCCTTCAGGAAATCCTTTATATGATTGGATTTATCAAACTGAAGAAGAACCACACATGGGACGCAAAGTTGACCATGCACGAGGTAAAGTGTTAGGTGGTTCAAGTTCAATTAATGGAATGATCTTCCAAAGAGGTAACCCAATGGATTATGAAGGTTGGGCAGAACCAGAAGGTATGGAAACTTGGGATTTCGCACATTGCTTACCATACTTTAAAAAGTTAGAAACAGCATATGGTTCAGCGCCTTATGATAAATACAGAGGTCATGATGGACCAATTAAATTAAAACGAGGTCCTGCAACGAATCCATTATTCAAATCATTCTTTGATGCTGGGGTTGAAGCAGGATATCATAAAACACCAGACGTAAACGGATTCCGACAAGAAGGTTTCGGACCATTTGATAGCCAAGTTCATCACGGACGCCGTATGTCTGCATCAAGAGCATATTTACGACCTGCAATGAGACGTAAAAATTTAGATGTAGAAACAAGAGCATTCGTAACAAAAATTAACTTTGATGGTAGAAGAGCTACAGGTGTGACTTATAAGAAAAACGGCAAAGAAAGAACAATCAATGCCAAAGAAGTTATTTTATCAGGTGGCGCATTTAATACACCACAATTGCTACAATTATCTGGAATTGGTGATTCAGAATTCTTAAAATCTAAAGGTATTGAACCTAGAGTTCATTTACCTGGTGTTGGGGAGAACTTCGAAGATCATTTAGAAGTGTATATCCAACATGAATGTAAAGAACCGGTATCTTTACAACCTAGTTTAGATGTAAAACGTATGCCATTTATTGGATTGCAATGGATTTTTGCTAGAAAAGGTGCAGCAGCTTCTAACCACTTTGAAGGTGGAGGATTTGTACGTTCAAATAACGAAGTAGACTATCCTAACTTAATGTTCCACTTCTTGACAATCGCAGTTCGCTATGATGGTCAAAAAGCACCAGTAGCGCACGGTTATCAAGTACACGTTGGACCTATGTACTCTAATTCACGCGGTAGCTTAAAAATTAAATCTAAAGATCCATTTGAAAAGCCAAGTATAGTATTTAATTATCTTTCAACTAAAGAAGACGAACGTGAATGGGTAGAAGCTATTCGAGTTGCAAGAAATATCTTATCTCAAAAAGCGATGGATCCATTTAATGCAGGAGAAATTTCACCTGGACCTTCTGTACAAACAGATGAAGAAATTTTAGATTGGGTGCGTAAAGACGGAGAAACTGCATTACATCCATCATGTAGTGCTAAAATGGGACCAGCATCAGATCCAATGGCAGTTGTTGATCCACTTACTATGAAAGTACATGGTATGGAAAATTTACGTGTCGTAGATGCTTCTGCTATGCCTAGAACAACTAACGGTAATATCCATGCACCAGTACTTATGTTAGCTGAAAAAGCTGCAGATATTATTCGAGGTAGAAAACCTTTAGAACCTCAATATGTAGATTATTATAAACATGGTGTACATGATGAAATGGCAGGCGCTAAAGAAAACGATCCATTTTATAAGCACTAATTAATTATATGATTTCAATCACTTCAATATGACAATGCTCATATTGGAGTGATTTTTTTCTAAATTTATGTCATTTTTAGTCAATAAAAGTGTGACACAACAATAAACGGGAATAACATATTATAATGTAGATGTATAGATAAAGGAGAGGATTTTATGAGTAATACGTTAGTAGAAAAACTTCGCGAAAAAGAAGATCGAATGATAGAAATTAGAAGACATCTTCACCAACATCCAGAATTATCCTTCCATGAAGAAGAAACACCAAAATATATTGCTGACTTTTATAAAGATAAAGATTGTAAATTGGAAACAAATGTGGGACCAAATGGTGTCAAAGTAACTATCGATAGTGGTAAACCTGGCAAAACATTAGCAATTCGTGCAGATTTTGATGCCCTACCTATTAAAGAAGAAACAGGATTATCATTTGCATCTAAAAATGATGGTGTTATGCATGCGTGTGGACATGATGCACATACAGCTTACATGCTTATTTTAGCCGAAACATTAATTGAAATGAAAGATCAATTTAGCGGTAAAGTAATCGTCATTCATCAACCAGCAGAAGAAATGCCTCCAGGCGGTGCGCAAGGTATGATTAAAGACGGTGTTTTAGATGACGTGGATCATGTATTAGGTGTACACGTGATGAGTACAATGGAAGCTGGAAAAATTTTTTACAAACCAGAATTTGTACAAACAGGTCGTGCTTACTTTAAATTAACAGTTCATGGTAGAGGCGGTCACGGTTCATCACCTCACATGGCAAATGACGCAATTGTGGCAGGATCTAACTTTGTAACAACTGCACAAACAGTTGTATCTAGACGTTTAAGTCCATTTGAAACTGGTGTCGTTACAATTGGTTCTTTCGATGGTAAAGGTCAATTCAATGTGATTAAAGACACTATCGAAATTGAAGGTGACGTGCGTGCGCTTACCGATGATACAAGAGATACAATTCAAAAAGAATTAACACATCTTGTTGAAGGATTAGAAGCTTCATTTGGCGTAAAATGTGATTTCGAATTTAACAAAGATTACCCTGCATTATATAACAATCCAGAATTCACATCTTATGTAGCTGAAACAATTAAAAATGCAGAAGGAACAGATATTCAAGGTGTTGAAGAATGTGAAGCACAACCACCTTCTGAAGACTTTGCATTTTATGCAGTAGAACTACCAAGTACATTTATTTATTCAGGAGCAGCACCAGAAGATGGCGAAGTATATCCACACCATCACCCTAAATTTAATATTAGTGAATCATCTATGTTAGTTGCTGCTGAAGCAGTAGGTACTGTTGTATTAGACTATTTAAATTAAGATAGATGACTATAAATTACAGATTAAAATATGTAAATTAAAATAATAAGTATGCCCGTCAGTCTAACAGCACTCTTATGTGCTATGTTGCTATTAGTACTGGCGGGCTACTCATACATATGACTATTGCGCTTATAAGTTTTAATATTTTAACTTATCAAACCCATGTTTAAACTTATATTTAACGTTGTTTAAATCATTAAGCAAACTGATGAACGAGACATCAATAACTAATGTATTAAAGAGAAATTTATGATATAAAAACGAACTAATTAATTTCGTCATTATTTTGTAAATAGAAAAATATATTAGACTATTTAATTTTGATTGGTGTTTTATTTACTAATTCGTGATATCATTAATATATTAAGTAAGAAGAGGTGATTTAGTGACGTTTTATGAGTTTATACAAGGATTTACTGGAGACCAAACACCTCTAGGAGAACTAGCCGCTTGGGTTGATAAAGATGTACAATTTCCAAAAGAAGAAAAATTAGCGAAGAATATTTTAAATTATTTTAAACAAATAACAAATTTAGATGATGAAATACTAGAAATAGTTAAAAGATCACTTTCAATATATGAACAAAATATTTAAACGTAAAATGAATTAGAATGAAGGAACTAATATGTTACTAAATGATTATTATAAAACGTATAAAATGAATGAATCTAATGATGAATTTATGATTGAGAAAAATAATGATGCACAATATTATGATATTTTAGAATCAATTAATCAATTATCAAATGATACATTTTGTGTGCTCAATCATTTATTTGTAAATGAAGATAAAGAAGACCAATTTGAAGATAAATTCTTATCACGTCAAAAACACCTTCAAGATGTACCAGGGTTTAAAGCATTGCGCTTCCTTAAACCTCGAACAAATCATAGACATTATATTATTGTTACATTATGGGAATCGAGACAAGCGTTTTATGACTGGCAAAATTCATCAGAATACGCACAAACACATCGTAAACGAGGTACTAAACAAGGCGTTGATAATCAAATTGTGAATCGTGATTTGTCATATAACATTAGAATAGAATTAGAAGATTTGAAAAAACAAATGCTAGATTATGAAGATATATTTTAAATCATAGAAGGGCGGATAGAAATCATTTTATGTAAATGCTATTTCGGATCCGTCCTTTTTTTATTATAAAAGATCATTTTAGTTTAGTAGATAGATACTAAAGAGTAAAATATATCAATGAGATTATACATTTGATAATATAATAGTGAATGTTAAGGAAAGGGAGTAATATAATGGAAAAAACTGATTTACTAGCACCAGAAAAATACAATATTACATCTGCAATCGAACAATATGCTTCAGACGCATCTAAAAAAGCAATCATTTATCGTGATTCAGAACATGATCATATAGAAGTGACTTATCAGGAATTAATAAAAAATGCTAATAAAGTAGGTAATATATTTAAAAAGCATGGTTTGAAATATGGTGACAAAGTTTTAATTATGATGCCAAGAGCTATTGCTACCTATGAATTATACATTGCAGCTTTAAAATTAGGTATTGCCATTATTCCAAGTTCTGAAATGTTACGTACAAAAGACTTACAATATCGTGTAAGTCATGGAGAAATTGATGCGGTTATTTCATTTGGAAAATTTATTAAGGAATTTGAAGGATTAAAAGAATATCAAAGCCTTACTAAATTTATCGTTGGTGATACACACGAAGATTGGATTTCGATTGAGGAAGAAAAAGCAAGTGTTAGTGATGAACTTGAAGCAGCAGACACATCTCGTGAAGATGTTGCTATATTATCTTATACATCAGGCACTACAGGAAACCCAAAAGCAGTTACTCATTCACATGGTTGGGGTTATGCCCACCTACAAATGGCACCTAAACATTGGTTATGTATTAAAGAAGATGATTTAGTTTGGGCAACTGCTGCACCTGGATGGCAAAAATGGGTATGGAGTCCTTTCTTATCAACTTTAGGTTCTGGAGCAACAGCATTTGTTTATAATGGTCGTTTTAAACCAGAAACATATCTAGAATTATTACAAGATTATCAAATTAACGTCCTATGCTGTACACCTACAGAGTATCGTATGATGGCTAAACTACAAAATCTTGATGAATATAATTTAGAACATTTGCATAGTGCAGTTTCTGCAGGTGAACCATTAAATAGAGAAGTTGTAGAACAGTTTAAAAAATATTTTGATATTATTGTTAGAGATGGATATGGTCAAACAGAAAGTACATTATTAATTGGATTCCTGAAAGATACAGCACCTCGACCTGGAGCAATGGGTAAATCTATACCAGGAAGTTATACAACAATTATTGATGACGATGGTAATGAAGTAGAAGCCAATGTTAAAGGTAATATTGCAGTCCCATTAGACTTACCTGCACTGTTTAAAGGTTACTATAAAGAACCAGAACGAACTGCTTCAGCAAGATTAGGCGATTACTATGTTACTGGAGATTTAGCACACCAAGATGAAGATGGTTATTTCTGGTTTGAAGGTCGTAAAGATGACATTATCATTAGCTCTGGCTATACGATTGGACCATTTGAAGTTGAAGATGCTTTAACAAATCATCCAGCTGTCAAAGAATGTGCTGTCGTTGCAAGCCCTCATGAATTGAGAGGTAATATTGTAAAAGCATTTATTATTCTTCAAAATGGATATGAAGGAACTGAAGAATTAATTAAAGAACTTCAAACATTTACGAAAAATGAAGTTGCACCATACAAGTATCCGCGTTCTATTGAATTTGTAGAAGATTTACCTAAAACTAATTCAGGTAAAATCAGACGTGTAGAATTAAGAGATGCAGAAATTGAAAAATATAATCAACAACATGAATAAATAAGTACATTAGACACCGCTTTAATTAAAGTGGTGTCTTTTTTAATAGATATTAGTATGACACATTTAACCAAAATAATATTAATATTTAAACAGTTCTAATTTAAGAATGTTTTATAACCAAATTATGACAATATTATTAACTAATAGAAAACGTTTACATATAAATCTTGTCTTTTTTAGCTTAATATGACATACTCTAAAATGATTAGTATGACATATTAAGAGAGGTGCTTATTTATGGAAAAATTAATTTATGCATTTGATGAAGGTAATAAGACTATGAAAGATTTACTTGGAGGTAAAGGTGCGAATTTATCTGAAATGAAACGGTTAGGATTACCAGTTCCAGATGGTTTTACTATTACAACTGCAGCATGTATTGACTATTTGAAACAAGGTGGACAGTTATCTGATAATGTGACATCACAATTACAAGAACATTTAAACGCATTTTCAAATCGAACAGGTAAGTCATTTTCATCTCAAGAAGACTTATTACTTGTATCAGTGCGTAGTGGTGCAAAAATATCGATGCCTGGGATGATGGATACGATTTTAAATTTAGGATTAAATGACGAAAACGTTGAAAAACTTGCAAATAAAACTAATGACGCCAGATTTGCATATGATTGTTATCGTCGTTTACTACAAATGTTTGGTGACGTTGTATACGGCGTACCAATGAATCGATTTGATACATATTTTGATAACTATAAGAAGAAACATCAATTTGAGTCAGATGCAGATATTACTGCCGATGGATTAAAACATATATGTGAAAAGTATAAAGATATTTATATGGAGTATGGTAGTAAACCATTTCCTCAAGATCCTTATAAGCAATTAAAAGAAGCAATTGAAGCAGTATTTAAATCTTGGGACAATGATCGTGCACGTGTCTATAGAGATTTGAATGATATTCCTCATGACATAGGTACAGCTGTAAATATACAAGAAATGGTGTTTGGTAATAGTGGAGAACAAAGTGGTACTGGTGTGGCGTTTACTAGGAATCCAGTCACTGGAGAAAATAAATTGTTCGGTGAGTATTTATTAAACGCACAAGGTGAAGATGTAGTGGCAGGTATACGTACACCACAAGATATTAATACATTAAAAGACCAAATGCCTGATGTACATAAAAATTTTGTCAAAGTAACAAAACAATTAGAGACACATTATAAAGACTTACAAGATATTGAATTTACTATTGAAAATGGACAACTATACTTACTTCAAACACGTAATGGTAAACGTACGGCACGAGCAGCAATAAAGGTTGCAGTTGATTTAGTTAATGAAGGTCTTATATCTAAAGAAGAAGCAGTAACTCAAGTAGATGTTAAATCAATTGAAACACTTTTACATCCAAACTTTAAAGAAGAGTCATTAAAGCAGGCGACTGTAATTTCTAAAATGGGACTTCCAGCCAGTCCAGGGGCTGCTACAGGTCAACTCGTATTTTCTGCGGAGGAAGCTAAAGAACAAGCAGAAAGTGGTAATAAGGTGATTTTAATGAGACCTGAAACATCTCCAGAGGATATAGAAGGAATGGTAGCTAGTGAAGCTATAGTAACAACTCATGGTGGAATGACATCTCATGCAGCAGTCGTTGCAAGAGGTATGGGAAAATGTTGTGTTACTGGATGTTCTGACGTAGAGATAGATACAGTGAATAAAACTGTAAATTATCCTAATGGTGATGTTTTACATGAAGGAGATATTGTATCAGTAGATGGTAGTGCAGGTGATTTATATCTAGGGGGAATTGAAACAGTAAGTGCAGAACATAGCGATGAATTTGAACAGTTTATGCAGTGGTCTGAAGAAACTGCTAGGTTACAAGTACGCATGAATGCTGAAACACCTCAAGATATTAAATCTGGTTATGAATTTAATGCTAAAGGTATTGGTTTAGTAAGAACAGAGCACATGTTCTTTGGAGCTGAACGACTAGTAGAAATGCGAAGATTTATTTTAGCGTCAAATTATGAAGAACGTGTTGAAGCATTAAACAAAATTAAAACATATCAAATAGAAGATTTTGAATCTATTTTTAAATTATCGGATGGCCGTCCAACAATTGTACGTTTACTCGATCCACCATTACATGAATTTTTACCAGCTTCAGAAGAAGATATTCAAATTGTAGCCAAACAATTAGATGTCTCAACTGATTACTTAAAAAGAAGAATCAATGATTTGAATGAAGTCAATCCTATGTTAGGTCATAGAGGATGTCGTTTGGCAGTCACTTATCCTGAATTATATGAGATGCAAGTAGAAGCAATTATGAGTAGTGTATTTAACCTTCAACAACAAGGAATAGAATCCCAACCTGAGATTATGATTCCACTAGTTTCTACAGTAGAGGAATTTACGACACTAAAAAAACAATTAATTACAACAATCAATGATTTAGAGAATGAAACGAATAGCAAAGTACCATATTTAATTGGCACAATGATTGAAACACCAAGAGCATGCCTGATTGCTGGCCAATTAGCACAACATTGTGATTTCTTTAGCTTTGGAACTAACGATTTAACACAATTGACATATGGTTTCTCAAGAGATGATGCAGGTAAATTTATAAACGTGTATACTGAAAATAACATATTACAGCTTGATCCATTCCAAACATTAGATAATGATGGTGTAGGTCAATTGATTAACTTAGCCGTAACAAATGCTAAACAAGTCAATCCGTCTATTAAAATTGGAGTTTGTGGAGAATTAGGTGGCGATGCTAAATCAATTCATCGTTTTAATCAGTTATCTATTGATTATGTTTCATGTTCTCCATTCCGCGTGCCTGGGGCAATCTTAGCTACAGCTCAGAGTCAAGCTGAAGAAAGTGAGAGATAAGGTGAAAGAACATAATGAACAAGAATTAACGATTTATATTGTTTCTGATTCAATAGGGGAAACAGCTCAGCGAATGATTCATGCAACGCTAACTCAATTTCCAGATTTAACACAAATAGAAATTAAGAAATTTCCTTATATTAAAGATGAGATGGAGTTTCTTAACGTATTAGAATTGGCACGTGAAAAAAATGCCATTGTTGTTACAACATTAGTTAATGAATCATTTAATGCATTAGGACATCAATACGCGAACGAACATCAATTATCATATATAGACTATATGTCAGAGTTAATTACGATGATTGAAAAACATACGACATCTACGCCTTTAATGGAAAGTGGCGCGTTACGTAAGATGAATACAGAATACTTTAATAGAATTGAAGCTATAGAGTATTCTGTGAAGTACGATGACGGTAAACATTTTACTGATATTGGAGAAGCGGACGCATTAATTGTCGGAGTTTCTAGAACGTCTAAAACACCGTTAAGTATGTATTTAGCTAATAAAGGTTACAAAATTGCTAATATACCATTAGTACCTGAAGTTACAATTCCTGAAAGTGTATTTCAACATAAAAATTTAAAAGTATTTGGATTAACAGCAAGCCCTAATTATATTGCCAATATTAGAAAAAATCGTGCAGAAGCTTTAGGTATTTCTAAAACATCAACTTACAATAGTTTAGAAAGAATTAAGAAGGAACTGTCCTACGCTGAAGAAATATTTAATAAATTAAATGCTATTGTGATTAATACAGAATACAAATCGATAGAAGAATCGGCATTTTATATCGAAAGGTTTTTACAACAGAAAGACTAAAAGTTAAAACTATTATGAAATGAAGTAAAGTAATATATAGATTTGCATGCTTTTGTGAATAAAATATAATCATAAACAAAACCAATTTCTATTATTATAAAGAATAATAATTTACTTTTCCGATAGCTTGATTTAACATAATAATAGAAGACTAGTTTGCGAGATGGATTGTTAGAAAAATTGTATTGAGCTTTGATTGAAAATACAGTTTTAGTGGACTGGTGTAAGTATTTATTATATTGGAGAGGTGAACAAAATGGCAAAGTCTGACAAAAAAGACGTAATTTTAATTGGTGCCGGTGTACTTAGTACAACATTCGGTTCAATGCTAAAAGAAATTGCGCCAGACTGGAATATTCATTTATATGAACGTTTAGACCGTCCTGGTATTGAAAGTTCTAATGAACGTAACAATGCTGGTACAGGTCACGCCGCACTTTGTGAATTGAACTATACTGTTCAACAACCTGATGGTTCAATTGATATTGAAAAAGCAAAAGAAATCAACGAACAATTTGAGATTTCTAAACAATTTTGGGGTCATTTAGTTAAAACTGGAAACATTGAAGATCCACGTGCATTCATTAACCCATTACCTCATATTAGCTTTGTAAGAGGTAAAAATAACGTTAAGTTCTTAAAAGACCGTTATGAAAAAATGAAAGCTTTCCCAATGTTCGATAATATCGAATACACAGAAGATATTGATGTAATGAGAAAGTGGATTCCATTAATGATGAAAGGCCGTCAAGATGATGGTAGCTACATGGCAGCAAGTAAAATTAATGAAGGTACAGATGTTAACTACGGTGAATTAACTCGTAAAATGGCTCAACACCTTCAAGAAACTGACAATGTAGATGTTCATTATAATCATGAAATCATTGATTTTGAACGTTTATCTAATGGTAAATGGTCAGTTAAAATTAAAAACCGTAACACTGGTGAAGTTTTTGAACAAGAAACTGACTATGTATTTATTGGTGCCGGTGGCGGAGCAATTCCACTATTACAAAAAACTGGTATCCCTGAAAGTAAACATTTAGGTGGGTTCCCAATTAGTGGACAATTTATCGCTTGTACAAATCCAGAAGTGATTAAACAACACGATGCCAAAGTTTATGGTAAAGAACCACCAGGCACACCACCAATGACTGTACCTCACTTAGATACACGTTATATTGATGGTGAAAGAACATTGTTATTTGGACCATTTGCGAATGTAGGTCCTAAATTCCTTAAAAACGGTTCAAATTTAGATTTATTCAAATCAGTTAAACCATATAATATTACAACATTACTAGCATCTGCTGTTAAAAACTTACCATTAATTAAATATTCATTCGACCAAGTGATTATGACTAAAGAAGGTTGTATGAACCACTTACGTACATTCTATCCAGAAGCACGTGATGAAGATTGGCAAGTTTATACAGCAGGTAAACGTGTTCAAGTAATCAAAGATACTGAAGAACACGGTAAAGGTTATATCCAATTTGGTACAGAAGTAGTAAACTCTGAAGATCACTCAGTAATTGCATTATTAGGTGAATCACCAGGGGCATCAACTTCAGTATCAGTAGCATTAGAAGTACTTGAAAAGAACTTTGCTGAATATGCTGATGAATGGAAACCATTAATCAAAAAAATGATTCCTTCATACGGTGAATCATTAATTGAAGATGAACAATTAATGAGAAAAATCCGTAAACAAACTTCAAAAGATCTAAAATTAGGTTATTACGAATAGTAATAGATAGAATAACTCAACCAAAGTTGAACGAATACTTTGGTTGAGTTTTTTGTTTATTTTATCGAAAATTTGAAAAATAAATTGTTATAATAAAACCAATAAATAGAGAAATGAGGTTTTACAAATGTCTAAATTACCAAAAGATTTTCTATGGGGAGGCGCGTTAGCAGCCAATCAATTTGAAGGGGGATATGATCAAGGTGGAAAAGGTCTTAGTGTTATTGATGTCATGACAGCTGGCGAACATGGTAAAGCACGTGAAATTACACAAGATGTTGATCCTAATAAATATTATCCAAATCATGAAGGTATCGATTTTTATCATCGTTATAAAGAAGATGTGAAATTATTTAGTGAAATGGGACTGAAATGTCTTCGTACCTCTATTGCGTGGACAAGAATATTCCCTAATGGCGATGAAGTAGAACCTAATGAAGAAGGTTTGAAATTCTATGATGATTTATTTGATGAATTACTAAAATACGATATTCAACCAATTATTACATTATCTCATTTTGAAATGCCACTTCATTTAGCTAGAGAATATGGTGGTTTTAAAAATAGAAAAATAGCAGATTTCTTTGCTCATTTTGCAGAAACTGTATTTAAACGTTATAAAAATAAAGTTAAATATTGGATGACTTTTAATGAAATTAATAACCAAATGGATTTAAATAATCCGATTTTCCTATGGACGAATTCTGGAGTATTACTTTCAGAAGATGATAATAAAGAAGAAGTGCTATATCAAGTTGCACATAATGAACTTATTGCTAGCGCTAAAGCTGTTAAAATTGGTAAAGAAATTAACCCTGATTTTGAAATTGGCGCTATGATTTCTCATGTTCCAATTTATCCATATAGTTGCAACCCTAAAGATATGATGGAAGCAGAAATTGCTGGTAGATTAAGATTCTTCTTCCCAGATGTTCAAGTAAGAGGTTATTACCCAGGTTATGCTACAAAAATGTTCGAACGAGAGAATATGGATATTGGTTGGGTAGAAGGTGATGATCAAATTTTACGTGAAGGTACTGTAGATTATATTGGATTTAGCTATTATATGTCTACTGTTGTTAAATCTGATAGTGAAACAAGTGTTGAAGATAATATCGTTAATGGAGGACTACCTAATTCAGTTGAAAATCCTTACATTCAAACAAGTGATTGGGGTTGGGCAATTGATCCAGTAGGACTTAGATTTACATTAAATGTATTATACAATCGTTATCAAATTCCATTATTCATTGTAGAAAATGGTTTTGGTGCTGTAGATGAGTTTGATGAAAATGGAGAAATACATGATGATTATCGAATCAATTATTTAAAAGAACATATTCAAGCCTCAATTGAAGCGGTTGATCAAGATGGCGTAGATTTAATGGGTTATACACCTTGGGGTATTATTGATATCATTTCATTTACAACAGGAGAAATGAAAAAACGTTATGGTTTAATACATGTTGATCGAGATAATGAAGGTAACGGTACACTTGATCGTACTAAGAAAGCTTCATTTGATTGGTATAAACACGTGATTGAAACCAATGGTGAGGATTTATAGAAATATAATGGCAAATTAAAGGAGATGCAAGATGGCCTATTATTTAGTAAAATTTGTGCACACCGATATAGAACATTGGAAACAACATGTGAGAGATCATGCAATATATCTATATCAACTTGTTGAATCGGGAGATTTATTACTTTCAGGGCCTATTGAAAATAATGATGATCATCAAAAAGAAGCTTATCTAGTTCTCAAAGCAGACAATGAAGCACAATTAATGGCATTGTTAAAAGCTGATCCATTTTGGAAACAAGGATTAGTATCAGATTATACTATCGAAAAATGGACACCAATGTTTGGGAATCCTGAAAATATCTATATAACACCTCCAACAAATCAAGACAACTAAAAAATATATAACATTATAGAAGATGGAACTATACAATAATTAGAATTTGTAATTATTTTAGTTCCATCTTTTTTTAATAAGGTATATAATTTTTCATAATTATTAAAACACAATTATATCTTTATAATTTATTGAAAGATATCGAATTGAAGGAGTTGTTATTCATGGATATAAATCATTTAAAAGAATTTATACTTCTTGCAAAATATGAGAATTATCTTAAGGCTTCACAAGAATTGTTTATAGCACAGTCAACATTATCAAAACATATGACTGCTTTGGAAAATGATATAGGACATCGTTTAATTGATAGGACTAATAAGAAGATAGAATTAACTGAATCTGGTAGTCTATTTCTTCATTATGCTAAACAAATTTGTCAAAATGAAGAGGAATTAAAGAAACATCTTTCATTAAAAGATGTAGATGATATAGTAACAATAAATATGGGCGCTTCTCGTTTGATGATTGAATATGGTATTACGGAATTGGTATCTCAATGTGTGAAATTATATCCTAAGGTTAGATTTAAAATTACAGAAGGCTCGGAGATAGAATTAAAACAAGCTATTGATCAACAAAAACTTGATATTAGTTTTATTAGAGAACTTTCTCCGGCCAAAAGTAATAATAGTTTTGTATATATGAAAGAACAACTTTGTGCAATTGTTAAGAATACACATCCTTTAGCTAACCAAGATGAAATATCATTAGAAATGTTAAAAGATGAACAACTTTATTTGCCACCTGATTTTACAGTAGAACACCAAGCCTTCCTCAAATGTTGTGAGAAAGAACAATTTTATCCAATTATTTCATTTACTGCTCCTCGAATGGAGAATTTATTAGAAATGGTTAATATTAATGAAGGTATTGCATTGATAATGGAGCATCAAGCCCGTTTTTATTTAAATGAATCTTACAAGTTAATTCCATTGAAGCCGGAAATTGATTCTTATATTAATTGTAAGTTACATCATGACTGCCCAGATTCAAAAGAATTAGAGAACTTTATGTCTATTGCCCGTCAATATTCAAAAAATTAAAGAAGGTAAGTCAAGAGACCAACGACTTAATATACGTTTCTAATTCAGAATACAAACACCTCTAAAATCGAATTGATAGTGCTTAGTTTCCTCGCTATGATTAAAATTATATTAATTAAAGGAGGAAACTTATATGAAAAAAGCCCTAGCCCTAATGTTAACAGCTAGTTTATTGCTAACTGGATGTGAGTCAAATCATCACGATGATAATCAAAGTAAAACTCATACAAAAGGCGTGAATGTTTCAAATACTAAAATTAAAGATTATAAACAAGCATCCTCTAAATTAAAGATTGATAATACAAAATGGAAATATGATAGTAAAAATAAAGTGTATTATCAATTAAATATAAGTTATGTAAGTCATCCTCAAGCTAAAAATGTTGAAAAATTAGGTATATATGTTCCTGCTGCGTATTTTAAAGGTAAGAAAAATAAAGATGGTACATATACTGTTACTGTAAATAATGAAAACAAAGTAAATGGTTATTCAGCTAAAAATGCACCATTAGTGTATCCGGTTAATACACCGGGTTATGCTGAACAAAGTGCACCAACTTCATATAAATATAGTAATATTTCAAAATATATGAAAGCCGGATTTATATATGTAGAGGCTGGATTAAGAGGACGTAGTATGAATATCGGAAATAGTTCCAGTAGTTCATCTAATAAATCATATGAGTATGGAGCTCCATGGGGAGTTACTGATTTGAAAGCGGCTATTCGTTATTATAGATTTAATTCTAATGAATTACCTGGTAATAGTGAAAAAGTCTACACATTTGGTCACAGTGGTGGTGGCGCACAAAGTGCTATTGCAGGAGCATCTGGAGATAGTAAAACATATTATAAATATTTGAAAAAAATTGGCGCAGCAATGACTGATAAAAAAGGGAAATATATTAGCGATAAAATTGACGGTGTAATGTCTTGGTGTCCTATTACAAATTTAGATGAAGCAGATGCAGCATATGAATGGCAAATGGGGCAATATACAAACAGCAATAGTAGAAAAAACAAAACATTCCAAAAAGCATTATCTAATGATTTAGCTCAATCATATGGATCATATATCAACAAATTAAATTTAACTACTAATGGACAAAAATTATCACTTAATAAATCTAAACAAGGTTATTATACTGAAGGTTCATATGCAAAATATCTAAAAAAAGAAGTTGAAGAATCAGCTACTGACTTTTTAAATAATACTAAGTTTCCTTATAAGAAAACAGATAATCAACAAGCTGGAATGGGTCAAAGTAAGGCACCATCTAATGGTCAAAAGCCAAAAGGTAAAGGTGCTATGCCAAAAATGGGCTCTCAATCAAATAACAAAACATATAAAACTATGGATGCTTATCTTAAAGATCTGAATAAAAAAGGTAAATGGATCACTTATAATAAGAAAACTAAGAAAGCGCATATCACTAGTCTTAAAGACTTTGCCAAATATTATAAAACACCATCTAAATCAGTACCAGCATTTGATGATTTAAAACGTAGTCAAGCAGAAAATAATGTATTTGGCACAAATGGTAATCATACAAAACTACATTTTGATAAAACAACGGCTAAATTGTTAAAACAAAATCAAAGTAAATATTCAAAAATGAGTGGCTGGAAAAATAAATATGTAGATAATTATAATGATGACTTAAAACAAAAAGATAAACTTAACCAATCTGTAGAAACACGTATGAATATGTATAATCCGATGTACTATTTATCTAATTATTATAAAGGATATGGAAAATCAAATGTTGCGAAACATTGGAGAATCAGAACGGGAATTCAACAAGGCGATACAGCATTAAATACTGAAACAAATCTGTCATTAGCTTTAAAACAGTATGTTGGAAATAAAAATGTTGATTTCAAAACTGTATGGGATCAAGGCCATACAATGGCAGAAACTTCAGGAAATAGCGATACTAATTTTATCAAATGGGTAGAAAAAAATAATAAAAAATAAAGTGACAATTGAACCTGAAACGTCAAATAGATGTTTCAGGTTTTAATTTATACTAAAAAATAACGATATATCGTTGACTTATTTCGATATATCGTTTATGATACTGATATATCGAAATAGAGAAAGGTGATTAATATGTTTAATAGAAATGAAAATAGAATGAACGGTCATATGAGAAGATTTGAAGGATTTGGTATGAATGGAGGACCTGGTAGAGGACCAGGACAGTTTGGTGGCTTTAGACAAATGAATGGCAAAGATAGATTTTTTAAAAAAGGAAATCTTCAATATGTCATTTTACAAATGTTACAAGAAGAACCAAGACACGGGTATCAAATTATTAAAGATTTAGAAGGAAGATTCAATGGATTCTATGCACCTAGCCCAGGTTCAGTATATCCAATATTACAAATGTTAGAAGATAGAGATTTTGTATCTATTCATAAAGAAGGAAATAAAAAAGTATATTCTATTACTGATGAAGGTACTCAATTTTTAGAAGAAAATCCTGAAAATGAAGACTTTAAGAAACGAATGGAACAATTTAAAAATGCTGATTTTGAAGGAATGAAAGCAGCACGTAAACAACTACATGAAGTGTTTAAATTATTTAGTGAAGCATCACAACAAGCAATGAATGATAACGAGAAAAAAGAAAAATTTGATGCGATTATTAAAGAAACTAAAGAAAAATTAGAACAACTAACTAAATAATAGATAAGAATAAAAAAAGACACGTGATTTAATCACGTGTCTTTTCTATATTAATATATTAGTTTTTATTAACTGAAGCATCATAGATTGAATCTACTGCGTCACCTAATGCTTTATCGAATTCTTCTTGTGATTGACTAGCTCTTAAGTCACTAGCTAATGCACGAGAGAAGCTTGCGATAAGATCTTCGTTGTCTTTTAATAATTTATTAGCTTCATCTCTGCTGTAACCGCCTGATAATACTACAACACGTACAACATTTGGATGTTGAGCTAATTCTTTATATAAGTTAGGTTGAGTTGGGATAGTTAATTTAAGCATAACTAATTGATCGCTGTCTAAATTGTCTAAACCTTTTTTAAGTTCATCTTTTAAGACATTTTCAATTTCTGCTTTATCTTTAGCGTTGATATTTACTTCAGGTTCAATAATTGGAACTAAACCTTTAGCGATAATTTTTTTAGCGAATTCAAATTGTTGTTCAACAACATCTTTGATACCTTGTTCATTTAATTCTAAAATGTTTGAACGCATTTTAGTACCGAAAATATGACGTTCATTAGCACGATCTAAAGTGTCGTCTAAATCGTCAATTGGTTTCATTAATTGAACACCGTTTTGTTCTTCAGCTAAACCTTTATCTACTTTTAAGAAAGGAACAACACCTTTATCAGCTAAATAGTCTCCAGTATATTTACCTTCAACTTCACGATCCATAGTTTGTTCGAAAAGAATCGCACCTAAAATTTTATCAGCTGAGAATGATGGTGAAGTTACAACGCGTGTACGCATATCATGAACAAGTTTGAACATTTCATCATCATTGCTATATTCATCTTCATTAATACCATATTCTTTTAAAGCTTTAGGTGTACTACCACCACTTTGGTCTAATGCTGCAATAAAGCCTTTACCGTTCTTCATTTTTTCTAATTGTTCTTTATTCATACTTTCCACTCCTTAACTTAACTTTCATCTACAGTATGATAAAAATTAATCTGATTCTCAAGCGATTCAACTTATAAATTTCAAGAAAATTACACTATAATAGTATAAAGTCAA
Organism: Staphylococcus pasteuri; assembly: GCF_003970495.1. Classification (GTDB taxonomy): domain Bacteria; phylum Bacillota; class Bacilli; order Staphylococcales; family Staphylococcaceae; genus Staphylococcus; species Staphylococcus pasteuri. The sequence goes on from NZ_RXWW01000061.1 coordinate 116,697, forward strand.
AAAATCGACTTATAATAATGTTCGTAAAGGTGGTGGGGATGATGTGTAGAAGAATAATAATCATTGGTAGTCCAGGAACTGGTAAATCAACTTTAAGCAATCTACTTAGCCATCAAATGAATTTACCACTTTATCATTTAGATGACATATTTTGGAAAAATTCAATTTCAACTATAAGCCAACAACAATTTATTAGTAAAATTCAGAAAATAATAATGTTAAATAAATGGATTATTGATGGAAACTATACAGATACTTTAGAAATGAGAGTGTGTAAGGCTGATACAATAATTTGGTTACAAGAAACACGATTAAAGTGTATGTTGAGAGCAGTTAAAAGATATATCAAACACGTTGTAACCAATAAAAATGTCGGTGCGAATCCTAAAACAATGAGTATAGAATTTCTAAAGTACATATGGGACTTTCCTAAAGAAAATCACGAAAAAATAAAAGCGATTAAACGTCAATATCCAGAGAAATTATGGATTATTAAATAACCAACAATTATTTCCGATAATTTATGTATGTAAAATACAAATTAAATGATGCAATGTGCTAATATATAATTAAGAAAAGTTTTCTTTAATTTAATATATTGTTTAAAAACATAAAATGGTTAAGAAATCTTTTTTAATAAACATAAGGGGTTTAGGGATGAATCATAAAAAATTATGGGTGACATTAGCAGCAAGTTCAATAATTATCGCAGGTTGTAGTAATGGTAGCAATAATGGCAACAATGATAATAAAGATACTAATAAATCAGAACAAACAGCAAACCAAAAGAATAAAGTAGCATACCCTAAAGATGGTATTAAAGGTATTTATGTTACGAGTAATTCAACACAAGGTGAGAAAATAGATCAATTGATTAAATATGTAAAAGATGCAAAATTAAATGCAATGGTTATCGATGTTAAAGATGACGAAGGTAATGTCACTATGAAATTTAATACAGGTAATAAATTGATAGATAAAAATACGATGGATATTGCAGAAGCAAAACCATTATTGAAAAAATTGAAAGATAATGATATTTATCCCATTGCTCGTATAGTCACATTTAAAGATACTAAATTAGCTAAAGAACACCCAGAGTGGTCATTTAAAGAAAAGGACGGCTCAGTTTGGCAAAATGGCAAAGGAGAAAGTTTTGTTAACCCATTTGTCAAAGATGTTTGGAAATATAATGTAAACATTTCAAAAGCAGCCGCAAAAGCCGGATTCCAAGATATTCAATATGATTATGTTAGATTCCCTGAAGGTTTTGAAAATGAAGCAGATCAATTAGATTATGATAAAGGCGATTATAAAAACAGTAAATTAAGTAAAGGTGACCAACGTGTAGATACGGTCACAAATTACTTAGAATATGCACATAAAGAATTAAAACCGTATAAAGTTAAAATATCTGCAGATGTTTTTGGTTATTCTGCACTAGTAAAAAATGCGCCAGGAATTGGACAAAGTTTCCCTAAAATCTCTAAAAATGTTGACGCTATTTCTTCAATGATTTATCCGTCCCATTGGAGTCCAGGCGATTTCGGATTAGAAGCGCCAGATACAGAACCATATAAAACAGTAAATAGATATATTCAAAAGGAAAATAGTATTTTAGATGAATTAGGTAAGAAAAAGCCAATTTCAAGACCTTGGATTCAAGACTTTACTGCTTCTTATTTAGGAGAGGGAAATTATAAAGAATATGATGCACAAGCATTATCTGATCAAGTCCAAGCTTTAAAAGACAATGGTGTGAATGAATTCTTATTATGGAATGCAGGTAATGACTATACTGAAGGCGCTAACTTTAATCCTAAAAAAGGTGAAAACCAAGATAAAGATTATCAAAAGGATAAACAAAATAAGTAGAAATTAAAAACACCTCTTGTGGCCAATTAACCACAAGAGGTATTTTACAATCAATAATATTGAATTAGAATAACATTTGATCGCTACCGAACGTATCATTTAATGCTTGTTGAGCTAATACGTTTAAATAGTTCCAAGGACGGTCATAATCTGGTTGGAAGAAGAAGTCTTGTACTGCTAATTGTTCTAAAGTATAACCAGCAGAGATTGCAATAGAAATAGTATTAATTGCTTCTGTGACGTCTTCTTTAGACATTAATTGAGCACCTAGAATTCTATGACTATCTTCATCAAATATCACTTTCATGTGAATGTCTGTTTCATCTTGCATGAATTTAGGTCTAATAAGTTCTTTGACATATTTTTCACCTAAATTACCATCATAGCTGTCTTTTTCAGTTCCATGAACACCAGTTTGACCAAATTTATAATCAAATAATTGTAACCCTGAAGTACCAGAGACACGTGGCATTTCTACGTCATGACCTAACATATTTTTAGCAGCAGTCACACCTTGACGTCTTGAATTAGTAGCTAATGCAATATAACGGTCTTCTTCAATAGGTGCAAATGGTACTAATGTAGCATCGCCACCAGCATAAACATCTTTAGCTGAAGTTTCTTGTTTATGATTAATTTCGATAATACCTTTATTACCTAGTTTAATTTTGCCGTCTAACCATTCAGTAGCGGGTGCAACACCTACAGCTATTAATACTGTATCCGCTTCATATTCATTTTTATCAGTTACTACTTTATTTACATTACCTTCATTGTCGCCTTCTAAAGCTTTTACTGATTCGCCGCCAATAAATTCTAAGTTATGTTCTTTACTATTTTGTTCTAAAATATCAGTGAACTCAGAATCTAAATAGGTATTTAAAATACGTTCAGCAACATCGATAACTTTTGTTTCAATACCTGCTTTAGCAAATGCCTCTGCTGCTTCAATACCGATATAGCCGCCACCAACTACAACAGCTTTTTTAGCATTAGGCATGCGTTTTTTAATTTGATCTGCCCATTCGCGACCACGCATAAATAGTACGTTGTTATATTTATCTATACCATCAAAAGGTGGTGCAACGGCTTTACCACCGGGACTTAAGAATAATTTATCATAAGATACTTCTGAACTATTGCCATCTTTTTCAACTGTAACTGTTTTATTATCTGTATCTAAATCCGTTACAGTACTATTAACATGAATATTAACACCTTGGTCTTTGTATGATTGTTCGTTTGCATAGTGTAAAGAATCTAAAGAAGGTGATACATCTTCTAAATAGCTTTGAATACCACAAGAAAGGAATGAAGGTTTGTCACCACTTTCGAATACTTCTATTTCTGCATTTTTATCTTCTTTTAAAATAGTTTGAATAACTTCGTAACCTGCATGGGATGTACCTACAATTACATATTTCATTATTACATTACCTCCTAATGTATTTATATATATAAGCGTTTATATATTGAATTTGTCTACAGATAATATATACCACGACATAGTTTTTTTATTCAGGTTGTTCTAAAATAGTAGGCATTTTTCAAAAATTCGTCACTATTTAAATGAGAAATTATATAAAAAATAGAGAGTTATCATTTTAAAAACGATAACTCTCTACATATATATATTGAATTTATGAGGTTTTTCTTAATTGTCTTTGGCTAATAAGTATTGTACCTGCAACAAGTGACAGACCAGCTAATGCTTCATTAGGTAGTATATCTTTTTGGCCAGATTCAGGTAGTTCATCTGATTTTACATGACCAACATAGTAAGCATTTAACTCTTTTGTACTGTCTACAGATGTATTTTCTTGTTTAGCATCTTCTTTTTCGTTATAGGATTTTGAACTAATACCTTGTGCAGTATAATTATCTTTTGAATTTAAAGTACTATATTCTCCAAAGTTACCACTTTTATATTCAACTTCACCATTTTTATATACTTTATATGTTCCAACGCCAACACCAGATTTATTGTTTATACCAATGATGAAATATTGTCCTTTATCTTTAACTTGATTAAAGTTTTGCAAGTCGGGATTACCACCACTATTTGTCATAGCCTGTTTTGCCACTTGGACGGCATTGTTTGTTGTGACTTCCTCAGCTTTAGCTTCACTAGCAAATGATGTTGAAAAGAGAACAGCAGTTGCTAAAACAGTTGTTACTAGTATAGAGCGTTTCTTCATAATGAAAACCCCATTTCCAATTAGTGAATGATTTAATATTTCTTACATCAATAGTGTACCACCCATTTTTTATAAATAAGCTAATTTAAAGTAATCAACACTTAAACTTTAAGTTATGTTAAAGAACTTAATAATTCATACAGATGGGACTACAACGATTTAAATTGATGTTGAAAACAATACTATTGTTAAAGTTATGTAAATTACAACTATTGTGTAAATGGATATATGTTTTTGAAATAATGTAGTTTATAATAAAATTATAATGTAATGTATATACAAAAATAACAAAGGGGATTGTTTAATGAAAAAGGTAGCAGGGGCTTTATTAACAGCATCTTTACTTTTAGCAGGGTGCAGTTTTGGAAATAATGACAATGACAAAGGAAGTTCTAAAGTATCTGATGACTCAACTAGTGAGAGTAATAGTAACAGTGATAATAAATCGAATAACAATCAATCTTCACAATCTAGTAGTAGTTCAAATAATTCATCTTCAAATCATTCAAAAAAACAACAAGAAGATACAAACTCTGAAGAATATTATGCTAAAGTTTGGTTAACTGCGCTAGATAGTTATAGAGGTTCTAAAGAAAGCCAATTTGAAGATTTAGAAATCCAACATGGAGATGTGTCAAATGGGCTCGTTAATCCATACATGCCTAAAAATTCTGCTCGTTTACCAGAAGGTACTCAAGTATTATTACCGAGTGTTAATGCAGCAGGTCAGGTTGTATATAAAAATAACAATGATGGCACAATCACACTTTATAATGTTCCATCACATTTCCAAGGAAAAGAATGGGTTACACCTAGTTATTCCGATAGAGAAACACAAAGAATTATAGATGAAGCGAAAACAGTTAAATTATATGATGCGAGTCAATCCGAAATTGATAAAATGTTAAAATACATGTCATCTGAAGAAGTTAAAGGTTTTGGAGAACCTATTGATGAAAATCAAGATTTTAGTGAATCAGACGATTCTGATGATAGTGATAGTTCTTCAGATTCTGAAGACACAACTGTAACGCGTGATAACGTGATAGATAAAGTTGAAGATTATGAAGGTCACAAATTAGATACTGACACATACACATATAAAGAACCAGAAAAGAATAGTGATGGAGAGTGGGGCTTCTCATTCACTGATAAAGACGGTGACCTAGCAGGATCATATATTGTTGACGAAGATGGTAATGTTACTAAATATGATGAAAATGGTGACGAAGAATAGAAAAAGTTAAATAAGCTAAAAAAGGTCGATGCATGAATTTGCGTCGACCTTTTTGCTTTATCTATATTTATTGTTCCTACTAATGAAACTGATACTGATATACATTAATAAAGTGAAAATAATATGTGCAATCATCCACCACATGTATTCTAACCAACTAAATGTGAAAAATGATCTTTGAGCAATACTAATAAGTAAAGGGTACATAATTACAAATATAATCATTAATGGTAGATAAGCTAAATGATAAAAATGTTTAGAAATATAATACAAAATCACAAAAACAATATAAATGCTAATACCAATAAATAGGTGAATAATTATCTCCATCCAAGTTGGTACATTTTGAGGATTAGTTAAAAAATCTATATTAAGTAACAATTGAGTTAAGTGCGTATGTTGTAAAAATAAGTCTATAACGACATTACTTATTAATAAGATAAAGGAAATGATTATAGCACTTAAAAAATGGTATAAAATTTTTAAAATAAATAACACATCCTAACAGTTATTTGATAGTAATGATTTCCCTATTTACTACTATTTATACACAAATATTTCAGTATAAATAGTAGTTATGATTATTTTTAGTTAGAATTTTCGGAAAATATTTACAAATCTGAAAAATATTAGTATATTGAGTACTATCATCAAATCGAAATCATTTTATAACTGAGGAATAATGAATATTATTTTATCTAATTAATTAACAGTAATGAAGTGAAGTTCAATCATGGAAGGATGATTTGATTATGAGTAAAGCGCACGACTTAATAAAAGAAGATGAGCAATATTTTGCTAAATCTGGAAGAATCAAATATTATCCTTTAGCCATTGATCATGGCTATGGTGCAACATTAGTTGATGTTGATGGCAAAGAATACATTGATTTATTAGCTAGTGCAAGTTCACAAAATGTAGGGCATGCACCAAAAAAAGTAACAGATGCAATTAAAAAACAAGTCGACAAATTCGTACATTACACACCTGCTTATATGTATCATGAACCATTGATTTGTTTGTCTAAAAAATTATGTGATATTACACCAGGTGACTACGAAAAAAGAGTGACATTCGGTTTAACAGGATCAGATGCTAATGATGGCATTATCAAATTTGCCCGAGCATATACTGGTCGACCATATATTATTAGTTTTACTAATGCCTATCATGGCTCAACGTTTGGGGCTTTATCCATGTCAGCGATTAGTTTGAATATGAGAAAAAGTTATGGACCGTTATTGAATGGTTTTTACCATATTCCATTTCCTGATAATTATAGAGGTTTATTTGAACAACCCGCTTCAAATACTGTAGATGAATATTTAGCACCACTTCGAGAAATGTTTGATAAGTATGTCCCAGCTGAAGAAGTCGCTTGTATTGTTTTAGAAACGATTCAAGGCGATGGAGGTTTATTAGAGCCAGTGCCAGGTTATTTCAAAGCTTTAGAAAGTATTTGTAGAGAACATGGCATACTCATTGCTGTAGATGATATTCAACAGGGATTAGGTCGCACAGGTACATGGAGTTCAGTTGAACACTTTGATTTTACACCTGATTTAATTACATTTGGCAAATCATTAGCTGGTGGATTACCTATGTCAGCTATTGTTGGCCGTAAGGAAATTATGGAGACACTAGAAGCTCCGGCTCATTTATTTACTACGGGTGCTAATCCTGTTAGTTGCGAAGCGGCATTGGCGACGCTTGAAATGATAGAGGAAGAACATTTACTTGAAGCAAGCACTGAAAAGGGTAAATATGTGCGTCAAACAATGGATCGATGGGTAAAAGATTACGACTGTATCGGAGATGTAAGAGGTATAGGATTATCAATAGGTATTGATGTCGTATCTAATTCTATAGAAAAGACACGTGATCCAGAAGCTGCATTAAAGATTTGTAACTATTGCTTTGATAAAGGCATAGTTATTATCGCAGTTGCAGGTAACGTATTAAGGTTCCAACCTCCATTGGTTATCACATATGAACAGTTAGATTATGCTTTAACTACAATTGAAAATGCGATAAAAGCATTAAATAATGGAGAATTAAATCAATATGAAATAGAGGGCCAAGGTTGGTAATCTATAGTAAAAATATCTAAAAAAAGAGAGTTCCACAAAGTGAATTAAACTTCGTGGAACTCTTTTTTAATTTTTAAGATTTTTTAGGTGAGTGATATGCATCGTCACGGTCTTTTTTAGAATGTCTCATTCCATAAAATAGATAAATGACTATACCAATAATAAACCAAATCAATGTATATAATTTAGCTTCAAAACTTAATCCCCAGAATACTAATAGAACAAGGATAAAAGTAACTGCTGGTAATACTGGATACAATGGTAACTTAAATGATGGAACAGGTAAGTCTTTACCTTCACGTTTTCTAAGTTGATACATTGCTAACGAAACAAACATAAATGCTATTAATGTTCCAGCTGAAATTAATTGTGCTAAGAAAGCAAATGGGAACATTGATCCAATAATAACGGCGACGATTGTTAAAATAACTAAGGATCTATTTGGTAAATGTTTGTTGTTAAGTTTTCCTAACCAAGCAGGTAACAAACCATCACGTCCAAATGAATATAGCAATCTTGAACCTGCTAACATCATTCCAATTAAAGCAGTAAACATACCAATAACTGAGATAGCTTGTACTATAGCTGCAATAATACCATGACCACTTTCACGTAATGCCCAACCTACAGGCTCAGCATTATCAGCGTACTGACTGTAATGGAACATACCTACTAATACTAATGCTACCGCTACAAATAATACGACAGCAATGACTAAAGAACCTAAAATACCTCTAGGCATTGTTTTAGAAGGGTTAACCGCTTCTGCAGAGTTAGCAGCGATTGAATCAAATCCAATATATGCTAAGAAAATCATAGATACGCCAGCATAAATACCTTGCCAACCACCGAAATCACCTGCATCAGTTACTTTATGTTCAGGAATAAATGGAACATAATTGCTAAAGTTAAGGGCAGTTAAACCTACAATTACAAATAATATGATAGCTAATACTTTTAAAATTACTAAAATATTTTCCATACGAGCAGCTTCACTCATACCTCTTGATAAAAGTAATGCAGTTAAAATAATAACAATGGCAGAGACAATATCAATGACACCGCCATTACTACCTAATGGATTCGATAATGCTTTAGGTAATTCTATACCAAGAGGCTTAATTAGACCCCTTAAATTGGCCGAGAAACCAGATGCAACGAATGCAACGGCAATGAAGTATTCTGCTAATAAGGCCCATCCTGCAACCCAACCAAAGAATTCACCAAATAAGACATTGATCCATGAATAAGCAGAACCAGCAAAGGGCATTGTAGAGGCCATTTCTGCATATGTAAATGCAACTAATCCGGCTACAATAGCTGCTAATAAAAATGATAGAGCTACTGCTGGACCTGCATGTTCCGCAGCTACTACCCCAGGTAATGTAAATATTGATGTGGAAACGATAGTACCCACACCTAATGCAAGAAAATCACGAACACGTAAAGTTCTTTTTAAATGACCATCTTTACTTTGATAGATGGAAGGATCTTCTTTTTGTGTTAAACGTTTAAAAAAACTAGACATACTAAACCTCCGTAAATAAATGAGTTATATTTAACTGTCATTTTAATAATTTATATAATAGCATAAATCGTTTATATTTTGTCTAAAAATTCTGAAAAATTAAAACTTTCCGTTTTAATTGGAGGATATTGTTGACAAAATATTCAAATATAAAAGGATAAACTTGATTATAACAGAAAATAACCCTATAAAAAGTATTTTTTTAATAAATGTGAACTATATTTTAGCTTTTTACAATTTATTCTTTACAATAGAGTTATATTGAACTTATCAATAAAATAAAGATTATCACGTTTTAATATTTTAAAAGTAAAAAATAGAGGCGATAAATGTGGCTTTAGAAAAATTTATTAGAGAGAACATATATCAAAGTAAAGAAATTGCCGTACTTCTTACCTTTGTAGGCGGATATATTGATGCATATACCTTCTTAACTAGAGGAGGCACACTTGCAGCCGGACAAACAGGAAACATTATATTTCTTGCTTCAGAGTTATCACATAGTGATTTAAATGGAGGAATGTTAAAAATTTCGTCAGTCATTTCATTTATGGTTGGTGTCATGTTCGTCTCTTTAATCCATCATCAAATGGCAACACGATATTGGAGATTAGTATCTTTAGTGCCTATCACATTAAGTTGTATTATTGTCGGGTTTTTACCTACTTCTGTTTCAAATTTATATATTCTCCCTCCACTAGCATTTGGTATGGCAATGCTTACAACATCTTTTAGTAAAATTGAGGGTGAAGGATATAATAATACCTTCTCTACAGGAAACATTAAGAATGGTGTCATTGCATTGAGTGAGTATATGTTAAATAGGGATAAGGCTCAATTGAGAAAGGCTCAACTTTACATTAGAATAGTATTAAGCTTTATTATTGGTGCCATTGTCTCAGCAGAAGTTCAACTATTTTTAGGAACTTATGCCATATTAGTTGCGGCAACAATATTGATAGTCATTTTTATATTTTACAGTTCATTAATTTATAGAAGAGAACATACAGCTGAATAACTACTAAACTTTAATTTAAGAGGTAAAAGCTATGGAAATAAAACAAATCAAATACTTTGTTGAAACAGTCAGACGTGGTGGTATGACACAAGCATCAGAACATCTATATATCGCACAGTCAACGATAAGTAAAGCAATCAAAAGTATAGAAAATGAATACGATATAACATTATTCGATCGTTCTCAAAAGCAAATCAAACTGACAGATATTGGTCAGACATTTTATGATAACAGTTTAGAATTTTTAGCGTTATTTGAAAAACTATCATTAGAGATGAATGATGTCATGAATGTGCAAAAAGGACATATTAGAATAGCCTTGTCACCAATGATGAATGTTCAATTATTTACTGATAGTTTGAATCAATTTCACCAGTTATATCCGAAAGTGACTTATGAAGTCATGGAAGGTGGAGGTAAAATAGTTGAGAACCTCACAGAAACAGATGAAGTAGATATTGGAATTACGACGTTACCTGTCGATGCATCATTATTTCATTCAGTTCCACTATATAATGAAGAGTTATTGTTAGTGGTTAGTAAAAATCATTCACTAGCGCAACAAGAAAAAGTCGATTTAGCTGAACTTAAAGAGGAAGAATTTGTATTGTTCCATGATGATTATTATCTTAAAGATCAAATTATTGAAAACTGTAAGCGATTAGGATTTTATCCTAAGACTGTAGCTAATATATCTCAAATTAGTTTTATAGCGAATATGATTAGTCAAGGTATCGGAATTAGCGTGGTACCAGAGAGTTTAGTTCGTTTAATGGGAGATAATGTAAAAGCACTACAATTAGAAAATGCAGATTTATCATGGCATCTAGGTTTAATTTGGAGAAGAGATGCATATCTTAATTTTGTAACACGTGAATGGATTCAATTTATAAAAGACTTAAGAACGAAATAGACATTTAATTTAATATCAGAACAGTAAAAAATACTTTAATGGACATGTACATTGAAGTATTTTTTCTATTACTTTTTTCTATATCAAACCTATTCCTTTTTGGAATGTTATTAATCGAAATTATGTATTTTATTAATACTTCACAAACTACTATAATTAAGTGCGTAGGGAACTTAAAACCAACAAATTAGTGACGTTAACATCATTTGAACCCTTGTATGTTTACACACAAATATTAATAAAGTATATTTAAAATGAAAGTGGATTATATGTAATTAAATATATGTATGAGGCGATAACATATGCTTTGTATTCAGTCTCATCAAAAATGAAGGAGTTTTTCGATATGAAAAAATTTGGTAAAAAAGTTGTTTTAGTTGGAGATGGCTCAGTAGGATCTAGTTATGCATTTGCAATGGTAACTCAAGGTGTTGCAGATGAATTCGTAATTATCGATATTGCTAAAGATAAAGTTAATGCTGACGTTCAAGACTTAAACCACGGCGCACTTCATAGTGATTCACCAGTTGTCGTTAAAGCTGGAGAATATAGTGATTGTAATGATGCAGATTTAGTTGTAATTACAGCTGGAGCACCACAAAAACCAGGTGAAACACGTTTACAATTAGTAGAGAAAAACACAAAAATCATGAAAGATATTGTAACTAGTATTATGGATAGTGGTTTTGATGGTTACTTCTTAATCGCTGCAAATCCAGTAGATATCTTAACTCGTTATGTTAAAGAGTTAACTGGATTACCAGCTGAACGCGTTATCGGTTCAGGTACAGTATTAGACTCTTCAAGACTTAGATATTTAATTAGTAAAGAATTGAATGTAGCACCTGCAAGTGTCCACGCTTCAATTATTGGTGAACACGGTGATTCTGAATTAGCTGTATGGTCAAAAGCCAACATTGCTGGTATTTCAGTTTATGACACACTTAAAGAACAAACTGGTAGCGAAGCTAAAGCACAAGAAATTTATGAACAAACAAGAGATGCTGCTTATGAAATCATTCAAGCTAAAGGTTCAACTTATTATGGTATTGCACTAGCATTATTAAGAATTTCAAAAGCATTATTAAATAATGAAAACAATGTATTAACTGTATCTTCACAATTGAATGGTGAATATGGATTTAATGGTGTATATGTTGGTGTACCAACTTTAATCAATGAAAATGGTGCAAGCAAGGTTTATGAAACACCTTTAAGCGATCATGAAAAAGAATTATTCAAACAATCTGTTGAAGCATTAGAAACAACTTATGATTCAGTGAAACATCTTTTAGATTAATCTATCAGAATATACTTTAAATATTTTATCAAGTAATGGGGAATCATTTTCACACTGATGTTATCGTCACGATAAAATAAATATGTGAAAAATGGAAGGAAATGAATAGCATGGCAGACAAACAATATACTGCAGCCGATATGGTAATTGATACTTTTAAAAATAATGGTATTGAGTACGTATTTGGTATTCCAGGTGCAAAAATTGATTATTTATTCAATGCATTGGAAGACGACGGACCAGAACTTATTGTAACGCGTCACGAGCAAAACGCGGCAATGATGGCACAAGGTATAGGACGATTAACTGGTAAACCAGGTGTCGCACTTGTTACAAGTGGTCCAGGAGTGAGTAACTTGACTACTGGATTATTAACAGCAACATCTGAAGGAGATCCCGTATTAGCATTAGGAGGACAAGTTAAACGTAATGACTTACTTCGTTTAACACATCAAAGTATCGACAATGCTGCTTTATTAAAATATTCAACAAAATATAGTGAAGAAGTTCAAGATCCTGAATCTTTATCAGAAGTTATGACAAACGCAATGAGAACAGCGACATCAGGTAAAAATGGTGCAAGCTTTATTAGTATTCCGCAAGATGTCATTTCAGCACCAGTTCAATCTAAAGCAATCGCACATTGTGAAAAACCTAGTCTAGGTATTCCAAGTGAACAAGATATTAATGATGTGATTGAAAAGATTAAAAATGCTGAATTCCCTGTTTTACTTGCTGGTATGAGAAGTTCAAGTGCTAACGAAACGAACGCAATTCGTAAATTAGTTGAAAAAACCAATTTACCAGTTGTAGAAACGTTCCAAGGTGCTGGCGTGATTAGTCGTGAATTAGAAAATCATTTCTTTGGTCGTGTAGGATTGTTCCGTAACCAAGTTGGTGATGAATTACTTCGTAAAAGTGATTTAGTAGTTACAATAGGTTATGATCCAATTGAATATGAAGCAAGTAACTGGAATAAAGAATTAGATACTAAAATTATCAATATAGATGAAATTCCAGCAGAAATTACTAATTATATGCAACCAATGAAAGAATTAATTGGTAATATTGCAGGAACAATTGAAATCATTTCTAACAAAGTTGATGAACCATTTATTAATCAACAACATTTAGATGAATTAGAAAAATTAAGAGCGCATATTATTGAAGAAACTGGTATTAAAGCAACACATGAAGACGGTGTGTTACATCCAATCGAAATTATCGAATCAATGCAAAAAATGCTGACTGATGATACAACTGTGACAGTGGACGTAGGTAGTCACTATATATGGATGGCTCGTAAGTTCAGAAGCTATAATCCAAGACATTTACTATTCAGTAATGGTATGCAAACATTAGGTGTTGCTTTACCTTGGGCTATTTCAGCTGCACTTGTAAGACCAAATACACAAGTTGTTTCAGTTGCTGGAGATGGTGGTTTCTTATTCTCAGCACAAGATTTAGAAACAGCCGTGCGTAAAAATTTAAATATCATTCAATTAATTTGGAATGATGGTAAATATAATATGGTCGAATTCCAAGAAGAAATGAAATATGAACGTTCATCAGGTGTAGATTTTGGTTCAGTTGACTATGTAAAATATGCCGAAGCATTTGGTGCTAAAGGAATACGTGTCACTAACCAAGAAGAACTAGAAGCAGCTATCAAAGAAGGATATGACACTGATGGTCCAGTATTGATTGATATTCCAGTTAACTATAAAGATAACATGAAGCTTTCTACAAACATGTTACCTGACGCATTTAACTAATAAAGATGAACACGAATTAGGAGTGAAATTGTTTATGACTAATGTCTTATACCAACACGGTACATTAGGAACATTGATGGCAGGATTACTAAAAGGGACTGCATCAATTAATGAACTATTAGAACATGGTGATTTAGGAATAGCAACACTTACTGGTTCTAATGGGGAAGTAATATTTATTGATGGTAAAGCTTATCATGCTAATGAACATAAAGAATTTGTTGAATTAAAAGGCGATGAATTAACACCTTATGCTACAGTAGCAAAATTCACAGCAGATACGACTTATCAAACTAAAGATAAATCATCTGAAGCGGTCTTTAATGAAGTGAAAGAAAAAATGCTTAGTGAAAATTTATTCTCAGCAGTAAAAATTTCTGGAGTTTTCAAAAAAATGCATGTACGTATGATGCCAGGTCAAGAACCACCGTATACTCGTTTAATTGATTCAGCACGTAGACAACCTGAACAAACTGAAACGAATATCAAAGGTTCTGTAGTTGGTTTCTTTACACCAGAATTATTCCATGGTGTAGGTTCAGCAGGTTTCCATGTTCATTTTGCTAACGATGATCGTAACTTTGGTGGTCACGTATTAGACTTTGAAGTCGAAGACGTTAAAGTTGAAATACAAAACTTCGAAACATTTGAACAACATTTCCCATCATATGATGAAACATTTACAAATGCTGATATTGATTATAAAGATATTGCAGATGAAATAAGAGAAGCTGAATAATTATAGTAAAACTGAGGCGTGATAGATCACGTCTCAGTTTTTTGTTTGTCTATAAAAATAAATTATTGTGAACTTGAATTTTGAATAATACGTTGTTGATAGCTAGATAAAAATGAATAAATAGTATCTAAATAAGGCGTATGTAATTGATGTTGTCGTGCCTTATTGTATATATAGCCCTGTATTGCTTCCATTTCTAAAGGCCGATCAGACATGATATCGTAATACATACTTGTTCCCATTTGATCAGGATAACCTTCATATATTGTCATAATAGAGTTTAGCGTGCTTTCATCAAAAGTGATTCCCTCAGCATTTGCTACTGTAATACCCTCTGAAATAATTTCTCTACAAATATGTTTAATATGAGCTGAATGCAAAATTTTAGCTGTATCACGACCTACTGCTGTTATTGAATTAATTCCTAAATTGACTAATAGTTTATACCATATTTTTTGTTCAATATTATCTTCAAGTATTATTTCAATTTTAGTTTTGTTAGTTAACTTTTGTAATTGTCGTGTTCTTGGTGTATTTTTCAAATGAAGACAATAGTCTCTATAATGCACGATATTATTATTGTTTTTCTGACCACTAATATAGACTACAGCTTGATATGCATGTTCATAAGGAATTTTCTCTAGATATCCATATCCGTTTTGAGCAAGGATAATTAATGTATTTTCATGTATGATTGAAGATAATTTTGAAAGTACAGAATCTAGTTGGTATGTTTTAACGGCAATGAATAGTACATCAAGAGGTTGAATTATATTCTGATAAGGTGTAACAGACATTGTGATTGCTTCTTTTTCATTTTCTGGGAAATAATGTAATTCTTGTCTTTTTTTACCAATTAATAAAGTGTCAGGATATTTCTTTTGTAATTCAATAGCTATAGTCGTTCCAACAGCTCCAGGACCAATAACACCAATTGTCATAATATTTATGCTTTCCTTTCTTAATTAGATTCATTATACTATTGCTAATAATATAGGAAATTGAGGATGAATTGAATTGAAAACTTTAGCTCAGTTAATTGAAATGAAACAAACAGGTAACAAAATTTCAATGGTTACTGCTTATGATTTTCCTAGTGCAAAACAAGCACAAGAAGCAAATATAGATATGATACTAGTGGGAGATTCCTTAGGGATGACTGTGTTAGGTTACGAAAGTACAGTTCAAGTTACAATAGATGATATGATACACCACGCAAAAGCCGTACGTCGTGGAGCGCCAGACACGTTTGTAGTCGTAGATATGCCAATTGGTACGGTTGGTATCAGTGATGAGTTGGATTTACAACATGCTTTAGATTTATACCAACAAACGAACGCAAATGCGATTAAAGCGGAAGGTGCACATTTAGCAACGTTTATAAAAAAAGCGACTAGAATGGGTATTCCCGTTGTAGCTCATTTAGGTTTAACACCACAAAGTGTAGGCGTAACAGGATACAAATTACAAGGTAGTACTAAAGAAGCAGCTTTACAATTAATTGAAGATGCTCGCCTTATGGAAGAATCGGGTGCAGTTGCATTAGTTCTTGAAGCAATACCAAGTGATCTTGCCCAAGTAATTAGTGAAAAATTGTCGATTCCAGTCATAGGTATCGGTGCAGGAAAAGACACTGATGGGCAAGTATTGGTTTATCATGACATGCTCAACTATGGTGTTGAACGTCATGCAAAATTTGTTAAGCAATATAGTGACTTTTCAATTGGTATTAATGGTTTAAAACAGTACAATGAAGAAGTTAAATCAGGCGCATTTCCCACTGAAACACACACGTATAAGAAAAAAATTATGAGTGAGGTAAATAACAATGACTAAAGTGATAACAACGGTAAGTGAAATGCAAAATATTGCTAAAGAATATAAGACACACGGACAAACGATAGGTTTTGTACCTACTATGGGTGCTTTACACGAAGGTCATTTGAAAATGATGGAATTATCATCAGAATTTAATGATGTAACTGTAGTGAGTATTTTTGTTAATCCGCTACAATTTGGACCTAATGAAGATTTTGATGCATATCCTCGCCAAATTGATAAAGATGTTGAAATGATAGAACAAATTGATGTCGATTATGTGTTTTATCCAAGTGTAGAAGAAATGTATCCTGATGAACTAGGTGTAACACTTAAAATTGGTAAATTAGCACATGTACTTGAAGGTGCACAACGTCCGGGACATTTCGAAGGTGTTGTAACTGTAGTTAATAAATTGTTTAATATTGTAAGTCCAGATTATGCTTACTTTGGTAAAAAGGATGCGCAACAACTGGCAATCGTAGAAAAAATGGTCAAAGATTTTAATCAGCCAATTGAAATTATAGGTGTGGATATTGTTCGAGAAAAAGATGGATTAGCAAAAAGTTCAAGAAATGTTTACTTAACAGTAGAGGAAAGACAAGAAGCGGTTCATTTAAGTAAGAGTTTGAAATTAGCACGTGAATTATATAATAATGGAGAACGCAATAGTTCGGTTATTATAGATGAAATTACTCAATATTTACTTGATTACACAAGTGGTCAAGTAGATGAAGTGGCTATCTATAGTTATCCAGAGTTAGAAGAACAAACTAAAATTGAAGGTCAAATCTTTATTTCATTAGCTGTTAAATTTTCAAAAGCACGTTTGATAGATAATATAATAATTGGAGCTGAATAAGTTGATAAGAACAATGATGAATTCTAAAATTCATAGAGCAAGGGTGACAGAAGCTAACTTAAACTATGTTGGAAGTATCACGATTGACTCAGATATTTTAGAAGCGGTTGATATATTACCAAATGAAAAGGTTGCAATCGTAAATAATAATAACGGTGCGCGCTTTGAAACTTATGTCATTGCTGGTGAAAGAGGTACTGGTAAGATTTGCTTGAATGGTGCTGCAGCTCGCTTAGTTGAAATAGATGATGTAGTTATAATTATGACTTATGCTCAATTAAATGAAGAAGAAATTAAGCATCATGCACCAAAAGTAGCTGTATTGAATGAACATAATGACATCATTGAAATGATACATGAAAAAGAAAACACAATTGTTTTATAACAGTGATAATTAAATATATAAATGCAAGTCCTAACAAATTAGTATAATTTATTGTTAGGGCTTTTTAAATATTAATAAATAAAATAAAAATAATATAGAATAGGGTGTTGAAATGTAATATAATCTATCTAAATAGTTATAGTGGAGGAATTAAAATTTCATGAAATGTCTTAATTGTGGTCAGAATCATCAACCAGAAGATCGATTTTGTGTTCAATGTGGTGCAGAAATAATTAAACCAGATGAAGCGACACAAAACGTTCTAACAGCATCTACAATGACAGAGAACCAACAACTTCAAAGTACTTCAAAGCAATCTCAGAAAGAAGATGATGATAATAATGAGCGTCAATTATATAAAAAGACGACATCAGTTCATCAAACAACGAGAAAGCGATCTACACTTGAAGAAAATGACTCATTTGTTGAAGAAATAACAGATGATAATATGTCATCGATGGAATATTTCTTTAAAGATTTACAAATTGAAGGTAAAAAATTCTTCACCCATGTATTTAAATCTGTGGATGATATTTTTGAGAATCAAGTCACATTTAATTATCGTTTTTTATTATCATTAGTATGTATAGGAACGTTATTGAGTACTTTACTAATAATCATTTTATCTTCAGATTTATTTTTATTTATGGCAAGTAGCTCACCTTTAAAGATAACTTTCTATATATTGATGATAATGTTAGGTAGTACAACTTTATCAATTGGCGTGTTGTATAGTGTTTTGAAAATAAGTTTAAATACGAAAGTCCAACTTCACAAGGTCGTGTCTGATTTCATTGTCGTTAATACGTTTTCAGTTATAACATTATTAATAGGATTGATATTAGCTATACTAGGCGTAACAAAATTAGCTATCATTATCTTAGTTGTTGCTTGTGTTATGTTATATATCATTTCACCGTCATATATTTTGGCTAAATATAGTGTTATGTATAGTACAAAAATCGCAAGCATATATAGTATCATTATCTATCAATTGGTAATGACAATTTTAGTTTATTTATTAGGTCATATGATTATAGAACAATTAATCAACGATTATCTTATGAAATTATGGGATAGTGGTTTTAATGGCATACTGTAAACAATGCAAGAAACCTATGTATATTAATAATGATTACTGCACAAGATGTTATCATTCTATGTTAGCTACAAAAAAATATACAGAAAGATATTCGCATCAAATTCATGCTTCTCATGCGTCTAAAAGGTATCGATTTCGCAAACCTAAAAAACCATTGTCACTTATAATACTGGTACTTTGTTTGATGACGATCATATTAATTAGTATTTTATCTTTCTATAGATTAGAAAACGCACTAGATAAAAAGGTTCAATTATTTTCAGATGCAATCGATCATAAAAATACGGACCAATTGATTGAATTAGTAATATCCAATAATCAACAATTAACAAATGAAGAAGCTAAGGCATATGTATCTTTGATCAATTCATTTGGTGGTAATAAAAAATTCTTACATCAATTAACATCGGCAGCATATCATTTAAAACAAAATAAAGGTAAAACACAAGATGTTGAATTAGAAGGAGTGACAATCTTAACGATACATCAACAGATTCATTTATTCGGTTTGTTTAAAAACTTTCAATTTGAAATACCACGATTTAACTTTACATTAGATGCTAAAGATAATGGTAAATTGACATATCGTTTAAATAACAAAAAGTATAATGTTCGTTTAGTAAAAGGTCATATCGTTAGTTTAAATGCTGTACCTTTAGGTGAATATAAATTAGACGCAACTAAAAAAATCGGAAATCGTACATATGACGGCAATATTATTTTTAGTTTGAAAAAATATGGTACTTTAGCTAAAGAAGATTTTAGTGAAAAACGATTTAAAGTAACAACTAAAAATAGTTATATGTTTAATAAAATGGATTTAGTTATTAATGATAAAAATGTTGGTAGATTAAAAGACTATATTACTTATGGACCTTTTAGTGGAGAAGATGACTTGCTTGTTTATGGTGTAGGTTATGTAGGGAACCAAGCATTTAAATCAAATGAAGTGAATGTACCATCTATTAATAGTGATGAAAGTCCTGTTAATGTTGTTCTTACATTTAATGAAGCAGAAGTATTTAGTCAATCTGATCATCAACTAAATAAGAAAATACATAAAAATAAATAATAACAATTAAGAACCTGGGACATATCTTTTAGAAAAATGGCTAGTAAATGAGTTTATCAAAACTCGTTTACTAGCTTTTTTATTTACAATATATCGTATTTTTGTGTGACTTTAAATTAAAAAATAAAACGCTTTTTATATTAGTAATAATTGTATCACCAATTACTTACTATCTATTAAAAAATATTTTTTTAGTAAAAATATCTATTAAGGTATTTGATATATCTAAAAATATAACAAACTTTATTAAAGGTTTTTAAAAATATTTGAAATTTCATAGAAAACAACATAAATAAAATGTTATAATTTGCAAAGATAAACAATAAAATACTGGAGGTACCATTATGAAATGCCCTAATTGTGGTCATCAAATCGAACAAGATGATGTATTTTGTGGAGAATGCGGCACAAAAGTTAATCGTCAATCTAATGCAGTTACATCAGCAGAGGACGATATTAAACAAGCTGATTCTCACTCAAATAAACAACAGGCCACTCAATCAACTCATAATAGCACAATGAATTCTACTAGCAATGCCTCACATGAACAATCACAATCAATGAATCAAAGTAATGCATCTGCAGAAACTCACGCAAATCACAATCAATACCAACACTCACAACCTAACAACACACAACAGCAATACCAAAATCAAAATCAAAACCCAAACCAGAATCAAAATCCAAATCAGAACCAATACCAGAATCAATATCAAAACTATAATCAAAATCAACAGTATCAACAACAACCACATCAGTATCAACAACAAACAAATCAGTTTAGTGAACAAGCTAAAGAAGTGACTCAAGAAAGTAAAGGTTTCTTCAAAAGTGCTTTTGTAGATCCTGATAGAGAGATTAAAAGTACTCATACATTCAGTTTTAAATTATTAGGTTCACTATTAGCAATTGGATTAATCGTACTTGCAATCATTCTTTTCTTAGCTATTCCAGAAGAAGTATCTTTATTTACTTCAGAATCCAAAATCGTGTTCTCTATTATTATTAGCTTAATTATTCTTTTAGCTGCAATTGTAGGTACAATATTCGGAATGACAAGATTAGTTGTAGTTCAAGCGATACCATTTAAAAAGGTATTTTCTGATTTCATATTAATTAATAGTGTCACAGTTGCAATGTTACTTGTATCTATCATTCTATTAGTTATGGAAGCATACACATTTGGCATGGTTGTCTTAATGTTATCTTTCGTTATACTTGTAGCTTCTGGTGTATATTTAATTGCGAAATATAGTGGTATTAACTTCACTAGATTTTCAAGTTTTTATGGTATTGTTATTTACTTAATTGTTATTTTTATCTTGATGAGAATTTTCGGAGAAGTAACACTTTCAAGTATTTTAGAATCATTTGATGAAACAAGAGATTCATTCTTTAATAACTTATTCGGTGGAGGTAGTGGTTATTAATGAAATATTGTAGTAATTGCGGTAAACCCTTACGCCAAGACGTTAAAATTTGTACTAATTGTGGGGCACCAGTTAACGCATCTCAGGATTCACAACAAAATTCTCACAATCATACTCATTCACAACAACATAACCAAGGTTATAATAATGCATCTATGTATCAACAATATGAACCACAACCGAAGAAAAGTAAGAAAAAAACAATATTAATCATTGTTATAGTTGCAGTTGTTTTAGCAATGTTAATTGCTATCTTTGCGATTTTAAAACATCAATTTTCACCTGAAAAACAAGCAGACCAAATCGCACATGCAGTTAAGAAAGATGATGCAAAAGGTCTAGCTAAACAAGTGACTTCAGCAGATAATAAATTGAGTGAACAAGAAGCACGTGCTTATTTAAATTACCTCAAGGCTGAAGGCGACTTAACTAACGTAGCAAACCAAATTGAAAGTAATACGAAAGAAGTTGAGCACGGTAAATATCATAGTTTATCTGTTAATACAGACGATGATAATGTATTAAATATTGAAAAAGACGGCAAAAAATATTTATTCTTTAATAACTATAAATTCAATATTCCACAAAAAAAGGTATATATTGAACCTACTGATACCGGTGATATTACTTATAAATTTAATGGGGAAAAACATCATCTTTCTGTTGATGAAGCTGAAAGTAAACCAATAGGCACGTTCCCAATTGGAGATTATAATTTAAAGGCCTCTAAGAAAATGGAAGGTAAAACATTCGATGGTGCGATTAACATTACTATGAGTGAGGAAGACGGTATTGCGAAAGAATCATTTAGACAAAAGCGATTCAACGTAACTACTGAAGGTGGTTCAATGTTAGATGATATTAACATCTATGTGAACGATAAAAATGAAGGCGATGAATCTGATACATTTGGCCCTTATGATCCTGACGAAGATGTCATCGTATATGCACAAGGTACTTTAGAAGGTGAAACATTTAAATCAAGTTCTGTAAATGTTTCAAGTGCTAGTGAAGAAGATAATGGCGTATCAGATGTAACAGTCAAATTTGATGAAGACGCTATAGATGATTATTACGATAAGAAAATGGAATCAGACGACGATGATGATGACGATGATAGTGACAGTGATTCAGAAGAAGTAACTCGTGATAACGTTATCGACAAAGTTGAGTCATATGAAGGACATACATTAGATACAGATGAATATACGTACAAAGAACCTGAAAAAACAGATGATGGCAAATGGGGATTCTCATTTGAAGATAAAGATGGTAATTTAGCAGGTTCATATACTGTAGATTCAGATGACGGTTATGTAACTGAATATGATGAAGACGGAGAAAAAGTAGGTTCTGGATACTAAAAGTTCCAGAAAATAATTAATAATAAATGACCACCCAAAAGGAGAAATCCTTTTGAGTGGTCATTTTAATATATTTATTTTGTTATGGGAATGATTAGTTGAGAATCGTATTGTCCGCCAGTGTGAATATGATGATGTCCTTTATTTACTGTTTCGTTATGTTCATAACGTGTACTCATACCTGGTGTACTATTACCTTTTACTACTTCGCTTCCTTTGACGACAACTTCTAGTGTTTCGCCTTGTTTAAATAATGTACCTGAAGGTAGAAGTTCAATTTCTACAGGAACGACTTCACCATTATTAAGTTTTAATTCTTGTTCATGTGTATGCCAAGGTTGAGCAATGGTTGATTTTTCTTGATCTAATTCGCGATGTGAAGCACGTAACCAACCAGTTGCAACTTGACCATCTTCAATATGGTTAAAGTCAGGGAAGTGCACTTCATTACCACGACGATCTAATTTTTTAATACCTGCAAATAAATCCATATCGTCTGTATCATCTGTACTTACCCATAATTTTAAGTTCATATTACCTACTAATTCTGTATCTTTATCAAATGTATAACTGAAGCGTACTTCGTCTTGTTCATTTTCAGAATCATAACTAGTTGTATTTTCTTCAGAGACAGCATTTTGATTTAATGTTAATTCTTTACCATTTAAATATAGAGGAGTATATTCAGTATTTGGTAATGGGAATGATGTTGCTGTTTTGAATTCACCTCTATAGAATTGGTCTCTTACTTCATAAGTGACAGTTGGTGTGTCTTTCCAATCATTATCTTCTTCTTTTAGGTAATAATCGAAGAACGCTTTTTGACGTTCAAGATTTTCTCTAGCATAATAACTTTCCCACTCTTTACGACCATGGATATATAGCCATTTGTCTTCTGAGCTTGCTTGTTTAAATCCTTCAAATGAACCACGATTGTGTAAACCTTGAGTTGACCAACTTGCACAAGCTAAGATAGGTGTTTTGATTTGATGAAGTGGTGCTTGGCGTTGTTTCCAGAAATCATCAAATAATGGATGGTCTTTTTGAGCTTGAATTAAATCTTCAATATTTGGATTATCTGTCCATCTCGCAAAGATTCCTTGAATCCAGAAACGATAGAATCCTGTATCTGGAATACCACCGTGGAAAGCAACTTCACGATACATATCGTTTAAACCTTCCCATGGAATCATAGCTTTTAAATGAGGAGGATTTAATGACGCAACCCACCATTGTGTAACTGCAAGATATGAAACACCATTAGTTCCGATATTACCATTACTCCATTCTTGTTGTGCAGCCCATTCAATCACTTCATAGTAATCTTCTGCTTCACGTTTTGACCATGGAGATAAGACACCATTTGATTTTGAACTACCTCGCAATGCAATTTTGATAACAACATAATCTTGAGGGACCCAGAAAACTGGATCTGGTGATTCTTCAGGCGTGAAGCTTGAAGTAGGTATAGCGCCTAATGTTGGCCAATTAGCACCCATATTAGTTATTTTTGGTTTGTTATCTTTACCATACGTATCTGCAGACATCACTACTGGGAATTGACCTTCTTTGTTAGGACGGAAAATATTCACATATAATTTTTCGCCATCTTTCATTTCAACAGTAACATCTTTTTCCATAATCATTTCTTGATTACCAAATTGTACACTATCTACAACAATATGATTTAAACCTTCTTTAACATCACTAACATCTGTAACAGTTAATTTTGGATTTCCTAATAAATTGCTTGTCATATGAATCATCCTTTACATGATTTCTTTTTCTTTACACCTTCATGATAAGAGGTAATAATCAGAATTCCAATCATCAATGTCCTTAATTTGTGTAATAACCAACAAACAACGTATACTTGTTGTATAGAGATAAAGGATGTGACATTATGCCGCAAGATCGACGCGTTAGAAAATCACAGCAAGCAATCAGACAAGCATTTATCGATTTATTGCATAAACAGGAATTAGAACAAATTACAGTTCAACAAATTTCTGATTTAGCAGACGTCAATCGTAGTACATTTTATACGCATTACATAGATAAATATGATTTATTAGAACAAATGGAAGATGAGCAGGTTAATGAAATTAAAGTATTTATTGAAGAAAATGATGTATATAGTAATAAAGCAATATCAGCTGATAATATACGTACGATTATGGAGTTTTTAATTGGTAATATAGAAGAGAATATGTCGTTTTATCAACTTATGTTTAATATTGGTAAGGATTCCAATTTGCATGAGAAGCTATATGAACTTATCACAGGACATTTAAATCATTTTAAAAACGACAATAATAAAATTGGTAACATACCATTTTCTTATTTTATGAGTTATGTATCTGGAGCGGGGCTTTCATTTATACGTCATTGGGTAGAGGATCCTAACCGTATATCGAAAGAAGAATTGATTCAATATTTTTATGATATTGTCAATAACGGCCCAGCTACAATAATACAACGAGAGAAATAATAAATGAGGCAGAGACATAAAGTTCTTGAACAATAGAAAAAAGGTAACTTCTATTGAAATAATATAGAAATTACCTTTTTATCTATGAGATTTTGTTTTAAACACTGATTATGAAATTGTACAAATAAAGATTTTGATAAAGCATCTACTTTGGAGTTTACTCTAAATCGATTAATCTTTATACATAAGGATTCCATTAATTTAGTTTAGTGATGCTTATTAAATTATACGAAAGTGCCTTATTTTTTAAATATTTTAAAGTAAAATTACATATAAATACGTAGTATTTATGGCGAGACTCCCGAGGGAACAGTGCTAGTTGAAGACCTTAGAAATACTCACAGATTTATCTGTGCTGTATTTCTGGCTGAAACTGTACCCTGGGAAAGAGAGCCATACAATACGAAGTATTGGGTATAAAGAAAGCACTAAGATGATTAAAATAAATTGTACTGAACCCCAAAAGTTGTACTCTGGTTTAGTATACTATTTTAAAGGTTTGTTTCCTATATTGCTTAGGAGACAAGCCTTTTAATTTTGCTTTAATTCTTGTATTGTTATAAAAATTGATATATTTATGAATAGATTGTTCTAATTCTTGGAATGTTTCAAATGATTGTCCATAATACATTTCTTGTTTTAATAACCCAAAGAAGTTTTCCATTGAGGCATTATCTAGGCAATTTCCTTTTCTAGACATACTTTGAAATACATCATGTTCTTTTAATGACTCAATATAGTTTCTATTTTGATAATGCCATCCTTGATCTGAATGAATTGTCATTCGATAAAAAAGTTGAGGTCTCATAGTTAGTAATTCATTTAAAGGTTCAATCACAATATCTATAGTAGGACGCTTTGATATACGATAACTTAAGATTTCCAAGCTATATAAATCCATAAAAGGTGACAAATATGCCTTTGTTCCATCAAGTAATTTAAATTCTGTAATGTCTGTAACCACTTTTTGATAAGGTCGATCTGTATTAAAACGACGTTTTAATATATTTCTAGCTACTTTACCTATTGTGCCTCTATAAGAATTGTATTTTCTTGTTTTATGATTAAATTTCTTACATATTAATTGATGTTCTTTCATAATTCGTCTTACTTTCTTATGATTGACTGTCATTCCTTTATTAACTAATGCTTGAGTAACTCGACGATAACCATAAGTATAATCGCTTTCTTTACATATTTGCTTAATAGATTTAACTATATCTATATCTTTTTTGGTTTTTTTGAAACGTTTAATCCAGTAGTAATACACGGATTTAGCTATTTCCGTAACTTTAAACAGAAGACTTAACCCAAATTGATTCATTTCATGTAATTCTTTAATGACCTTTACTTTTTCGGATGTTTGGTTCCGTAATGTTGGGTCAATCTTTGTAACTTTTTTTGATAAGCAATACCTGCTTTCAACATTTCATTTTCATTCCTAAGTCTTTCTAATTCTTCGCGTTCATCTTCTTTTAAAGGCAACTGATTTTCATGTTCAACTTTTGTATGTTTTCTTTTCATTTTAGAAGGATGTCCTTTCTGTTTATTGTCTAAACCGAGAATACCTTCTTCATCAAATTTACGCTGCCATTGAGCTAATGTAGCAGGATTGGTAATTTTAAAATGATTCGCTGTTTCTCGATAAGACAATTGATTTTCTTGTCTAAATCTTAAAACAGATACTTTAAAATCACTAGTATATGAGCTATTTTTCATTTTTTTATCTAATCCTTCTGGGCCCGATTCCAAATACTGGTTAACCCATCTTTGAAGTAAAGAATGATGAGAAAGATTATATTTTTTAGTTAATCTCTTATATCCTAAACTACTATTTAAATATTCGTGAACTATTTTTAATTTGATTTCAAATTTATAATGTTTACCCATAAAAAATGCACCCCATAAAGTTAGATTTTTAGTCCAACTTTTGGGGTGCACATCAAATCACCTTAGTGCTATTATTTTGGGATTTATGTTCCAGCCTGTTTATTATTACCTATTTACTGATTCGTTGCATTATAATCTTGACCATGTAACATCCATCTTACGCCATATTTATCGTTGAAGACGCCCATTTTACCGCCCCAAAATTGTTCTGATAATGGTAGTTCAATATTGATAGACTCATGGTCTTTAATTTTATCGTAGAAAGCTTCTACTTTTTCAGTTTCTTCTTTATCATTAACGTCAAAATCAATTAATAATGAAATGCCGTTATTGATTGGTTGAATACGTTCGAATGAATCTGCACCTAAAATTTTCACACCAACAATTTCAAATTCTGCATGCATAGTTGCTTCTTTAGCTTGTTCTTTTGTCATTCCAAAATGTTCCGCTTGATCTTCTCCGACTTCTAAACGTTTAATATTTGTTGCACCAAATACTTCTTCGTAATATTTTAAAGCTTCTTTAGTGTTTGGAAATGCTAAATATGGTGATAATTGAGTCATAAATCTGCTCCTTAGTCTTTTATATTATATTGCTAACAACATCATACAATGTTCTATGTTAAATGAATACAATTAAGTACTAATGTCATTTATATTTGACATTAGTACATGTGTCATATATATTAGACATATACTAAAATTACTAGTTGAAAGGGGTATTCATATGAGTCAGTTGAATGAAAAGTTATTAAATTGGATTACTAATACATCAACTGAAAAAGATGAAAGGGAGAGAACACTTTTAAATCAAAAATTGGCTACTACATTTATAATTACTTATATTGGTATGCCTATTTTGTTACTGTCTAACCTAATCATTGATGCGTATCACCAAACAATTTCATTAAATACAATATTACTATTCATTTTCTTTTTTATAATTAATGGCGTATTGTTATATAAAACAAAATCTGATGAACTAAATAAAGATAAAGTTTATTCACCAGAAGAATATAAAAAATTAGTGAATAAATATCGAATTAAAAGTGTGATTTTGATGCTTTACTTCGGAAGTGCTATGTTTCTCTTAGGTTTAATCATAAAATATTTACAGCATACAAGTATTCAATGGGGTATGGAAATTATTACTGCCATTATTGCGGGTATTGTATTTGGTGGATTTATGTATGTTTATCAAGTAAATAAAATCATGAAAGAATATTAAACTTAATATTTAATTAAATAAAATAAAAGTAATTTCTCTGAGAACACTTTTTCATTATCGATTTATTGTATAATATTCATAAATTATATAATAAATAATGGAGGGAGTGTTTTCTTTTGATTGAAGCGGGCGACATTTTGAAAAAAATGAAAAATCAAAAGGTAAACTATGACAAAGTGTTAAGGAAAATGATTCAACAATGGGAAAGGGAAAACGAGAGGCCTAAAATTTTATTACATAGTTGTTGTGCACCATGTAGCACATATACTTTAGAATTTTTAACACAATATGCTGATATCGCTATTTATTTTGCTAATCCCAATATTCACCCTAAAAATGAATACTTAAGACGTGCCAAAGTACAAGAAATGTTTGTTCAAGATTTCAATGAAAAGACAGGTTCAAATGTGAAGTATATTGAAGCTAAATATAAACCACATGAATTTATGAAAATGGCTAAGGCTAAAGGGTTAACTGAGGAGCCTGAAGGTGGTCTAAGATGTACTGCTTGTTTTGAAATGAGACTTGAATTAGTAGCAGAAGCAGCTATTAAATATGGTTATGATTATTTTGGTAGTGCGATTACATTATCTCCTAAAAAGAATGCACAATTAATTAATCAATTAGGGATGGATGTGCAAAATGTATATAACGTTAAATATCTACCTAGTGATTTCAAGAAAAACAAAGGCTATGAACGTTCTATAGAAATGTGTAATGACTATAATATATTTAGACAATGTTATTGTGGATGTGTCTTTGCAGCAATGAAACAAGGTATTGACTTTAAACAAATCAATAAAGATGCAAGTGCATTTTTACAACAATTTTAAAAATACCCAGAGTTAAAAGGCGAGAGCCTTAACTCTGGGTATTCTAATAAAGTTAAATCATTTTATGAATGAAACGTATAATTGCCATAATGGCGATAACTAACATAGCAAGGAAAGAGAATAGTTTAAAGCGTTTATTTTCTTTCTTTACTTCTTTGTCATCATTTTCCATCATTTCTTGTAATTCGCGTTCAATTTCTAAATCAAGATCTGTTTTGCGATAACCATGTAGCCCTTTACGTTCATCTTCTTCGTTACTTTCAGTCTTGCTATTGTTATCGATATTATCTTGTTGCGTTGAATGATTCATATCTTTTTCTTTTGTTTCTTCTCGCATTTTAAGAATGCCCCCCATATTCATGACACATAACATTGAGTAAGTTCTATTTTATAACTATCTATGATTACTTTGATTTAGATCCTATATAAAAGACCTATACAAAGTAAAGATATTATACTATTAACTGAATTATTAGTACGCTACTTTGCATCTAATCCAATAATATCACTAATATTTTGATAATCATTTTGTTTTAAATACTGAGCGATTTCTTTATTTATTTTCTTAGTTAGACCTGGACCTTCTATTACAAGAGATGAATAAATTTGTAGTAATGAAGCTCCATTACGTATCATTTTAATTGCGTCTTCAGAACTAAAGATGCCACCAGTACCAATAATTAGTAATTCTCCATTAGTTTCTTGGTATGCTAATTTAACTAATTTTAAGTTACGTTCAAATAATGGACGACCACTTAACCCACCATCTTCAACACGATTGGCTGATGTTAAACCATCACGTTGACGTGTCGTATTCGCAAGAATAACACCGTCAAAATGTTCTTTAATAGTTGGTAAGAGTGATTTTAATCCATTTTCATCCATGTCAGAAGTAAGTTTTAAGAATATAGGTACATTAATTTCATTTTGTGCTTTGAATGTTTCTAAAGCACTACATAACATTGAAAATTCATCTTTGTCATGAAAATTTTGTAAGTTCTCAGTATTTGGAGAACTAATATTCACAGTGAAGAAATCCACGTCATTTTTAAATGTATCTATAACTTTAATGTAATCTTGGTAACGGTTATCATAAGAAGTCATTTTATTTACACCAACGTTAAGACCGATTGGCGTATGATAAGCATGACGTCGTAAGTTACTAAGTGCTTTATTCATTCCAATATTATTAAAGCCCATACGGTTAATTAAAGCATCGTCTTCTAATAATCTATACATACGAGGTTGAGGATTACCAGGTTGTGGTTTTGGCGTGATACCACCTAATTCTAATGCACCAAATCCAAGGTTTTCTAAAGCTTTAGGTACTTCACAAGATTTATCATAACCAGCGGCAAGTCCAATAGGATTTTCAAATGTGATACCATGGATATTTTGTGAAAGAATTGGGTTTTGATAGTCGAATAATTTTTTCATAATAGGTAATACATATGACTGTTTTTGTGCGATTTTTAGTGCATCAATTGTTAATCCGTGTGCTTTTTCAGGTTCGATTTTGAATAATAATGGTTTGATTAGTTTATACATATTAACGCTCCTAGTTCATTATATTTGAGGCTTACTATCCTCAATTTAATATATTTGAAACTTTTCCTTTTAATAGACTAGCACTTTCATATTAAATTTCCTAGTTAAATTATAAAAATTTAAAAAATAGTCGAACTTCTAAATAATGATTCATTCACATAGGTGACATACTTAAAGATTAAAAGTGATATATTTAGGAAATATAAGAAGTATTACAGATAAATGGAAGGTGAGATAATGGCAATAGATTGGAAAGAACAATTACCTCTAGATTATATTAAAGATATTACGCCTGTAAGTGGTGGGGATGTTAACGAAGCATTCAAAGTTACTACACAGCAAGATGACACATTTTTCTTATTAGTTCAACGAAATAGAAATGAATCTTTTTATGCTGCGGAGATTGCAGGTCTTAATGAATTTGAAAATGCTGGCATTACTGCACCGAAAGTTATCGCAAGCGGGGAAATTAATGACGATGCTTATTTATTATTAAGCTATTTAGAAGAAGGTACTGGTGGAAGCCAAAGAGAATTAGGTCAATTAGTTGCTAAAATGCATAGCCAACAACAAGAAGACGGTCAATTTGGTTTTCGATTACCTCATGAAGGTGGCGATATTTCATTTGAAAATACATGGACAAATTCATGGAAAGAATTATTTATAGAACAACGTATGGATCACATTAGAGATGAATTATTGCGCAAAGGATTATGGAATAAAGAAGATAATAAAGTATATGAACAGGTCAGAGAAGTAATGGTCAACGCCTTAGACAATCACCAAAGCAAGCCATCATTATTGCACGGTGATTTATGGGGTGGCAATTATATGTTCTTAACGGATGGTCAACCAGCTTTATTTGACCCAGCACCATTTTATGGCGATCGTGAATTTGATTTAGGTATTACGACAGTATTTGGTGGGTTTACACAAGAATTTTATGATGAATATGAAAAGCATTATCCATTAGCTAAAGGCGCATATGAGCGTTTAGAGTTTTATAGATTATATTTACTTATGATTCATTTATTAAAATTTGGCGGTATGTATGAAGGTAGTGTTAATCGCTCCATGGAAACAATATTAGGATAAAGAAAAAACACGCGTTGAGAAGGTAAATCTCAACGCGTGTTTCTCTATATATTCAACGCTACGTATAAAAACATAACATTTTATAACTAGATATTGTCTTTAGTTTAAAAATGATTTTAGTTATTCCACATTTTTAATAATACTTCTGCAAAGCCCTCAGGTTTTTGAACATAACCTAAGTGGCCGCCTGGAATATCAACAATTGGTAAATCAATTTGTTCATTGATATAGAAGTTCACATCTTGTGGGAATGAACCTTTAGAGTCAGTACCATTTAATAAAGTAATTTTATCTTCATGTTTTTTGAAATCATCTAAAGTAATATCAGAATGTGTATATTGACGAATCTCGTATTCTACCCAGAACATTGAACGTTGATATTGCTCTTTTTTAGCTTCTTCTGATTCAGGTTGAGCAGTCATCATTTTAGCATCAATAGGTGCAATTTTTAATGATTCAGCAAAGTCTTTCATACCAACTTCTAAACCTTCAGTTAATACTTTGTTTACGATATCATCATTTTTGTCTTTCCAATATTTACTATCAGGTAAGAATGTGTTGATAGGTGGTTCATGGAAAGCAATTTGTTTAACGATTTCTGGATAATCTTTTAATACGTGCATAGCAACGATTGAACCAGAGCTTGAACCTAATACATATACTGGCTCATCACTTAATGATTGTGCAAGTTCTGCAATATCTTTAGCATCACGTTTTACACGATAATCATCATCTGGGTTAGCAGCTGATTCAGGTAGTGGCTCTGTTAATTCACTTTCACCATAGTCACGACGATCGACTGCTACAACTGTAAAATGATCTTTAAGTTGTTGTGCAAGTGGCATAAAGATACCACCAGTACCATTAGCTCCTGGAATGAAAATTAATACAGGTCCTTGTCCGATTTGATGATAGCGTAATTTAGCACCTTTTAGTTCTATAGTATTCATATAAAATACCTCCATTTATTATTAACAATGATTATTGGAATATTATTCTAATCCTAATAACTTAGCTCCATTTGTATAACTTACTTTCTCTTTTTCTTCGTCAGTTAAACCTAATTCATCTAAAAATACGCCTAAACGTTCAGGTTCGATATATGGATAGTCAGCAGCATAAAGGATACGGTCGATGCCCATTTCTTTTTTAACTAAATCAAATTGAGGTTTAGTTAACATACCACTTGGTGTTACATAAAAGTTATTTTTGAAATAATGACTAACTGGGTGTTGTAAATGATCTGCAAATAAAGTGTCGTCCATACGTTCTAAGAAGAATGGAACGAATTCTCCCCAGTGTCCAATAATCATATTTAAGTTAGGGTAACAATCGAAAACACCAGATAGTACAAGATGAATAGCATGGATACCTACATCAATATGCCAACCATAACCGAAACAAGCAAATGTTGCAGCAGTTACTTCTGGATAATTACCTTTATAATATGCTTGATATACATCGCTATTAACAGGTGCTGGATGTAAGTAAATTGGTACATTTAAAGCTTCAGCCGTTGCAAAAATGCCATCATATTTGTCTTGATCTAAGAAGCCGTCTTTAGGGCGTCCCATAATAAGTGCACCTTTGAAACCTAATTCATTGATGCAACGTTTAAATTCTTCAACAGCTGCTTCAGGTTCGTTAATAGGTAATGTAGCAAAACCAACAAAACGGTCTGGATATTCTTTAACATATTCAGCTAATGTATCATTAGCTTGTTTACAAAGATCGATAGCTCTTTGCCCTTCTAAGTTAGAAGGTGCGCCGTTACCATATGATAAAACTTGCATTTGAACATTTTGTTCATCCATAAATTTGATACGTTTATCATGGTATTTAATTTCATCCGCATCAGTAAAGCCAGATTTTTGTTCTAAACCTTCAAGCATTGTTTTCATTGGTACGCCATTAGGATCAGCAGATGCTGCTTTCATTGTTTCTTTTTGAATCTCATCGATGACATAGTGTTCTTCAAAAGTAATACTTTTCATTATAAAATCCTCCAATAGAATGTATGTTATTTACATCATTTGTTATAAAGTTTTTAGTTCTAACTTTCAAAAGTTTACCAAGGCATTTTGCCATCAGCATTAATAAATGTGCCAGTTGGTCCATCCGCATCAATTGTTGCTAACTCTACAATTGGTTTAATACCTTCTGTTGCTGGTTTAGCATTGTTACTAAAATCGCCAACTAAGTCAGTATTAGTAGAACCAGGATCTGCAGCATTGATTTGCATATTTGGTAAACCTTTAGCATATTGAACAGTTAACATAGTTACTGCAGATTTAGATGAACAATATGCTAATGAATTAACATGATATTCTTGAGTATTTGGATTAGTGACCATACCAAATGAACCAAGACCACTTGTGACATTAACGACAACTGGTTGTTCAGATTGTTCTAATAATGGTACAAATGTATTCATCATTCTGACAATACCAAAGACATTTGTTTGATAAACTTTGTTCATATCTTCAACTGTAATATCAGCAGGTTTAGCAAATTGACCAGAGATACCTGCATTATTTACTAATACATCTAAACGGCCTTCCTGTTCTTTGATATAATCGAATGCTTTTTTAACTGATGTATCATCAGTGACATCTAATTGAACAAGTTGAGCGCCAATTTGTTGTGCTGCTTCTTGTCCACGGGATTCATCACGTGAACCGATATATACTTTATGACCTTGGTCGATAAGTGATTTAGCTGTTTCAAAGCCTAGTCCTTTATTTCCACCTGTAATTAATGTAATTTTAGCCATTTGTTGCCACCTCGTCTGTAATATATAGTTTGATTAAATAGTCTCTAATTGATTCGTTTGAAAGACCGCGCTTTTCTTTTTGTAATTCAAAAGAATTGGTAGATAAAGATTTAAGTAACATATCTACTTTAAATGTTGTCCATGGTGTACTTGTATTATTGCCAAGAACTTCATAATAAAACTTAAATAATTGTAAATAAATGTCGCTATTGTAAAAGTCATTTTTATCTGTTGTGTCTTCAATACAATGTAATAACTCACTATTATTAGATTTAAATGTTAAAAAGATGTCTAGTGAATCACTGAAAATCAGTTGTTTATCACTGTTCTTGTTTTTAACTTCATACATTTCGTTGATAATGTCAGTAAAGTCATGTGCAATGATAGTTGCACATAATGCACTTTTATCTTTGAAATGACGATACAATGTTCCCATTCCAATATTTAAGTCTTTTGCGATACGATTCATACTTACTTCTTGAACGCCATGTTGGTTAAAGAGTTCAATTGCTTTTTTCTCAATACGCTGTCGATTTTCTAGGGCGTCTTTACGCAAATACATCACCTTCTTAAAATAAGTTTGTTGACAAACGGACAACTATCCGTTTATTATAAAGCCTATCATATAAAAAGACAAATAAAAGAGATGTAGATGTTTTAATAAAAGGGAAGAGTGATGTAGATGTCATTAAATAAAGAACAAAGACAAATTACAGCTAGAGAATTACAAGAGCATTTTGATGAAACGACTTTGAGTTTGAAAAATATAGCAGATGAAATGAATATTTCAATTAATGAGGTATCTCATGTATTACAGATGAAAGCACCAAACAAATTGTTTGGAAATCATTTACATCAATTTATTCATTTAGTATGGGATATAAGAGATTTAATGAATGAAAATATATGGCATATGGGTAAATCACCTAAAGAATACACTTATTTAAAAGGTGAGAAGGAAGATTATTGGTTTTTACAACAGTAATAAAGGAGAGAAAATAAATGAAAAGTATTCTAGTTATTGGAGCTACAGGTAAACAAGGTAATGCAGTTGTAAGACAATTATTAACTGATGGTTGGCATGTACGTGCTTTAACTCGTAATAAACATAATGATAAATTAACTTCTATTGAAAGTGATCAACTTGAAATTTTTGAAGGTGATTTGAGTAATCAACAAAGCTTAGAAGAAGCAATGGAAGGACAATATGGATTATATAGTGTTCAACCAATCATTAAAGATGATATTGAGGAAGAATTAAGACAAGGAAAAATGATTATTAAATTAGCTGAAAAACAACATATTGAGTATGTTGTGTATAGTACAGCAGGCGGTGTTAATAGAGATAGAACAGGACCCCATTTTGAAGCGTTAGCTGAAATAGAAAATGAACTGAAAACATCATCATTAAACTTTTCAATTATTAAACCATCATTCTTTATGGATAACTTCCTTAGAATTGCTAAGAAAGAAGACCAACAAATAACAATACCTGAGTTTATCAATCCAGAAGTTAAATTCGCAATGATTTCTTCACTTGATATTGCGAAAGTTGCAGCTAATTTATTTAAAAAACCAGAACAATATAATCATCAAGCCATCGAAATTGCGTCAGATGAATTAACTTTAAATGAAGTGGTTAAAACATTTGCAACTGTCACTGGTCTACCTACAGAAATTAAAGGTGAATTTGTGAGTGGTACAGCTGAAAGAAGTTGGTTAGAAGATAAAGGATATGTGGTTGATTTTGAATTAATGAATCAAATTAACCCTGATAAACTATCTCTAGCACAGTGGATTGAACATGTACAATTTTAAGTAGAAATATTGTTGCGATTTAAATTAACCAATTAAAGGAGCCGAATTTATGATTAAATCAATGTGGTTTAATTTGCATGTGAAAGATTTGAATAGAAGTGAAGCATTTTACCGAGCTTTAGGTTTTGAAATTAATCATAACCCAGAGATGTTAGATAAAATGGTAGGGATTAAAATAGGCAATACGATTGTTATTTTAATTAAAAATAATCACTTTGAAGCGGTTACTAAAGATACGGTAACTTCTAATGCGAATGAAACAATTATTTCGTTAGGTGTTAATACGAATGAAGAAGTAGACCAACTTATCGAAAGCGTCGAATCAGCAGGAGGTACTATTTTAGAAAAACCTTGTGTTAAGCAAGGTTATTATGGTGCAATGTTTGCTGATCCAGATGGCCATAAATTCAATTTTTTAGTTTGTTAAATAACAAAGGCACTTAGTTTCCATTTGGAGACTGAGTGCCTTTTTAAATTTAGTTATTCATTTTCTTGAATGTTGCCATATTCTTTTCGCAAATCATAAACTTTGTCTGGTGTTACATCTTGACCAAGTGGATCAACGACTTTCATAGTTGAAAATGTATTTAACACTTGTCCTCTGATCATTTTTAAATAATCTTGTCTAAGCGCTTGTTGTTCTTGTTTTTCTTCTACACTCAATGTTTGTACTTTTTCTTTATTTGCTAATTCATTTATTCTGTTTAAAATTTCCATTATTAATTCCTCCTAAATTTGGTGAGTTGGAAAGTAGGGTACTATATACGTTCCAACTTCATTGATGATATCTTTTAGTTGTCTGTCTTTATTGATAAATCGTAATATTATATGGTTTGTACCTATTGTTTCGTATGCTTTTAAAATTTCAATTAACATTTTTCTACCTGTTCGATAGCCGCCTTTAATAGGTTTGACTGTCTCATTAGGATTACTAGATAAATCGACGAACAATATATTTATGAAAGGTTTAAAAATTTCATTATCTTTATGCCATTGTTCTACCAGTTGCTTTTGATCTTGAAAATGTTGAGCATAAAATATCCAACCATCCATATTTTGTTTAAGCCATTCTATAGATTGTTTTGAGTATCCAGTACCAAACATTGGAATAGCTTTATGTTTAGGTAAAACCT
The DNA here is from genome assembly GCF_003970495.1 of Staphylococcus pasteuri. Classification (GTDB taxonomy): domain Bacteria; phylum Bacillota; class Bacilli; order Staphylococcales; family Staphylococcaceae; genus Staphylococcus; species Staphylococcus pasteuri. The sequence continues at coordinate 154,211 of NZ_RXWW01000061.1, forward strand.
GTAAACCAGAATCTTCAATTAGTTCAAACATAGCATTTGAAATGTCAGGCGCATTTGATTGCCATAACTGTCGTAGTGATTTAATAGATGTACGATATCGTTCTGCTAGTTCATCTTCATTCACTTTAAAAGCTGGAAATTCAAACGATCGATCACCTGTAGCCATACCTAATAATAGTCTTTCGTGGGATAAAATATCGAGAGATGTAGCTGCCTTAGCTAAATGGAGGGGATGACGTAATGTAGCAACAATACTTGCTGTGCCAAGAGATATTTTGGAAGTATGGGCAGCTAAGTAAGTTAAAAATACAAATGGGTCGTAATTCTCGGTTACGTTACCTAAATATTTGCTATATAACGGATTGTCCCTTACAAATAGGCTTGAGTAATCCAACTCTTCAGCTAATTGAGCTAATTCAACTTGTTCATCGATATTAATTTGTTTCTGTTTTGGCTGATCGAACGGAATAGATAATCCTAAAGTTAAATGCTTATCTTTGAATGTCCGCTTAAATCCCTCGTGATCCTCTATTGTTGTCATATCATACCCTCCAATCTTTTCAGTTTAACAACACATATTATCTATACAACATATGTTGTTTAAATATAATATATACCTTAATCTAAAAAAGTGCAAACAACATGTTTATAAAATTGTCGTTTAACTAACATATTTTAAAATGTGTTGCTAAAAATAAAAAATCTATTCATAAATTAACGTTTTAGAACGATTTTTATGAATAGATATATAAGTGAATTTTGAATAAGAAAATTATAAATGCGCAACATGGTGAATAAGAAATGGAAGATTTTTCTCTATAAATACTTTAGCAGTTTGTTGACTTGTATTAAGCCAGTGTTTACATAAGCCACATAGACCAGCCGATAAGAAACTAGCACTGTTGACGAGGATGTCTCGTTCATGATTAGGGTAACTATTTTCTAACATAATTGTGAATATATCTTCTAATTCTTCATTAATACGTTGATGTGCTTGGTTACAAAATACGTCTTGATTTAACTTGCAAAAATTTTGAACATCTACCATATAATCACAGATAGTCATAAATAATTGTGAAAGCACTTGTTCATTTATAAAATCTGAAACCTTCAATGTATCGTTTAAATCTTTAAGAATGGTTACTGATAGTGAATAATCCAAAATATCATATTTATCAGTGAAATGGGCATAGAAAGTAGCTCTATTCACTGTTGCTTCGTCAGTAATATTTTTCACGGTTAATTGTGAGAATTGTTTTTTTCGGGATACGGTTTGAAATGCTTCAACTAATAGTTTTTTAGTACGTAAAACTCGTGGATCTATTTTAGTCGTATTCATCTTTTTACCTACCTAACATGTGTTGTCAATCTTTATTAAATTATCTTGCTTAACTATTGAGATGTCAAAGTATTAATCTAAATCATATTAAATAGTTGATTGTAATTTGAAAATGAGGGTATGTGTAACTTTATAGTAGAAATGAAAGTTTATATTACACAAAAAATTATAGTTAAGCAATGACCGGAATGGGGAGACAATAATGGCGGATAAATTGCAACGTGAGTTAAGTAATAGACATATTCAATTGATTGCTATTGGTGGTGCAATTGGAACAGGTTTATTTTTAGGAGCAGGTGAATCTATTCATTTGGCTGGTCCTTCAATTTTACTTACATATATTATAGTAGGTTTTGTATTATTTATGTTTATGCGTGCAATGGGAGAAATGTTATTATCTAATCTTGGTTTTAAATCATTTGCGGATATCGCCCATAAACATATAGGTCCATTGGCAGGATTTATTGTAGGTTGGACATATTGGTTAACATGGATTATTTCTGGTATGGCCGAAATTACAGCTGTAGCTAAATACGTAGATTACTGGTACCCGGCTATGCCGAACTGGTTAACGGCGTTATTTACATTACTAGTTCTCATGTCTTTAAATTTATTCAGCGCTAAATTATTTGGAGAATTGGAATTTTGGTTTGCTATTATTAAAGTTTTAACAATTTTAGCATTAATAATAGTAGGAATTGTTATGGTCATTTTTGCAATGAAGACGCCATACGGAACAGCTAGTGTATCTAATATTTGGAGTCATGGTGGTATATTCCCTCATGGTGCATCTGGCTTTTTCATGTCATTTCAAATGGCAATCTTTTCATTTATAGGTATTGAATTAATAGGAATCACAGCAGGTGAAACTAAGAATCCTCATAAAACAATTCCTCAAGCAATCAATAATGTACCTTATCGAATTTTGATTTTTTATATTGGTTCTTTAGCAGTTATTATGGCTGCGGTACCTTGGAATCAACTTAGTCCGTCAGATAGTCCGTATGTTAAATTATTTGGGTTAGTTGGTATTCCTTTTGCGGCAGGACTTATCAACTTTGTAGTATTAACTGCAGCAGCTTCAGCTTGTAATAGTGGCGTGTTTGCCAATAGTAGAACAATGTTTGGATTATCTCAACGTAAACAAGCACCTCCTATATTAGGAAAAACAAATAGAAATGGTGTGCCTTATTATGCGATTTTAGTAACATGTGGATTGTTAAGTATTTCTGTTGTACTTAATGCCATCTTTAAAGATGCAACGAAAGTATTTGTATATATTACAACAGTTTCTACAGTATTAAATATCGTAATTTGGTCTATTATTATGATTGCTTATATCGGTTATTTAAAACAAAATCCAGAGTTACATAAACAAAGTCAATACAAATTACCAGGCGGTAAGTGGATGGCTTATGGTATTGTTACATTCTTTGCATTTATATTTATTATTTTATTAATTAACAATAGTACAAGAATAGCAGTTATTATTGCCCCATTTTGGATGGGAATATTAGGTTTAATGTATTTGAGATATAAGAAAGAATCTAGAAAAGCAGAAATTGTAGATGAATAATTAAAACAAAAGCATTTAATGAGTTAATGAAAGGTAAACTCATTAAATGCTTTTTATTGATTTAGTTATTTTTTAGAAGTTTCATTAATACATTAGCGTGATTATATTGAGTATCCTTTGCGGCATATAATAAAATAACATCTTCCTTACTTGATGACACAAAGTCTTTAAGATATTCAAAAGCTTCTTGTTGTTCGCTATTTTCACGTAATTCTTTAGCATACTTTTCTGAAAACGCAGCGTATAATTTAGGTTCATGATTAAACCATTTTCTTAATTCAGTAGTAGGGGCCACTTTTTTTAACCATTCATCCAATTGTGCGTCTTCTTTAGAAACACCTCTTGGCCAAACACGATCAACTAACACACGCTTACCTTTAGCAATTTGCTTATCATAGATGCGTTGACATTTAACAGTCATCGTATACATCTCCTCTTTTATTTGTATCTTTAGCATAACAATCATAATGGCATAAAGATGTTAAAAAATGATGAAAATTTAAAATAATTATCTGAAAATTCTAAATAATATGGTATAATACTTGTTATAGTCTTAATTGGCCCAACTTTACACAACAAATGATTGCATCAACGAATACCAACACACCTTAGATTTCATCATGTGTATAGTTAGTTCAATTAAGGCTATTTGTCTTTTTTTATTGTAATAGATTATTGGAGGCGCTAGAAATGACAACATTGAGTAAAATAAGACCAAAAGATTTTATATTCAGAGTGTTATCTGGGGTAGCAGTAGGTATTGTAGCAGGTTTAGTACCTAATGCGATATTGGGAGAAATATTTAAATATTTCTCCCAATATCATCCTATTTTTAAAACATTGCTAGGTGTTGTTCAAGCAATCCAATTTACAGTACCGGCACTAGTAGGAGCGTTAATCGCTTTAAAATTTAATTTGACACCATTAGCTATGGCAGTAGTAGCAAGTGCTTCTTATGTTGGAAGTGGTGCTGCTCAATTTAAGAATGGTACATGGGTGATTGCTGGAATAGGGGATTTGATTAATACAATGATTACTGCATCTATTGCGGTATTGTTGATTTTGTTAATAGAACACCGTGTAGGTAGTATGGCTTTAATTGTATATCCAACGTTTATAGGGGGCATTGCAGCAACAATCGGTGTATTAATCCTACCTTATGTACATATGATTACAACTGGGATAGGAAATATGGTAAACAGTTTTACAGAATTACAGCCTGTATTAATGAGTATGTTAATTTCAATGGTATTTAGTTTCATTATCATATCGCCGCTATCAACAGTAGCGATTGCCATAGCGATTGGTATTTCGGGTATAGCGGCTGGTTCCGCATCTATTGGTATAGCAGCTACAGAAGCGGTATTACTAATTGGAACTAGCCAAGTCAATCGAGCGGGTGTGCCAATGTCTATTTTCTTTGGCGGTGTGAAAATGATGATGCCTAACATGGTACGTTATCCGATTATTATGCTACCAATATTAATTACAGCCGCAGTTTCAGGGATTACTTCAGGAATTGTAGGTATAGCAGGTACAAAAGAATCAGCAGGATTTGGTTTTATAGGTATGGTAGGTCCAATTAATGCATTTAAATTTATGGGACTTGATTCTGCTTGGTTGAGTTTATTGCTTATAATGATTGCATACTTTATCGTTCCTTTCCTTGTAGCATGGATTTTAGATATTCTATTTAGAAAGGTATTTAAAATTTATAGTAATGACATATTTAAATTTTTAGCATAATAAGTAAAAAACAGGTTTCTTTTATTTAAAAGTAAAGGACCTGTTTTTTTATTATGCTATACTTTATAAAATTTCATTTTTAACCAAAGGGTGGGTATTATGAATAAAAAAATAGAAGAATTAAAATTGAAAGCAGCAAGTCTGACTCGCCAAACTCATGAATTAGGCATTCCAATTATGATTTTATTTGAAGGTATGCCGGCGTCAGGGAAGACACGCTTATCCAATGAACTATTACTGATTTTTGATGCAAAATACACACAATTCATCTCTACTAAGTCACCACAATATGAAGATTTAAGATATCAATTTTTACAAAAATATTGGAACACATTACCTCAAAAAGGACACATTAACATATATTTTAGAAGTTGGTATTCTCATTTCTTAGATTATAAAGAAAATGGTATTAAACAAGCATATTATAAAAAAAGTGAGAAACTAGTTAATCAAATCAAAAGTTTTGAAACAATGCTGCAAAATGACAATTATGAACTAATTAAGTTTTATATTGAAGTGAGCGAAGAAAAACGACAAGAACATATTCAACAAACTAAAGACAATCCATTAATGAAATGGAAAGTTCAAGAATATGAACAGGTCATCCCTAATGAAACGTATTTAGCAGAAATGAGAAAGTTCACACATAAAGATAACCAATGGGAAGTCATTGATTATACACAACGTGAAGTTGCATTTGAAAAAATGTACAAACATATAATAGAAAGATTAGAAAACGCGATTAAGAAATCAAATAGACAGCAAGCTAATAAAGACGGTGCATTTAGCAAAGATTTTTCGACTAATATGTTTGATGTTAAATTCGAGAAAATTTCTAAAAAAGAATATAAAGAGATGATTGAACCTTTACAAAAACGTATGAGAGAAATTCAATTTGCATTATATGAAAGAAAGATTCCACTTATTTTAACTTTCGAAGGAATGGATGCAGCTGGTAAAGGTGGTAATATTAAGCGAATTCGAGAAAAGTTAGATCCTACAGGTTATGAAGTAAATGGTATTAGTGCACCAACCGATGTTGAATTAGCTCATCATTACTTATGGCGCTTTGCTAAAGAAATGCCTAAAACAGGTCACCTTGAAATATTCGATCGCAGTTGGTACGGCAGGGTGTTAGTAGAAAGAGTAGAAGGGTTTGCCGATAAAGAAGAATGGAAACGAGCTTATCATGAAATTAATGAATTTGAAAAAATGTGGACAGATGAAGGTGCGATTCTTTTAAAATTTTTCTTATGTCTAGATAAAGATGAACAACTTAAGCGTTTTAAGGATAGAGAGCAAGATCCAAATAAACAATGGAAAATAACGGATGAAGATTGGCGTAATCGTGATAAATGGGATTTATATTTAGAAGCAAGTCATGACACGATTAAATATACTGATACTAATTACGCACCTTGGTTCATTGTGCCTGCTGATCATAAGAAGACTGCAAGAGTTGAAGTATTGAAATATATTATTAGACAATGTGAAAAAGTATTATGGGGCGTTAAAGACTATTAAACTAATTCGGATTACAAAATAAATATAGTTTGTGTTTAGATGAAATGATTCAAATTAATGATAAAGTTTGGATATTTCATCTATTTTTATGTTAAAACTAATCATTTTAAATTTTTAGAACTATTACAGTTATGTAACTAAAATGCAATCTGTAATATTACGGCAAATGTAAAAGTTGAGCAAAACTCTTAAAAATCTAATGTAATATAAAGGTTTGTGATGAAATTTTAAACTAAAAAGTTTAAGTCTTTATATTACAAGGACGACATTTATATTTCAAAGTTACAAAACGAGGTTTAGTTTGTAATTTTTTGTAAGGAACGTGTAATATACAAAGCCGATTTTTATGGTATAGTGAATACCGTCGAAAGTTAAACAAAAACATTTTCAATATTGCACAACGAATTTAATACAAGAAAACATATAAAAACAAAAAACTTTTTGGAGGATTTTTCAATTATGAAGAAGACATTTATCGCATCAACATTAGCATTAACTTTAGGAGCAGCAGGTTACGCAGTATCAGGTCACGAAGCACACGCTTCAGAAACTACTAACGTAGATCAAGCACACTTAGTTGACTTAGCTCACAACCACCCAGAACAATTAAACGCTCAACCAATCCAAGCTGGCGCTTATGACATTCACTTTGTAAGTGGTGGATTCCAATATAACTTCACTTCAGATGGTGAAAACTTCTCTTGGAACTACCAAGAAGTTGGTTCAAACGCTTCAACTACTCAAGCATCAGCTCAAACATCAAATACTGCAGCTCAATCAGCTGACTACACAACTTCTTATAACCAAGAAGCTAGTACTCAATCAGTAAGCTCTAACCAACAATCAAGCAACACTAACGTAGAAGCTGTTTCAGCTCCAACTATTTCTTCAAACAGTAGTTCAAGCCATAACTACAGCACTAAAACAACTTCATACTCAGCACCATCAACTTCAAGTGCTTCAACTTCAAGTGCTTCAACTGGTGGATCAACTAAAGCTCAATTCTTAGCTAATGGTGGTACTGAAGCTGCATGGAACGCTATCGTTATGCCTGAATCAGGTGGTAACCCTAACGCAGTTAACCCAGCTGGATACAGAGGTTTAGGTCAAACTAAAGAATCTTGGGGTTCAGGATCAGTAGCTAGCCAAACTAAAGGTATGCTTAACTATGCTAATAGCCGTTACGGTTCATTAAGCAGTGCAATTGCTTTCCGTCAAAGCCACGGATGGTGGTAGGATTCAGTTTATAACTGGAAAGAACTTCGAGTTATAAATGATTGAGAGGATGACTATGTCATCCTCTTTTTTTTATGTCTTTTTTTTATTTAGCTTATTAATTTTCTACAAAGTTTAATTAAAATTTTTAATTCATTTGGTGTTTAGAGTTTAAATAACGATAATGAGGGAACATGTTCTAAAACGTATGTTAATAGGCAATAAAATAGTGAAGGTGTTGTGATGTATTTGAAAATTATTAAAAGGACCTTGAAATTAACTGTTTTACATAGTTTGTATTGGTTTTCGATTCAAATGACATTAGCACACTTTGGAACTAAAATACCTAATTCATTTTTTGAAAAAAATGGGCATATATTTCGTATATACTCTTGGGAAAATAATGGTAAATTTTGGAATAGAATTCTAAAAGTAAACCAATGGAAGTACTTGATACCTGAAGGAAGTAAATTAAATTCTCATATATATAATAAGAATTCAATAGAAGATTTAAATATTGAAACATTAAAACAACTTGATATTGAAATGAAAAGAGCAGAATTGATTCATTGGTTGTCTATAATACCAGTTATTATATTTGTGAAATCTTCTAGATACATACAAATAATCAATTTAATCTATGTATTATTTAGTCATATTCCTGTGATCTTAGTACAAAGATATAATCGTCCAAGATTAGAAAAGTTAATTCGTTTAATTTATAAAAGAGGTTAAATACATGACTGAAAATACTAAAGTGGTTGTTATTGGTGGTGGATTAGGTGGTATATCTGCTGCAATTAGAATGGCACAAAGTGGCTATGAAGTATCATTATTCGAACAAAATGAACATATAGGAGGTAAAGTCAATCGCCTTGAAACGAAAGGGTTTGGTTTTGATTTAGGACCTTCTATATTAACTATGCCTCAAATTTTTGAACGTTTATTCGAATATAGTAATAAACATATGGAAGATTATGTAACAATTGAAAGATTACCATTACAATGGCGAAGTTTCTTTACAGATGGTACATATATAGATTTATATGAAGGAATAGAACAAACATTTTCAAATAATGACCAACTATCTTTGACTGATAAAGAAGAGTTACAAAATTATTTAGAATACACACGACGTATACAGCGAATTACAGAAAAAGGCTATTTTAATAAAGGGTTAGACAAATTAAAAGGTATTATAAAATATCATGGGCCTTTACGTTCTTTAAAAGAGTTTGATTATTTTTCTACTATGCAACAAGGAATAAATCAACGTGTTAGTAATCCTAAATTAAGAGATATGTTAGGCTACTTTATCAAATATGTAGGTTCATCTTCTTATCATGCACCAGCAGTATTATCAATGCTATTTAATATGCAACAAGAACAAAGTCTATGGTATGTTCAGGGTGGTATACATCTACTTGCTCAAGCATTAGAACAACTTGCTATAGAAGTAAGGGTTCAAATTCACACTAGTGTAACTGTTAAAAATATAAAAACCTATCATGACGACGTAGTAGGAGTTAGATTAGCAGATGATAGATTTTTTGAAGCTGACTATATTATCTCTAATATGGAAGTTATTCCTACATATAGAGAATTATTACATTTTAATCAAAAACGTATTGATAAATTAGAAGGCGTATACGAACCGGCTAGTTCTGGATTTGTAATGCATTTGGGTGTCAGTAAATCTTATCCTCAGCTACGACATCATAATTTTTTCTTTTCCAGTAATTCAAAAAGAAATTATGAAGAAGTATTTGATCAAAAAATATTACCTCAAGACCCAACGATTTATTTAGTAAATACGAATAAAACTGACTCAACTCAAGCACCTAATGGTTATGAAAATATAAAAGTTTTACCACATATCCCATATATTCAAGATAAACCTTTTAAAAAAGAAGAGTATCAAATATTTAGAAACATCGTATTAGATAAATTAGAACGTATGGGACTAACTGATTTAAGACAGTATATTATATATGAAGATTATTGGTTACCTGAAGATATTGAGCAACATTACCGTTCTAATAGAGGAGCAATATATGGTGTTGTAGCAGATAAAAAGAAAAATAAAGGTTTCAAATTCCCTAAATGTAGCCAATATTTTAATAACTTGTACTTTGTTGGTGGTTCCGTCAACCCAGGAGGCGGTATGCCTATGGTTACTTTAAGCGGACAACAAGTAGCAGATATGATTAATCAAAGAGAGGGATTTAAAGGAGAAAAATAGTGAGAATTATTCAATATATTATTACTGTTTTTACAATGTTATCAATAGTGTGTGGTCATTTTATATATAATCGTAGATATAGATTGAACCATCAGAAAACAAATAATAGCCATGATGTGAAAGAAATAAATGGGAGTAATCCAATCATAACTATTATTATTCCTGCTAGAAACGAAGCTCATAGATTACCACAATTACTGGAATCCTTATTAACGCAAACTGGAAATTTTAAAGTGATTGTCATGGATGATGGTTCTATAGATGACACAGTGAAGGTTGCAAAAGCATATCAAGTTGAAGTTCATCAAGTTCAATATTCCATTGAAGATAAATGGCGTGGTAAATCACGCGTATGTTATGAAGGAATCAAGTATTGTAATAGTAAATTAGTAATGTTTGTGGATGCAGATGTAGTATTTGAAAATAACGAAGTCATTGAGAAACTTATTCATACTTATCATCATCAAAACGATAAAGGGTTACTAAGTGTTCAACCTTATCATAAAACACGAAACACATATGAAAGTTTATCAGCAATTTTTAATTTAATGACTGTAGTAGGTATGAATCACTTCTCATCTTTAAAGAAACAGAAGGACAATAATATAGCATTTGGGCCAATATTGTTAACTAACATAGATGACTATTTAGCTACTAATGGGCATCTGAATGCAGAACACAGTATTATTGAAGGCTTTGCAATTGGCCAAGTTTATCAACAACTTAATTTACCTGTCACACTTTATGAGGGAAAAGGTAATATTCATTTTAGAATGTACGAAGAAGGTTTGAAGGTATTAGTTAAAGGTTGGACCAAGCATTTATCTGTAGGTGCTAATCAGACAGAGTCACGCATAATGTTTGCTATAATGATTTGGCTATTTGGTTCTATAATGACTAGTTTAGGAATAATATTTAGTTGTATTTATAAACCTATTTCAAAATTTAAAATGTTAACGCTATACTTTATCTATACAATTCAGTTTATTCAATTGCATCGACGTGTTGGTAATTTTTCTAGGATATTGTTATGTTTACATCCATTACTATTTTTATTTTTCTGTAGTATTTTTGGGAAATCATTGTGGCATACATATATTTTGAAAAAGGTTGAATGGAAAGGTAGACACTTTGACATTCATTAAAGTGAATAGTATTAAAGCAACAGGAGGTCAAATAATGACAACGATTAATGAAAGTTATAAATATTGCCATCAAATTATGAAAAAGTATTCTAAAAGTTTTTCTTATGCGTTTGATTTATTACCTGAACATGAGAGGCGTGCGATATGGGCAGTATATGCAGTATGCCGAATTATAGATGATAGTATTGATGAAGAACAAGACCCTGAAAAGTTACAAGCTATTAAAGAAGATATTCAATTAATTGAGGCACAAGAAGTTCAGTCAATTGATCAATTCAAAAGTGATGAGCTTATTATGTTAGCTTTTTTAGATGCGTCAAAACAATACAAAATGGAATATCAATCATTATATAATCTTATTCATGCTGTATCAGAAGATGAAGATTTTGAAATGTTTAAAGAAGATAAAGATTTGATGGGATATTGTTATGGTGTAGCTGGCACAGTAGGTGAAATATTGACACCTATTTTGACTGAACATCCCGATGAAGAAACTTATGAAGTATCGAGACAATTAGGAGAAGCTTTACAATTAACTAATATTTTACGTGACGTTGGTGAAGATTTTGAAAAAGGTAGAATTTACTTTAGTCAATCAATGATTAATCAATTTGATGTAGATATAAAACATGCCTTCCATAATCAACCTACACAAAATTATATTCAATTATGGGAACATTACGCTCAAATTGCAGAAAAAGATTATCAATATACTTTAGATCATTTGGAAGTATATAAACCTGAAGCAAGACCAATTATAGAATTAGCAGCACTCATTTATAAAGGAATTATTGATGAAGCACGACAACACGATTATCCATTACATCGTCGAGTTTATGTTTCTAGAATTAAAAAATTAAAGATATATAGACAGATTAAAAATAAATATCAAGAATAGGATGAATGCGAATTGAATATTGCTGTAATAGGTGCAGGTGTAACTGGATTAGCCTCGGCAGCTCGACTAGCCGCAAAAGGACATCAAGTCACACTATTTGAAAAGAATAATAAAATTGGTGGACGAATGAATCAATTTACGAAAGATGGTTTTACCTTTGATATGGGTCCCACTATTGTAATGGTGCCTGAAGTATACAAAGCAGTGTTTGAGGATTGCGGACAGCGTTTTGAAGATTACGTTGAAATGGAACAATTACGATACATTTATGACGTCTACTTTGATAAAGATGACAAAGTACGTGTACCTACTGATTTAGCTGAATTACATGATACGTTAGAACAGATTGAACCAGGAACAACACACGGATTTATGAAATTCTTAACTGATATTTATAAACGATATGAGGTTGCGAGAAAATACTTTTTAGAACGTACATACAGAAAACCATCTGACTTTTATAATATGACATCATTGATTCAAGGATATAAATTAAAAACATTGAATCATGCTGACAACCTAATTGGTCAATATGTAGATAATGAAAAAATTCAAAAATTACTAGCCTTTCAAATGTTATATATAGGAATAGATCCTAAACGAGGTCCATCATTATACTCTATCATACCGATGATTGAAATGATGTTTGGTGTTCATTTCATTAAAGGTGGAATGTACGGCATGGTTAAAGGATTACAAAAGTTAAACGAAGACTTAGGTGTCGATATTCAATGTAATGCAGATATTGAAGAAATTATTATAGATCCTAAATATAAGACAGCAGATGGTGTCAAAGTAAATGGTTTGGTCCAGCGTTTTGACAAAGTATTATGTACAGCTGACTTTCCTTATGCAGCACAAGAATTAATGCCTAAACATGCACCTATTAAAAAATATCCACCTCAAAAGATAGACAAATTGGATTACTCTTGCTCTGCTTTTCTAATGTATATTGGAATAGATAAAGATATTACAGAAGATGTGTTATTGCATAATGTCATATTTTCAAATCATTTCAGACAAAATATTGAAGAGATTTTTGGCGGTGATATATCAAAAGATCCTTCATTATATTTATATGTACCAAAAATAGGAGATCAATCATTAGCACCAGAAGGTCAAACAGGGCTATACGTTCTTATGCCAACGCCAGAACTTAAAACAGGACAATTAGAGTGGGATAACGAAAATTTTATAAATGAAGTTAAAGATATTATTTATCGTAAACTGGAAACGATTCCTACATTAGAAAGTATTAAGGAACACGTCATATCAGAAACGATTTTTACTCCAGAAGATTTTGAAAGTAAATTTAATGCTAAATTCGGTACTGCATTCGGTTTAATGCCGACATTATCACAGAGTAATTACTTTAGACCACCTAATGTTTCTAAAGACTATCAAGATTTATACTTTGCAGGTGCAAGTACCCATCCGGGAGCAGGCGTACCTATCGTATTAACTAGTGCTAAAATTACAGTTGATGAAATACTTAAAGATATAGATAATCAGATTTAAATTAAAAGTTAGCGGAGTGTAATAACTCTGTTAGCTTTTTTTGATTAAATCATCTAAAAATTAAGAATATTGACAATATTTTAACGGTTGATAAAATGAATGTACTAATAGATGATTATAAAAATAGTTGAATAATGTATAAAGGGGGCGTTTTAAGTTGAAAATGTCGAATCGATTAGCGGCTATCCCTGAGAGTTATTTTGGAAAAACGATGGGACGTAAAATTGAACATGGACCATTACCATTAATCAACATGGCTGTTGGTATTCCAGATGGAGAAACACCACAAGGTATTATTAACCACTTTGCTGAAGCATTAAAAATACCTGAAAATCAAAAATATGGTGCCTTTCACGGTAAAGATACTTTTAAACAAGCTATTGTAGATTTTTATCTAAGACACTACGGGGTCGAATTAGATAAAGATGAAGAAGTATGTATACTATATGGTACAAAAAATGGGTTAGTTGCATTACCAACATGTCTAGCAAATCCAGGTGACAACGTCTTATTACCAGATCCAGGATATACGGATTATTTGGCAGGTGTGATGCTAGCTAACGCTAACCCAGTTCCATTAAATTTAGAACCGCCGTATTATTTACCAAATTGGGATGAAGTGGATGCAGAAATATTAGAAAAAACAAAGTTAGTTTATTTAACCTATCCTAATAATCCTACAGGTTCAACTGCTACGAAAGCAGTGTTTGATGAAGCAATACAAAAATTTAAACATACAGATACCAAAATCATTCATGATTTTGCATACAGCGCATTTGGTTTTGATGCTAAAAATCCAAGTATTTTATCTTCAGAAAATGGAAAGGATGTAGCAGTAGAAATCTTCTCATTATCTAAAGGATACAATATGTCAGGATTTAGAGTTGGTTTCGCAGTAGGTAATCGTGACATGATTCAAGCTTTGAAAAAATATCAAACACATACAAATGCTGGTATGTTTGGAGCGTTACAAGACGCAGCTACTTATGCATTAAATCATTATGATGACTTTTTAGAAGAACAAAATGCCACATTTAAACGAAGACGAGATATCTTTGAGAGTAAATTAGAGGAAGCGGGAATACCATTTGTTCATTCAACAGGAGGCATTTATTGCTGGTTGAAGACCCCACCTCAATACGATAGTGAAGCGTTTGAACAGATGTTATTAAAAGAACAATCAATTTTAGTCGCACCTGGTATACCATTTGGTGACAATGGAAAGTATTATGTCAGACTTTCATTAGCATTATCTGAAGAACAACTTGAAACAGCAGCAAAACGATTATCAACATTATACAATTTATATGAAAAATAATGTGTAGGGGATGTTAGTATGACTAAAATAAAAATAATGAGTGTACGTGATGAGGATATTGTCTATATTGAAGATTGGGCTAAGAAGAATAACGTTGAATATGAACTATCACGTCATCCTTTAACAGACGATAATATAGATGAAGTAGAAGGATTTGATGGACTATCACTTTCACAACAAATACCTATCTCTGAAGAAGTATTTGCGAAGTTAAAATCATTTGGTATTAAGCAAATCGCTCAAAGAAGTGCGGGGTTTGATACATATGATTTAGAATTAGCATCAAAGTATGGCATCGTTGTTTCCAATGTGCCGTCATACTCACCAAGCTCAATTGCTGAATTTGCAGTGACGCAAGCAATTAATATAGTTAGAAACTTTAATGCGATTCAAAATAAAATGAAAGTACATGATTTTAGATGGGAACCTTCGATATTATCAAAATCAATAAGTGAATTAAAAGTAGCAGTAATTGGAACAGGTAGAATTGGAAGTATTGTTGCCAAGATTTTTGCACAAGGATATGATTGTGAAGTTGTAGCGTATGATCCGTTTCCAAATGAAGTTAGTGAAGAATATGTAACTTATCAACCTACATTACAAGAAGCAATTGAAGGTGCAGATATAGTGACATTGCATGTGCCTGCTACAAAATACAACCACCATTTATTTGATAAACACATATTTTCTCATTTTAAAAAAGGAGCTGTATTTGTAAACTGTGCTAGAGGCTCATTAGTAGATACCAATGCATTATTATCTAGTATAGATAGTGGACAAATCAAAGGAGCTGCTTTAGATACGTATGAATTTGAACGTGGATTATTCCCTAGTGATCAACGTGAACAACAGTTTAATGATCAATTATTGCAACAATTAATTGATAGAGAAGATATCATTATTACGCCGCATATTGCATTTTATACAGATGCTGCAGTAAAAAATTTAATCGTTGATGCATTAGATGCAACATTAGAAGTACTACAAACTGGAACAACACACTTACGAGTAAATTAAAAATGGGGGGATTGAGACATAAACCCCAAAATAAAAGCACTAAGGTGATTAAAAATAAATCATCTTAGTGCTTTATCTATACTCAATGCTTTATTTGAATTATTTAACATCGTAACCTTGATCTTCAATAGCATCTTTCATGTCTGATAATTGTACTTTATCTTCATCATAATCGACACGTACTTGACCATTGTCTAAATTAACTTCTGCTGCAGAAACACCATTGATTTTTGCTAGTGCAGATTCAACTGCATTTTTGCAATGATCGCAACTCATACCTTCTACATTTATAATTTTTTGTCCCATTTTATTCACCTCTATAAATTAATGACTTACTTCTATTTTATTACTATATTGCATAACTTGAAAGCAAATTACATATCAGTTAGTGTTGAAATTATTTTATAATACGTTTTAATCTTAGGGCATTTGTGACTACACTGACAGAACTAAGTGCCATTGCAGCACCAGCAATCCAAGGGGCGAGTAGGCCTAATGCTGCAATAGGGATGCCGGCTATATTATAACCAAATGCCCAAATTAAATTTTGTCGTATGTTACGCATTGTTAATTGGCTAATACTTAATGTTTTAGGTAGTAAGGATAAATCACCACCTAATATAGTTATGTCGGCGGCTTCAATCGCAACTTCAGTTCCAGTACCCATCGCTATACCAATATCAGCTGTTACAAGTGCAGGAGCATCATTAACGCCATCTCCAACCATGGCAACTTGTTTATCTTCCTTTTGTAAGTGTGTTATATGCGCAGATTTTTCGTCAGGAAGTACATTCGCTATAACACGATCAATACCCACTTGTTGTGCAATAGCTTGAGCAGTATTATCATTGTCACCTGTTAGCATAACAACATTAATATTCATATCGTGTAATCGACGAATTGATTCAACTGCATTGTCTTTAATAGTATCTGCTACTGCTATCATACCTTGATAAACGCCGTTAATAGCGATAAGCATGACAGTTTTACCATTGCTCTCCCAATCTGTCATTTTAGATTCAATATGATTTGAGAGTTCAACATTATTTGATCTCATTAACTGGCGATTACCTACTAGAACTTGTTTTTGACTAACAGATGATTCTACTCCATGACCAGGCAGTGCATTAAATGTATCTGTATTTATTAAGTTGATATCATTTGTTTGAGCATGGTCAACAATTGCTTTTGCAAGAGGGTGTTCAGAAGCATATTCTGCACTTGCAAGTAATTGTAATGTTTCGTTATCACCCTCAAAATCAGTTACAACAGGCTTACCATTTGTAATAGTACCTGTTTTATCTAATACGATAGTATCAATATTTTGTGCTTGTTCAACGTATTGACCACCTTTAAATAAGATGCCTTTTTCAGCAGCACGACCAGTACCTACCATAATAGATGTTGGAGTTGCCAATCCTAATGAACATGGACAAGCGATAACTAATACTGAAATAGCGGCTACAAGTGCTGGTTCAAATTGTCCAAAATGAACTAACGTAATCCAAATAATAAATGTGAGTAAAGCAATACCTATAACAGTAGGTACAAAATATCCAGAAATTTGATCTGCTAAACGTTGGATAGGTGCTTTAGATCCTTGAGCTTGTTCAACGACTTTAATGATATTAGCTAGTGCGGTATCATTACCTACTTGAGTAGCTTGAATAACAATGGCGCCATTTTGATTAATTGTCGCACCAATAACTTTATCGTTGATTTGTTTATCTACAGGTATAGATTCACCTGTAAGCATAGATTCATCTATTGACGTTGTACCTTTTAGAATAACGCCATCAACTGGAATCTTTTCACCTGGTTTAATTAAAATATTATCATTTACTTGAACATCTTTTACAGGTATCATCATTTCTTTATTGTCTTTAATAACACGTGCTTCTTTAGCTTGAAGGCTTAATAGTTCACCTAATGCATTAGTAGTTTGTGTTTTAGCTTTCGTTTCTAAATATTTACCAAATAAAATTAAAGTAATTAACACTGCACTCGTTTCAAAATAAAGATGAGGCATTTGAGTTGTGTGATTGAGCCATTTAAACATTTCATAGATACTATAGAAATAGGCAGCACTCGTGCCTAATGCCACTAATACATCCATATTTGCGGAACCATTTTTAAGATTTTTATAGGCGCCTTTATAGAATTGCCAACCTATAATGAATTGTACCGGTGTGGCTAATATGAATTGGAACCATGGATTCATAAATATTGAAGGTAATGGCATATGAAACAAATGAACTAACATCGTTGCTAGTAATGGTATTGATAATATAGCAGCTATGACTAATTTAGTAAGTTGCTTTTTAAGTCGTTTATCTTTATTAGAATATTGATTTTGTCCTTCTTTTACTTTTGCATCATAGCCTAAATTTTGTATTTTAGAAATGAAATCATCGCTATTAACTACTCCACGATAATATTCAACAGTAGCTTGTTCGGTAGTTAAATTGACGTTGGCATTGATAACACCATCAATTTTATTAAGTACTTTTTCAATACGATTAGAACATGCTGCACATGTCATGCCAGAAATCGTTAATTCTACACTTTCTTTAACGACATCATAGCCTAAATGTTGAATTTCGTTAACGTAATCCTCAGTATGATATTGTCCTTGATGATCATCAATTGTTGCTTGCTCAGTTGTAATGTTAACTTGAGCAGTAACATCATCAAGTTTATTGAGTTTCTTTTCTATTCTATTTGAACACGCAGCACATGTCATTCCTGTGATATCTATAGTTGTTTTTTTGTTATTATCCATGTGAAAGCCTCCGTTTCTTCTCATCATTAATGTACCCCCTATAGGTATATAAGTCAAACACATTGTTTGCCAAAAGAAGAAAGTAAGACTAGATAATAAAAAAATCCCACACAAATATTTTAAGAAACATTTGTGTGGGATTTTATCATCTATATTAACAGCTAATATGCTGGAATTGTAGCTCTTATAAATAGAATGGATTTTTGGTTAACGAGTTAGAAAAAGTCTGAAGGGGAAAATTGTTTAAGATCAATATCTTTAACTTGATTGATGTCATAATTAGAAATATTTTCTAAGATTTGACCATCTTTTGCTTGTTGATAATAACGATCGGCTTCATTAATAACGTCATGAGTTTGGAAAGTTTTGACCACGCCTAAAAGTATAAGAACTGCGATTGCTGATTTTAAAATACGTTTCATGATATTGGCTCCTTTAATGTGTTGGTAGAGTCTATTATAAAAAATATGTTGATAAAAAACATGAGGCTATAGTATTGATGTGAACTCGTACTTCAGTATGATTCTTAAAGAATAGCCCTATAAAGGTGTATAAGTAGTTTTATATGTAAGTTTATAGGGAAGGTCAATAAAGATTAGGAAAGGGGCAAAACTATGAACTTATTAGAATTTCATCAACAAATTAAAGGATATACGCAACCACAACAACCAGGCATTGAAGCTGACATGAATCCTAAACCAATTGCTGAATTAGACGAATATAAAGCAGCTGGAAAATTAAAAGGAAAAGTAGCACTTATTACTGGCGGAGATTCTGGTATTGGACGCTCTGTAGCAATTCTATTTGCTAAAGAAGGTGCTAATGTAGCTATCGGATATTATAATGAACATCAAGATGCAGAAGATACCGTTAATCGATTAAAAGAACTAGGTGTCGAGGCTAAAGCATATGCGCATGATTTAAAAGACGAAAAGCAATCACAACAACTTATCAAAGATGTTGTAGAGGATTTCGGAGGACTTAATATATTAGTTAATAATGGTGGCGTACAATTTCCAAGAGACCATTTTGAAGAAATTACGCCAGAACAAGTTAAAGAAACATTCCAAACTAATATTTTCGGCATGATGTTTTTATCACAAGCTGCCGTACCATATTTAAATGATGGAGATACGATTATTAATACAACAAGTGTGACAGCTTATAGAGGTTCAGGACACTTGATTGATTATTCAGCAACAAAAGGCGCCATTGTATCATTTACGCGTTCATTAGCTACAACACTTATGGAGAAAAATATTCGTGTAAATGCAGTTGCACCTGGACCGATTTATACACCTTTAATTCCTTCTACATTTGATGAAGATAAAGTTGAAAATCAAGGCGGTGGCACTCCTATGGGACGTAGAGGTCAACCAGCAGAGCTAGCACCTTCCTATGTATTTTTAGCTACATCTGCTGATAGTTCTTATATTACTGGACAAGTAATTCATGTTAACGGTGGAGACTACATGACAACATAGGAGTTAATATAGAAAAGAGTAATTGTTAGGGTGAAAAGATTAATGACTGAAAAGGAAAAAATGTTAGCTCATCAGTGGTATGATGCTAATTTTGATAATGAATTAATTGAAGATAGAAAGAAAGCTAAAGACTTATGTTTTGAATATAATCATACGAGACCTAGTAATGAAACAAAAAGACATGAGATATTATCGACTTTATTTAATGCAAAACTTGAAAATATAAGTATAGCGATTCCTTTTGATACAGATTATGGTTGGAATATTACCTTTGGAAAAAATGTATTTTTAAATACTAATTGCTATCTAATGGATGGCGGAGGTATCACTTTTGGAGATAATGTATTTGTTGGTCCCAATTGTGGATTCTATACAGCAACACATCCATTAAAGTTTAAAGACAGAAATAAAGGTTTAGAATTAGCTGAAGAAATTATAGTAGGAAGTAATACATGGTTTGGGGGTAATGTAGCAGTTTTACCTGGAGTTACTATAGGTGAAGGCAGTGTAATAGGTGCGGGTAGTGTAGTGTCTAAAGATATACCACCAAATAGTTTAGCAGTAGGTAACCCTTGTAAAGTGATACGTCAAATAGACAATGAATAAATAAATGAGATATAGTCCATAAGATTAATTTAGGTTATTCCTGAATATGATTTCTTATGGACTTGTTTTTTATAAAAAGTAAAATATAAGCCTTTATAAGTTGAGACTAATTTTCATTTCTTTAATATTTTAGTTAATTTTTGAAATATTAAGATTTTTAAATGAAAGCGATTGCAAAATTACAATGATACATAGTAGAATGAAAGAAAGGTTGAGATAAAGTTGCATTAGCGTGACAGTAACATGAGTAAAATAGCGCACTTATCTAGACCTGTATGTAATTAAACAAAGGGTTCAACAACTCATTTTAATATTTCATAGGGGGTACGCAATAATGGTAGTAGATTTTAAAAATGAACCAGGAATTGATTTTTCTGTTCAAACGAATGTAGATAAATTTAAAGAGACTTTAAAAGCAGTAGAAGGTCAATTAGGTCAAAGTATTCCATTAGTCATTAATGGAGAAAAGATAGATAAAAAAGATCAATTTGAATCTATAAATCCAGCTAATACTTCTCAAACTATTGCTAAAGTTTCAAAAGCAACAAAAGAAGATGTTGAAAAAGCATTTCAATCTGCTAACGAAGCATACCAGACATGGAAAAAATGGTCTCATAAAGATCGTGCTGAATTAATGTTACGTGTTGCTGCAATTATTCGTCGTCGCAAAGAAGAAATTTCTGCTGTTATGGTTTATGAAGCGGGTAAACCATGGGATGAAGCAGTAGGCGATGCGGCTGAGGGTATTGATTTTATTGAATACTATGCACGTTCAATGATGGATTTAGCTGATGGTAAACCGGTTTTAGATAGAGAAGGAGAACATAACAAATACTTCTATAAATCTATAGGAACAGGTGTTACAATTCCACCTTGGAACTTCCCATTTGCAATTATGGCTGGAACAACATTAGCACCAGTTGTAGCAGGTAATACTGTTTTATTAAAACCAGCAGAAGATACGCCGTTAACTGCTTATAAATTAATAGAAATCCTAGAAGAAGCAGGTTTACCAAAAGGTGTAGTTAACTTTGTACCAGGAGATCCTAAAGAAATTGGTGACTACTTAGTAGATCATAAAGACACACACTTTGTCACATTTACTGGTTCAAGAGCAACAGGTACACGTATTTATGAAAGAAGTGCAGTCGTTCAAGAAGGACAAACATTCTTAAAACGCGTTATCGCTGAAATGGGCGGTAAAGATGCTATCGTTGTCGATGAAAATGTTGATACAGATTTAGCAGCAGAATCAATTGTAACATCAGCATTTGGATTTGCAGGTCAAAAATGTTCTGCATGTTCAAGAGCAATTGTGCATCAAAATGTTTATGATGAGGTATTAGAAAAAGCTGTTAAATTAACTAAAGAATTATCTTTAGGAGACACAACAGGCAATACATTTGTAGGACCAGTAATTAATCAAAAACAATTTGATAAAATCAAAAATTATATCGAAATTGGTAAAGAAGAAGGTAAATTAGAACAAGGTGGAGGCACTGATGATTCTACTGGATATTTCATTGAGCCAACTATTTTCTCTGGCTTGAAATCTTCAGACCGAATTATGCAAGAAGAAATCTTCGGCCCAGTTGTTGGATTTGTTAAAGTAAAAGATTTTGATGAAGCGATTGATGTTGCTAATGATACTGACTATGGTTTAACTGGTGCAGTAATTACTAATAATCGTGAACACTGGATTAAAGCTGTAAATGAATACGATGTAGGTAACTTATACTTAAATCGTGGATGTACAGCAGCAGTTGTTGGATATCATCCATTTGGTGGATTCAAAATGTCAGGTACTGACGCTAAAACAGGTAGCCCAGACTACTTATTAAACTTCTTAGAACAAAAAGTTGTATCTGAAATGTTCTAATACAAAATAAAGTAATAGTCAAAGACGTTGTGTAAGTCTATCTCAGATTTATGCAACGTTTTTTTATGAATTCAAGTGCAAAATTAATTTTATAAATATTAAGAAAAGATTGATGAAATATTAATTTTACAGAAAAATGATTAAAACATTTAAATAGTGATATATACTCAATAAGAACTTTTAAATATAAGGCTATTGGGAGGATTTAATCATGAAGGGTAGTAAGAAACTAAATCAATTATTAGAAGATAATGAAAAGAAATTAAAAAAGCTTTTTAAATACGATAAGAAAGAATCTTTGTCATTTACAAAAGAAGATAGAGAAAAAGTTGAAGATCAATATGGAGTTTATGTCATTTTCGATGGTAAGAAACCTATATTTGTTGGTCAAACAGGTGGTAATGCGACAGGTTATAAACCAATTCAAAAAGATTTAAATACAAAATTAGCTCAATATAATTCTAAATCTGATAGTGGTACAACTAAATTCAGAAAAGAACTTGCTAAAAATAAAAATGCAGATACTTCTGAACTAAAAGAAATGACTGCTGAAAATTATGGTTTAACATTCCAATATATTAAAGTTAAAGGGGAACCCGCTTTTATTAATATTTTAGAAATTCTTGCTTTAGAATATGCTAAAGAAAAGGAAATTAAACTTTATAACTTTGCTTAATTAAACAATGACAGCGTCTTATTAATTTAGGCGCTGTCATTTTACTTTTAAATTACTTTAAGTATGTGAATTATTTTTTTCTTTAATATATCGTTTATGATAATATCTAGATAATTTCACATCATGTATAAATGCAATAACAGGTCTTGCTGTCATTTGAATACTACCAATTACAAATAATATCGTACCCAAAGTCATAGTTGCATCACTAAAAAAGAAAAAGCTTCCTACCAAAAATACTAATCCCAAAATAATATCATTAATTTGATATATTGCTTTATAAAAATTGGTAATTTGATTAGCATGATCTTGTGTAGCTAGATCATATTTTTGATTATTAGTGTTTAAATGTAAGTCGACACTGTTTTTATTGTTGTGGTGGGTAAACATAGGTAAACCTCCTTTAAATTCATATCATCAAATACCCTTATAATAATTAATGAAACGCATGAGTTACTATAAAGAAAGGAATGAGTCTAATGGAATATAAAACTTATTATGATTCACCAGTCGGGTTATTAGAACTTGTTAGCGATGGCGAATATCTTACACATGTACTCTATCAAAACCAACAATTAGAAAATGGTCGAGTTGAAAAAGATGATTTAGAAGTATTTCAATTAACTAAAGAATGGCTTGATGCTTATTTTAAAGGGTATGTTCCAAACTTAAATATTCCTACTAAACCTCAGGGTACTGAGTTTCAACAATTTGTATGGCAAGAACTCGAAAAAATTGAATACGGGGAATTAACAACTTACGGAGATATAGCTCAAAAAGTAGCAACACGAATGAATAAAGACAAAATGTCAGCTCAGGCAGTTGGTGGTGCAGTTGGAAGTAATCCGATATCTATTATTATTCCATGTCATAGAGTTGTCGCTAAAAATGGAAGTCTTACAGGATATGGTGGAACAATCAAAAACAAAGTAAAATTATTAGAAACTGAAAAAGTAGACATGAGTCATTTATTTGTACCAAAACATAGTACTAAACCATAAAAATATGTAATTTTTGAGCATTGAATATAAAGATAGCACTAAGATGATTTTCTTCCTAATCATCTTAGTGCTATTATTTTGGAATTTGTATTCCAGTATGGTTTATAGTTTATTATTTTGGAACGTGGTATTCACGAATATTGTCGTTAATAGCTTCTAAATAGAAGATAGATTGATCATTGTCTACTGCATCTTGTTGTGCGTCAAATTCTAAATTATCAAAGCGATTGAAGAAGTTTTCATATTCTTCTACTGAAACTTCTTGTCGTTTTTCTAGAGCAGATTGATGACCTTTAGTATCTAATTGATTTTGATAGCCATCAACGACAGTAGCACTAAAGAACTCACCAACAGAACCTGAACCATAACTAAATAGTCCGATTGTTTGTCCGCTAGAAAGGTCATGATTTTCTAATAATGATATAAGACTTAAATATAAAGAACCTGTGTAAATATTACCTACATAACGGTTATAATAAACGGCATCTTCATAACCTGTTCTTAAACGTTCTTGTGTTGTTTCATCTGCTTCATCGATAATTGATTCTAAAGCTTTTTTACCCATTTTTGTAAATGGAACATGGAAACATAGTGATTCGAAATCAGCTAGCGATTTATTTTCACGTTTTGAATATTCATCCCAGCTATGTTGGAATGAACGGATATATGCATCTTTTGATAATGCACCATCAACAAGTGGATATGCTAGTCCAGATGGTCTCCAGAAATCATAGACATCTTCAGTATATGCTACAGCATCATCATTTAATTGTAAAAGGCTAGGATTATGAGTAATCATCATTGCCACGGCACCAGCACCTTGAGTAGGTTCACCACCAGATTGTAAACCGTAACGTGCAGTATCACTTGCGATAACTAATACTTTTTCTTCTGGACGATTTGCTAGATAATCTTTAGCTAATTGAATTGCAGGTGTAGCAGCATAGCACGCTTCTTTCATTTCAAAACAACGTGCAAAAGGTTGAATGCCTAGTAAATTGTGGACTTGAACAGCTGCAGCTTTTGCAGAGTCAATTGCAGATTCAGTCGCTACAATAACCATACCGATTTTCTTTTTATCTTCGTCTGTTATAATATCTTTAGCTGCATTAGCGGCCATAGAGACGATATCTTGGTTTACAGGACTTACAGCCATTTTAGTTTGGCCAATTCCAATTAAAAATTTATTTGGATCAACTTGGCGTGCTTCAGCAAGCTTAGCCATGTCTACATAAAATTTTGGTACATAAAAGTTTATTTTATCTATACCTATGTTCATAAGGGTTACATCCTTTCAGTTTTAAAAGTAGCATTAGTATCATACCAAAATAATTTAATGATATACAATGAATATAACAGATTTTGATATGAATGTATAACAGTTATGTAAGCGTTTTAATAATTGCGTTAAATAGCCTGTTATTAATATATAAATTTAAAAAATAGCAAAAGATATTGTTACAAATACAGAGATTTTTAGAATATAAAACAAGTAACTTTTACAAAGAAAACTTTAATTGTTTTATAATGGTAATAAGTTTTGTTTTATTTGAATATATAGAATTAAAATAGATAATTCATAGTGAAAAAAGGAGAAAAAATATGCAAAATTTGGATAAAGGATTTCGTCATTTATCGAGAGAAGATAAATTAAAACAATTAGAAGAATATGGTTGGTTATCTAGCGAAAATCATGATATTTTGTTAAATCATCCACTAATAGATGAAGATATTGCTAATAGTTTAATTGAAAATGTGATTGGCCAAGGTACATTGCCCGTTGGATTATTACCTGAAATTATCGTTGATGAACAACCTTACGTTGTGCCAATGATGGTGGAAGAACCATCAGTAGTTGCTGCTGCAAGTTATGGTGCAAAGCTAGTAAATCAAACTGGTGGATTTAAAACAGTGTCAAGCCAACGTTTAATGATCGGACAAATTGTATTTGATGGTGTTGAAGATACTGAAGCTTTGGCACAGGCGATTCAAAATAAAGAAGAACAAATACACCAAATTGCAGATGAAGCCTATCCATCTATTAAAGCAAGAGGTGGAGGTTATCAAAAGATTGACATAGATACGTTTCCAGAACAGCAACTGTTATCATTGAAAGTATTTGTAGATACAAAAGATGCAATGGGTGCTAACATGTTAAATACAATATTAGAGGCCATTACAGCACATTTAAAAAATGAATTTCCAGATAAAGACGTATTAATGAGCATATTATCTAATCATGCCACTGCATCTGTTGTCAAAGTACAAGGAGAAATAGACGTTAACGATTTAACTAAAGGTGGTAGAGAAGGTGCGGAAGTAGCACAAAGAATGGAACGTGCGTCTGTATTAGCACAAGTAGATATACACAGAGCTGCTACACACAATAAAGGTGTTATGAATGGTATTCATGCAGTTGTTTTAGCAACTGGTAACGATACGCGTGGTGCAGAAGCGAGTGCGCATGCATACGCTAGCCGTGATGGTCAATATCGTGGTATAGCAACGTGGGAGTATGATTCAGATCGCCAACGATTAATAGGAACAATAGAAGTGCCGATGACTTTAGCTATTGTTGGTGGTGGTACAAAAGTATTACCAATTGCTAAAGCTTCACTTGATTTACTAAATGTCAAAACTGCACAAGAGCTAGGTCATGTTGTTGCAGCGGTTGGATTAGCACAAAACTTTTCTGCGTGTCGCGCATTAGTGTCTGAAGGAATTCAACAAGGTCATATGAGCTTACAATATAAATCATTAGCAATTATCGTAGGTGCTAAAGGCGATGAAATTGCACAAGTTGCTGATGCACTTAAACAAGAAGAACAAGCCAATTCAGCAAAAGCAAAAGAAATTTTAGAACAATTACGTCAAAATTCTTAAACTAAAAAAACGACATGGTACGCATTAAGTTGCATATGCCATGTCGTTTTTTATTTAATAGATGTAATTATAATGTCGAGCAGATGATTTTCCTATAATTCTCGTTCCATAATTATATGGACGATTATAGTTATATTCTGATATTTTTATATTTCCATTGCTATAAATTTTCTCAACAACAGCAACATGACCGTAGTAACCTGCAGTAGATTGCATTACCGCATAACGTCTAGGAGTATGACCAGTAGCATAGCCTGAACGTCTTGCATTTGAATACCAGTTCTTCGCATTGCCCCAACGATTAGATATAGGTTTACCTAATTGTGCGCGTCTTTGATAAGCCCACCAAGTGCATTGACCTTTATTATAATAATTTTTATATGAAGCTGCTTCTGACACATGTGTCTGTTCAGCTGTTTGATAAGTTATAGTCCCTGTTAACAAGATTCCAGTAGCGATTATGACACGAGATAATAATTTTTTTAGTTTCATTTTTTCTCCCAAAAATCGTTTTTTATTTAGTAACCGTATTCATAATAGATGTAAAAAAGGTAGAATACAATATTAGAAATGAATTATACAAGGAACTGTAATGTTACTGAAATATAAATAGGGTATTTGTAATAATATTTTATACTTTCATGTAAGTTTCATGTTTTACTCTTATGAATAGAAAGTATATAAGTTCAAATAAAAAAGCCATCAACAAAGCACGAAACTTTGTCGACAGCATTAACAGTATATAAATAAATTTAACATTTCTAAATAAAAGCATAAATTGGCAGTAGATGACTGAATTGAAATGTACTTATTAAAAGCTTTTTCAATTCTAGTCATCTTTACTGGGGCGGGACTACGAAAAAATTTCTGTCCCGCTCACCTCGAGATGATAGACTTCCATGTATTCTTATGTTAGATAAATGCTAAATAACAATTAACATAGATCATACATTAGTGAATTGGTTGAAGACTGACAATGCTCTTTTAACAATAGTCATTGATAAGTCTTCAGGACACGGATTAGTTCGAAAATATGACAATATTTCACTTTGGCTCTTCACTTGTCTAGGAAAATTGTTATCTTGATTAATCCAATCAACCAATTCGCCTAATGGTGTGTCATCACCAAGAAAATTTTGCATAAATTCGTAAAAGCTCAATTCCTCACCTCGAATAATCATTTTGAGCCAAAGCATATTATAACACAATTATCTATTAATATTAATGTGAAAAAACCAATATAAAAACCAATATAAAAGCCAATATAAAAGCCAATATAAAAGCCAATATAAGAGCTGAAATACTTAAACCACATTAAAACAAAAGCGATAATGTATAATAATAGGAACAAACTTTTTGAGTAGGTGACATTAGTGGATATTAAACATATGAAATATTTTGTAGAGGTTGTGAAACAAGGTGGTATGACAAATGCTTCAAAGTTTTTATATATTGCTCAACCTACGATTAGTAAAGCTATTAAAGATATTGAAGACGAAATGGCAGTACCATTGTTCGATAGAGGAAAGAGGCAACTTGTTTTAACTGATGCTGGCAAAATCTTTTTCAATAAAAGCAAAGAGATTATCTCCTTATATGAAAATTTACCGTCAGAAATCAGTAGTTTATATGGTTTAGAAACCGGTCATATTAACATTGGTTTATCAGCAGTGATGAATATGGAGACTATAATAGGTATGATAGGAGACTTTCATCTTCAATTCCCTAATGTGACATTTAACTTTGTTGAACACGGTGGAAAATCAATTGAACAACAAATTTTAAATGATGAATTAGATTTAGGAATAACGACACTTCCTGTCGATCATCAATATTTTGAAGCTCTGTCATTTAATAAGGAATCGTTGTGTGTCGTATTAAACCAAAACCATCCATTAGCCAAGTATCAAAATATTAAAATTAAAGATTTAGCTAACGAAGACTTTATCTTATTTAATGATGACTTTTACTTAAATGATAAAATTATAGAAATAACTAAAAATGCCGGTTTTATACCCAATATGGTTTCTCAAATATCTCAATGGAATGTGATTGAAAATCTTATCAGTAATAGATTAGGGATAAGTATTTTGCCACTTTCTATTACTCAATTGATGAACAAAAATGTATGTGCCATTAATATTGAAGATGCAAATGTAGAGTGGGAACTAGGACTAGTATGGAAAAAGGATAAACGTCTTAGTTATGCGACTAATAAATGGATAGAATATTTAAGAGATAGATTAACCTAACATAAATTTCCTTAAAATATTCATATGACTTAAAATTTTAACATTTATAATAATAGAATTAATCTTTACAAAAGAAAACGCTTTCATATATTTGAGGAATGTTTAGTATTCGAAAAATGTATTTTAATAATAGAAAAAGGAAGACTATAATTATAAATATCACTAAAAAATTGTTGTAACAATTTAGACAAATTTTTTAGAAGGGAAAGATAGCATGCATAAGGTGAGAGATTTCATACATCTTATTGTACAACTCGTACTTATTTTAATTATTTCATTCATCGGTACCGAAGTGCAGCGCTTATTACACATCCCTTTAGCAGGTAGTATTGTAGGTCTCATCATTTTTTACCTATTATTACAGTTCAAAATAATTCCTGTATCGTGGGTGAATGAAGGTGCAGACTTCCTATTAAAAACGATGGTGTTTTTCTTTATTCCATCTGTTGTCGGCGTTATGGATGTAGTATCAGACATTACGCTTAACTATCTATTGTTCTTTTTAATTATTATTTTAGGAACATGTTTAGTAGCATTATCCTCAGGCTATATCGCTGAAAAATTGGTGAACAGAAAAGATATAGGAAAAGGGATGGATGAGTTATGAATAACATATTACAAGCAGCAGTTATGATAATTATAACGATTGTGGTATATGTTATTTCTAAAAAACTGCAAGACAAATATAAAAATCCATTTCTTAATCCAGCATTAATTGCATCAATTATCATTATAGCGATACTTCTTATGTTTGATATTAGTTATAAAGGATACATGAAAGGTGGAGAATGGATAAATCATATATTAAACGCAACGGTCGTTTGTTTGGCTTATCCACTCTATCAAAACAGACATAAGATAAAGAAATACCTTTTTGTGATTTTCACGAGCGTGTTAACTGGTGTAATACTTAATTTTATGTTAGTATACGTAACGTTGAAAATCTTCGGCTATTCAAAAGAAACGATTGTTACTATGTTGCCAAGGTCTATCACAGCAGCTGTTGGGATAGAAGTTTCTAACGAACTTGGCGGCACAGATACAATGACTGTACTTTTTATAATAGCTACAGGGTTAATAGGCAGTATTCTAGGTTCAATGCTATTGCGTATGGGAGGCTTTAAATCTTCAATCGCGAGAGGCTTAACATATGGTAACGCTTCTCACGCTTTCGGTACAGCAAAAGCACTAGAATTAGATATAGAATCAGGCGCATTTAGTTCGATTGGTATGATATTAACTGCAGTAATCAGTTCGATTTTAATACCAATACTTATTTTATTGTTCTATTAAAGGGAAGAAACTCATATAAATAGAAAGGGAGGCTATTTGGAAAAATGGCAAAAATCAAAGCAAATGAAGCATTAGTTAAAGCATTAGAAGCATGGGACATCGATCACTTATATGGTATACCAGGAGACTCAATCGACGCAGTAGTTGACTCATTACGTACAGTAAGAGACTCATTTAAATTCTACCACGTACGTCACGAAGAAGTAGCAAGTTTAGCTGCTGGTAGTTATACAAGAATTACAGGTAAAATCGGAGTAGCATTAAGTATTGGTGGACCTGGTTTAATCCACTTATTAAATGGTATGTATGACGCTAAAATGGATAGCGTTCCTCAATTAGTTATTTCTGGTCAAACAAATAGTGATAAATTAGGTACTGGTGCTTTCCAAGAAACTAATTTATCTAAATTATGTGAAGATGTAGCTGTTTATAACCACCAAATTCAAAAAGGCGACAACGTATTTGAAATCATTAATGAAGCGATTCGTACAGCTTATGAGCAAAAAGGTGTAGCAGTAATCATCTGTCCAAATGACTTATTAACTCAACAAATTAAAGACACTACTAACAAACCAGTAAATACAACTAAACCTAAAGCAATTGCACCTAAATTCAAAAACATCAAAAAAGCTGCTAAATTAATCAATAAAAGTAAAAAACCAGTTGTTCTTTTCGGTGTTGGTGCACAGCATGCTAAAGATGAATTACGTGAATTTATAGAAATGGCTAAAATCCCAGCTATTCATTCATTACCAGCAAAAGCAATCCTTGCTGATGATCATCCATACAACTTAGGTAACTTAGGACAAATCGGTACTAAAGTATCATATCAAACAATCCAAGATGCAGATCTTTTAATTATGATTGGTACTAACTTCCCATTCGTTAAATATTTACCTAAGAAAAATATTAAAGCAATCCAAATTGATACTAATGAAGCACATATTAGTCACCGTTTCGATATCAACGTTGGTATCTTAGGAGACGCTAAAATTGCATTAGAACAATTAAGCGAAAACATTAAACACGTTGCTAAACGTCCATTCTTAGACAAAACTTTAGAACGTAAAGCAGTATGGGATAAATGGATGGAACAAGATTTAAATAATAATAATTCACCATTACGTCCAGAACGTTTAATGAAAGCTATCAATGACAACTTAAAAGACGATGCTATTGTTTCAGCAGACGTTGGTACTTCAACAGTATGGTCAACTCGTTATTTAAACTTAGGTGTAAATAACAAATTTATGATCTCAAGTTGGTTAGGTACTATGGGTTGTGCACTTCCAGGTGCTATGGCAGCTAAAGTTGCTTACCCAGACCGTCAATCAGTAGCAATTGCAGGGGATGGCGCATTCCAAATGGTAATGCAAGACTTTGCAACTGCAGTTCAATACGACTTACCATTAACAATTTTCGTATTAAACAACAAACAATTAGCGTTCATTAAATATGAACAACAAGCTGCTGGTGAATTAGAATATGCCATTGATTTCTCTGATATGGATCATGCTAAATTCGCTGAAGCTGCTGGCGGTAAAGGTTATACAGTTAAAGACGCTAGTCGTTTAGATGATATTGTTGAAGAAGCAATGTCACAAAACGTTCCAACTATCGTTGATGTACATGTTGACCCTAATGCTGCACCATTACCAGGTAAAATTGTTAACTCAGAAGCACTTGGTTATGGTAAATGGGCATACAGATCAATTACTGAAGATAAACATTTAGACTTTGATCAAATCCCACCAATCTCAGTAGCAACAAAACGTTTCTTATAATATAGATTCTATAAATCTCAACCAACTCGTTTTGGTTGAGATTTTTTTAAAATAAACTATTGTAAACGCTTCAGCTAATGTGTATACTATATTTAAATTAAAAATAACATTTGCGTGTTACTGGTGATGCAGGCATGAGCAAACATTTGGCCATTTATTATGGTCTTGTTTGTTCATGTCTTTTTTTATGTACATGTAAATGACTACAATATGAGAGGAATGTTTTTATATGTTTAAAAAGCTCTTTGGGCAATTGCAACGTATAGGTAAAGCGTTAATGTTACCTGTGGCAATTTTACCAGCAGCTGGGATTTTACTTGCATTTGGGAATGCAATGCACAATGAACAGTTAGTCAAAATTGCGCCTTGGTTAACAAATAATGTCTTTGTTATGATTTCTTCTATTATGGAAGCAGCAGGACAAGTCATTTTTGACAACTTACCACTATTATTCGCAGTCGGTACAGCACTTGGATTAGCAGGAGGAGATGGTGTAGCAGCATTAGCAGCACTAGTTGGTTATTTAATTATGAATGCCACTATGGGTAAATATTTAAATATTACAATTGATGATATCTTCTCTTATGCAAAAGGTGCTAAAGAATTAAGTCAAGCTGCTAAACAACCTGAATTTGCGTTAGTGTTAGGTATCCCTACACTACAAACTGGTGTGTTTGGCGGTATTATCATGGGAGCCGTAGCCGCATGGTGTTATAACAAATACTATAATATTACGTTACCAGCATTTTTAGGATTCTTTGCAGGTAAACGTTTCGTCCCTATAGCAACATCTGTGGCCGCAATTATTGTTGGTATTGTATTAAGTTGGGTATGGCCACCTATTCAAACAGGTTTAAATGATTTATCAAACTTCTTATTAACGAAAAACTTAGTATTAACAACATTTATTTTTGGTGTTATTGAACGTTCACTAATTCCATTTGGTTTGCATCATATTTTCTATGCACCATTCTGGTTCGAGTTCGGACATTATACAAACCATGCTGGTGAATTGGTTCGTGGTGACCAACGTATTTGGATGGCTCAATTAAAAGACGGTGTACCATTTACTGCTGGTACATTTACTACTGGTAAATATCCATTTATGATGTTTGGTTTACCAGCTGCAGCATTTGCTATTTATAAAAATGCTCGTCCAGAACGTAAAAAAATTGTTGGTGGTTTGATGCTATCAGCAGGATTAACATCATTCTTAACAGGTATTACAGAACCACTTGAGTTCTCATTCTTATTTGTAGCGCCATTGTTATATGCAATCCACGTTGTATTAGCAGGTTCTTCATTCTTAATTATGCATTTATTAGGTGTGAAAATTGGTATGACATTCTCTGGTGGATTCATAGACTATGTATTATTCGGATTATTAAACTGGCATAGAACAAATGCGTTATTAGTTATTCCAGTAGGTATCGTATATGCACTGGTTTATTATTTCTTATTCGATTTTGCTATCAGAAAGTTCAATTTAAAAACGCCTGGTAGAGAAGATAAAGAACAAGAAGTCAGAAATTCAAGTGTGGCTAAATTACCATTTGATGTATTAGATGCAATGGGTGGTAAAGAGAATATTAAACATTTAGATGCTTGTATCACTCGTTTACGTGTTGAAGTTAATGATAAAGCAAAAGTAGACGTACCAGGACTAAAAGCATTAGGTGCTTCTGGTGTACTTGAAGTTGGTAATAACATGCAAGCTATTTTTGGTCCAAAATCAGATCAAATTAAACATGATATGGCAAAAATCATGAGTGGTGAAATTACTAAACCAAGTGAAACAACTGTCACTGAAGAAGATTCAGAAGAACCAGTACACGTAGAAAATATTGCTGAAACTGAAATCTATGCGCCAGGTGTTGGACAAATTATTCCATTATCTGAAGTACCTGATAAAGTATTCTCTGAAAAAATGATGGGAGACGGTATTGGATTTATCCCTGAAAAAGGTGAAATCGTTGCGCCATTTGACGGTACAGTGAAGACAATATTCCCAACAAAACATGCGATTGGATTAGAATCTGATACAGGAATTGAATTATTAATTCATATTGGTATAGATACAGTTAAGTTAAATGGAGAAGGTTTTGAAAGTTTAGTCAATGCGGATGAACCAGTGACTCAAGGTCAACCATTAATGAAAGTAAACTTAGCATATCTTAAAGAAAATGCACCAAGCATTGTGACACCATTAGTTATCACAAACTTGGATAACAAAACGTTAACAGTGGACGATATTAAAGATGTTGAGCCAAGTAAACGTATTATGAAAGTTAAATAATTAATAGAGATAAAGTATCAGGGATATAAAGTTCTTGGACAAGTGAAAATAGACAATTTCTATTGGAATAATATAGAAATTGTCTATTTTATTATTTTTTTAAGTAATTTAGTATGAAATTGCATATAAATACATAGTATTTATGGCAAGACTCCTGAGGGAACAGTACTAGTTGAAGACCTTAGAAATTCTCACAGATTTATCTGTGTAGTATTTCTGGCTGAAACTGTACCCTTGGAAAGCGAAGCCATACAATACGAAGTATTGGGTATAAAGAAAGCACTAAGATGATTAAAATAAATCATCTTAGTGCTATTATTTTAGGATTCATGTCACAGTCTATTTTATATCTAAAAGATTATGCTTCTGTAATATCATTTTCAATTAATAATTTAATCGCTTTATGGTCAGTAGCATTTCTAAATAAATCATATGCGTTTTCAATCTCGCTTAACTTACTATAGTGAGTAACGAGTTGTTCAGGTTGAATGATTTTACTTTTTAATGCTTCTAATAGTTCTTCTGTAGTATTACCTGAAACTAAACCAGTAGAGACATTGATATTTTTGATCCATAATTTGTCGATATCAAATTGAACTGGTAAACCGTGAACACCGACATTAGCAATTGTACCGTCGACGCCAATTAATTTTTGACATAAATCAAACGTTTGAGGAATACCTACAGCTTCAATAGCGACATCGACGCCGCGATGATTGAGCTCATAGACTTCTTTAATAGCTTGTTCAACATTACTAGAATTGATAGTATGCGTCGCGCCAAGTGATTTAGCAGTTTCCAAACGGTTATCATCTAAATCAATCATAATAATTTTTGATGGAGAATAGAATTGTGCAGTTAATAATGTAGCTAAACCGACTGGTCCAGCACCAACAATAGCTACAGTACTACCGGGTTTAACCTTTCCTTTTAATACACCAATCTCATAACCAGTTGGTAA
Organism: Staphylococcus pasteuri; assembly: GCF_003970495.1. GTDB lineage: Bacteria > Bacillota > Bacilli > Staphylococcales > Staphylococcaceae > Staphylococcus > Staphylococcus pasteuri. The sequence continues at coordinate 189,646 of NZ_RXWW01000061.1, forward strand.
AATATCTGAAAGCATAACTAAAGCTTCATCTGGTAATGAGTCAGGTGCGTGATATAACGAGTTATCTGCAAAAGGAACTTTAACATATTCTGCTTGTGTACCATTAATTAAATGTCCTAAAATCCATCCACCGTCATTTTCACAGTGTGCATAAATACCTTTTTTACAGTAATAGCATTTACCACAAGAAGATACTGCAGAGACAATGACTTTATCTCCAACTTTAAAGTTGTTCACATTAGATCCAACTGATTCAACAATACCGATACCTTCGTGACCAAGTGTTGTATTTTCAGGTACTTCTGGAGTATCACCTTTGATAATGTGTAAGTCTGTACCACAAATAGTCGTTTTGACCATTCTAATAATAGCGTCAGTACTTTCTGTAATGACTGGCTTTTCCTTATCAATTAACTTTGCTACACCAGGTTTTGAGTAATTATAGGCTTTCATAGGAATTCCTCCATTTTAATGTGAATGATTTCACATCTATTATACCATAATTTAAAATTTTTGAATTGTTTTCTATTAAAATAATGATTATAAATAATAGAATAATATAGTTATAAAAAAGAGACCCGGTAAACATGTTAAAGTCCACAAAGATGAAAATAATGTTTAAATAGCTTAAAATAGACATGAATATAGATATAAGGGAGAAATTAATAATGGATACTGAAGAAGGCAAATTAATTGTTGATACAGAGATAGAAGTAAATGGATATGATATTGATGCAATGGGGATTGTAAGTAATATCGTGTTTATAAGATGGTTTGAAGATTTACGTACCATTTTTATTAATCAATATATGAATTATTCAGAAATGATATCTAAAGGCATTTCACCAATTTTAATGAAAACGGAAGCGGATTATAAAGTACCAGTAACGATACACGATAGACCGAGAGCACGTTGTTGGATGATTAAAGCAAGTAAAATGAAATGGATATTCAAATTTGAAATCTCATCTGAAGATAAAGTACATTGTATAGGTTACCAAACAGGTGGTTTTTATGATTTAGAAAAGCAAAAAATAACGAAGTTACCTCAAGTTTTTCAAGATATAATGAAATAAAGTGAAATTCGTACTTATATTAAAGATGATCTGTACTAATTTTAACTCGAGAGGGTGTATGGTATGACTGAGACAATTCGAGATGTAGCACAATTTAAAACTTTCATTAATCAACATCCATTAGTTGTAGTTCATGTGATGAGAGATCACTGTAGTGTTTGTCATGCCGTGTTACCTCAAGTGAAAGACTTATTACAAGAAACGTTTCCTCAAGTGAAATTAGCTATTATTAATCAAAATGAAGTAACAGATATTGCAGGAGAATTATCTATTTTTACCGTACCTGTAGATTTAATATTTATGAATGGTAAAGAAATGCATAGACAAGGTAGGTTTATTGATTTACAAAAATTTGAACGCCAGTTAACACCGATGTATGAACAAATATACGAAAGTTCAAAATAATAAATAGGTTTACAGACACTCGAATGAAATTAATGTTCGAGTGTTTTTTTATATACTAAATTCTCATTATACGATTTAACCCGAGTTGGTGGGACGTGTAATAATTAAGTGTTATGATAGAAAACGTGTGAAATTTTTATATAAAAATACGATAGTAACGATTTAAGCAGTGTTACAGAAGGAGGCTAAAATGGCAAAACATTCTCGTACTTATCATATTAAAAATACAGTTTTCTGTCTTGTAGGAACACTATTAATTGCGCTCGGTGTAAATAGTTTTGTGATACCTGGTAACCTTGGTGAGGGCGGCGCTATTGGTATGTCCCTTGTATTAAAATATACCCTAGGTTTATCACCGGCGCTTACATCTTTCCTCATTAATGCTATTTTAATTATCATTGGTTGGAAATATTTGAGTAAAACGACGGCAATTTATACAGTGATTACGATTACAGCCAGCTCCATTTTCTTAGATTTAACTAAAAGTTTTAGTTTAGGAATTAATGAAAACTTTATTAATGCAGTCTTTGCTGGTGTATTAATCGGTATAGGTTCAGGCCTAGTTATTGCATCACGAAGTACATTAGGTGGTACATCGGTCATTGCACGTATTATAAGTAAATATTCAGAAGTTAAAACATCCCAAGCGTTATTTATATTAGACGCATTGGTAGTACTATCATTTTTACTAGTGTTGCCTATCACTAATGTACTATATACAATCGTTATGCTATTTATTGTCGAAAAAACGATGGCATTTGTAGTAGAAGGATTTAATCCTAAAAAAGCAGTAACAGTTATTTCAGATCATAATAAAGATATTAGTTCTGAAATATACCAAGCTACTGGAAGAGGATCAACATTGTTAGATGGTAAAGGTGCTTATCAATTAGATAATACAGATATATTATATGCAGTAGTATCTCAAAGTCAGATTGCTACAGTAAAGAAAATTGTTAACCGTTATGATGACAATGCATTTCTTGTTATTCATGATGTAAGAGACGTTTTAGGTAACGGATTTATGAATATTAAATAAACTTAAAAAGACTTTTATAACGCGAAAAATTCGAAATTATTATATTATAGAAGTAAAGGATAAAGGAGGTGGATTTCAATGTTCAAGAAAGTTCTAGCTGTGATAAGTTCTACTTTAGTAGGTAGTATATTATTCGCTAAAGTCAAAGAACAGAGAAGTTATCGTAGTTTCGTTCAAGAAAAAATGATGCGATTAAATGGAATGAAAAGCACGTTCGATAGTGTTGAAGGCGCTAAAAAAGCACTTGAAAAGACCAAAGATGAAACTGCGGGTAAGTATGCAGGTACTGAATATGAATTTAACCATAACGTTAGTATCCAAGATTACTTTGGTTCATTAGTTTATGTTGTTAACAATCAAGGTGACCGACAACAAAGGACAGTATTATATATTCATGGTGGCGCTTGGTTTCAAGATCCTTTAGATTATCACTTTGAATTTATAGACTTACTTGCAGAAACGTTAGACGCTAAAATAGTAATGCCTATATATCCTAAAGTGCCACATAGAGATTATATAACGACAGAGGTACTCCTTCATAAAATTTATCAAAATTTACTTAATAAAGTAGATAATCCGGATCAACTTATTGTTATGGGTGATTCAGCAGGTGGTCAAATTGCCTTATCATTTGCACAATCATTAAATAATAAATCATTGCCACAACCAGGGCATATTGTCTTATTATCACCTGTGTTAGATGCTACATTTAGCAATCCAGAAACGAAAAAATATGAACAATTAGACCCAATGTTAGGTATTGAAGGGAGCAAATACTTAGCAGGTTTATGGGCAGGGGATACGCCTTTAGATGACTATAGAATTTCACCTATTAATGGTGATATGAATCATCTCGGTCACTTGACTATTGTCATAGGTACTAAAGAAACATTGTATCCTGACGCGCTTAAATTATCCAAAATGCTTGATCAAAAAGGGATTGAACATGAATTTATACAAGGTGACAATTTGTTTCATATTTATCCTATATTTCCTCTTCCCGAAAGAGAAGACGTCTTGAATCAACTTAAACAAATTATTAAAAAAAAATAACCCTACTCCTTATAAAATGAGTGGGTTTACATTGAGTATATCAGCGAATTCATTTATCAATATGTTTGATAATTTGAATTCGCTGTTTTGTTATCTATTTGTTTTGATTGATGCTGATTTGAGTCTTTAGAATCAACATTTTTATAATTTGTAGATGTATATGAATGTTCTTTTGATGAAGCATCTTCATTTTTCAAACTAGAGTCTACGGCTTCATCGCTATTACGTGTTTTATTATTTATTTTAGTGTGATCTGTATCTAATACAGAATTGCTCATGTCTTTTCCTTGTAAACTTCCAACTAGAATGAATGATAAGTAAAGTGTTGTCACTATTAAAATAGCTGCTAAATAAATTCCAATAGCAAATTTAACTGACTTTTCCATTCTTCTCCTCCTAAGGTCTGAGTAACTACACTCTTAATTTAACATTTGTTTTTTAATTTAATGTAAATTCCTAGTAAAAAATATATGTCTTTCTCAATACAAGGTATGTCAAGGCTAGTAACCAAATACAGTCTAAATGATTAACAATATGTCCTATTCTGCAAGTAAGCCTTTACATTTATTTACATTATTTTAATGGTTAATTAAAAGAGTTAAAACTGAATCAATAACCAAATGATAGTCTACTACTATAAGTTATAGATAAGTAATTTTTTATTTTAAGTTTTAAGTGAATATTTAATACATATTGACTTTTGATTAATTGTTTTTATAAGATTTATATTAATGGAAGCGTTTTAATAATTGGATAGATTTTTTTCATACTTTATAGAGAAAAATAAATTTCCATTCCATTAACAATTCAATATACATAGAAAAGAGAGGGATTGTAGCGTGATTCTCATAACAATATGTGTTGTGTTGATTCTATGGCTAGGTATTAAAGAAAAAAGGCGCCATGCGAATCGACTTAAGAAAATCCCTATACGAATTAATATTAATGGTATTCGAGGTAAATCAACTATTACTCGAATGGCATATAGTGTATTGAGAGAAGATCACTATAGAGTCATAGGGAAAACAACAGGAACAGACGCACGAATGATGTATTGGTTTACTCAAAAAGAGTATCCAGTAATAAGAAAACCTCAAGGTGCCAATATAGGTGAACAAAGAGATATCATTCGTAAAGTTGTTAAACAAAAAGCCAATGCACTTGTAAATGAATGTATGGCTGTCAATCCTGACTATCAAATTACATTCCAGAAGGACTTAGTAAAAGCTAACGTGGGCGTTATCGTTAATGTAATGGAAGACCATATGGATGTATTAGGACCGACACTAAAAGATGTAGCACAAGCGTTTACCGCAACCATTCCTTATAAAGGGAAATTGGTTGTTATGAAAGATGAGTTTACAGACTTTTTTGCTAAAGAAGCTAAAAAACGTAAAACAGAATTAATTGTTGTTGATAAAGATAAAATACCTGAATCATACTTAAGAAAATTTGATTATTTAGTCTTTCCAGATAATGTGGCTATTGTATTAGGCATTGCCCAAGCAGTAGGCGTTGATAGTGAAACAGCGTTAGAAGGAATGTTAAATGCGCCTGCAGATCCAGGTGCAGTTAGAATTAAATATTTCCATGCAAATAACACGAAAAATGTTTTTGTTAATGCATTTGCTGCTAATGAGCCAAAATCTACGAAAGCGATATTAAATAAAGTAGAATCATACAATTATCCTTATAGTAAGAAAATCGTCATATTAAATTGTCGTTCAGATAGAATTGATAGAACTAAATTGTTTGTTGAAGATTTCTTAGAAGATGTGGAATACGATACGCTTATCTGTACCGGAAAAAGTACACAAATGGTATCAGATTTGATGCATCGATTACCTGATAAGAAATATTTAAATTTTGAAGGACAAGATTTTACAGAAATAGAAAAAGCTATTATGAAAGAAGCGGACAATGCACTTGTCTTTTGTGTAGGTAACATACACGGACCAGGTGGAAGAATAGCGGAATTCATAGAAGGGATAGAATAAAATGATAGGTTCAGAATTATATTTCTCCTTATTTGTAGGTGTTGTTCTCAGTCTTATATTCGCTGAGAAATTTGGTATTAATCCAGCAGGACTGGTAGTACCTGGTTATTTAGCATTAATTTTTGATCAACCCATCATGCTTTTATCAGTATTAATTATCAGTTGTTTAACATTCTTTATTGTAAACAACGGTATTAGTAAATGGGTTATTTTATATGGTAGAAGAAAATTCGCTGCCATGATTTTAACAGGTATGGTATTAAAATTTATATTTGATTTGATATATCCATTAACCCCATTTGAAATGGTCGAAGTGTCTGGTATTGGGGTAGTTATTCCTGGTATCATCGCGAACACAATTCAAAAACAAGGTGTTGTAATAACATTATCATCTACTATGTTATTAACATGTATTACATATGTCATCTTGTTCTTATACAGTTTTATTAATTAATCAAGAACAAGGAGCGCGTAATTACAATGAAAAAGAAAAAACGATTAACACCAAGCGAATGGTTGCTCAAACAATCTAAACGTCATAAACGTAGAAACACTTTATACACAGCCATAGTTCTTCTTATCGCTTTAGTATTAATAGTCTTCGCTATTCGCGCAGTTAAAGTGGTACCTGTGAAAAGTGATGCAAAAGATCCAAACAGCGTTCGCCTGACCTATTTGGGTAATATCACATTAAATAAACATATACGTCAAAATAATCTCAATAGTGTATTTTCAGGGTTACAAGAGCCACTGAAGAATAGTGACTTTTCAACGGCATCATTGTTAGTGAATGACTTTGCTAAAGATTCTAAGAAAGAGATTGAGAAAAATTTAGAAAACATCATGTTCTTGAAAAAGCAGAACATTAAAAGTGTAAATTTAATTAATCAGACTGCAGATAATGTTACTGCAAGAGACTTGATGGAAAAGGTAGAATCGCAAGCTGGGTATAATTTCCTAACGGGGAATGGTTCTAACCCTATTAATAGTAAAACCGTGCAACAAGATGTTAAAGGTAAGAAAATAGCTAATGTATCATTTACAGATGTAGAATCAAATTATGCAGAACCACTTAAAAATACGACATCTATCAGTTTGGATCCAGATATTTTTTATCCATTAATTAAAAAATTAAAACAAAATAATGATTATGTAGTAGTTAATGTTGACTGGGGAATTCCAAACGAAAGAAACGTTACAGATCGTCAAAAAGAATATGCCCATGCTTTATCCAAAGCAGGAGCAGATGTGATTATTGGACATAATTCAGTTATTCAAAAAGTCGAAAAATACAAGAACACTCCTATTTTTTATAGCCTGGGAAATACAACATCAGATGATTTCTTATCGAAAAATCAAAAAGGTATGGTTGTACAAGATGATTGGAAAGATAAAAAACATAAGTTCCATCTCACACCAATTCAATCGAAAGACGGTAAAATTTCTGAAGATGATATGAACAAAATGGACCAAAGACGCTTTTACAATAATATTAAAGACCAATCAATTGATTTAAAAAAAGCTGACGATGGAGGTTATACATTTGAATATTAAAAAACATTGGCTGCCGATCACTGTAATCGTTATTGTAGTAATTATTTTCCTACTCGTCATATTCGCAAGAGCAAATGAAGGTTTAGATAGTTATGAACAGCAAGAATTGAAAAATGGAGAACAGCAATATCTTTCAAAAGGGGCAAGTTAGGAATGAACATATATAATAAAGCAACCTTGACTGTCATATTAATCTTGACCATCATTATTTCGTTTGTATTTTACTATTTTACGAAAGATGAAAAGATTGATAAAGATAAACTATACGAGAACAAAATAACAAATCATAAAAAGGCTGGAAATAAAAACTATGGTGTGGCATCTAACAATGCGATTGCCACTAAAATAGGTAACAAGGTTATTGAAGATGGTGGAAATGCAACAGACGCTGCATTCGCAGTATCATATGCATTAGCGGTTACTGAACCTCATTCATCTGGTCTAGGTGGTGGTGGCGCCACATTAACTTATGATGGTACAGAAGGCCAAGTACCAAATTTATATGAATATAAAACATATTCTTCTTATAACTATAAACAAGGAGATAAAATTGGTACGCCTGGTTTCGTAAGAGGTATGCATGATATGCATGAAAAAGAAGGTAAGATGGATGAGAAGAAACTCTTTGGTTATATTATTCCACTTGCTGAAGATGGATTTGAAGTAGATTCAGAATTAGAACGTAGTTTGAAAATATATGGTTCTAAAATTGATCGTAATTCACCATTCTTTAAAGGTAAGAAAACGGTCCGTGAAGGTGATGTTGTTAAACAAGATAAACTAGCGGATACATTAAAGAAAATTCGTGATAAAGGTCCAGATTATTTCTATAAAGATGTAGGTAAAAGTATCTCTAAACAATTGGATAATCAATTAACAGAGAAAGATTTCAATACATTTAAAACTGAAAAGAAAGAACCAGTAAGTACAGAGTACTTAGGAAACAAGGTTTATTCAGCTTCAAATCCTCTAGGAGGAACATTGACACTACAAGGATTAAAAATAGATGAACAAGAAAATCAAGGTACTGCTGATCGTAATAGCTACATTAAAGGTATATTAGAATCTCGTGATGTTATGTATAGCAATCGTGACATTGTAAATGGTGCGGAACCTAGTAGCGAAGAACATTTATCAGATGATTATTTACTAGGTGAATTGAACAAAGTAAATGTAGGTACAACAGCTGAAGGTGGAAGTGATTTTAATCCAATTCAAACAGATAATACTAGTACAACACACTTTGTTGTTATTGATAAGCAAGGTAAAGTTGCGAGTACTACCAATACATTATCAAGTTACTTTGGTTCAGGTGACTTTATGAAGGAAGGTTTCTATATGAACAACTCATTAGGAGACTTCTCTAAATCTCAAGCAAGTCCTAACTATGGTGAAAAACATAAAGCACCACGTTCATTTATTTCGCCATCAATTATAGTAGGTACAGACTTCTATATGGGTATTGGTACTCCTGGTGGTAACAAAATTCCAACAATGTTAAATGAAGTCATTGTCGATTATTTAAGAGGTGACGGTACCTTACAAGAAGCGGTCGACAAACCAAGATTCTACAATGATGGTGGTACCATTTATTATGAAAATGCTACGAGTGACGAAGACTTAGAGATTTTCAAAAATCTTGGATATGGTGTGAAGGAAAAACGAAATGATCCAAACTTTGGTAGTGTACAAGGAGCAGTATACGACAAGAAAAGTAAGAAAGTAGACGTCGGTTCAGACGTCGGTAACAGATAAGATATATCTACAACAGGCTGTGAAATAAATACTAAAATAATAGCACTAAGATGATTTATTTTAATCATCTTAGTGCTTACTTTATACCCAATACTTCGTATTGTATGGCTACGCTATGCCCAACTTGCTTTGCTTGTAGAAACTGATTTAATCAGTTTCTCTGTGTTGGGTCCCTTCCGATGGTACAGTTTCAGCCAGAAATACTACACAGATAAATCTGTGAGAATTTCTAAGGTCTTCAACTAGTACTGTTCCCTCAGGAGTCTTGCCATAAATACTACGTATTTATATGTAATTTTACATTAAAACACTTTGGGAAAATAAGGCACTTTCGTATAATTTAATAAACATCACTAAACTAAATAAACGAAGTGACTTATGTATAAAGATTATAACATGATTCAACATACGCTACCTATGGAAACTTCAGTCCATATTCCCACAAATGATATGTCGCGACATGTTAATGAAATCGTTGAAACAATTCAACTTAATGAATTCGATGAATTCAAACATTATCGTGATGCTACGTCATATCATCCTATTTTTCTTTTATACTTTATTAAACATTTTCACCATTACGTACTCGATCAATAATATTTTGGACTTGTTGGCGCTTTTCTTCATCATTTTTTACATAGTAGGCAAGTGGTCCTTCTTTGATTGTGACCCAAGGAACAAGTACATCGAAGTCTAATTCTTTAATCATTTCAAGACTCTGTATTGATTGTTCTCTGTCACTTGAACCTAGAATAACTGTACGCCATTGATCACCTTCAAAGCATAGGAAATCACCAGTGAATAAATAGCGATGTTTACCATTATCCCATAAATATAATGTTGTTCCAGGTGTATGGCCAGGGGCTGGAATCACTTCTAAATCATCATATAACATTTCGCGTTGATTTAGATAACCTTCGACAGGAATACTAGGTTTTAAAGCTGAAGCATCATTTTCATTTATAAAATAAGGTACATCAATGCTTTTGCTACCACCTAAAGATTCATGATCGTGATTCATTAACACTTTATCTGCACCGCCTAAAGCGTTAATATCCTTTTCTGATTCTTTTAAATGAGAAGAATGATAAATGATGACATTTTCAGAATCTCGTTGTAAAACTAATGATTTAAATTCAAATCTAGAGTCGAAAGGTAATTCAGTTGTTGGTGTTGCATAAAGTCCCTCATCAATATATTTTAAATGTTCAAATTGATTATGATTCATATACATTCATCCTTTGTGAGTAGATTTAATTTGATTTATTATATTTACCCTTTTTATTTTGAAAGATTCTTATTAATGAATAACATGTCTAATTACCATTAAATAGACAGTTTTTAGTGTGTATATTAAGATGAAACAGTATGAAATATTAATTAGATAGAGTTGTATTGATTATCTAAGGCAACACCAGTAACTAGATCATTTAATGTTATAAAATAAAAGGTGTGAGATAAATGGATGAAATAGTTCTCGGAGGTAGATTTAGGCACAAGTTCTGTTAAAGTGATAGCAGTAAATCGACAAGGTAATGTTCTTGATGTGACCAATTCATCGTTATCATTAATACAAGAACATAATGGTTACAGCGAACAAGATCCTGAAGAATGGTTTCAATCAACAAAAGATGCCATCTCTAGTTTACTAGCATCTTCTAAAATGAAAGATACCGTAGTCAAAGGTATGTCATTTTCAGGACAAATGCATGGTTTAGTCATGATTGACCAACAAAGTAACGTATTACGAAACGCAATATTGTGGAATGATACAAGAAATTCAGAGCAATGTAAGCAAATTATCAACAAATTAGGTAATAGAGTAAATGGTAACCCTGTTTTAGAAGGGTTCACATTACCAAAGATGTTATGGGTGCAACAACATGAGCCAGATATTTGGAAACAGGTTGATCGTTTTATGTTACCTAAGGATTATTTGCGTTATCGACTTACTGGTCAAATACATATGGAATATAGTGACGCTGCTGGAACATTGTTATTAGATCCTAAGACTAATCAATGAAATAAAGATATTGGCGATAAGTTTGAAATTGGTGATATATATCCGCCACTTATTAATTCACATGAGAGTGTAGGCTATTTATTACCTTCAATTGCTAGTGAGTTAGGTTTAAATGAAGACGTAGCTGTTTTTGCTGGTGGTGCAGACAATGCATGTGGTGCCTTAGGGGCAGGTATTATTCATGATAGAGAAACGTTGTGTAGTATTGGTACGTCAGGTGTAATATTAAATGTAGAACATCAAAGTGTAACAGAATATGGAAATAATCTTCATTTCTTTAATCATGCGATTCCTAACACTTATTATGCGATGGGCGTAACTTTAGCAGCAGGTCATAGTTTAAATTGGTTAAAAGATACGTTCTTTGAAAATGAAAGCTTCGACAACCTTATAAAACTAGCATCACAATCTAGGATAGGTGCCAATGGATTGCTATTTACCCCATATATAGCTGGAGAACGTACACCACATGGTGATGCACTAATTAGAGGAAGTTTTATTGGTATCAGTGATCAACATCAACATTCAGATTTTGTTAGAGCAACGATTGAAGGCATTACGTATTCACTGTATGAATCTATACAATTGATTCGACAAGAAGGTAAAGACATAAATACCGTAGTTTCTATCGGTGGCGGATCAAAAAGTGATTTTTGGTTACAATTACAAGCTGATGTTTTCAATGCATCGGTTAAAAAATTAAAACACGAAGAAGGACCAAGCATGGGAGCTGCTATACTTGCAGCATATGGATTAGGTTGGTATAACTCTATTGAAGAATGTGTTGAGCAATTTATTCAAACAGATACAACGTTCGAACCTAATATAGACAGACATCATCAATATCAATATTATTTCAATATATATAAAGATATCTATAAACAAACTAAAGAAATAACAGCAATGTTAATTCGATAATATAAATTATGAAGGGGCGTGGTGCAAAATGAAATTTGTAACCACGCCGTTTTATTTAATTATGGTAATTATTAATGGAATGAGAAGGTATGAAACGTTTTGATTAAGTGTAAAACCTTACTATAATGTAATAATTCACTTTATAATTATTTATTACACAAATTTGTGATAAAAATCTCTAAAAAATTGTGAGCAATTTGTTACAAATTTAGTGTATAAGCGTTAGAATAGTTAAGTCGCCATTATGGTTGTAAAAATGTTACACGAAATAGAGTGATTTTACAATTAGATTTATTTTCATGTAAAATACAAACCACTAATAGAATTACTATATAAACGTATTAAGTTTATATAATGTGCATTTTACAATTAATTCGTGAATGATTTCACATTTTAGTCTTAATTAAACCTTTTTAGTTGTTGAAATCGCTTTCTTAAGGGTGTACGATAACTATGGCTTAAAAATATAAAAGTGAGGTTTTGGGGAAATGAATATTATCTTAGGAGTGGGTACTTTAGTATTAGTACTTGTAATTATGACGCTATTCTTAAAATTCGCGCCATACGGTAAACAGGGGTTGCAAGCTTTATCAGGAGCTGCTTGTGCAACGTTTTTACCTCAAGCGTTTTTAAGTTATGCAATTGGTGGCGTATTCCACATTAAATTTTTGCAAGAAATTGGTGATTTAGCAGGAAGCTTAAGTGGTATAGCAGTAGGTATACTAACTTGTTTAAATTTAGGCGTATCTCCAGTGTTTGCAGTTATTGTTGGTTTAGTATTACATGATTTCAAATTATTACCAGCATTTATTGCAGCGTATATTGTGGCTTTTGGAATTAAATTAATAGAGAAAAAAGTTCCAGAAGGACTAGATTTAATTGTTGTTATTTTATTGGCTCCAGCAATTACATTTGGTTTAGCAAGCGTTATTACACCAGGAGTAATGGCTACACTTAAACAAATTGGTAGTGCGGTAACTTCAGTTGGCGACAATAACCCATATGCACTAGCAATTATCTTAGGACTGGTAATACCAGTAACAGGTATGACACCATTAAGTTCAATGGTATTAACAAGCTTATTAGGACTAACAGGAGTACCGATGGCAATTGGTGCAATGACATGTATGGGAAGTTCATTTGTAAACTACGTATTATTCAGTAGATTACACATTGGTGGTAAGTCTAAAGCATTTGCAGTTGGTATTGAACCATTAACTCAAATTGATTTAATCGCACAATATCCAGTACAGCTTTACGGTTCAAATGCAATAATAGGTATGGTTAACGCTTGTATCGTGACATTTATGGGCGTAGTCATCGGCGTTAAAGGTATGGCAACACCAATTGCTGGTGCGATCGTATTATTCGGTTTCAACCAACCAGTTAGAGCGATTATTACAATTGTAATTGTAGCTATTGTAAGTATAATACTAGCGTTCATCATGAGTATGATTATTAAAAAATTCAATTTAATGAATTTAAGTTTAAATGTACCGAGCAAAAAGAACAAACTTAAGGAGAGTGTTTAGTGATGGCTAAAAGCTATGATTATCAAAGTGCGTTTGACATTATTGGACCAGTTATGATGGGTCCATCAAGCTCTCACACAGCCGGAGCAGTAAAAATCGGAAACTCAGCAAGAGCGGTTTTAGGTGATGTACCTAAAAGTTTAGAAATTCGTTATTATGAATCATTTGCCAAAACACATCAAGGGCATGGCACAGATGTTGCAGTTGTCGGTGGTGCAATGGGTTATAGTACATTTGATAATAGAATTAAAAAAGCATTAGGCATCGCAGAAGAAGAAGGCATTGAAGTAGAAATTATTGAAGATGAAGGAGAAAGTATTGGAGAACATCCAAACTGTGCTTTCATCAAAGCTAAAGATGCAAACGGACGCTATATAGAAGTTATCGGTATTTCAATTGGTGGCGGAACTATCAAGATAAAAGGTATCCATGTTAATGGTTTAGAAACGAAAATGAATCATGGTTTACCGATTTTAACTGTAGATGGACCGGCAGATAAAGCGCAAATCAATCATTTGATTAACGATTTAAACGATATGTCAATTGAATACAAAGATGAATTAACTCAAATTAATGATGATAAAAGCTTAGTAGTGTTACCATTAAATAAAGCAATCAAAGAATCAGCATTAGACACATTAAGAGACAAATACAGTGATTTTACCGTTTCCTATATTAATTAAGGGGGATTCAAAATGTTTGATTCAATTAGAGAAACTATAGATTATGCAGTTGAAAAAGATATGTCCTTTGCAGAAATCATGATCCAAGAAGAAATGGAACTTAAAGGACTTTCACGTGATGAAGTACGTGAAAACATGAGACAAAACTTAGAAGTAATGAGAGATGCTGTAGTTAAAGGTACTACGGGCGAAGGTGTAGAAAGTGTTACAGGCTATACTGGACATGACGCAGCAAAACTACGTGATTATAACGAAAATAATCATGCGCTATCAGGTCATGAAATGATTGAAGCAGTTAAAGGTGCGGTAGCAACTAATGAAGTCAATGCAGCAATGGGTATCATTTGTGCAACACCTACAGCTGGATCGTCGGGTACAATCCCAGGCGTACTATTTAAATTAGAAAAAACGCATAATATTACTGAAGATCAAATGGTGGATTTCTTATTTACAGCAGCATTATTCGGAAGAGTAGTTGCTAATAATGCTAGTGTTGCAGGTGCAACAGGTGGTTGCCAAGCAGAAGTAGGTTCTGCATCAGCAATGGCAGCTGCAGCAGCAGTAGCAATTTTTGGTGGTTCTCCAGAAGCATCAGGGCATGCAATGGCATTAGCTATCAGTAACTTGTTAGGTCTAGTTTGTGACCCAGTTGCTGGACTAGTAGAAATTCCTTGTGTTATGAGAAATGCAATTGGTTCAGGTAATGGGTTAATTTCAGCTGACCTTGCATTAGCAGGTGTTGAAAGTAGAATACCTGTTGACGAAGTGATTAGCGCTATGGATAAAATTGGTAGAAATTTACCAGCATCATTACGTGAAACTGGTTTAGGTGGTTTAGCAGGAACACCAACTGGTGAAGAAATTAAACGTAAAATCTTTGGTGAAGCTGAAGATATGGTAAAAAACAACTAATTCATTAATCATAATTTAGCACTTAAGTGCCGGATAACTCTGGTACTTAAGTGCTTTTTTCATATGTTTTTATTAATATATGGAAATATAATCATTTATTTTTTCTGAAGATTAAAAAAACTTATTGCAATTGCACATCCCAATAAATAAAATAATTTTAAAGGGGCTGGTGCAATGCTACGTTTAACTTTAATTTTTATAGCATTCATCATTAACACAACGATAACGTATTTGTGGACATCAGAGGGAACTTGGGTGAATTTATTATTCAAATCATTATCGCTAAGTATGATCATTGTGTTCATGTTTTATTACATTCGTTTTGTTATTGAAAATAGGGAAAGCTAGTGAGGTTAAGTAATGGATATTCAATCTGACTTAATCTCATTTTATGTTATATAAATCAAGTTGATAAAAAGCAAGGTCAAGCCATTGTTCAAATTTATAACCTACTTGCGTAATAGTGCCAGCATGATTGAAATTAAATTTCTCATGTAATTTTATGCTACCTATATTGGAGGCATCTATACCTGCAACAATTGTACGATATCCACTTTGTTGTGCTTCCTCAATTAATTTTGATAATAATTGTGATGCAATACCACCATTTCTATAGTTAGGGTGAACATAAATTGAATGTTCAATACTATAAAGATATGCAGGCCAATCTCTGAAAGAACCATAAGTAGCAAATCCTTGAACGATATTATCTTCCTCAAAAACAAAAACAGGTTCATTTTTCTGATTTTTATTTTCAAACCATTGAATACGTTCTTCTATAGTTGTGGGTTCATACGTATATACTGCAGTAGTATTAATAATCGCATCATTATATATCGTTAATATAGCCTCTAAATCTGATTTTTGTGCTTCTCTAATCATCTCAATCACCTCTCAGTCAATTAGAAACTATTTAAATAAAGATTGCAAGATTTATATATTTTGAATTTTGTATCATTAAATGAAATCAAAATTTTATTCAAAGATGATGTAGTGAACAATGTTTAATGATATACTAAAAACAAAATAAAAGTATAACTAAATTTGGTCTCAATGATATCGTTTTTAGTTAAAGGAGAAACATTTATGAAAAAATGGACAAATCGATTAATGACTATAGTCGGTGTCATTTTAATATTAGTAGCAATATATTTATTTGCTAAACCTCATATTGATAATTATTTCCATGAAAAAGATAATAGCGATAAAATCGAAAAATATGATAAAACAGAAAGTAAACAAAGTGAACATTCCAAAGATAAAACACCAGAAATTCCTAAGGATAAATCTAAAATGGCTGGATATATTAAAGTACCAGATGCTGAAATTGAAGAGCCAGTTTACCCTGGCCCAGCTACACCAGAACAATTAAATCGTGGTGTTAGCTTTGCGGAAGGTAACGAATCTCTAAGCGATCAAAATATTTCTATTGCAGGTCATACATTTACTGACAGACCACATTATCAATTTACTAATTTGAAAGCTGCCAAAAAGGGAAGTAAAGTTTACTTTAAAGTTGGTAATGAGACACGAAAATATAAAATGACAAGTATAAGAGATGTTGATCCATCTGATGTGAAAGTATTAGATGAACACAAAGGTGAAAAAAATCAATTAACATTGATTACTTGTGATAATTATAATAAAGAAACTGGAGTTTGGGAAAAACGTAAAATATTTGTCGCGAAAGAAATTAAATAGAAAAGATATTTAGATGATGAACAACTTCTTATGAATCAATGGTGAAGGTGTTCATCATTTTTATTTTTCAATAATGAAAGTAATTTCAAATTGTGAATATAGTTTCAGTCTGAATAGGTCATCTTCATTGTCTTTGAAATGTTGTCTATAATTAGGATAAAGATGAGATAGGGGGACTACATGTGATTAAAGCAATTGCCGTTGATATGGATGGGACATTTTTAGATTCAAAAAAACAATTCGATAAAGAACGTTTCGAACGAATTTTTAAAGAATTAAAAAGTAAAGGCATAGAATTTATAGCTGCTAGTGGAAATCAATATGCAAAGTTAAAGTCTATTTTTGGTGAGAGAGACATGTTTTTTATTGCAGAAAATGGCGCAGTGATATATAAAGGTAACGAATTATATCAATATCGAAGTTTTAATCATCAAGATTATCAAGACGTCATTGATTATTTAAATTTAGAAAGACAAATTAATCAATTAGTTGTATGTGGTTTAGAAAGTGCCTATATTTTAGAAGACACACCAGAAGATTTTAAAGAGGATACAAAATTTTATTACCATCAATTAAGTGAAATATCCCAATTACAAAATTTACCAGAAGATGAATATGTCAAAATAGCTTTAAACATTAATAGAGAAACACATCCACAATTAGATAAAGATTTACAAGAACGTTTCCCAGAAACTATTAAATTAGTATCAAGTGGTCATGATAGTATTGATATTATTATGCCAAATATGACAAAGGGACAAGCTTTACATAGATTGCTTGAATTATGGGGATTAGAACCTTCTGAATTGATGGCTTTTGGTGATGCAAATAATGATAAGGACATGCTAGAACTAGCGCAATATAGTTATGTAATGAAAAATAGTCAAGACGCCTCATTGTTTGATATAGCGTATGACGTTGCACCAAGTAATGATGAGCAAGGCGTGTTAACAACAATTGAAACAATGGTACTTGATAATCACAAATAATAAAAATGCGACGAAGTGACTCTAATTGAATCACTACGTCGCATTTTATTTATACACTTAATTTAAACGTGTATCACAAGTACCTGTATTGATAACTGATAATGAAGCATTTAATCCACCTTCTACAAGATTTTGAACGGCTTCATCAGAGAAGAAAGCGATGTGAGGTGTTAATAAAATATTTTCATTTTCAATGAGTTCTAATAACGTTTCATCTTCAACTTTTTTATTAGTCCAATCAAATGTGAAGTAAGGTGATTCAAACTCATAAGTATCAACAGCTGCTCCATATAAAGGACCATTATTAACAGCGTCAATTAAAGCTTTTGTATCTAATACGGCACCACGAGCAGCATTAACTAGCACGGCACCTTCTTTTACTTTGGCAAACATATCTTTATCAAATAAGTGATAGCTATCTTTATTTGCTGGTACATGTAAAGAAATAATATCAGCATCTTTAATAGCTTCTTCTACTGAATCTTTGTACTCTAAGAAATCGAGTGACTCATTTGGATAAGCATCATAACCAATGATTTTTGCACCGAAACCAGCATAGATTTTCGCAGTTGCTGCACCAATACGTCCAGTACCGATAATAGCTACAGTCATGTTTTTAACAGGACGTGACATAATAGGTGCTGCCCAAGTGAAATCGTGATTTTGTACACGTTTTTCAATAGCAGGGAATTTACGTACTAATTGTAATGCTATTGATACAGAGTATTCAGCAATAGTTTCAGGTGAATAACTAGGTACATTTGAAATAATGATACCGTGCTTTTTAGCTAATTCTAAATCGTACATATCGAATCCAGCAGTTCGCTGTGCAATTTGTTTAATGCCATAAGATTCTAATTTAGGATAAACTTCGTCTTCAAGTTTACCGAATTGCATTGTCGTAACACCATCATAATCTTTAAGTTGATCAACAGTGTCTTTGCTAAGTAATTCAGGTGAAGTAGTGACTTCTATATTATTCTTTTTACCCCAGTTTAACGCCATTTCTTTCTCATATTCTCTAGTACCGAAAAACATTATTCTTGTCATAATGAAATTACCCCATTTCAAAAATTATAAAAAGTTGTTTAACAAATAGTATGATATAAAAAATAAGTAAAACTATAACCTACATCCACATTATATTGTGAATCTTTTCACAAATCAAGTTAAAAATTAGTTTTTTTGAAATCTGAATAGAAATAGTTTTATATGTTTAATTACAAATGTATGTTAACAAGCATTAAAATATGAATTAGTTCAATTATTTTAGAGAGGGCATCTTTTAAGATATAATATCCATAATAATAATATGGAGGTACCTTTATGAGTAATATGAATCAAACAATTATAGATGCGTTTAATTTTAGACATGCAACAAAACAATTTGATCCTGAAAAAATCATTCCAAAAGAAGATTTTGAAACAATTTTGGAAGCGGGAAGATTGTCACCAAGTTCATTAGGTTTAGAACCATGGAAGTTTGTAGTTGTGCAAAATAAAGTATTGAGAGACAAATTGAAACCTTACAGTTGGGGCGCTCAAAAACAACTTGATTCAGCAAGCCATTTTGTAATCGTACTTGCGCGTAAAAATGTAACGTCTCAATCTCAATTCGTTCAAGATTTAGTAAAAGGTGTTAAAGGTTATAAGGAAAGTACATTACCAGCAGTTTATGAAAAATTTGATAATTTCCAAACTAATTTCCATATTAATGATAGCGAAAGAACATTGTTTGATTGGGCAAGTAAACAAACATACATTGCTTTAGCAAATATGATGACAAGTGCAGCGCTTTTAGGCATTGATTCTTGTCCAATGGAAGGCTTTGATTTAGATGAAGTGACATCCCTTTTAAAAGATGAAGGTATTTTAGATACAGATCATTTTGGTATTTCTGTAATGGCAGCATTTGGTTATCGTGCTGATGAACCACCACACGGTAAAGTTCGTCAAAATTATAACGATGTCATTGAGTGGTTTGAGTAAATAAATATTTTTAAGTGAAGAAAGAGCGGTGAGAAATAATTCGATTTAATTATTATTTCAATCATCGCTCTTATTTTGGGTTGATGAATAGAATCATATGTTGCAGGGTAAACTTAATGTGTACATCCTTGTGAGCACATTATTTTTTAATCATAGCGTATGGATGTAGAATGATAACTAAGGAAAAGTAAACGTTTACATTTTCGATATAACTTTATATATTGTTTAATACATTTCCTACAGTATTTCAAAAATTATAAAAGGACGGGATACGATGGCAAATATTAACGTAAGAGATTATATAGATGAAAGCTATGGCTTATTTATAAATAACGAGTTTCATAAAAGTGAAAGTGGAGAAACATTAACAGTTTCTAATCCAGCAAATGGAGAAGAATTAGCTCAAGTAGCTAAAGCAGGTAAAGGTGACGTTGATAAAGCAGTAACAGCGGCTACTGAAGCTTTTGATGCTTGGAGTAAAATTTCTAAAGAAGAACGTGCTGATTATTTATTAGAAATTAGCCGTAAAATTCATGACAATGCTGAACGATTAGCAACTATCGAATCATTACAAAATGGTAAACCTTATCGTGAAACATCTACTATAGATGTACCAATGGCGGCCAACCAATTTAAATATTTCGCAAGTGTTTTAACTACTGATGAAGGTTCAGTTAATGAAATTGATCATAATACTATGAGTTTAGTAGTAAATGAACCAGTTGGTGTTGTAGGTGCAGTTGTGGCATGGAACTTCCCAATTTTACTTGCATCATGGAAACTAGGACCAGCACTTGCTGCAGGTAATACTGTTGTTATTCAACCTTCATCATCTACACCTTTAACATTAATTGAATTAGCTAAAATATTCCAAGAAGTATTACCTAAAGGTGTTGTTAACGTATTAACTGGTAAAGGTTCTGAATCTGGTGATGCTATATTCAATCATGAAGGTGTTGATAAATTATCATTCACTGGTTCTACAGACGTTGGTTATGGCGTAGCTAAAGCAGGTGCTGAACGTATTGTACCAACTACATTAGAACTTGGTGGTAAAAGTGCTAATATCATCTTTGATGACGCTAATATTGATCAAGTTATTGAAGGTGTTCAATTAGGTATTCTATTCAACCAAGGTGAGGTATGTAGTGCTGGATCTAGATTACTTGTCCAATCATCAGTTTATGATAAATTATTACCAAAATTAAAAGAAGCATTTGAAAATATTAAAGTAGGTGACCCATTTGCAGATGATGTTAAAATGGGAAGTCAAACTGGTGAAGAACAACTAGAAAAAATCCAAAACTATGTCAAATTAGCTGAAGAAGATTCAAGTGCTAACATTGTAACAGGTGGTCATCGCCTTACTGATAATGGACGAGATAAAGGTTTCTTCTTTGAACCAACAATTATTGAACTAAAAGATAATAGTCATCGATTAGCACAAGAAGAAATTTTTGGTCCTGTGCTAATAGTAGAAAAATTTGACGATGAACAAGAAGCAATTGATATTGCTAATGATTCAGAATATGGACTAGCTGGCGGTATCTTTACAACTAATTTAAATCGTGCATTAAATGTAGCTAAAGCAATGCGTACAGGTCGTATCTGGATTAATACGTATAACCAAATTCCAGCTGGCGCACCATTCGGCGGATATAAAAAATCAGGTATCGGTCGTGAAGTATACAAAGATGCAATTAAAAATTATCAACAAGTAAAAAATATTTATATCGATACTTCAAATGAAACTAATGGATTATATTAAAACTTTCTGAGGTTTGTGAATATATAATAAGAGCCAGTCCAAGACTTAAACAATGTCTTGGACTGGCTTTATGTTTATATTGAAGTTTATTGTTGTGGAACTTTTGATTCATCTGAATGTAATTGTACAGT
Organism: Staphylococcus pasteuri; assembly: GCF_003970495.1. Taxonomy (GTDB): domain Bacteria; phylum Bacillota; class Bacilli; order Staphylococcales; family Staphylococcaceae; genus Staphylococcus; species Staphylococcus pasteuri. The sequence continues at coordinate 211,171 of NZ_RXWW01000061.1, forward strand.
AAGTCCTTCAGGTGAAGTTAAAGTTTCATTTGATTGATTAGGTTTATAAATATCAAATCCTGATAATCCATAGCTATTATCATTATCTTCACGTTTTTTACTTGATTGCCAAGTATTAGCAGCTAAATGATGATGATATTTATTAGTAGACATAAATAGTGCTTGTGGGAATTTAGAAATATGTTCAAAACCAATTTGATCTATATAGAATGATTTAGCATCTTCTAAACTATTAGTTTTTAAATGTAAATGTCCGATTTTAGCACCATCTGGCATACCATCCCAACCATCTTCAGTTCTTTCTAATAATAATGTAGGTCCATCAACTTCTAAAGTATCCATTTTGACGAAACCGTCATTCCAAATCCAACCATCTTTTGGACGATCACTATAAATTTCAATACCATTTCCTTCTGGATCAGCGAAATAAAGTGCTTGGCTTACAAGATGGTCTCCAGCACCAATTCTCATACCTTTATTAGCTACGTAATATAAGAAGTTAGCTAAGTCAGTATCAGTAGGAAGTAAGTAAGCAATATGGAATAGTCCGGCTTCTGATGCACTAGGTTGTCTGCCATCTTTAAGTACATTTAAAGTTAAAGTGTGTCCACTTTTACCAATAGCTAGAATAGCTTGTTCGTCGTTTTGAGATAATACACTAAAGCCTAAAATGTTTGTATAGTAATCAATCATTGTGTTTAAATCTTTGACGTTTAAATTAATATTTGTAATTTGTGTTGCAGTTTTATCATGAAATGTCATAGTTAATTCCCCGCTTTTCTCTCTTTTGAATATATTTATTATAACTGATATAAAAAGTATATTCAAGATAAAAGTTTAAAAAAGAGGGATAAATTGAAAAAACATTTATCCCTCTTATTACTTCTATTTTATCAATTTAACCTAAATATACGTCTTGTACGCTATCATCTTTTTCAAGAACATCTTTTGCGAATGGACAAGAAGCAATAATCTTTAAATTGTTTTCACGAGCATAGTCTACAACTTGATATACTAATTTTTTTCCAAGGCCTTGTCCACCAAGTTCATCAGAAACACCAGTATGATCAATATCAATTTCATTATTATCTACAGCTTTAAATGTGATTACTGCTTTAGGATCGTTTTCATCTTCGCCAACATAAAATTTATTTGTACCTTGTTTAATTTCTTCAGCCATAATTCATCGCTCCTTTATTGTGTATATAGTATATTTATCACTAAATAAAAATTTAAAACATTTGCTATATAAGAATAGAGATTAAATTGAAGTGCTAGATAAAATTACAGCAGAGCATTTAAACAATTTAACTATATCTAATATAAGAAACGGTAGTATTATAGTATTCCTCGAAACCATGAATACCATCTGCGCCACCTAGACCAGATTCTCTCCAACCAGCATGGTAGCCGTTAACAACTTCTTCAGCTTCACAATTGGCATATACTTCACCAAATTTTAAACGTTCAGTTGCCGTCATGACTTCTGATAAATCATTTGAGAATATATAAGAAGAAAGGCCAGCGTTTGTATCATTAGCGTCTTCAATAACTTGATTAAAGTCATTATATGTTGTGATTGCTAATACAGGACCAAATATTTCTTCTTTAAATGCACTATCTGTTTGTTTAACGTTATCTAAAACAGTAGGAGCATAGAAATAACCAGGGCGGTCTAATTTGTGACCACCTAATACAAGTTTAGCTCCATTATTAACAGCATCTTGTACTTTTTCGTCTATGCTATTTAATTGAGTTTCATTAATAATAGCACCGAAATCTGTTTTTTCATCAAGAGGATCTCCTACAGTTAAAGCTTCCATTTTAGATTTTACTTTTTCAACAAATTTATCATGAACGTCTTCATGTACAAATATTCTCTCAGGACATGTACATACTTGGCCTGCATTTTTAATACGAGCAGTTACAATATAATCCACAGCTTTATCAATATTTGCATTTGGCGTTACGAGGACAGGGGCGTTTCCACCTAATTCTAAGTTTACCTTTTTAACTGTGTTTGCTGCATTTTCAAATACGGCTTTACCGGCACGCATGCTACCAGTTAAAGATATTAATTTGATATCTTTATGTTGTGCTAATTGTGTACCAACAGTTTCACCAGTACCTGGGACGATTTGGATTAAACCTGCAGGAATCGTTGAAGCTTTAAAAATTTCAGCTAAACGTAGGGTAAGTAATGTTGTTTCTTCACTAGGTTTAATGACAACAGAACAACCTGTTACAATAGCAGGAATGACTTTACGTAATAATACTAAAATAGGAGCATTCCAAGGTACAATACCAGCTGTTACGCCGATAGGTTTTTTAGTGAGTTGAATAGTTTCATTTTCTACACTATTTTGTAAAACTTCGCCTTTATTACTCATGCTTAAACTAGTCATATAATCAATAAATTGAACAGATTTATCAATTTCGCCTTGAGCTTCGGCTAATGTTTTACCTTGTTCTTTGACGTAAAGTTGTGCAAGTTCTTCTTTATTTTGTTCAAGTAATGGGATTAATAATTTAACATGTTCGGCACGAGTTGGTTGCGGAACTTTTTCCCACTCTAATTGTGCATGTTTAGATTTCTCGATGGCTTCATTAACTTCCTCAGTAGTCGCAAATGTAATCGTATCTATTTTTTCACCAGTTGCTGGATTAATTACATCCATTGTTTCGTTTGAATTACTTTCTATAAATTCATTGTTTATAAATAGTTGATTAGTCATATAACATACCTCCACTTGAAATATTCCCTAAAAGTCAGTGATTAAATATTAAAATTAAATTTAGACATAAAAAAAGTTAGAGCAACAATGCTCTAACTTCTTGTGAAACCTTTATAGAATATAGGTATAAGGAGTATAAAACCAAATAACCCCATAATAGGGAATACTTTCCCTATAAGTGATATAAATCCAACGAAAGTGCATATAAACGTAATGATTGCCATTGTGATAATTAATATATAATAACGTTTCGAGAAGGGTTTACTAAATCTAGCAGCAAAAGCATACATAAGTCCTACTACTGTATTATAAATTACTAAAATCATAATGACTGACATAATTAGTCCAATGGATGGTGAAATATTTTTAGCTAATAATAGGGAAGGTAACGCAACATCTTTAATTTGATTAAATTGAGTTACAAGACCTAAATTAATCATTAATATTAAAAATGTGATGATGACACCGCCTATTAGTCCGCCATACGTTGCTGACTGACGATATTTTAATTTGCCACCCATAACTGAGAAGAAACTGAACGCAGCCGCAATTTGTAAACTAGCATAATTGATACCATCAAACCACCATCCAGGTGAAATAGATTTATGATGATTTGAGTATTGGTTAGCTGCATTAAAGTTAAGATGACCTGATGCAAAATAATAAATAGCTATCATTGTTACAACTGCTACTAGAAACGGTGTCACTCCTCCTAGTACTGCAATGAGACGATCAAATTTTAAAAATAATGTTGATAATATAAGAATGACTAGTAATAATGAACTCAACCAGTATGGCACGTTGAAGCTCTCATGAATAGTAGAGGCTCCGCCAGCTGTCATTATAATAGCTAATGAAAATAAAAAAACAGTTAATATTAAATCAAAGACTTTAGCAATCATTGGATGTAAATAATAATGTACTGATTCTGAATGGTTACCTGATTTTAGTCGATAACCTGTCTTTAAAACAAAGATTCCGCCTAGAGTAATAATAGTTCCTGTTACAATGATGCCACCTAAACTATAAACACCATGGCTAGTGAAAAATTGGAATATTTCTTGACCAGTCGCAAATCCTGCACCTACGACAACGCCTACAAATGCGAAAGCCACTATAATGGACTCTTTAGCTATATTCATTTATGTTCTTATCCCTTCATGTCAAAATTAATGAGATTTCAATTTTAATTATAATTATCTTAAAAATTCATATCTTTCTATTTTAGACGAAATAATACTAAAAATAAATACCTGAGTACATTGTATGTGGACTATTGTGTGAATAAGACGTACTGTAGCTGCGAAATATAAAAAAATAATGAAAGACAAAATGATTAGTGTAAAATAGTAAATATAAAAAATATGAGAAATATTAATGCATTATTAATGATACTTTGATAGTATTATCGGATATTGAACGATTGATTGGAAAAAGTGTAAAAGTTGAAGAAGGTGTTGTTATGATATTTGATTTACCTTTAATGCTAATGATTGTTGTATTTTTAGCATTAGGTATATTCAGTCAATGGTTAGCAAATAAAATAAAATGGCCATCCATAGTAGTAATGGCCATTGTAGGTCTGTTAATTGGACCAATATTAGGCATAGCGAATCCTAAAGAAGCAATGGGATCGGAAGTATTTAGTCCTATAGTTTCATTAGCAGTAGCCGTTATATTATTTGAAGGTAGTAGTAATTTAGATTTCAGAGAGTTAAAAGGGATATCGAAAGCGGTCATCAGAATTATTACTGTAGGTGCAACGATTGCATGGATTTTAGGTGCAATTGCATTACATTTTGTATTAGATTTTCCAATTTCAGTATCATTAGTTATGGGTGGATTATTTTTAATCACTGGCCCTACAGTAATCCAACCATTGTTAAAACAAGCAAAGGTAAAGAAAAATGTCGATTCAATATTACGTTGGGAAAGTATCATATTAGATCCTATTGGTCCTATGTTGGCACTATCAGCATTCTATGTATACCAAATTGTTGATGAAGGTATAAGTTTTTTAGTGATCTTACTATTTATCTTAAAAATTTTAAGCGTTGTTTTAATAGGTTTTGGTGCATCATTCTTATTTAACTGGTTAATTAAACGTGACATGATACCACAAAGTTTAATGCCGCCAATACAACTGGTATTTATACTTTTAATATTTAGTATCTGTGACGAAATTTTAGCAGAATCTGGATTATTATCTGTAACCATATTTGGACTTATAATGGCACGAAATAAACGTCATGACTTAATGTTTAAGGAATCTGATCATTTTATAGAAAATGCATCAACAATAATGGTTTCAACAGTATTTATTTTAATTACATCATCACTTACTAAAGATGTATTACTAAACGTACTATCATGGCAATTACTTGTATTTAGTATTGTAATGATTTTACTTGTAAGACCTTTATCGGTAATTATTTCCACATTTAGAACAGAAATAACTAAAAGAGAACGTGTTAGTGTAGCCTTAATGGCGCCTAGAGGTATTGTTGTACTTACCGTTGCACAATTCTTTTCAAGTTTGTTTATGGATGACGGCGTTAAGATGGCTCAATACATAACACCAGTCACATTTGGTCTTGTATTTAGTACCGTTGTTATTTATGGATTTAGCTTTACGCCGTTAAGTAAGTTGTTAGGCGTAGCAAGTAATGAACCACCTGGCGTTATTATTGTTGGGGAAAGTGAATTCTCATTTCATTTAGGAAGTATGCTTAAAGATCATGGTATACCCATTATGATGTTCAATTTATTTGAAAACACTTCAGATAAAGCACATCAGCAAGGATTTGAAGTATTTAAAGGGAATTTATTATCTAGCAATGACCGTATATATTCAGATTTACTAAGATATAATAAGTGTATATTGATGACGAAATCATTTATTTTTAATAGTTTAGCATTTAATGAACTAGTCCCTGAATTTGGTTTGAATAATGTCCATATGATGCCAGTATCATTTAATGATGAACAAGCACGTAACAATTTAAATGGTCCTATTCGAAATCATATTTTATTTGATGAAAATCATACCCCAAGATGGTTTGATAACTATATAACACAACATAATATTATAGAAGTGCCTGCCGAAAGATATCATGAGATTACTGATAAAGATATGTTGATTTATTACATTAATGAAAATAAAAATGTCACTTTTAAAAGGAATAATCATTCACTACCTAAAGAAGAACATGGGACATATGGTATATTAAAAAATGTTTATAACGTATAAAATATTGCTTTTATAAAAAAATAATGTTAATATAACATCAGAAATATCTCGCATATAACACCAATCCCCTCACTACTGGTGATAGTGAGGGGATTCTTATAGGTGTGGTTACTTACGTCTATTGTTTTTATCATTGCGGCAGCGTAACCAATTAGTATACCAAGCAATGATGCAACCGCTTGTTATGGTTGCCAGAATATTTATCAGAATATCCCGCATCATAACACCTCCTTTACACGTCATTAGGACGTCTAAAGCATAGACGATAGTATTATTATAGCAAGGGATAATTTATTTAAAAGAAAAAAATATTATAAAATATAAAAAACAGGGCGATAATTGGAATTCTACTCAATTATCGCTCTGTTTTTCTACTATTTTAAGTATCTATCATGCATTAAAATTTTAAGAATATCTATTTGAGATTGTAGTTCATGTCCTACGTTAGTGTCTTTAATTTTTTTACGAGTTAGTTCTTCATCAACAACACGTTTAACTGATAACTCATCGGCACCATCTGATAATACTTTTTCCTTAGTATTAAATTCTTGGTGAGCAACCAATTGCATACCAAATGAATTATAAAGTAACGTATAACCAGCTATTCCTGTAGTAGATTGATATGCTTTTGAGAAACCGCCATCAATAACTAACATTTTACCATCGGCTTTAATTGGATCTTCACCGTCAATTTCTTTTACTGGTGTATGCCCGTTAATGATACGACCTTCATCAGGATTTAAATCAAAGTCTTTTAGCATCTTACGAATCATATCAACATCTTCACGTAAGTAATAATAAGGATTCTTTTCTTCTTTATGTGATGCTTTATCTTCTATAAAATAACGTTCAAATGTTGTCATAGCACGTTTACCAAATAATGAAGAGTATTTACCCGTCCATAAATACCAAACTAAATCAGTAGAAAGATCATCAGTGATGTCTTTGTCATCAAAGGCTTTTCTTACATGGTATTCAAATACATCTAAAAGTTCACGTCCACTATGGGATTCACCATCGATTTCAAAGGATTCCATTTCGCCATTTTCATCTACTGGAATGCATCCATGAATAAGTAAATTACCATTGTAAGGTAGATATAATTTTCCTTCTCGCATTAAGAAGGACATATGGCGACGAAGCTTTTCAGATTGTTGGAAAGAAAGGAGTAACTTCTCAATAACATCTTCCTCTTCTTTCAATAATGTTTCAGGATGTTCTGGATCAACAGTTTGGAAACATGTATCTTTTAATGGGTATGTTTTACCGTAAACAGTAATTTCATTCTTGTCGTAATCAATTTTTTCTAAAACTAAGCGTTCTTCCATTTCAAATGATGGGCGACGTTTGATAATTGGCATTTCAAGCTTAAACTGTATCATTGCAATTGCTTGATGAATCTTCGTAATCTGATGTTCTTCACGTTGAGTAAGACTTACTTCCTTGTCAGGACGTTTTTTCGGTTTGAAAGCTGGATTATCTCCACTATAATATTTTTCAGCTAAAGTAAGTAAAGGTCTTAAGTTAATGCCATATGCATCTTCAATAATATCTAAATTATCATAACGTGCACAGATTCTAAGTAAATTAGCTAGACACACTTTGGAACCGGCATAAGCACCAATCCATAATACGTCATGATTTCCCCATTGAATATCTACAGAATGATAATTAATAAGCGTATCCATAATTTTATCTGGTTTAGGTCCACGGTCATAAATGTCTCCAACTACATGTAAATGGTCAACGACTAATCGTTGTACAGTATATGAAAGACCGATAATTAAATCATCAGATTGTTCTAATTCAATAACTTGGTTAATCAATGTTTCGTAATATGTTTTTTTGTTTTGATATTCATTATTTTTATAAAGCAACTCTTCAATAATGTATACAAATTGTTTTGGTAACGCTTTGCGTAATTTAGAACGAGTATATTTTGAAGAACAGTATTTTGTTAATTCTATTAAACGTTCGATAGTTGTAATATACCAAACATTGAGCTGACCTTTCGCATTGAATTGATTTTTAACTAACTTTAATTTGTCTTCAGGATAATATACAAGTGCTGCTAAATCATTAATTTCTTTTTCGTTAAGCGTATTTCCGAATATATCATTTATTTTCGCTCTGACATTACCTGAACCATTTCTTAAAACATGTTGGAAAGATTCATATTCACCATGTAAATCACTTACGAAATGTTCAGTGCCTTTTGGAAGTTCTAATATTGATTCTAAATTGATAATTTCTGTAGCTAATTTTTCAGCACTATCAAAACGTTGTGATAGTAAGTCTAAATATTTTTGTTTCAATTCACTTTCAGTAATATGTGTCATGATTTGTCACTCCTGTTTATAAGTTCCAATATAGTCAGTCTTTGTAATAATTAATGCGCTTACATTTGATTATCAAGAAAAAGTGATTAATTTTCAATAGCAAAGCTTTATTTGAAAATATATTTTTATATTCAGAGTGCTTCAAGTTTGAAAATGACAATTTTTTAGAGGGAGCTAATTGATTATGGCATGGAACAAATAGGGGGTCATACTAAAAAACGCCAACAAAGTAGTCACTATGTTAGCGTTAAGTAATAATATATTATTTGACACGTTTACGTTTTACGAAATATCTAATAACAAAGTAAATAATGGCAATGATGATAATAACATACATAATTCTAGAATATGTATGAATACCATTCATTAATGCGCCAAAACTATCGCTAAGCAAACGACCTAGTATAATAAGCGCAAAGTTCCATATAGTTGTACCCAATAATGATAAAGATGTGAAAACAATAATATTCATACGATTAATACCTGCAGGGATGGTAATTAATACACGTAATACTGGTATGAATCGACATAGAAATACTGCCCATGCGCCATATCTTTTAAACCAATCATTGGCACGTTTTAAATCACTACTTTTCAATTTCATCCATTTACCATGTCGATCGACAAAACGGTAAAGTTTTTCTTCTGAAATAAGACGACAAATATAGTATAAAATTAATAATCCAATAAATGATGCAATCGTTGCAATAATTAACAATGTCCAAACTGATAAATGAGATTTAACTGATAATAATCCTGCAAAAGTTAAAATAATTTCTGAAGGGACAACAGGTAAGACATTTTCTAATAAAATTAAAATAAAAATAGCTGTATAGCCCCATTGGCTAATAAAATTCGTTATAATTTGTTCCATTTATATAAATAGACTCCTTTATTCATCTAAACAATCTACTTAATTAAAAGTACGGTAACGTCATTATAATAAAAAATAGTCATAAATGCTTGTGAAAGGGGAGTCAATTTAAAATTTTATTAGTATTTTTAGTTTTTTTAAACACTAAAATTGTTTATTTATTGTAGTTATAGT
>NZ_RXWW01000062.1 GCF_003970495.1 Staphylococcus pasteuri
TTTGTAGAATAAGCGTTTTGATATAACCACTAGATTGTAATAAATGTCTATCGAAATAGCACTGGAAAAAGTCGTCATGCTATTAAACTATTAATGACTACTAATTTATCAATTAACACTATATCAGAAGAATCTGGGTTTAGTAGCCATACTAATTTTACAAATCAGTTTAAAAACTATTTGAATTTTAGCCCAAAACAGTATCGCTCTTATATAGTCAAAATGGATACTTTGCCTCATTTAAATATAGAAGATAAGGATTATTCACCTTTTTTACCATTAATTAATCATTTTGATTTTAATAATCAATTAGCTACAGAGATTACTGAAATCAATATAGATAACTTTGATCCTAAAGATTATTCCAAACCCTCAAAAGCATTTATTAGACTTGATAATTTTAATGAATTATTTCATTTTACATTCAATGAATATTTTGATATTGATTTTTCATTTTTACCTGAACCAGTCATTCTTATTGAAAATGTTAGCGACGTAACTTCTAATCAAATTAACTATCATTTGTTACATAGATGCCTTGATAAATTATTTGAGAGACATATTGGTTTAGCAATAAAAATTAAATCTACAAATCAATTTAATGTAGTTAATCAATTTATTTTGAAGTTTTTACAAGGACATAATGACTATAAATTAAATAAAAAAGTCGTAAAATTAATGCTTATTTTTGATTCATCTAAAATGTCTACACAAGATATACATCTTTGTCATTTAAAAATTAAAAACAAAAATAAAGATATCCAATATGGTATGACTGTAGACGGTCTATTACGTCAAAATCAGACTGTAGAAAAAACATACGATACTTTAAAAAGACTTAATTTTGATTACTATTTAATTGATATTGAAAATATTGAAACGAAATTATCTTTGATTAATAAAAGAAGAACATATAATCATTCAACGACACATTTCGAAAATTATAAGCAATTCATTTTGGATTCAGGCATAGACTCCACTCATTTCGTGTATGATTATTTATCTTTGAAATGTTTCAAATATGCTAGCAATAGTTCTAATCCTTTACAATTAGCTGATTTAGTTTGTCATATCATTGCTTTACTACGCTATGGTGGTGGTATCAGTTACCAACTCATTGCAGACGAAACGAAGTACTTGTCATTATTTAATGAATTCGGTAATGCATTACCTCTGATTCACATTTATAAAATGACTCACCCTTTTGTAAATGAAGAATTACAAATTTGTAATAATTACATTATGAGTCGTAAAGATGGCAATTATCACTTCATATTATTTAACAAAATAAACGATCGCTATTTATCTGATAGTCAACAGAAATTTATTTTCAAAAACACATTGAAATCACATTCATTAACAATAGTTCAAACTTTGAATAGTGAGCATGGGACAATAGATAATTTATTACCGCAAACTAAAGAACAACTGTTTCTTGATAAAGATATTATTAATCAATTGGATCAATGCAATCATCCAAAAACAGAACTATTTATTCAAGAAAATGATAATCAAGATGTTAATGTTGTTCTCAAACATGATGAAGTAAAATATGTATGTTTCAAACCTATTTAGCCATCGATTGTAGAATGATGTTGTCATAAGTTTAACAATCTCTGATTAAGGATATATTTAGTATTAAGGAGATGATAGGATTGGATAATCAAAAAGCAACTGAAGCAATTGAAAATGTATTAGACCATTCAAAAGTGGGTGTATTATCAACCGCTTATAATAATAAACCTAATAGTAGATATATGGTATTCTATAATGATGAATTGACACTATATACTAAGACAAATATTAATTCTATAAAGGTTGAAGAAATTGAAGACAATCCTTATGCTTATATTTTATTAGGCTATAACGAAACGACTAACAATAGTTTTGTTGAAATCGATGCAACTATTGAAGTTGTTAAAGATGAAAAAACAATTGACTGGTTATGGGAAACTCAAGATAAATCATTTTTCGATTCTAGTAAAGACCCTGAATTATGTGTATTAAAAGTAAATCCTAAATCAATTAAATTGATGAACGACAAAGATTTAGACACACCCTTCACAATTGAGTTATAAATGAATGATTAATCTCAACTTAAATAAGTTGGGATTTTTTGATGTGATACAAATTCGTATATTTGATGAAAATTTCAAATTATAATATCCACTTATATTTTAAATTTAATTGCAAATCACTCTATTTTTCTGTATAAATAAAATAGTAGATAGATAAACAATATCAAAGGAGATTTTGCTAAATGAAAGGTAAAAAAGGACTCGCTTATAGCCTTATTGCAATCATGGTCATTATATGTATTATTCTAGTTATTGCTATGATGGCAGGCGGTAAAAAAGAAACATATTATGGCGTAATGAAGAATGGTACAACAATTGATAAAATGATTAGTGAAAAAGACGAAAAAATCGAAAAGAACGTTAAACTTCCATCAGATGCTGATGTATCTGTTAAAAAAGAGGATTTCGTAAGAATTACTAAAAATGAAAAATCTGGCAAAATTGCTAGTGTTAAAAAAGTAGATCATGATGATGTACCACATGGATTAATGACTCAAATCCATGATATGGGCGATATGCATATGTAATTTTAAAAGAAGCAAGTCGATAATGACTTGCTTCTTTTTTATGTTATACGAACGAATATGTTAAGTTATAATCTATCAACCACTGCCTCTAACCATTAAAATGGAAGTACTTTTAAGGGTCACAGTAGCTTTCGCTACTGCGTAAGAAGTACTAACCATTAAAATGGAAGTACTTCTTTATAATCGCTAAAGCGATTTTCTTCTTGGTTCGCCTTAGCTTTGCTAATGCATAAGAGCCCCTAATCGCTAAAGCGATAAGGGGCTCTAAAATGTCAGATTTATTATTTTATAATGTTTTTAAGTACTCTTGACCTTGTTTTTTATCATAAACGTTTTCCCATTTAGCAATGACAACTGTAGATAAAGCGTTACCCATAACGTTAACTACTGTACGTACCATGTCTAATAAACGGTCAACCCCTATAATTAAAGCAAGTCCTTGAGCTGGTAATCCCATTGCACCTAATGTTGTTAATAACACAACGATTGAAGTACCTGGAACTGCTGCCATACCTTTTGATGTAAGCATTAACGTTAACATTAAAACTAATTGTTCAGTTAATGTTAAATGCATGCCATACATTTGTGCTACGAATAATGCAGCGATAGATTGATATAAAGCTGATCCATCTAAGTTAAATGTATAACCAATTGGTATAACAAACGATGTAATATCTTTCGGCGAACCGAATCTTTCCATCTTTTTCATCATTACTGGTAATACTGCTTCTGAACTTGAAGTTGAGAAAGCCAAAAGTATTTCGCTTTTTAGTATTTTCATAATAGAGAAAATACTAATGCCACACATTCTAGCTACAATTCCTAATACTACAACTATAAAGAATACCATTGCGAAAATTACAACTAATACTAGTTTTAGTAAAGGAAGTAACGCTGATGCTCCGAATGTAATGATTGTTGTACAAATAAATGCAAAGACACCAAGTGGTGCTAATTTTAATATTTTATTAATCATCCAGAAAACTGCTTCTAAAGTTCCACTTAAGAAAGATTTTACTGGTTCTGCTTTTTCGCCAACGGCAGCTAAACCTAAACCGAAAAATACAGCAAAAAAGATAATAGGTAATAATTCACCTTTGTTTAAAGCTTCAAAAAAGTTTGTTGGTACAATGTTTACTATAGTATCAATAAAATGATTACCATATGTAGTTTGTTCTGCAGCATGTGCAGATGTTTGATATTTAGAAATATCGCCCTTTGGTAATTTTGATGGATCTAATCCAGAACCTGGTTTAAATAGGTTTCCGAAAATTAATCCAAGACCAATAGCGATTGTTGTTATAATTTCAAAGTATAATATTGTTTTCCATCCGTAGCGACCTACAGTTTTCGATTCCCCAACGTTCGAAATAGATAGTGCTAAAGAACAGAATACAACTGGAATAACAATCATTTTAATTAAGTTTAAAAAGATGTCTCCAAATGGCTTTATGTAGTTAGCCGCTTCTTCATTTCCATATAATATAAGTCCAACGACAACACCTAGAACCAATGCAATTAATACTTGCACAGGTAGACTGATTTTTCTCTTAAACAGAGCCATATTGCAAACTCCCCTTCATCTGACATCACTTAATTATATCAGATAAGTTAAAAATAGCTATAATTATTTATATAACAAATATAAATAATTGTATTGAAATGTTTTAACTTTTATGAATCAAGAGTAGTTTACTATGTTTATTTTTTATTTATTTTTAAAGGTTCTTCATTTCTATTCTTTAATTTTAACTGATACCCAAAATAAAAAAGTTACCAAATGTTTTTCAACTTGGTAACTCATCTTATTGCAATTATTTTGAAGGTTTATAGTTTTTATTAAAGTAATTATGCTTAGCACTTTTTATACTTTTCTTAGTTTCAGTATCAAAACCTTCGGCAAAAACACCTTTTCTAGTACTAATAGGTTGAATGACATAAGTTATTTTAGGTTCATCTTTAAAAATAACTTCCTTATAATAAACACCCTTTTTAGCGCTATAAAGAGTTTCTTGTTTTTTAACTTTATCTTTTAAATGGTGTTCTTTTAAATAACTATCAACCATTTCAATATTTTTGTGACCTTGATATGATTTAAGCGCGAAGAAAAACGCAAACGCAATCACTAATGAAATAATTAATATAATAATAATTCTGATTAATTTCTGCTTCTTACTCATTTTATAGACTCCTTTTGCCTTATCTTAATTAGTATGAACGAAATTTATGCATTTTTAAAGTCTTATAAAAATTTTGTAACAAAATATTCTTAACTCATTGATATAATGCAAAGATGATTCATATGTTAATTAAAGATACTGTCTTACATCGTCGAGTGGTAAACGTACTGATTCATGGGCTTCTTGTGTACCTTTACCTATAGCAATTGCTACAACTGGTACAAATCGATCGCTATCTATCCCTAACACATTCGCAATATTAGCTTTATCAAATCCGCCTATAGCATTAGTATCGTAGCCATGCGATTTAGCCACAAGCATTAATTGCATTGCCATTAAACTACTATCAATATTAACGATATCTTTCATACCTTCTCTAGATAATCCTTTATAATGAGGCAATACCCAACTTAACATCTTATCTTTAATTTCTTCTGTCATATGATTCTTGCTTACTGCGTCACCGTATATCTGTTCAGCTTTTTCATAATTTTTCAAGTCTCCAAATATGATTATCATAGCTGAAGAAGTATTGACTTGTCTCGAATTCTTACCGAAAGATGGTAATATTTTCTCCTTACCTTCATCAGAATCTACAACTATTAATCTCCATGGTTGCATATTCACTGAAGATGGTGCTTTTGTTGCTTTTTGAATGATATCATCCATTTCTTCATGGCTGATTTTATGTTCTGTATCAAATACTTTTACTGATCTTCTTCCTTTTAATACATCGTCAAATTGAGTGATTTTCTCCATTATATATACTCCTTATTTTTTATAAGTCATTGGATTTTTCAAATCAATAATCTTTAATTATGATTTTCTAATATTTAAATGAAAAGCAATTTAACTTTACTATCAAAATAGGCACTTGACAAGTCACACACTTCATAATATGGTTACCTTAACAAGGAGTGATTTAATGTATGTCGAAAATAGTTATTTAAGCAAACAATTGTGCTTTTTATTCTATGTTTCATCAAAAGAAATTATCAAAAAGTATTCCAATTATTTAAAGGAATATGAACTCACGTACACTGGTTATATAGTGCTAATGGCGATTGAAGAAGATGAGAAACTTAACATCAAAACTTTAGGTGATAGAGTTTTCTTAGATTCAGGCACTTTAACACCATTACTAAAAAAATTAGAAAAGAAAAATTACGTTGTTCGAACTCGTGAAGAAAAAGATGAACGAAATCTTCAAATTTCACTAACAGAACAAGGTAAAAGTATTAAAAAACCTTTATCAGAAGTTTCGCAAAAGGTATTTGGCGAATTTGATATAGATGTAAATGAAGCTAAGGAATTAGTTAACCACCTTCAACTTTTTGTTTCTAAAAACTTCGATAAATCCTCAGAAAAATAATCTTATATAGAGAAAAAAGGCAAAAGTAAACTTGCCCACTTTCATCCCTTTCTTATGCGTTGATAAAATCAAGTTTTGTAAACTTTTGTCTATATTCTCTAGTACGAATTATCACTCTATTAATAATCCATTTTACTTTACCTCATAACAAACACTTCATATAATGAATTTACAATAAAATATAGTTAATTTATAACTGTAAAAGGAGCTAATAATATGCCAAATAATGACTTCTTTAATAATTCATTTTTGAAAAATGATCCAACTGATTTATTTAGAGATTTAGGTAAACAAGTATTCAATCAATTTTCATCTCAAGCTTTCCCTGTTAATTTATATAATGAAAATGATCATTACTTAATTGAAGCTGAACTTTCAGGTGTGAAAAAAGAAGATATTTCATTAACTTTTGAGCAACATACGTTAACTATTAAAGCTAATAAATATATTGAATCACATAATGGACAAACGCAATTAAATGAACGTTCTAGTGGTGAATTGGTGCGCAGATTTGAATTCGAGGATATAGACAAGTCTCTTATCAAAGCAACATTTGAAAATGGCATTTTAAGCGTACGCTTGCCTAAACAACAGCAAGAAGCTGAAGATGCAACAACAATTTCAATTTCATAATATAAAATATTAGACCTTGTTATGGATTTACCATAGCAAGGTCTGTTTTTTTTAATTAATTGTTTTCGCGTCTTTTTTATTAACTAAAAACATTGTAATTACAGCAATAATAGCAAATATTGCTAATAATATAAATGCGAGATGGCTTGTACCAGTGATACTAGATACATAAGTGATTACTATTGGTGGGAAGAATCCTCCTAAGCCACCCATCATTGATACGATACCATTTGCTGTCCCAGCTTCTTTTGAAAAGTATGATGGTACAAGTTTAAATATTAATCCGTTACCAATACCTGCACATATACTAATTAATAAGCAACCTATTGTAAATAATACAATGTGAGAAGAAATGCCCAGGATTACTGCGCCTATAATCATAGCAATGAAATCTATAATTAATACTTTAACAGCATTTAATTTATCACCAAGCATGCCTCCGATTGGTCTAAGGAATGTTGCTAAGGCGATAAAAATACCTGACCGAATTCCTGCATCTACTTTATCAATACCAAAATGATTAACTAAAAAGTTAGGTAAGAATAGACCAAATGCTACAAATGAGCCAAATGTTATAAAATACCATAAGCTTGTATAATATAATTTAGGATTTTTAGCTAATATTTTAGTTTGTGCCACTAAAGGTACTTTAACTTTTGTTTCTTTATTATCACCAAAAATAAACATTAATATAGCAAATAAAGCAATAAATATTAAATACATTCTTACTGTTGTTTGCCAACCGATAATCCCGGCAATAGGTGGTGCTAAAAATGATGAAACTGCTGTCCCAATGTTCCCCATGCCGTATATACCATTTGCTAAACCTACTTTTTCTTTAGGGAAGTATTTAGGAATGGAAGTGACACCTACTGAAAATATAGCGCCCCCTACTCCTAAAAAGAACCCTGAAAGCATTAGCATTCCCGGAGATTTAGCTTGAGCTAAAAAGAATATAGGGAATAATAGTATTATGAAAGTACAGAAGAAAACCCATTTAGCTCCAATGATATTTGTGAGATATCCAAACGGAACACGTAAAATGGATCCTAAAATTACAGGTATTGCTAAAATAATCGATAGTTGTGATGCTGGAATTTTAATATCTTGTGATATGTAAGGCATCAAAGGAGATATGATACTCCAAGCCATAAATCCAACTACTAAACTTAACGTTTGTAAACCTAGTTGAAAACCACCTTTTCTTTTGTCCATGTCTTCACCTTCATAAATTATAATTATTTAGTACTTTAATGAATAAATCATTTAATAATTGTGAGTGTTACTACTTCTATGCAAAGTACTAACTATAACTATATTTTATGATGTTTGTGAAAAATTGAACATTAGTGTAATCCCTTATTTGTTTACCTTTTTCCCCTATAAAAATAAATGAGTTCGTTAAATTTTAAAGCATTTATTAATAGAACATATGAGGCATGTTCATGCGTTGGAAATACTAGTGGTTATAGTGGAGCACATGAGGTGAACTCATGTGTAAGAAATACTAATTTCTAAAGAAAAAGTATTTCTTTATCGTCTTTTCTCCCCGGCAAAGTTGACTAGGTTAATCATGAGTTTTATGAAATGAGTAACCAGTCAACCACTGTCTCTAACCATTAAAATGGAAGTACCTTTAAGGATCACAGTAGCCTTCGCTACTGCTTAAAGGATATATAGTTACTCTCCTGAATTAATTAGTCACTTTTAATCTATGGTGTTTATTAATGGAACACATGAGATGAACTCATGTGTAAGAAATACTAATTTCTAAAGAAAAAGTATTTCTTTAAATGCATAAGAGCCCCTAATCGCTAAAGCGATTTTCTTCTTCGGTTCGCCTTAGCTTCGCTAATGCATAAGAGCCCCTAATCGCTAAAGCGATAAGGGGCTCTAAAATTCTAATAGTTTCTTTTTCATAGCGTATTCAACTAATTCTGGTTTTGTTTTTAATCCTAATTTGTTCATAATATGTGTTTTATGTGCTTCTACTGTTTTTACAGAAACAAATAATTTTTCAGCAATTTCTTTATTACCGTACCCTTTAGCTATCAACGGTAATATTTCTAATTCGCGTTTTGATAAAATTTTAAAGGGATCAGACCCATCTGTAGGTTCTTGGTTGTTGTTATTAACGAATTCATTAACAAGTGATGTTGTTAATTTCATATCGACATAAGTATCTCCTTGATAAACAGTTCTAATCGCAAGAATTAATTGTTCATCAGGCGCATTTTTTAAAATATAGCCCTTTGCACCATTTCTAAGTACATGAAATAAATATTCTTCGTCATCATACATTGTTAATATTAATATTTTAGTCTCCGGAAAACTTTCATTGATTTTGCTTGTCGCTATTAAACCAGATTCACCTGGTGGCATACTTAAATCCATAAGAAGAACGTCTGGTTTATGTTCTAACACCTTTTGATATGCTTCAACACCGTCAGCAGCTGTAGCCACTACTTCCATATATTGTTGATAGTTTAATATCATGGAAAAACCTGTTCGAACAACTGCATGATCATCAGCTATCACAATTTTCAATTTAATTCCCCCAAAAATTTTCACAAAGGTACTTCTAATGTAACTATTGTACCTTTATCAATATGTGTTTCTATATCTACATGCCCGTACACTAATTCAGCACGCTCGCGCATACCGTATAAACCTAGTCCAGATCCTTTTGGTTGAGAATTTGGATTAAATCCGTATCCATGGTCAATAATTTCTGCAATTAAATTATCATTATTTTTTTGAATCATTACATCTACTTCACTAACCCCTGCATATTTTAACGCATTATAAATCGCTTCTTGAACTACACGATAAACAACTGTTTCAACTTCACTATCAAAACGTTGCTGTGAAATATTAGATGTGTAATTGATTTGAATTCCGAAATTTTCTTCAAACTGTTTAAAATAAGATTTAAATGCGGCTTCTAAACCTAAATCATCTAACGAAGCTGGTCTTAATTCAACAGATAAATTTCTAACGTCATCGACTAATTGAGACATGATGCCCTCAATATTTTCAACATCATTCAATATTTTTTCTCTATCCTGTTGATACTTTAATAAGCGTAATTGAACGTTTATATTTAATAGTTCTTGAACTAGACTATCATGTAATTCTCTCGAAATACGTTTACGTTCATTTTCCTGTGCAGAAATGGTTTTTCTCATCATCCTACGTTGGTTCATTTTTTCTTGACGTTCAATCTGAGGTGCAACATCTTGCAAAGTAAATGCATTGATACCTTTTTCTTTATCAATTGTTTGATATGTAGCAGTAAATGGTGCAATTTCTCTTTGATTAGTTTTCATAAAAACTTGAAATGTAGATCTATTAGGTTGTTCTACATCTAAAAAACAATTTTTACATGATTGCAAATCAAATTCATTGGTATAACCTTCACATCTACGACATATTGCATTGGTCATCGTACTATAATTATCTTCCATTGAAATCACTTCATTAGCTGCTTCATTCATAGCTATTACTTTGCCATCATTATTAACAAACACAATTTTCTCATTTGTGCACTCATAATATTTTTTCAATAAAGTTTCAAGTTTGATATCATCATGTCCCAACAATTTAATCACCTAATATCTTCTTTTAATTCACCTAGTCGCTCATTGATAATAATATTTTCTATATTATCAGGCAATGGTTTGTGATTTCTTTGGCCAAATAGTATTACACCATAAACTTGGTTATTAAAGCAAAGTGGTACTGCTATCACCGCTGTTAAACTTTCACTTAATAAAATGGGATATTTTACTTTTTCATCTGGTGACAGCGCCATATCTACATTAGAAATTAGCATTCTTTTCCCTGTTTTCATGACGTTACCAGCTAATCCACGACCTTTTCGTAGAACGATAAGTTTATATCTATCGTTGTTATTTCCGGATACATATTGCCATTTTATTGGGGAATAAGTACTTGAATGCTCACAAAATGCAATCGCTGCAAAATCGACGCCTTCTTCTTCTCTTAATTTATCAATATTGTATTGAATATTTTGCAGTTTCATATTTAAACCTGGAGTCATTATCATTCCACCTTTGGATTATTACAATTTATTTTTTCGATATATAATATATCTTCTATTAGTATAAGATAACGGTACACTCCATACATGAACTAAACGTGTGAACGGCCAACATGCTAATATTGTGAATCCTAATAATACATGAATTTTAAATTGAAGTGGTACCTCTAACATTAATTCGGCATGAGGTCTAAATAAAAATAACTGTCTAAACCACACTGAAATTGTTTCACGATAGTTAAATCCTTCATTTGTTATATTAGTGACAAGCGTTGAGTAACATCCCATAAAAATAATTAAAAGTAATAAAAAATTCACGAAAATATCAGAAAATGAACTCAAGCGTCTTACATTTTCAAATGTTATACGTCTTGCTGTTAACAATAACATACCAATCAATGTCATTATACCAAAAATACTTCCTATATAAACGGCACCAAAATGATAAATTCCTTCAGTAACACCTAATGCTTCCGTCCATGATTCGGGTACTGCCAATCCAACAACATGTCCAAAAAACACAGGAATAACTCCTAAATGAAATAATAGACTTCCCCATTTAAGTTGTTTCTTTTCAATTAATTCACTAGACTTGGCTGTCCAAGAAAATTGATCATATTTATATCTTGCAATATGTCCTATAATAAAAATCATCAAACATAAGTAGGGATAAATGACCCACAAAAATTGACTAATCATGTTGCGTCACTCCTTCTGGTGACTTTAGACATAATTTTAATGTCTTACGTAATGCTTGGATAACATATCCATAAGGATGATTATGTTTACCAAGCTCATTTGCCAATGCATACGTACCGTCTTCAATAATCATAATTACAAGTTGAATATTTTCTTCCGCTCTATCATCGCCATACCATTCGATAGTTTGTAGAAATTCTAACATTAACGGTAGATAATCAGATAATTCATTATCTACCATTTTTAATCCAAACATTTCGTATAATACTTTAAGTTTGGCTAACATTTGTCCTCGTTCTTTTTGAGTTTCAAATTTATTATATGTCATATATAATGGAGAATTTTTACTGAAATCAAACGTATCAGTATAAATTTGTTTTGCTTCAGACAAAGTATAATTCATCATAACTTCTCTAAAATTAACAATATCTTGATAACCAGGGTGTTGTGAAGTAATGGATTCATTAAACACATTTTCATTAAATGTTAATTTTTCTGGAAAGCTTAATAACATTGCTATATAACCAAAACTATCTTGATATTTTTTTAAATTATCGAAATTAATCACGGAATATCCCTCCATAAAAGCTTTCGTTATATATTTCTTGGCCTGTTTTTCCAGAACCAACTGCAACGCCGCATCCTTCACAATTTGCACCGAAGTTCTCTCCACCATATCCTTGAGATCCTTGAGCATGATAAGTATCTAAATATGTTTCTTTATGTGATGTTGGTATTACAAAACGTTCTTCATATTTTGCTAAACCTAATAATCGATACATATCAGAAACTTGTCTTTCAGTAAGATCTAAAGCATCTAGCTTTTTAACATCAAATGGTCTATTAGTCACTTTAGCTCTCATATAGCTACGCATCATTGCCATTTTTTGTAATGATTTTTTCACTGGTTCAGTATCTCCAGCAGTAAACATATTAGCTAAATATTCGATAGGTAATCTCATTTCTTCAATTGCTGGGAAAATCATGTCTGGATCTTGTTGTGTATTTTTACCTTCGAAATAACTCATGATTGGGCTTAATGGTGGACAATACCAAACCATTGGTAAAGTACGATATTCTGGATGTAATGGGAATGCTAATTTATATTCAATAGCCAATTTATATATTGGTGATTGTTGTGCTGCTTCAATCCATTCGTGGTTGATACCATCTTTTTCAGCTTGAGCAATAACATCTTCGTCATATGGATCTAAAAATAATTCTAATTGTTTTTCATATAAGTCTTGTTCGTTTTCAGTTGATGCGATTTCTTCAACGCGATCAGCATCATATAAAAGTACGCCTAAATATCTCATACGACCTGTACATGTTTCTGAACATACAGTAGGCATACCTGCTTCAATTCTTGGGAAACAAAATGTACATTTTTCTGCTTTATTTGTTTTCCAGTTGAAGTAAACTTTTTTATAAGGGCAACCAGTCATGCAATATCTCCAACCTCTGCATGCATCTTGGTCAACCAATACAATACCATCTTCATCTCTTTTATACATTGCACCTGAAGGACATGATGCTACGCAACTTGGGTTTAAGCAATGTTCGCAAAGTCTAGGTAAATACATCATAAATGTTTCATCAAATTGGAATTTAATATCTTCTTCAATTTTTTGGATGTTAGGGTCTTTAGGGCCTGTAACATTAGCACCTGCTAAATCATCTTCCCAGTTAGGTCCCCATTCAATATCCATATTTTTCCCAGAAATAACGGAATACGCTCTTGCTACTGGTGAATGGTTACCTTGTTTAGCTGAAGTTAAATGTTCATAGTTATAATTCCATGGTTCATAATAGTCTTGTATTAAAGGCATATCTGGGTTATAAAAGATTTTACCTAAAGCAATCTTAGACCATTTACTACCTGATTTAAGTTGTAATTTTCCTTTTTTATTTAAAACCCAACCACCTTTGTAATGTTCTTGGTCTTCCCATCGTTTCGGATATCCTGTACCTGGTTTAGTTTCAACGTTGTTAAACCACATATACTCAGCACCTGGTCTATTTGTCCATGTGTTTTTACATGTAACACTACAAGTATGACATCCTATACATTTATCTAAATTCAACACCATTGCGATTTGCGCTTTAATCTTCAAGCCAATTGACCTCCTTCATTTTTCTAACTGCAACGTAAACATCTCTTTGATTTCCTATCGGACCGTAGTAGTTAAAATGATAGCTAATTTGAGCATATCCGCCGACTAATTGTGTCGGTTTCAAATGTATTCTAGTTGGTGCGTTATGTGAACCACCTCTTGTATCTGTAATTTCAGATCCAGGTGTTTGAATATGTTTATCTTGAGCATGATACATAAACATTGTTCCTTGAGGCATTCTGTGAGAAATAACCGCTCTAGCAGTAACAACACCGTTTCGGTTGTAAACTTCTAACCAATCATTATCTTTAATATCATGTGCCTCAGCATCTACATTCGAAATCCAAACATTTGGACCACCTCTGAATAGTGTCAACATATGTTTATTATCTTGATACATTGAATGAATATTCCATTTACCATGTGGTGTAAGGTAACGTAATACTAATGCATCCGTGCCACCTTTAATTTTTTTATCTCTTGTACCAAATACCATTGGCGGTAAAGTTGGTTTATATATTGGTAGACTTTCACCAAATTGTTGGAACACTTCATGGTCTAAATAATAACTTTGTCGTCCAGTTAATGTTCTAAATGGTACTAAACGTTCAATATTAGTTGTAAATGGAGAATAACGTCTTCCATTTTTATTTGAACCTGGAAATACCGCTGTTGGTATAACTTCTCTAGGTTGCGATGTAATATTTAAAAATGTAATTTTTTCAGAAGCTCTTTCACTAGATATATCTGCTAATTTCATACCTGTTTGTTGTTCTAAATCTTGGTAAGATTTTTGAGATAATTTCCCATTAGTAGCTGATGAAATATTTAGCATGGCATCTGCAACATTTCGTGCTGAATGAATACGTGGTTTATCATTTTTAATTGAGTCTGGATCGGTATCATTCCATGTACCTAACATACTTTTAAGTTCTTCATATTGATCTTTAACGCTAAAGCTAACTCCATGTGCGCCTATTTTACCTGTCTCAAGTTTAGGTCCTACTGTAACGTATTTATCATAGATTAGTGTGTAATCTCTTTCTACGATTGAAAAGCTAGGCATTGTTTGACCAGGAATCGGATCAATTTCACCTTTAGACCAATCTTTTACAATTCCGAGTGGCGTACCTATTTCTTGTTTTGAGTCATGACCTAATGGTGATGTAACCACATCTTTAAATGTACCTGGAAGATAATCTTTAGCCATTTCAGATACTGCTTTAGCTAATGTTTTATAAATATCCCAATCTGAACGTGATTCCCATAATGGATCAATAGCCGGATTAAATGGATGAACATATGGATGCATGTCTGTTGATGATAAATCGTGTTTTTCGTACCAAGTCGCTGCCGGTAAAACAATATCAGAATATAATGGCGTTGCTGTCATTCTAAAATCAAGTGATACTAATAAATCTAATTTTCCTGTTGTTTCTTCTCTCCATTTGATTTCTTCAGGTTTGTCATCTTCGTTTGGTGAAGCTAATAAACCTGATTTCGTACCTAATAGATGTTTCATGAAATATTCTTGTCCTTTAGCAGAACTTGATATTAAATTTGAACGCCAAACAAACAATGTTTTAGGATGATTTTTTCTTAAATCTGGATCTTCTACTGCAAATTTAGTTTTCTTAGATGTCACTTCATCTATAGCGCGTTTAAGAATTGCTTCATTTGAATTGTCACCATTTTCTTTAGCTTCTTCACCAAATAACAAACTATTTTTGTCAAATTGAGGATATGATGGTAACCAACCTAATTTTGCTGCTGTCACATTATAATCAGCAGGATGTTTATGTTTAATATTTTTAGCTAAAGGTGATTTTAATTTATCTACATCTGATTCTTCGTATTTCCATTGATCAGTAGCAAAGTAAAACCAACTAGTTCCATTTTGTAAACGTGGTGGTCCTTGCCAGTCTTTTGCAAATGCAAGTGTATTCCAGCCTTCTATTGGACGACATTTTTCTTGACCAACGTAGTGAGCCCATCCGCCTCCGTTAACGCCTTGGCAACCACATAACATAACTAAATTGAGTATTGCACGATAAATAGTATCTGAATTGAACCAATGGTTTACGCCAGCGCCCATAATAATCATTGAACGACCTTCAGTATCAATAGCATTTTGTGCAAATTCTTTAGCTACTTGAGTGACTAAATTACTTTTAATACCTGTTATTTCTTGTTGCCATGCTGGAGTATATTTAGAATCTTTATCTTCATAACTATCTGCTTCTAAATCATGGTTAAATCGACGTACGCCATATTGACTTGCCATTAAATCAAATACTGTTGTGATATATGTTTCTGTTCCGTCAGCTAAAGTGACTTTTTTAGTAGGAATAGGTCTTTCAAATATTCCATCACCATTACTATCAAAATATGGAAATTGAATTTGCTGTAATTCATATTCACTATCAGCCATGGATAATGAAGGATCTATTTTGTTTCCTTCATCATCTTCTAATTTAAGATTCCATTGTTTGCCTTCTTCCCATCTTTGTCCCATTGTGCCGTTAGGTACTGTTAACTCATTTGAAATTTCATCAAAAATTAATGGTTTCCATTCCCCATTTTCAGTTTGTTGACCTAAATCAGTAGCTCTTAAAAATCTGCCTGCTTTAAATCCATTTTCATCTTTATCTAACATCAATACGAAAGGCATATCAGTGTATTGTTTAGCGTAATCGATGAAACGTTGGTTTGGTTTGTTTATATAATATTCTTGTAAAATGACGTGTGTCATTGCTTGCGCCACTGCTGCATCTGTACCAGGATTAGGCGCTAACCAATTGTCCGCAAATTTAACGTTCTCTGCATAATCTGGTGCTACAGAAATAACTTTAGTACCTTTATATCTAACTTCTGTCATAAAGTGAGCGTCCGGTGTACGTGTTAAAGGTACATTTGAGCCCCACATAATAATATATGATGCGTTATACCAATCACTTGATTCAGGTACATCAGTTTGTTCTCCCCAAATCTGTGGAGAAGCAGGTGGTAAATCTGCATACCAATCATAAAAGCTAAGCATTTCGCCGCCGAGTAAATTAATAAAACGTGCACCTGCAGCGTAACTCACCATTGACATTGCAGGTATAGGCGTAAATCCTGCAATTCTGTCAGGTCCATCTTTTTTTATTGTGTATAATAATTGAGCTGCTATGATATCAGTAACATCTTTCCAATTAGATCTTACATGGCCACCCATACCTCTTGCAGATTTATACTGTTTAGCTTTTTCTTCATCTTCAACAATAGATGCCCATGCCGCAATTTTATTACCTTGATTTTCTTCTAGTGCTTCTTGCCAGAGTTCTAATAATTTTCCTCTTATATATGGATACTTAACTCTTAAAGGACTATATTCGTACCATGAGAATGATGCTCCTCTTGGGCAACCTCTAGGTTCGTATTCTGGCATATCAGGACCACAGCTTGGATAGTCTGTTTGTTGGTTTTCCCATGTAATAACACCATTTTTAACAAATACTTTCCATGAACATGATCCAGTACAGTTAACACCATGTGTAGTTCTAACTTCTTTATCATGGCTCCAACGTTCTCGATACATTTTCTCCCATTCTCTGCTTTTACTTTCTAATACTGACCAGTTCCCGTTAAATTTTTCTGTTGGTTTAAAAAAATTCAATCCAAATTTCCCCATATATATCCTCCTACACTAGCAAAGTGATTATCTATGTCCGTTAATTAATTTCGCTACTTTTTCTTATATTCAAATTGTATATTTTTTCACAAACTTTTTATATTAGGGAAAGTCCTAATTGAAGGTATAAATCCCCTATGATTTTTTATAATCTTTCAATATTCTTTTTAATAAAAAAAGACCACCTCTTATAGGTGGCCATACTGAAGTCTAAGACAAAGATATAATGTACTCTCTTTTTATTATTGAGTTAGTCATATTTAGGGCTAGCTCCCAAAGGAACAATATAGAATCTAGACTTTAATAAATTGATGATAATATTGATTTTTGATTTTTTCATATAATTGTTGTTGTGAAATATGGTATTTGTCTTTATTTTTTACTTCAATTATGCAACCATATCCTTCATCACTTAATATTTCGCATTTTTCCATTGCTCTTCCTTTTTCCCCTTGGACAATGTAAAAAGGTTGGTCTGGTTTACTATCAATTTTAGATTCCACATAGTTAACGATATCTCCAATAATACAAACGCCTGGCATACCTTCAAGTTGATGAGATTTTATCTTTTGTTGAATATCGCTTAATGTTCCAATAATTACTTTTTCATCAAATAAGGAAGCTCGGAAAATAATAGCGATTGGAAAATTGATATCACTGAATTGTTGTATCTGATTTATTATTTTTGGAAGTCGTTTCACTCCCATATATATTGCTAATGTACCTTTATTAAGGAGCGGAGTAATATCCAACTGATTTTCTTGATTATCTTTAAAATGACCAGTTGAAAAAGTTACGTTTTTAGCTATACTTCTCATCGTCAACCCAATATTCATGGATTGTGCAGCAGCACTTGCAGAAGTTACTCCTGGAACTATTTCAAAATTGATATCTAAATCACTTAGTGTCTCAACTTCTTCATGTAAACGTCCAAATATCGCTGGATCTCCGCCCTTAAGTCTCACAACATGATTGTGTTCTGAAGCTGCTTTAACCATGAGTTGATTAATATTATCTTGTTGAATATGTTTGGTATAAGGTTTCTTTCCTACATCTACAATTTCTATTTCAGGTTTAGCATACTGTAAGATTAATGGATTTACCAATCTGTCATATAGAATAATATCTGCATTTTCTATAAGACGTTGTGCTTTCTTAGTTAGAAAATTAGGATTACCTGGTCCAGCACCTACTAAATATACTTGACCATAGTTACTTACAGACATATGAATATATCTCCATCGATAATTTCCACAGGATAAGTTTCTACACAACCGGTATCTGGTTCTTGCACATTACCAGTAGTTAAGTCTATTTTTTGGTCATGTAATGGACAATAAACAAAATCTCCACTTACTGTGCCTTCTGATAATGGTCCTTGTTTATGTGGACATACATTATTCACTGCAAAAATTTTACCTTCATTCGTTAAAAACAAACCAATTTCTTTATCTTTTACAATTACTTTTTTTCCAATGAGTGGTGTTAATTCATTCAAATTAGAAACTTTAATCTTTTCCATACTTTTCATAACTATACCCTCTCAACTTCAAAGATTTTTTGTGATGCTTTGTCATTTGCTATTGCTTGCCATGGTTCTTCTTTAATTGCTTGTTTAGCATCCATCACTCTATCGAATAAAGCTTGTTGGCGTTCAGGGTCCAATAAAACTTCTTTTACATTTTCAAATCCAAGACGTTCTAACCAAGGCGCTGTTCTTTCAGCATATATACCAGTTTCACGATAATATTGCATTAACGCACCGCACACACGTATTACGTCATCTTCGGTTTCTACCGTAGTTAAGAACTGTCCTTTTGTTACTTCAGTTCCTCCATTGCCACCAATATATAATTGGTATCCATTTTCAACAGAAATGACACCAAAGTCTTTCACACCAGATTCTACACAACTTCTAGGACATCCTGATACGCCCATTTTAAATTTATGAGGTGTATCAATATATTCAAAGGTTTTCTCTAATCTGATACCTAATCGTGTTGTATATTGCGTTCCAAAGCGACAAAATTCTTTACCAACACAACTTTTAACGGATCTTGTTTTTTTACCATATGCTGAAGCAGAACGCATACCTAAATCTTTCCATACTTGTGGAAGTTCATCTTTTTTCAATCCATATAACCCAACACGTTGTGATCCTGTTACTTTTACAAGAGGTACATCATATTTTTTAGCAACTTCACCAAGTCTAATTAATTGATCTGCATCTGTCACACCGCCACGCATTTGAGGTATTACAGAGAAAGTACCATCATTTTGAATATTTGCATGATATCTTTCATTTGCAAAACGTGATTCTTTTTCATCTTTATGTTCATATGGATATACCATATTCAAATAGTAATTAATAGCTGGACGACATTTAGGACATCCATTTTTATCTTTGAAATCAAGGACATGTCTAACTTCTTTTGATGTTTTTAAACCTTTTGCTCTAATTTGAGTTACAATTTGATCACGTGTTAAATCTGTACATGCACATATTCCTGAAGGTTTAGCGGCAACAAAATCATCACCTAAAGCATATTGTAAGATTTCTCCTATTTGACCTTTACATTTACCACATGAATTACCTGCTTTTGTTGCTTTAGTTACTTCATCTACAGAAGTTAGTCCGTTCTCTTTAATAGCTTTGACAATAGTGCCTTTGTCTACACCATTACATCCACATATTGTTTCATCATCAGCCATATCTTCTATAGAGTTACTAGCTTCCTCTCCACCTTTAGTTAATAATGAAACTAATGTATAATCTTCAATTGATTCGTGCTTTTTCATCATATTGTAAAATCGTGAACCATCATCTGTATTTCCATATAGTACTGCACCAACGACTTCGCCATCTTTTAGAAATACTTTTTTATAGTTATTATCTACACTATTAAAAATTTCAATGCCTTTAATTTCAGGTGATTCAACTATTTGACCGGCGCTGTATAAATCACAACCAGATACTTTTAATGACGTAAATGTTGTTGAACCTTTGTAACCTTCTGTGTCATTATCAGTTAAATAGTCAGCAAGTACTTTACCTTGTTCATATAATGGTGCAACTAATCCATAAACTTTACCTTGGTGTTCAGCACATTCTCCTACAGCATATATATTAGGGTCGCTCGTTTGCATCATATCATTGACTACAATACCTCTATTTACTTCTAAATCACTTTGTTTAGCTAATTCAGTATATGGTCTTATTCCAACAGCCATAACAACTAAATCCGCTTCTAAAACACGTCCATCAGCTAAACGTACAGCTTCAACATCTTCTTCACCTAAAATTTCTTTTGTATTAGCTTGTAATTCAAAATTCATGCCTTGCTTTTCTAAGTCAGCTTTTAACATTTGTCCAGCTTTTGCGTCTAGTTGCATTTCCATAAGCCATTCAGCTAGATGAATTACCGTTACTTCCATACCTTGGTCTAGTAAACCTCTTGCACATTCTAAACCTAAAAGTCCCCCACCAATAACAATTGCATGTTTTTTAGATTTAGCAATTTCCATCATGCGTTTAGTATCATCAATTGTTCTCCATCCAATGACACTTGGAAAATCAGAACCTTTGATTGGTAAAACAAATGCTTTAGATCCAGTTGCAAATATACATTGATCATAATCAACTTCGATGCCACTCTCTGTCATAACTTTTTGCTTATTACGATCTATTTTAATAGCTGGGTCATTATTAATAAGTTGGATATTATGCTCATCATACCAATCGTATGAATTCATTATCGTCTCTTCTACTGACATTTTATTTTGTAAAATATTGGATAACATAATTCGGTTGTAATTTGGATATGGTTCCTTACCGATAATAGTAATATCAAAACGTTCATCGTCTCTTTCAAGAATCTCTTCAATCGTTCTCAAACCTGCCATACCATTTCCTATCATCACTAATTTCTTTTTAGCCATAAATATGCCCCTTTATCACTTGTGAATAGTTTTTATTAAAGGATTGGATAATTAGGCACATAGATTTTTCTTATACATATAATGCTTCGAATCGTTCTCTAATAATTAATTTAAGTGAACCATGAAAGTTAATTGAAGGTGTGATGTGTAGATTGCAGTGAATAGGCATCTCATCAATCACTCCTTTCACTTTGTTGACTAATCTGCCGTCAAAAAAGAACAAAGGCACTATAATAAGTTCATCATATTGTTTTGATATTTCTTCTAAGTCATTTCTAAATGTTAATGCACCGTACAATGTGCGTGCATACACAGGTTGTTTCGAATCAACTGCTTCTACAAAGTCTTTAAGTTCATCATGAGCCTTTGTAAATCGACCACTACCATTACCATGTGCGATAATAACAACCGCTGCGTTAGAATCATCGGATAATTTAACATCATCAATTCTTCTTTCAACTAATGCTTTCATATATGGATGTGTTCCTAACGGTTCACTAATATGACTAGAGATATTCGGATACTTATTTTGCATTTTCATTAAAATATCTGGAATATCACTCATATAGTGCATTGCACTAAAAATAAGTAATGGTACAATTCTAAATTCTTTAATACCTTGATGAATCATTCTTTCCATCGTTAATTCTAAACTTTGTGTATCACTCTCTAAAAATGCTAATTCATAATGGTAGTCTTCGTCTTTCAATAAAGTTGCAATAAATTCTGCTAAGGCCTTATTCTGATTTCCTTTTCTCATACCATGTGCCACTAAAATATTGCCTACCATAAAAACCAATCCTTTCACCTTGAATTGTAAACTAATTTCATGTGTTTTTGTGATTATTTTCACATTTTAAGGAAAAATCAGGGAATCCCCTTATATAACAAGTATTATTTATATAGGTTTTTTGGTCTTATAAAAAGCTATGAATAAAGATTTATTTTACATGAAATAAGATATATAATTGAATAGTTGGTTGTTAATATATTACACAAGTAATCACTATTCTAAATGAATAGTCATATACATAATGATTCGCACCTAATTATTAATTAACAACTTAATCTATTTTCATATTAGAGAGGAGATATGTTCGTGAAAAGATTTACCTTTTTAATTATTATTGTATCTTTTATTTTAGCGAGCTGTAGTAATAATAACGCTTCTAAAAAGGATACTTTAAATGTTGAGATACCGTTAAAAACAACATCTATTGCACCTTATGAAACTGACGTACCTGTCAAAGTTGGAGCATTAGAATCTTTATTTAAAATGTCTAAAGACGGTAAAGTGAAACCTTTGTTAGTAAAATCATACAAGCAAAAATCTAATGACACATTAACACTTACACTTAAAGACAACATCAAATTCCAAAATGGTCATAAATTAACTGGTGATGCAGTGAAACGAAGTCTTGAACAAGGTATAGAAAAGAGTGATTTATTAAGAGGTTCATTACCAATAGATAACATTACTGCTAAAGGTCAAAAAGTGACTATCAAAACAAAAGAACCTTATCCTGAATTAAAATCAGAACTTGCTAGTCCATTTGCTGCTATTTATGATACGAAAGCAAAAGAAAAAGTCGCTGATCAACCTGTTGGTACAGGTCCTTATAAAATTGACAATTATAAACGTTCACAAAAAATTGAACTATCAAAATTCAAAGATTATTGGCAAGGTAACCCTAGATTAAGTAAAATTAACGTCACTTATCATGAAGATGGTAACACTCGTGTTAGTCACTTACTATCTGGCAAATCTGACTTAACAACAGACGTACCAATCGATCAAGTCAATGATGTAAAGAAATCTAATAAAGCAAATATCCAAAGTACTTCAGGTTTCCGAACTCATTTATTACTTTATAACCATGACAGTAAAAAAATGAATAAAAATGTTCGTGAGGCCTTTGATTCAGTCATCAATCGTAAAGAAATAGCGAAAACTATTTCAAAAAATTATGCTAAACCGGCATCTGGACCTTTCAATAGTAGATTGAAAAATATTGATGAAGGTAAAGTTCAACCTCAAGATATTAACAAAGCTAAAAAATTATTGGCTAAAGAAGGATATACTAAATCTCATCCATTGAAAATAAATATGGTAACTTATGATGGTCGACCAGAATTACCTAAAATAGGACAAGTCATTCAGTCTGAAGCTAAAAAAGCTAATATTGATGTAAAACTTCGAAATGTGGATGATATTGAAGGTTACTTAAAAGATAAAAATGCTTGGGATGCATCGATGTATAGTTATTTAACTGTCCCTAGAGGAGATACTGGTTACTTCTTTAACACTGCTTATTTACCAAAAGGTGCTAACAATAAAGGAAACTATGATAATAAAGATGTCACTCAACAAATCAAACAACTTAATCAAACATTTGGTCAATCTCAACGTGAACAAATGACTAATAACATTTTGAGAACATCCAACAAAGATATTCCAAATAGTTATATTACTTATAATGATCAAATTGATGGTGTAAGTAAGAATGTTAAAAACTTTAATGTTACACCAGAATCAATTTATTTAATTAATTATAAAGTAGATAAGAAATAAATATTAAAAGAAACTAGGACATAAATCCTAGAAAAATAGCCAGTAAATGAGTTTATCCAAAAAACTCATTTACTGGCTTCTTTATTTATAATACTTCGTATTATCGGCTCGCTTTCTTAGGGGACAGCTTCAGCCTGTAGTCTTCAGCTTGTCCTGTTCCCTCAAGAGTCTCGCCAAAATACATCGTATTTATATGTAATTTTACACCAAAACAATTTTAAAAAATAAGTCCCCTTCGTACAATTTAATAAACATCACTAAACAAACTTAACGAGATACCTTATGTATAAAAATCATAACATGACTCAACTTACACTACTAATGGAAACTTCAGTTCTTATCCCCACAAATTATATGTCACGACATGTTAATAAAATCGTTGAAACTATTCCACATAATGAATTCGATGAATTCAAACATCATCGTGAAACCATATCATATCATCCTAAAATAATGTTGAAAGTCATTTTATATGACTATACACAATTTGTATTTTCTGGTAGTAAAATAGAAAAATTACTTAACGATAGTATACGAATGATGTGGCTTTCACAAAATCAAACGCCTTATACATTTGTATGGAAAAAGAGTTTTCAAAATTATGAATCCAAAATGAATAAAGATTCTAAAGCACTTTATCATGAACTAGTGACAAATCAGTTCGGAACTTATTAGTTCCGAGCTTTTGAATTTTAAAATGGTGGTTGACCTAATATTTTTTCTTCAAAGCGTTCAGGAATTAAAATTTTTCTCATGATAACGCCTAAATCGCCATCGTCATTTTCATGCTTTGCATAAATTTCATAGCCTCTTTTTTCATAAATACTTAATAACCATGGATGTAAACGTGCTGACGTACCTAACGTCACCGCTGCTGCTTTTAATGTATCTCTT
This sequence comes from Staphylococcus pasteuri, assembly GCF_003970495.1. Taxonomy (GTDB): domain Bacteria; phylum Bacillota; class Bacilli; order Staphylococcales; family Staphylococcaceae; genus Staphylococcus; species Staphylococcus pasteuri. The sequence goes on from NZ_RXWW01000062.1 coordinate 24,745, forward strand.
AAAAAATCTTCTTCTACATATTTCAATAACTGACTACCATAGCCTAGTCCATCAAATTCTGGTTTAGTTGCAAACCACCATACAAATGGATAACCAGAAATACTTCTAACACTTCCCCACGGATAACGAACCGTAATTGTTGAAATAATTGTATTATCTAATTCTAATACGAAAGTTGTATTATTCTTGATATTATCTTTGACCATTTCAATGCTAGCATTGACTGATGGCCAATCTATACCTAATTCTCTTAAAGGTGTAAAAGCCTCATACATTAATTGGTGAATTTCTTTAGTGTCTTTCTCGTTTGCAATTCTTATAATGACATTACTCATCTTATTCACGTCCCCATTTTTCTCATTTCATGATTTTAAGCGTAAAAAGAAATGAGTATATAGTCAATTAACTTGATTCAGCTTACATTAATTTCTAAAAAAAGCATAAGTCGTTCAATGTTTATTATGAACGTTTACGCTTTATTATCAATTTATTTTAATTGATTTCTTTGGCCATTTAGATACGCATAGACTAATCCTACAAAAATACCGCCACCAATGTAGTTACCAATTAAAGCAAATACGATATTTTTCAAAACACCTAAACCTGATAAGGCATCTATATTAAAAAATAACATCCCTGAAAATAGTCCTGCATTGAAAACAACGTGTTCATATCCCATGAATACAAAAACAACAACGCCACATGCAATAAAGAACGCTTTAGCCAATCCTTCTTTAAATTGCATAGAAACAAATATTCCAATATTAATGAAGAAATTACAGAAAATACCTTTAACTAGAATAGTTAACCACGTGGACGCTTCTGTTTTCTTATGTACTGTTTCAGTTAATGCACTTGTCATTTCTGGAGTCATAATATGTGCATATTTCATTAAGAAAAATAAAATGATGCCCCCAATAATGTTGCCAATAAAACAAAATGTAAATATCCAAATCATCTTATTTAAGCGAATCGCTTTATAATACCAACCTACAGTTAAATACATAAAGTTACTAGTAAGTAATTCTGAATTGGTCAATACGATTAATACTAAGGCTAAACTAAATGCAATAGCGCCTAATAAATTAATCAACCCATCAATATGTGTAGATGCAAATTGTGTTTTAATGGCAAGCATAAACACAGTAACAATGGCTAACAAAAAACCAGCCATCATTGATTTTAAAGCATATCTCATAGGTGTTTTATCAGCCATCACTTCTTTCATTTGTGTTTGGCCGACGATTGTTTCTATAATCTCTTTCGTCACATATGTATCCTTAGTGCTTTTACGATTTTCTATCATTTCTATCCTCCATAAATATCTCACTCTTTATTCTAACCACACTTATTATATGTGGAATTAAAGATAAAAAATAGAGGCAAATCTACTAAAAATTAAAGTTTCACTATAATTAAACTACTTTTCATTTTGATAAATAGCAAAAATACTACCTACATCAACAACTATGACGTAGGTAGCTAATATTCTTATGTTTAGTAATTAATACATTATTTTGCTTTTCTTTTTAATTTAGCAAAGTAATGTAATCCTGTAGCAAAAATACCATATCCTAATAATGTTCTTAATACAAAGCGTAAATAACGATTAGATATACATTTTGAACTAACAGTTATAGCTGAGACTAAATGTGTTAATGAGTATAATACTAATACAATAAGATATCTTTTCTTCATTTAAAATCTACCTCTTCTTTTGATTTGTTTATACCTATATTATACATCACTCATCCAACACTAAATGGTACAATTCGTTAACAATTATGATTCTAATAATTTTTCTAGTTGATCTAATGTTGAATTCATACCTTGTTCGACACCCATATCAAGCGCTTGTTGAGCAGCATCTTCTGTTGGGAAGACTGACGTCGATGTTACTGTTGTTTGATTGGGTTTTTCTTCGTTAAATTCGATAACAATATGCATACCTGGCATACTTGTATCCTTTTCCCCATCAGGTGTAGCAAAGAAGTCTAAATACTCTATATAATTCGGTTTCTCAACTTTTTTATACTCGGACAAAGTGTAACTTGTCATGCTAGGTGTATGAATTGCGAAAAACGCGTGCCTACCTTCTTCGACATTAAATTCAAATACTTCAGTTGAAGCGCCTGCAGGGTGAAACCATTGCTTAAATAAATCCTCTTGAGTATAGGCATTGAACACTTCATGTATTGTACCTTTAAATGTTCTTGAAAAAATGATTTTATTTTTATCAATGTTAATAGTCATAGTCCATCTCCTAATTCATTATGTTTTAACCAGTTTAATCATAGCAAAATATAGATATGGTTACTAAAGAATTTATTTATTAAAAAAGCACTTCAAAAGTTAAATGCTTGGCTAACTTTTAAAGTGCTTAATATAGGTTTAGGGGGTAGATCTATTAGTGATGATGCTCATGCTCATCGTCTTTGACTTTAATCTTACTATCTAATGCTTTTTTAATATTTTTAATATTTTCTTTCATTAGGGATTGATAAGATAGTCCTTTTTCATTTTGTTGTTCTTTTGTCACTGATTCCATATTATTAAATTTCAATGGTTTAGCATCAGTTTCTTTTCGAATCGTTTCAGTGATTTTATTTGATACATTTTCTTCATATAAAATATATTCCACTTTATTCTTTTTAATTTCTTTTACTATGTTAGTTAAATCTTTTTGAGATGGATCTTCAGCACTCATATTTTGTACACCTACTTGTTTAAATCCATATCTATTAGATAAGTAACCTAAAGATTCATGTGATATAAATACTGCATTACCTTTTTTACCTTTAGTAGCATCTTTCATATTTTTATCAATATTCTCTAAATCTTTATTTAATTTCTTATAGTTCTTTTCATAATATTCTTTATGATCTGGATCTTTTTTCACAAGTTGGTCTTTAATTTCTTTAGCAAATGTTTGGTCCATTTTTGGATCTAACCAAATATGTGGATCATATTTACCATGATGGTGTTCTTCTTCTCCATGATCTTCCTCTTCACCCTCGTGATGATGGTGATCTGCTAATAAATCGTTCTTGCTAATTTTATCTTGTAAAGATAATTTTTTATTATCATTTTTGATTGTTGAAGCTACTTTTTTTGCGACTGGATCTAAATCATCGCCTGTATAGATGAATAAATCTGATTTAGCTGCATTCAACATGTCTTTTTGTGTTGGTTCATAACTATGTAAATCAGCACCTGCTGGATAAATTGATTTTACATCAACATGCTTTCCACCAATTTGTTCTGTAAACGACTTAAGTGGATATACCGTCGTGCTAACTTTGAGCTTATCTCCTTTGTTGTTAACACTATCGTTGCTGCAGGCTGCTAGTGCAAATATCATTAGAGGAATAAGAATTAATAAACTTAGATTTTTTTTCATATCGCTTCTCCTAAATAGTAATTATTACGATTAATTATTATATACCTTCTTTCTTTAAAAAACAAGTCCCTGAAAATACTTTTATATACTTATTATGTCTTTATGTATATTTAAATTTATTTATTCGAATACTCAATTTATTTTTGATATATAAAAAACTGCTAGCAAAGCAGGTCGCTTTGTTAGCAGTTCAATATTAATTCTCTTTTAAGACTTTATCATATTCTTTGAAATGATATGGATCTTCAATTTTCTTTCCTTTTATAAATACTGTAGGTGCTGTAGAAATATGATGTTCTTTGGTATCTTTTTTATCTTTTAAAGCTGCTTTCCATGATTGACTATTCTTGGTTTTATATTCCTCTTTGATTTTCTCTTTTTGATCTGAGGTAATATTAAGATGATTAATTTGTTGGTCAACCACCTTTTCAGTAATCCACTGTTTCTTTTCATCTTTTTGGTGTTCGAACATTAATTTTTGAAATTCTAAATAAGATTTAGGGGCAATTTGTTGGACAGCATGCCCTGCTCGGGATCCTATAATTGAGTCTTTACCTAAAAATGCCATATTTACATATTTAATTTTAGCTTTATTTTTGTCTAAATAATGGTCTTTAAGTTTAGGCATGACATTTTTCTCTACTTTTTTACAGTAAGGGCATTTAAAGTCACCATAAATGACGATAAGTGGTTTGCCATCTTTTGTTGCCTCGGGTGCTTTTTCTTGTTCTTTACCGCAACCACTAATTAACACAACAATTAAACATGCGCTTATTATTCCTATTAACTTTTTCATTGTTGCTCCTTATAACTAATAGCTAATGCATATTTTCTTCTTTGTAATCAGGATCATGTTGTTGATAATAACCTTTTGAATTGAAATTTTCTTTATATTTAGCTTTCTTGCCTTTAAATTCATAAGTGTAGTAATGTACTTCTTCATCATCGTTTAAAGGTTTATAAGCCAAAATGACATATTTTCCTTTATCGTACACATAAATGTTAGCATCCTTTTTATCAAAGTGTTTAACTTCGTCGCCAGCATCTCTTTTAGCTATTTTTGATTGTTTCTTTTCTTGTAATTTAACTGCTTTATCAATTTTGTCAGTATACTTACCGCTACTACATCCAACTAATACAAGCGTCAATACAGCAATAACTGCCACTATCTTCTTCAATATATTCACTCCCGATAATATGAATCACTTTATATGAAATCTTGTTTTAAATCCGTGTCATCTTTCACTTTAAATTTTATCACAGAATTCATAGCATCACAGTAATATTTAACGTAAAAATAACGATTTTAAAGCTTTTTTTAAATTTAATTAAATACTTAGTATTTGTTTTATCGTACAAAAGTATGACGCTATTTTTTATGTTATGATGTGTAATGTTTGCAGGAATTTGATAATATGAATATTAACGATTCATTTAATAGTTCTATTTCTAGAGGGGAAGATATATATTGAAATTTGTTAACTTAACATCAGAGGAGTTTGGTAAATTTACAGCCGAACATTTCTCACATTATACACAATCAAGTATCCATTACGATAATCGTAGTGAGATGAAAGGAGACGTCCATCTTGTCGGCGTAAAAGACGATCAAGATGAAGTTATCGCTGCTTGTCTTTTAACAGAAGCACGTACGTTAAAATTCTTTAAATATTTTTATACACACCGAGGACCAGTGATGGACTTCAAAAATTTATCACTTGTTCGTTTCTTCTTTAAATCTTTAACATCATATTTAAAAAAACATAATTGTTTATACGTACTTGTAGACCCATATATTCTTGAAAATGTTAGAAATGCTGACGGTGAAATTTTAACATCTTACGATAACCGTGCATTTGTTAAGACAATGGAAGACCTAGGTTATAAACATCAAGGTTATACTGTTGGATATGATTCAATGAGTCAAATTCGTTGGCTTTCTGTATTAGATTTAAAAGATAAAACTGAAGATCAATTGATGAAAGAAATGGATTATCAAACACGTCGTAATATTAAAAAGACTTACGAAATGGGTGTTAAAGTAAGAACGTTACCTATTGAAGAAACAGATACGTTCTTTGATTTGTTCAGAATGGCAGAAGAAAAACACGGTTTCAAATTCCGTGAAAAACCTTATTTCGAAGAGCTACAAAAGACATACGAAGATCAAGCTATGTTGAAACTTGCTTATATTGATTTGCAAGAATATCTCACTACTCTAGAAGATAAACATAAAGAATTATCAAAACAACTTCAAGAAGTAGAAACAGCGTTACAAGAAAATCCTAATTCTAAGAAAAACAAAACGAAACATACTCAAGTTAAACAACAACATGATAGTAATGAAAGAAAAATCAATCAGACAAAAGATGAAATTGCTCAAGAAGGCCAAGTATTGAATTTAGCTGCTGCAATATATATTTATAATGACCATGAAGTATATTATTTATCAAGTGGTTCTAATCCAAAATATAACCCTTATATGGGTGCATATCGTTTACAATGGGAAATGATTAAATTCGCTAAAGAACATAACATTGATCGCTATAATTTCTATGGTATCACTGGCGACTTTAGTGAAAATGCTGAAGATTTTGGTGTGCAACGCTTTAAAGAAGGCTTCAATGCTGATGTCTATGAATATATTGGCGACTTCATCAAACCTATTAAACCAGTATTCTATCAAGTAAAAGAACTTCTTGAAAAAAGAAAATAGCACGTTTATTTCCAACTTAATAACATATAAAAACCCAGTGAGATTAAATTCACTGGGTTTTCTATATCGTCATTTATTGTATTACATTTAAAAAGCGTTTAAGTTCGTCCGTTTTCGGATGATTGAAGATATCTTCTGGGGAACCTTGTTCACCAATTTTACCTTCATGAATAAACACTATTTGATTTGAAACTTCTTTCGCAAATCGCATTTCGTGAGTGACAATAACCATTGTCATACCTTCTTGTGCTAAATCTTTAATAACTTTCAACACGTCATTAACAAGTTCAGGGTCTAATGCTGATGTTGGTTCGTCAAACAACATCACTTTAGGATTCATAGCTAATGCTCTTGCTATCGCTACACGTTGTTGTTGTCCACCAGACAATGCATGTGGTCGTTGATCTTTAACGTGGGTTAAACCAACTTTTTCAAGTAAATCTAACGCTTTATTTTTAGCTTCTGATTTACTTTGCTTTTTAACTGTGACTAAACCTTCCATCACATTTTCTAATGCTGTTTTGTGCGGAAATAGATTATAACTTTGAAATACCATTCCAGATTGTTTTCTAACTTCTATTTGTGACTTTTTATCCTTTTCAGTGTATGTCTTGCCATTTACATAAACTGTTCCTTCAGTAGGAATTTCAAGTGCATTCATCATACGTAAAAGAGTCGTTTTACCTGAACCGGAACGTCCAACTAATGTCACAACTTCGCCCTGATCTACTTTTAAATCAATACCTTTAATCACTTCTGTTTGATTAAATGATTTATGAATATTCGATAATTCAATCATGAGCGATACCCTCTTTCAATGTATGATTCATAAAAACTTTGGATTACAGATATAATGAAACAAATTACCCAATACATTAATGCAACAAGAATATAAATTGTTAAATATTCATAAGTTGTTGAAGCTACTTCTTGAGCTTTACGGAACATTTCAGCCACTAAGATAAATCCTAATAGAGATGTATCTTTAATTAGGCTTAAGAACGTATTACCTAGTGCAGGGATGGAAACTCTTATCGCTTGCGGTAAAATAATACGTTGCACAGTTTGGCGGTAATTCATTCCGATTGAATATGCCGCTTCTGTTTGACCTTTTGGTATAGAAATAATTCCGCCACGAATGATTTCTGATGCATATGCACCTACATTGAGTGACAAACCAATAATTGCTGCTACAACAGGAGCTAATGTCCATTGATTATCAGCATCATTGGTTATTAATCTGCCTAATTCTGGAATACCATAAAATATAATAAATAATTGAACAATCATCGGTGTACCACGAATAATCGATACATAAACTCTTGCTACACCTTTTAAAAATTTACTTGTAGAGATACGCATTAATGCTGTAAATAAGGCAATTATTAAACCTAATACGAATGTAACAAGTGTAATCGGGATAGAATATTTAACTAACCCTTCTAACATTGGTCCAAATGCTTGCTTTGCAGCGTCTAATGCATGAAGTTGCTCACTATTCAGGTTTAGAGACATCTTGACCAAACCATTTCTTACCTATTTTTTTAAGTTCGCCACTCTCTTCGATTTTTTTCAATCCATCGTTGAATTTTTGAACTGTTTTATCATCAACTTTTTTAGAGAAGGCAAATGCTGATTTATTTTTCTCTGCGTCACCTTTGATTGCTTTGATTTTAGCATTAGACTTTTGTTTTTTATAATCTAAATAAGATAGGCTATCATTAAATGTAGCATCTACACGTTTAGATAATAATAAATCCATAGATTGGTTAAAACCATCTACTTTAGTAATTTTAGCACCTTTATCTTTTGCTAATTGACCGTAATTAGAAGTAAATGTTTGTGCTAATTTTTTACCTTTAACATCATTAAAAGATTTAATATTCTTTTCGTTATCACGAACTACTAACACTGCGCTTGAATAAGTATATGGATTAGAGAATTTATATTTTTTCTCTCTATCTTTATTAATACCTACTTGGTTAGCTATAACATCAAAACGACCTGCGTCTAATCCAGCAAACATAGAATCCCATGATGTTTCATTAAATTTTAATTTAAGTCCTTCTTCTTTAGCTACTGCTTTAATAACGTCGATATCATAACCAGTTAATTTGTCTTGTTTATTGTGGAACGAGAATGGTGCATATGTACCTTCTGTACCCACTTTAATCGTATTATCATCTTTACTGCTTGATTTACTGTCTTTACTAGAATTATTACCACATGCTGCTAGTACGAATACTAATGCAACGACACAAAATAATAGTCTTTTCATTAAACATTTCTCCCTTATCCTTATTATTCTAATCGGAATAAAAATATTTTAATCCTTAATGGGTGTGAAGTCAATAACTTGTTTCGTGATTCTTACTGTCATTTCAACTTTCAACCACTTATTTATCATTTGGAGTTTGAGCATTTCTTTTTAACATAAACGAACATAAGAAACTTACTATTGTAATAATAACTGCAAATAAGAATCCAGCATGATAACCATGTAACATTGTATCTATTTTAATTTGACCTAACATTTCACTGCGTTTCATACCATCATAATCACTCATATTAGGCGTATAGTTTTTACTAGCTTGGCTTAAGATTGTAATTAAGACTGCTGTCCCTATTGAGCCGGCAATTTGTTGAGCTGTATTCGTCATAGATGAACCATGTGCATTCATTTCATATGGCAATTGATTCATTGTATGTGTCATGACAGGCATTAAACCAAGCGCAATACCAATCATGCGTATACCATATACCGTTGCCAACATTGTCGAACTTGTATTTTCATCCATCACAACAAAGTAAGTAGTTGTGATGACTACAATTAACATACCTATTAATGCTAAAGGTTTAGCACCAAATTTTTCATAAAGTGATCCTGAAGCAAATGACATAATTGCCATTACAATTGCACCAGGTAATAAAATTAAACCAGAATCTAGAGGCGTACGATTTAGTAAGTTTTGGACAAACATAGGTAAAACAGTTTCTGAACCAATCATTGAAATCATCGTTACTGCCATAATTAAAATACCAATTGCGAATTGTGAATTTTTGAAAACATCAAAGTTTAACAATGGGACCTCGAGTTTTGATTGTCTCCAAATAAATAACACGACTAAAATAACGCCACCAATAATAGTGGTTAATACAATTGGATCGTTCCAGCCATCGTGTGATATAGAACTAGTACCATACAGTAAGCCTCCAAATCCTAAGACAGACAATATGATAGACAATACATCAATTGGGGCCTTAACAATTTGTCCTACATTTTTAACTGTAAATATTGCGATAATAAATACGAGTGCCGCGATAGGCGCAACAACATGGAATAATGATCTCCAGTTAAAATATTCAACTAAATATCCTGATAAAGTGGGACCAATTGCCGGTGCCAAACCAATCACTAAACCAAACATCCCCATATACTTACCGCGTTCATGTGGTTCAAATATATTTAAAATACTAGTCATCATGAGGGGCATCATGATACCTGAACCTAACGCTTGAATAATTCTTGCAATTAATAAAATAGTGAAATTAGGACTAAATCCACCTAATATTGTTCCAATAAAGAATACTAAAATAGCTATTAAGAAGACCTGTCTAGTGGTATATCTTTGAATAAATAAAGCTGATAGTGGAATGACTATGCCGTTCGTTAATAAAAAGGCGGTTGTTAGCCATTGCACTTGTGAATATTGGATATCAAAATCTTTCATAATACTAGGTAGAGCTGTTGTTAATAATGTTTCATTTAGTAAACCAAAAAAGCCACCTAGTAACATCGTAATAATCATTACCAATTTTGCTTTAAGTGTCACGTTAATTCCTCCTTACTTTCCTTTTCAATTATCACAACATTATACATAAGTTATATGCAATATGCATTTTATTAGTTTAAAATTAATTTTTTCTTACAAATCGTAATAATTACTATTTACATTTTCGAAACTTTAATTCATAATATTACTACATAAAGGAGGTCATTTTATGAAAACTGATTTACAAACTGCACGCCGTAATTTGAACAGCCCAAACATTAAAACGAGAAAACGTGCTTTAAAAATTATTAAACAACATAAAAAAATAAAATAATTAGACATATCTGTTTTTGCAATGCTCATATATTTAATTTCTAATCATACTAAGCATCAAGTTAGATAATAAAATGCTTAAATTCTTATTTAAATTACTCCACAAAAAAGGTCACTTATTGATGCTTTTCAACATCAGTAAGTGACCTAATTTTTTATTTTATAAGTAATATTTATCTTTAACTTCTAAATCATCAGTCAATTCGTAAACAAGTGGTGCACCTGTTTTAATTTCATAACCAATAATATCTTCATCAGAAACATTTTCTAAATATTTGATTAATGCTCTAATGGAATTACCATGAGCTGAGACAAGTACAGTATTACCATCTAATAAATGTTGAGATATTTGATCTGTCCAAATAGGCACCACACGTTCTAAAGTATCTTTTAAACTTTCAGAATATGGCATCATACGATGATCTAAATGACGATATCTTCTATTTTTTAGGTATTCATTACGTTGTTCTTCACTTTCTGCTGGTGGCTGTACATCATAAGAACGTCTCCATTGATGAACTTGTTCTTCACCGAATTGCTCTTTAGCATCGTCTTTATTTAATCCTTGTAACGCGCCGTAATGACGTTCATTCAAACGCCAGCTTTTATTAACAGGAATCCATTGTTGTTCAGATTGAGCTAAAATATGTTGTGTTGTTTCAAGTGCTCTAGTTAATAATGAAGTATATGCAACATCTATTTCTAATTGGTTTTCTAATACTTTTTTACCTGCTGTAGTCGCTTCTTCAATTCCTTGTTCAGATAATTTCACATCTGCCCAACCAGTAAATAAATTTTTCGCATTCCATTCACTTTGACCGTGACGACATAATATAAGTTTTGGCATAATTTAACACCTTCCTATTTATATAACGAACTAACTTGGATGTTAGTTGATACAATTAATGATTTAAATATAAAATAGATGACATTCATTACTAAATGATGACATGATTCTATTTATATTTTTACTGTATATCTTTATTATAGAACGCACTTGTAGATTTTCAATCAATAACGTTTGCTTTAGCTTTTGTAACTTTTGAAATATTCCTTTTTAAATTTGAAATGCTTGTATTCTAACTAAAATGTGTGTCATTACCTTTTTATATTCATGTAACCTATGCAATACCTATAGATGATATAGTATGAACACACCTTAAGAAATCAACACATTCAAATATGAACAGACACATATCCTTGGGATTATTTTTAAGTCTGATTGAAATCACATACTAAAGGAGTTAACTATTATGAAAAAATCAATATTAGCAATTATCGCTACAGTTTCTATAGGAGCAACAGGTTTAGAAGCGCATCAAGCACATGCGGCTGAAAACAATCAACCTTCACAATGCTCACCTCAACAAAATCAATCGTTTGGTAACCAACAACAAGATAAGTCTTCATCAGTTTCTTCAAATTACCAAACAACTCAAACGTCTACACAAAGCACTAGTTCGGAGAGTAAATCATCAACTAGTGAAGATTCATCATCAAGCAGTGAGTCATCAAGTGATGTCTATAAAGAATTTATAGAAGCAGGTGGCACAAAAGAATTATGGGATAGCGTAGTAATGCCAGAATCTGGCGGTGATCCTGATGCTTCAAACGGACAATATCATGGTTTAGGTCAAACGAACCAATCATGGGGCTATGGTTCTGTAGCTACTCAAACTAAAGGTATGATTAACTACGCAAAAGAACGTTATGGTTCAATTGATGCAGCTATTTCTTTCCGTGAATCAAACGGTTATTGGTAAGATTACTTTATATAAATAATAACAAGCGCCAAACAGAAATCGACGTTGATTTCTGCTTGGCGCTAATTTTGTTTAAATTTCTAGACTCAATTATGTATCTTATTACTTAAATTATCATTCATATTAGGTTCAGGATGTACATATACAGAAGAAATTCCCTTTTCATGTAGATGATCTTCAACTTTATCGCAAATTAAATGTGCTTGACTAATAGATAAATTGGGCTCTACCACTATCGTAACGTCTAAGAAAATACTACTTCCATGATAACGTCCCTTAATACTTCTAATATCTAACACATCGTCCACTTCTAATATATCATTTCTGTATTCTTCCAAATCTTTTTCATTAAAACCATCACTCAATGTAAAAATAGACTCTCTAAAAATTCCAAATCCTGTATAAATAATAAGCAAACCTAGTAAGGTTGCTAAAATAATATCCACGATTGGAAAGCCAATCTGAGTGAAAACCAAACCAATTGCTGTACCTATACTAACTAAACTGTCGGATAAATTATCTTTAGCGGCTGATTTTAGTGAACTACTTTTAGTTTTCTTTGCTAATTTTTGATTCACTAAAAATACACCTAGCATGATTAAACCACTTATAATACTTACTAAAATAGTAATTGGACTTGGTACATTTTTATCTTGTGTTAGAAGTCTTGGCGCATTTTCAATAACAACTTGTATACCTACAAACATGATTATAAATGAAACCAACAATGTAGATATATTTTCTGATTTTAAATGGCCATATGGATGGTTTCTATCAGCTGGTTTAATTGATATTTTTAATCCAATAATCACAGCAATAGAGACAACTATATCTGTCATATTATTTAATGCATCGGCTCTCACGGCAGCTGAATTAAAAACGAATCCTGTAACATATTTTGCTATAGATAATATGATATAAACGACTAAACTTAAATATGCACCTCGTTGTGCAATCTTTAAATTTTCATTTTGAGACATGACCTTTGACCACCTTGAATTCCTTTAGTAATCATAGTATGAATCATAAAAAATATTTTTACAACGTTTTTTAATTTCTATATTTTTTATATAATTAAGCTAATTATTTTTTTAGACTTCCCTAAAAAATTAACTCTTTTCTATAGAATAAACACCATAGGGTAACATCAAGATCCAGTTAAGAAAAAGTATCCGAAACATTAAGTTTTTGGACAAGTGGAAAAGAGTGATTTTTATTGAAATAATATAGAAATTGTCTTTTTCATTATTTTTTAGTCTTTTAATATAAAATTACATATAAATACGTAGTATTTATGGCAAGACTCCCGAGGGAACAGTACTAGTTGAAGACCTTAGAAATTCTCACAGATTTATCTGTGTAGTATTTCTGGCTGAAACTGTACCATGGGAAGGGACCCAACACAGAGAAACTGATTAAATCAGTTTCTACAAACAAAGCAAGTTGGGCATAGCGTAGCCATACAATACGAAGTATTGACAAAAAGAAAGCACTAAGATGATGAAAATAGGTCATCTTAGTGCTTTTTATTTCGAGATTTATGTCCGTCTATTTTAATTATGTATTTCATTTTTAGCATTAATCTTTTAATATCCATTTAGATAAAATAAAGGTTATAGGTATCGTAATGATTAATCCCGCAAATGGTGCAATTTCTGACGGGAAATGAAACCACTGTACAAAAACATATAATAGTAACGTTTGCATTCCCATATTCACAATTTGTGTCAGTGGAAAACTTATAAATTTACGTAATGTTGGTTTCACTTTATACACAAAATAACAATTTAAATAGTAAGAAATGATGAAACTAACTAAAAATCCAGTAATATGACTAATTAAATAATTCACATCTAGTAATTTTAATAATAGTAAATAAACGATGTAGTAATTTAATGTGTTCAAGCCACCGACTATTATAAATTTAATAATCTCAATATGCGTTTGAGTTAATTTCATACTTAATCTCCTTCAAGTCTCGCCAAGCTTGAACCATAAGGTACTATTTTCAGCTTAACATTCTGAGGTATATCATAATACATTTTAAATGATTTGTGTTGCATATTAGAAGTTGGTGTGACCTTATTTAAGATATTTTCAAATGGTAACCTCTCTAACACGACAACATGTTTGTATCGATGTGTATCAAGTTGTTTGTTTATCATATCAATGCGTTGAATATTATTAAAATATATCACACTCATTGTAACAATAAAAATAAATGCCAATGCTATTGAAAATCCTTTTAAACCAATCCATATTGACTGACACTGTATTTTATATTGAGAAATTAATAATAATAAGTACAAACACCACAATACATAAATAGTATAAAAATTACCTGCCCCTAATGGAGATACTAATAATAACGGCAATGTTACCAGTGGTATCGATCCAAGTGCATAATAACCTAGATTCCTTATAACTTGTTCTTTAAAAATAAAACGAACTGAAATTACTAATGCTATAAAAAACCATCCACATATGAATGTGTTTAGCAACGCAACCGCTAATGAACCTTTTAATAGATTAAATTGAAGAAAATCATAAACAAAAAGTTTATAAAAAGGCAATATCGCTATACTTAATATTAGAAGTATCTTCCAATATAATTTCGTATGAGCAAACAACTGATTTTTAATAAGAAAACCAATTGTGATAAATCCAATCATACTTACAATTAAAAATTGATCGATAAATATATATTCTGGTATTTGCTTTAACAATGTATAACCTATTTTATGTTTTAACCCGAGTTTATCTGAGAAACGAAAATAACTATCTCCTCCTCGATAAATACTAATGTAAATAGGATTGATAAACATTAACATGGCACCAATTAAACTCAACATAAAACCTATAATTAAATAATAATTAAAATTACGATGTCTTATCATAAATACAATATTACCAATAAGTAATATCAATATATTGTAAAGGGTTATATTTTCTACAAAAAATTGCCCTAGCAATGTACAAATCAAGAATAAGACTATCCATTTTGTTGATAGCATTTCTAATTTATATATCGTTAATACGACAATAAATAATATAAATACAGAGATTAAAGTACTTGGCACATATCTAAAAAACCCATCAAAGCCCCCGTATGTTTCTCTGTAAATCACTCTTGGCATTATTAATAGAAATATAAATGATACTACGATATAAAAATTGAAGTGTTGCTGTTGTTGCTGTTGTTGCTGTATTAGTGCTAGTAAATAGACAAGTCCAAATGAAATAATCGCATATAATATGTAGCGTAAAATATTAATCTTCATAGCTGTCATTGCTAATAAATGACATAAATACCTTCCATCCGTATATTCAATCATTTCTCTATAATTAGATGCTTTATTTACAACAGACCATTTAAAATCATCTGCTGACAAAGGCGTTAATATACTGATTAATAAATAAAATAAAAAAATGAAAATACATCCAACGTATAATTCATTCATTCTAAACTTTATCATGTTGTACATTTCTGGTTGTTCTCCCTACTCCTAATAATTACTAAGTTATTTTATTATACTATTATATAATAAAATTTTCATATAGACGTTTCCATAGTAGCAACGTTATCTCATATATAAATACTTATATTTTGTCTTTTGTTTTAACCTGACCTCTTATAAAATAAAGATAAATAAAACGATGAGGAAGTGTTGATTCATGAAAATAGTCATCGCACCAGATTCTTTTAAAGAAAGTATGTCTGCAAGACAGGCAGCCGAAGCTATACATCAAGGCTTTTCAAAAGTATTACCATCTTCAACGGTTTATGATCTGATTCCCATGGCCGATGGTGGTGAAGGTACTACTGAAGTTTTAATGGAAGCATTAAAGGCAAGTACTATTGAAGTTGATGTTAAAGATCCACTCCTTAGAGATATACGTGCACGGTACGCTTATGCACAACACAATCAAACTGCGATCATTGAAATGGCAGCCGCTTCAGGGTTAGATTTATTATCTACGAATGAGAAAAATCCAATGACAACTAGTTCTTATGGTACTGGACAACTTATCAATCATGCTTTAGAACAAGGCGCTAAAAAAATTATACTTGGCATTGGTGGCAGTGCTACAAATGATGGGGGTGTCGGCATGTTACAAGCATTAGGCGTAAAATTTTCAGATTCAAATCATAGTAGTATTGCACCAGGAGGCATTCATTTACTTGATATAGACAATATAGATATTTCACAGTTAAATCCAAAACTTAAAGACGTTGAAATTAAAGTTGCTTGTGACGTTACTAACCCTTTACTAGGAGACAATGGTGCTACTGCCATTTATGGCCCTCAAAAAGGCGCAACTGCAAAGATGATACCAAAGTTGGATACCGCATTAAGTCATTATCATGATAAGATAAAATTACAACTAGAAAAAGATGTCAAAGATGTACCTGGTGCAGGTGCAGCTGGTGGTATGGGAACTGCATTATTGGCTTTCCTAGATGTAGATTTAACTAAAGGCATTGATGTTGTCTTAGAAGAAACCCGTTTTACATCTAGAATTGAAAATGCCGATCTTGTAGTAACTGGTGAAGGAAAAATTGATAATCAAACAATATTAGGTAAAACGCCTATTGGTGTTGCTCGAGCGTCAAAACAAATCAATATTCCAGTTATAGCCATTGGAGGAAGTTTAGGAGAAAACTACGAAGCTGTTTATGATTATGGTATTGATAGTGCCTTTAGTATTATGAATCAACCCAGCGACCTTAAAAATGCTTTAGATAACGGATATGAACTTTTAACTAAAACAGCCCACAATATAGCCCGTACACTAGTGTTAAATTTGCCATTAAATTAATAATCCAGAAATGCCATTAAAAATGAGGTGGACAGTATGAAAAGAACTGATAAGTATAAAGATTCTTATCGATATGATGATCAATATCAAAATCATCGTAGACAAAGTGAAGAACGAGATTATAGAAACCAAAGCCAATATGATGATCGACGTGAATATAATGAAAATGAATATGAACAAAATCCAGAACGCTATTACAACGGTAGAGATTATAGAAGAGAACAAGAGCTACAGGAAGAAAACCAAAAAACACGTAAATCTAAAAAATGGTTGATAGCCATTATCGTTATTCTGTTAATTATTGTAGCTATCTTCGTAACCAGAGCTGTATTAAATCATAATAATGATAAAGTAAGTAATGATCCTGACGTATCACAAAACTATAAAAAAGAAGTCGAAAGTCAAAACGATGATATTAATAATAAAGTTGACTCAGCTAAAAATGATATTAAACAAAATAAAGATAGCCAATCACAAATCAACCAATTACAACAAGACATCAATAATTTAAAACAAAAAGAAGAAACAAACTCAGATTCTAAACTGACTAAATTTTATCAAGATCAAATTGATAAACTGAAAAATGCTAACACTGCTCAACAAAATAATGAAAATCAAAGTAAAGTAAACAGTATGTTACAAGATATTAATACAAAGTTTGATAGCATTAAATCTAAAATTGAAGAATTAATAAATAGCTCTAGCTCAAACGGTCAATAAATAATGTTGTAATAATTTAAAACCAAAATAACAGGCTTGTATTCCCTAATTTGATAGGTATATACAAGCCTGTTAGTTATTACATTTATATTCACTGCACGCTTTAAAAGCAAATTTTCCCCTTATAAATAATATTGATGATATAAAAAGTGAAATAACTACATACAAATATGTGTAAAACGTATATAATTTGTTCTATAAATTCTTAAAAAGGAGAACGCTTATGCAAAATTCAAGTGCCAAGCACTTTCCATTCATATTAATTATCATTTTTGGGGTGATGACGACTTTTGGTCCCTTATCAATTGATATGTATTCACCATCATTGCCAAACGTTCAACATGACTTTGGCTCAACAACTTCAGAAATTCAATTAACTACATCGTTTGCGATGATTGGCTTAGCACTTGGGCAATTCTTCTTTGGCCCGTTATCAGATGCTTTTGGTCGCAAGAAAGTCGCATTAACCATTTTAGTTATATATTTACTTGCATCTTTAATTGCTGTTTTTACAACTAGTCTATATTTCTTTTTATTCTTAAGATTAATTCAAGGATTAATGGCAGGCGGTTCTATAGTTATAGCTAAAGCTTCAGTTGGAGATAAATTTAGTGGTGACGAGATGGCTAAAATGTTAACTTCACTTATGGTAGTTAATGGAATTATTACAATTATAGCACCATTACTTGGCGGTTTTGCTTTAACGATATCTACTTGGAGAAGTATCTTTATCATCTTAACTATTATTACACTTATCGTCATTATTGGTGTATTTATGAAGATGCCACCATCAAATAAAGCTGAACAGACTACATTAAACTATTCACGAATATTTAAAGACTTTGGTACATTATTAAAAAAACCATCCTTTGTTATTCCAATGTTGTTACAAGGTTTAACTTATGTCATGTTATTTAGTTATGCATCTGCATCACCATTTATTACGCAAAAAGTTTATAATTTAACACCTCAACAATTTAGTGTTATTTTAGCCGTTAACGGTATAGGTTTAATTTTAGTAAGTCAAATCGTAGCATTATTAGTAGAAAAATTAAGCCGACATACTTTACTTATTTACTTAACTGTCATTCAAATTATAGGTGTAATACTGATTATTATTACATTATCTATGCACTTACCTATTTGGTTACTTATCATAGCATTTTTCTTAAATATAAGCCCTGTAACGTCTATAGGACCTTTAGGCTTTGCATTAGCTATGGAAGAAAGAACTGGAGGTAGCGGTAACGCTTCAAGTTTGTTAGGATTATTCCAATTTATTCTTGGTGGTGTTATTTCTCCTTTAGTTGGACTAAATGGCGAATTTGATCCGACACCGTATTTAGTTATTATTTCAATCACAGCAATCTTGTTAGTGTTATTACAATTCATTTATTTCAAACTTAATCCAACAAAATACCGTTCTTAAACTAAAAACGCAAATGTAAGGCATTAGTCAGGTTTAATATCTATTCTATGCCAAACACTTGCGTTTTTTATTATTTATTTTGCTCTATTGGTAACCAAAGTTCAGTTACATAGTTATCGTCTTGAGTATCGCCATTAGGATACAATTCGAAAAATGGTGCCTGTTTTAACTGAATATGTTCCTTAGGCAATAACTCATTATGAATGTGACGCATCGCATGTCTAATAGAATAAGGCACTTTACCTACTGCATTAACAACAAGATAGTCATTATCCTCTAACTGGTACGTTTCTAATCCATCATTAGGTGTTTTGTCACTAGGAACACCAATCATATAATTCATTTTTCCATCCTGTTGTGGTATACATAGACCAACTAAGCCTTCAAATGATTCATCACTTTTCTCTGACAATCTACAATCTAAACCTATTGTCGTCACATCTTCCCAAAAGTCCGGGATATTACTTTGTGCATGTCCCCCACTCTTAAATTGGCGTTTTACACCAATAAGATTAATAGCTTCCATACTTTTTATTTGATAATTCATTTTTGACTCCCCTTAAAAAATTCTGCTTTCTACTATTTATAACCTTTCTGATTCTGAAATAACATTAAAATGAACATTTCCAAACAAATAATTATCCAAAATATAAAGACTCAGTATATAATATTGAATACTATATAAACGTATATCAGCTTAAGGAGATTACCGATGAACAAAACGATTCTACCTGTTAAACCCATTAGCCAATTGTTTCCTATCCCTATGGTCATGGGATGTGAAGGCGTATCTGCTTCAATGATGTTTCAATTTAATCAACAGCCTATTAAAGCAACTGACATAATGAAAAATTGGCCAACACACCCAAATAACCCTTATAAAGGTTATGTAGGCAATCATTTGCTAGTTAAATTTGGCTACCATCAAACTATTTTTCCAGAGGCTTTTGTTCCATTTTTACAAAAATATAATTCAAATGTCATTAACGGTACAGGTACAAGTTTAGCCGAATTGGAAAAAATTATTGACCAACAACAACCAGTAGTTATGTATCATACAAGTTTAGGCGCTAAACCAATGCGTCGTAGTTTTAAATTTGACGGCTATAAAATTCGACTTGTATCAAATATTCATGTCACACTTCTTATTGGCTATGATAAAGACTACTATTACTACATCGATCCACTTTGGAGTCATATCAGTAAAGGAATTGTATTCCCTGCAATTATTCCAAATAGTAAACAAATCATTAAAATCAAAAAATCAAAAATGGAACGAAGTTTTAATTCGCCAGGCCGTATGTGTCTATATATTAAACCTAATAACTAAATCTCCTTAATTTATACCGTCATCATATTTTCATATAAATAGATTGACGGTATTTTAAATAATAAAGTCAACTAAAGTATGATTTATTTCCTGAGAAATATCATCTGTACGCCATTGACGCGGATAACCTAAACAAGGACAAATATATTGTATGTTATTTTCAATTAAATTTTTTCTAAAATGAACATGCCCCATAATACTATACTGAATATTGTTTTGTTGATAAATATGGTTAAAATCACTTGTTCCAATATATGCATTAAAGAAATCAAAAATGCGATGAGGTGTTGGCACGACAAAGGCTGGATGCGTAACGATATGAGTAACTAGAATAACTTGTCGATCGCCTATTGCTGCTATATCCTGTTCAACTTGATTAGCTGCTTGTAATGAACGCTCTCTATCAGATAGATTACAATCTATTCTTACTTTATCTTGCCATGTTGCACCATAATGTTTTCCCTTTTGTAATTTTTCCTTTGAAAATTTTGTATCGGCAAAAGAATAATCATACCATCCTGTGTGACCAACAATTGCCCAATTTTCATTAATCATATAAGGGCTCTCGATTAAACAATCTTCTTGTTGTTTAAATATTTCAAAAATCTCTTTAGAACTTTTATCTGTACTATCCGACCATAAATCATGATTACCTGGTACAAATAACACAGGTATTTCAAGTTTATTTCTCAAATCTTTAATAAATTGGATAGATTGACGATAATCATTTGAAATATCACCTGCAATAATGAGTAATTCGATTTCTCTCTTCATTATTACATTTACTAATGTTTCAAAATAATATTGTGAATTTAATTTTGGGTTTCGATCAACATGTAAATCAGAAATAGCCCCTATTTTCATTTTAGATTCCTTCTTCATATATTTTTCATTGCTATTCATTATTACACATCCCTATTTATATTTAAAATGACAATGTTTGAAACTTAATTTCACAAATCATTTCAAAAATAATTGACTTATCATTATAATAGTTATGTTTTCCGTAATTAATAACTAATGGTACTACCCCTGATTTACAGAATAATGTGATTTTTCAAAA
>NZ_RXWW01000063.1 GCF_003970495.1 Staphylococcus pasteuri
TTTTATGAGCTAATCAAACATCATAATTTTTTATGGAGAGTTTGATCCTGGCTCAGGATGAACGCTGGCGGCGTGCCTAATACATGCAAGTCGAGCGAACAGATAAGGAGCTTGCTCCTTTGACGTTAGCGGCGGACGGGTGAGTAACACGTGGATAACCTACCTATAAGACTGGGATAACTTCGGGAAACCGGAGCTAATACC
>NZ_RXWW01000064.1 GCF_003970495.1 Staphylococcus pasteuri
GTAATGCAGCTGTTGGTAGAAAATTTAGAGCATCCATACAATGCACACTTTCTAATATATTTTATTCATATAATTTTGTTAGTTCATCTGGTACTTCTGGTTCATCAAAATAACCAGCACAAGGATTCGCTCCAGCAACTAATCCAACAAATTCCATTATTGATGTGAAAAATTTTAAAAATAAATTAACTAAAGTTTCCATAGTATTAATCCTCCTTAGGGAAAAAGATAGGTAGTAATGTAGTTGATTCTACAATTAATCCAAATAAAATTAATTGTGAATATGGTTCTTTAACTATAAACGAAATAATAACTAATAACATATATAAAACAATGGAGAGTATTCGTTTCCTTTTCACTAAGCGTCTAGGTATAGGTTGTTTTTTTGTTGCAGCAGGTGCATAAGTAATTACAATGAAATATCCGATTAACGCGAATAATAACATTGTAAAGTGACCTATTGATAACTTCACAATTAACCATGGCATAATAAGAAATATTAATATATTTTGTATATGACATAATAAAGAAGATTTAGCGTGTGCTCCGTGAGCATAAAATCTTAAAATCATATACGCTATATGTGTTACAAGCGTGTACCAAAACACATGGAATATTAAAGCTAATCCATAGGTTACGATAAACTTAGCAATGTTACTTACGACAACTTGCATACCTAAACGAACTTTTAGAAATTGTATACGATCCAAGTTATTCCTTTGTTGCAAGTAGTTGGCAAATTGATCAATTTTTGTATCTATTATTTTCACTTGTTCACTACTCTCCTTGAGTATCATTATACAATTTTGTGCAACTCTTTTTGGAGTTTATGCCT
The DNA here is from genome assembly GCF_003970495.1 of Staphylococcus pasteuri. Classification (GTDB taxonomy): domain Bacteria; phylum Bacillota; class Bacilli; order Staphylococcales; family Staphylococcaceae; genus Staphylococcus; species Staphylococcus pasteuri. The sequence continues at coordinate 836 of NZ_RXWW01000064.1, forward strand.
AACTGTCAAAAATATATACTTAACTGTATAATGAACATTCTAAAAAGTATTTTATCATAAAAAGGTTTACAGTTTAGTATAAAATATTACGAGTTAGGAAATTTTTAATTCAATTAATCATAACCATGTTTTAATAGACTCATATCACAGAGATGTGATGGAAATAGAGTTGAAAAAATTGCTTAATCTACTTATTAGAATTATTTACTAAAGTAATTCTAGTTCCATTACTAAAAGGAAGGAGTGATTTCAGTGGCAGCAGATATCATTTCAACAATCGGTGATTTAGTAAAATTAATCATTAACACTGTTAAAAAATTCCAAAAATAATTTTTTAACTTAGTTAAGATGAGTATTTAGGATTTACAATATTCAATAGGAAGGAGTGATTTCAATGACTGCAGATATCATTTCAACAATTGGTGATTTTGTAAAATGGATTTTAGATACAGTAAAAAAATTCGCTAAATAATAGAAATTCATTATAACTTTGTTTTCTTCGTATAAAAGGTAAGTTATTAAGCCTCCCAACTTAGTAACTTATAACATTAGTAGGTGACGAAACATTTACTAATAAAACTGTAGTTTTCCTTGGACTCAGTGTTACGTATTATTCTTAGTACCTTTAATTAGGTATTTTCTAGCATGTAAGCTATCGTAAACAACATTCAATTTATCATTATAAAATAGATAAATTCACTAAAATTTTTCATAATTAATAACATCCCCAAAAAATAGATTGAAAAATAACTGTAAAAACATTCCCTTAATAATAAGTTATCTAAAGCCGTGAGTTCCTCCCAAACTCACGGCTTATTTTTATACATAAAAACACGCCCAACGAGGTATTGTTAAGCGTGTTTAGCTATTATTTATATAAATTGAGTTTTAAATTATCAAAAACTGGAATAGCTTGACGTTGTTCTAATACTTCATTAACGTCGATATCTATAGATAAAGTACTTTCATCACTTTCTAAATCTGCAATAACTTCACCATTTGGGTTTATGACAATAGAATGACCAGCATAATCAGTTTGACCATCATTACCACAACTGTTTGTACCTACTACAAACATATCATTTTCAATTGCACGTGCTTTTAATAATGCTAGCCAGTGATTTAATCTTACAGTTGGCCATTGCGCTACATAAAATGCAATTTGGGCGCCACTTCGTGCAGGATATCTTAGTAATTCAGGAAATCTTAAATCATAGCAAATGATTTGAGTAGCTACAGTTCCATCTGAAAGTTCAAAAGGTTCAGGAACTTGTTTACCTGGAGACATAAAATCAGGTTCACTAAGCATTGGTACTAAATGAACTTTGTTATATCGATTAATACACTTGCCATTTGATAGGACCGAAAAGGCGGTATTATAAATGTTTTGATCAATTTGATTTGATACAGAACCTGCAATAATATCAACTTGATAAGTTTTAGCGAGATTAGAAATAAACGGTAAACTGTCATTTAAATCTTTGTCTGCAAGTTCATTTAATTTTTCTAATGCATAACCGTTGTTCCACATTTCTGGAAGGACGACAACATCTGTATCATCTTCTAATTCATTTTCAAACCACTGTTTGATTTTGTTTTTATTTTGCTCTGCTTGACCATACTCGATATATATTTGAAATAACTGAACTTTCATATATATCACTCCTCAATTAAGATTAACTATAAGATACTAAATAAATTGCTATATATCAAAAAAGTGAGATAAATCCATAGCAGAATTTATCTCACTTACATATATTATACAAAATTATCTTTTGATAAGGAAACGAGGTTCAACTGGTTTAATATCTTTTTCGCCAGCTTCTTCACGCACATTACCAAATGGCATTTGAGCAACTAATTTCCAAGTTTTAGGAATATTGAATTCGTTCGCAGTAGCTTCATCAACAATTGGATTATAGTGTTGTAATGAAGCACCGATACCTTTAGTTGCTAATGCTGTCCAAATTGCATATTGGTGCATTGCATTAGTTTGGTTAGACCAAATTTCAAAATTATCATAGAAGTTTGGCATTTTTTCTTGTAAACCAGTAATAACATCTTTATCTTCATAATAAAGAATTGTGCCATATGAATGTTTGAAATTATCAATTTTTTGACGTGTTGGTTCAAAGTCACGATCAGGACCCATTGTTTCTTTTAAAATTTCTTTAGTGTTTTCCCAGAATTTTTCATTTTTATCATTTAATAATAAAACGATACGTGTTGATTGTGAATTAAAAGCTGAAGGTACATGTTTAACAGCATGTGTAATTAATTCTTCTAATTCTGAATCATCTATTGAAATTGTACTTTCTAAATTATAAATGGTACGACGTTGTTCCATAGCATCATTAAATGATACTTCTTCATTTTTTTTACTAAATAAACCCATAATCATTCTCCTTTGTTATAGTTAATAACTATTTATAATTTAAGTATAAATATTATACTCGTTAAAGTAAACAAATAATTACTAGAAAATTTCAAAAGTATTAATATTATTTTTCAATAAACATATATCAATGCATTCTTAGGATAATTTATATATACTTGAATAGTAAACAATTAGTAGAAGGAGGTGACTATTAATGCATAATAAACCCAAAAGCAAGATAATGTTGTCAAGTTTTGCATTGATTTTAAGTACTTCATTAATTAGTAATTCAGTCCATGCAGCTGAAAACCCTAATACAACACATCAAAATGATACAGCCCAACAAAATAACTCTAATAAAGATGATAATACTTCTAGTTCTCAGGATAATAAAACTAATTCAGAGACTAATGAATCATCTTCAAATGAAAATCAAGACACAAATTCTGATAATAACACTAATGAAGGAACAAATGATTCGAATGCATCTAATGAAGGTTCAAACACAAATGATAATTCATCACAACCTTCAGACTCAGACCAACAAAATAATAATCCAGGAAATAATAGCGATTCTGGTAAAGACGATAACCAAAATAGTGACGCTGATAATAATGATGATTCATCAAATTCAAATAGAAAAAATGACTCACAAAATGGTAATGACAACAACGATAGCGGTCAAAGTAATTCCGACAATGGAAATGATAATGGATCTAATCAAAACGACAATTCAGATTCAAACAATAATCAATCAAATGATAAAAATGATAATAATTCATCAGATAATAATGGTTCAAATACTGGCAAAGATGATCAAGACGATAATAATGGCTCAAACGATTCAAATAGTGGTAAAGGCGACAATCAAGACGATAATAATAGCTCAAATGATTCAAACAGTGGTAAGGATGACAACCACGACAATAATCAAAATAATGGGTCAAATCAACATGACAAACCGTCTAATGATCACAATGGAGGCACAAATAGTCATCAACCTAGTAAAGATCAAGATAATAATAATCCAAATCATAATGGACAAGGTCAAAATGGTAATCAACCTAACAAACCTAATTCAAATCAGAAACCTACAAACGACAATCATCAACAAAACAACTCAAATGGATCTAACCATTCATCCGGTAACGTAAATCAAAATCAGTCTAATTCTGATAATAGGGTCCCAAACCAGCCTAAGTACCAAAGACCAAGTAATTCACAAAACTCATCAAATAACCAATATAATGGACGTTATCAAAATAATAATTCAATACAATTAATGCCGAAATTTGATGATTCAAACCAATCAAGTGGTCCATTAAAAAAATCTAATTCACAAGGTAATACATCGACATATGATAGTAATAGATTTATGTGGAACAATCCTGAATCAATATTTAATAGTCAAAAAGGATTTGAACATACGTCAAACCAACAGTCATTAATTAGAAGATTTAATTCTTTAGCAAATGGTTCTTATAAATATAATCCTTTTGTTATTAATCAAATTCATCAATTAAATGATTCGGATGGAGCTATATCTGATAGGGATATTTATAATATCTTTAGAAAAGAAACGTTTAGTGGAAATCAATACCTCAATTCTTTACAGCAAAAATCAAATTACTTCAGATTTCAGTATTTTAATCCTTTAGATTCAAAAGCATATTATCAAAACTTAGATGAACAAGTTTTAGCTTTAATTACAGGAGATATTGGCTCAATGCCAGAACTTAAAAAGCCAGAAGATAAAGAAGATAAAAATACAAGCGCTTTTAAAAATCATAGCGACGATAAAGTAAACACATCAAATCAACATAAAGAGAGCTATCAAAAAGATACAAAAATGAATAGAACTATAATTGCACTAAGTAGTAGTATCATAGCTATTTTTATAGGCGTTATCATTGCATTTATATTTAAGCGTAGAAAAGAAGATGAAGAAGTATAATTAAAATAAGTATATTAAACATAGATAGAGCCAATCACTGAAAATAGTGACTGGCTCTATTGTTATATAAATATCTAATTAAAAATCAATTGGATTATAAAACTGGCTTGTTCTTGGACTTTTTTAAGTGATTCTCCACCAAAGACTTGCATAACTACTACCGTTCCATTTTGTAGCATATGAATGATTATTGGAACAGCTATTCTATTAGTATAAGTGTAGGCTAAGGAGAAAATCATGCCCATACCAAAATACATTGGTATAAATTTAAAGTCGTTATGTGCTAATGCAAATAAAAGGGAACTAACAATTGAAGCTATTAAAAAGGCAACAATTCGATTTCCTTTAATCGCGTTATATAATTCACCAAAGAGTACTTTTCTGAATACAAATTCCTCTAAAATTGGACCTACTATTGAAACTAATAAAATAAATATTGGCATTTGTCTTGCGATTGCCATAAGTCTTTCTGTATTTGGACTCGGTTGTTGTTGCCCTGTAATCGCAACATAAATTAAACTAACAACGACCTGATAAAGCATAACGATACAAAAACCAAGTAATGCCCAACTTAAAATATAACGTTTAGGTTCTTTAAAACCAGCTTCAAGTTTAGTAGGATTTTTAATTTTTAAATTGATTAAAATAATTATGATAGCTGCAATAATAAATAATGAAACTTGCGTATATATCATAAATTGAGTTGTTTTCATGCCTTTTTCAAGATGAACTAATCCACTTCCTAAAATGATACCAGGTAAGAATTGAGCTAAGGCATAGATGAATATCGTTAATAAAGATACCCAAAATCTATTCATAATGAACCTCCGATTTTCTGTTTATAGTTTATTTTATCGTAAATAAAGTTAATGTACAAAATTATTTAACAGTGCTTTGACTTGAAATATTGACCAAATTTGATTATTATTAAAAGTAGTTTAGCACTCTAAAAGTTAAAGTGCTAAAATTTGTGATCACGAGGAGGAACAATCATGCTTAAACCATTAGGAAATCGTGTGATTATTGAAAGAAAAGAACAAGAACAAACAACAAAAAGCGGTATCGTATTAACTGATAGTGCTAAAGAAAAATCAAATGAAGGTATCGTTAAAGCAGTGGGTAAAGGCCGCTTATTAGACGATGGTTCTAGAGTTGCTCCTGAAATTAAAGAAGGAGATACAATTGTATTTCAACAATATGCAGGAACAGAAGTTAAACGAGGCGATGAAACATACATCGTATTAAATGAAGATGACATATTAGCAATTATTGAAGAATAAATAAAACATATAAATTAAAACATGAAATTACTTATTATACTGGAGGTCAGACATAATGGCTAAAGACTTAAAATTTTCAGAAGACGCACGTCAATCAATGTTACGCGGTGTAGATAAATTAGCGAATGCGGTAAAAGTAACTATTGGTCCAAAAGGGCGTAACGTTGTATTAGACAAAGAATACACAGCACCATTAATTACAAATGATGGTGTAACAATTGCAAAAGAAATAGAATTAGAAGATCCTTATGAAAATATGGGTGCTAAATTAGTACAAGAAGTCGCTAATAAAACTAATGAAATTGCTGGTGATGGTACAACAACAGCAACAGTTTTAGCACAAGCGATGATTCAAGAAGGTCTTAAAAACGTAACAAGTGGCGCTAATCCTGTTGGTTTAAGACAAGGTATCGATAAAGCAGTACAAGTAGCAGTTGAAGCATTACATGATATTTCTCAAAAAGTTGAAAATAAAAATGAAATTGCTCAAGTAGGTGCTATTTCTGCAGCTGACGAAGAAATTGGTAAATACATTTCAGAAGCAATGGAAAAAGTTGGTAATGACGGTGTTATTACAATTGAAGAATCTAGTGGATTTAATACTGAATTAGAAGTCGTTGAAGGTATGCAATTTGATAGAGGATATCAATCACCATACATGGTAACAGATTCAGATAAAATGATTGCTGAATTAGAAAGACCATATATTTTAGTAACTGACAAGAAAATATCATCATTCCAAGATATTTTACCGTTATTAGAACAAGTTGTTCAATCAAATCGTCCAATTTTAATTGTTGCTGATGAAGTAGAAGGTGATGCGTTAACTAATATCGTATTAAACCGTATGCGTGGAACATTTACGGCAGTTGCAGTTAAAGCACCTGGTTTTGGTGATCGTCGTAAGGCAATGTTAGAAGATTTAGCTATTTTAACAGGTGCTCAAGTGATTACTGATGATTTAGGATTAGATTTAAAAGATGCTTCAATTGATATGTTAGGTACTGCAAACAAAGTTGAAGTCACTAAAGATAATACAACTGTAGTTGACGGTGACGGCGATGAAAATAACATCGACGCTCGTGTTAGCCAAATTAAAGCTCAAATTGAAGAAACAGATTCTGACTTTGATAAAGAAAAATTACAAGAACGCCTTGCTAAATTAGCTGGTGGTGTTGCAGTAATCAAAGTAGGTGCTGCTAGTGAAACTGAACTTAAAGAGCGTAAATTACGTATTGAAGATGCATTGAACTCAACTAGAGCAGCAGTAGAAGAAGGAATTGTTGCTGGTGGTGGAACTGCCTTAGTTAATATTTACAAAAAAGTAAGTGAAATTGAAGCAGAAGGAGACGTTGAAACAGGTGTGAATATTGTCTTAAAAGCATTACAAGCACCTGTAAGACAAATTGCTGAAAACGCTGGTTTAGAAGGTTCAATCATTGTTGAACGATTAAAAAATGCAGATCCAGGTGTTGGTTTTAATGCAGCAACTAATGAATGGGTAAATATGCTTGAAGAAGGAATAGTGGATCCTACTAAAGTAACTCGTTCTGCATTACAACATGCAGCAAGTGTAGCAGCAATGTTCTTAACAACTGAAGCGGTTGTTGCATCTATCCCTGACAAAGATCAAAATGATTCAGCTGGAATGGGTGGCGGAATGCCAGGTATGATGTAAAAACGCCAATAAACGTTGGTTTAAAGGCGTTTAGTAAATCTGAATGACATAATAATGACATAAAAATCTTAAAATAATTCTTTGCTGACGTTTTCCATGAGTTGACTAAACTTGTGGGAAGCGTCTTTTTTGTATGAGTTGGTAATCTTTGCGTAGATGTTCATTGTGGTATTTATATCTTTGTGGCGTAGTCTTTCTTGTATTTCTTTGATATGTACACCTGCTTCAATGAGTAATGCACAATGTGTGTGACGGAATGAATGCGTACTTATTTGCTTATTCGTTATGTCAGTCTTTTTAAGTATAGCTTTTATCCATAATTGCAGTTTTTTAATCACAAGAGGATAACCGTTCACATCAGTAAACACAAAATTATTATCTACATAAAGCTCATTTTTCCATGTGTCCTGCACATTCACCTTATAATCTTTGAGTAATTGAATCACATTGGGATCGACTGAGATTTTACCGATTGAGCTTTCAGTTTTCGGTGTAAGTATCTGATAATGCTTTTTATTATTATTCGGATTGTAATAAGTCTTAGTAATGCTAATCGTGTTGTTATCAAAATCAATATCAGACCACTTCAATGCCAATAATTCACCTGCACGCATGCCAGTATATGCCAATGTGGTAAATACTTCAAAGCTATTCTGTGGCGAATGGTGATACTTAGCAACCTCCAGGAATTGAAATAACTCATCTTTTTCAAGAAACTTTTTGTGTATCTCAATATCTTCTAATTCTTCCACGCTTACTTTCTTTTTAGGTCGTTTAATACCCTCACTAGGCAATGCTTTTATTAATCGCATTTCATACGCATACTTAAAAATCATATTAGTAGAAGCCACAATACTATCAACATAATTCTTGCTATACTGTGTGCTCATATCGTCCACAAAGCGTTGGTAATCATGTTTCTTGATAGTTTGTATTGGTTTAGTATTAAAACGCTCTATGGCGTGTTGTATGGCTTTCTCACGTACTCTCACACTACTCACTTTTACATCATTAGCATACTGTTTAAGCCAATCATCAGCTACTTGTTTAAAGGTGCTAGAAGAAGGGGCGATATAGTCACCATTTCTTAATTGACGCTCTATCATCTCAGCTTGATGTTTAGCATCTGATTTACGTTTAAAGCCAGTCTTAGAGATATATTCATATTTTCCCGTTTCTGAATTTTTCCCCAGGGAAATGCGATAACGCCAATTGTTTTTAGATATCTGATCGTAACTTGCCATAGGAACACCTACTTAATATATCGCTTAATAGTTTCTATCTCATCAAGTATCTTATTGTACTTGTCTTCACTTATAGTTTCACTATTATATAAAGCGTTTAATTGTGACTTTAAAATATCATATTTTGTATTTAGATAGTTATATATCAATAGTTTAATTCGTTGACTATCTTCAGCATCTAGAGGGACACGACCATAATAGGTTGTGTTTTTTTCATCTTCAAGATGATATTTCAAATCATTAACTGAAAAATCATAATAGTTACCATTATGCGTATGTGATTCAGTAATGTAAGAAGAAACTTTTTTATTAGTTGCTGCATCAAGAATTGATGTAGCACTATCTACGTATATACCTAAATCTATATCTCCATTAGATAATTCTTTTATTTTTTCCGAATGATAATTAAATTCAGAGTGGTTGTTTTCTACAATACTTTTTAAAATGTTAGAAATCTGTTCATTAGACGGTTCTTTCTTTCTGCCATTCTCAATCGCACTGATGAAACTATATGACAAACCTGATGTGTCAGTTAAGTCTCTAGTGCTAAATCTTTTTTCATTTCTTAATTCCTTTAAATAATTACCTATTTTGAAATTATTCATATAATCACCTCAAAATTATTTTATCATTCTATACAAATAAACACAAAATGTGTTTGACATTTATATATAAGCATGTATAATACTAAATATAAACACACAAACACAAAATGTGTTTAAGTTTGGAGGAGGTTTTAATATGTTTTTGACAATCAAAGAGACTGCTGAACTTTTGAGATTTTCAGAACATCGTACTTATACATTAGCACGAAATAATGAAATCCCAAGTGTAAAAGTAGGCGGCAAAATCTTAATTCCTAAAGAGCGGTTACTAGATCAGTTGTTTAAAAAGGAGGCGTAACTAATGATTAAACAAATTTTCAATGATAAAGAAATTCGTTTTATTGAAAAAGACGATGAGTATTGGGCAGTAGCTGGTGATGTAGCAAAGGTATTAGGGTACTCACACACGCCACATATGACTAGATTATTAGATGATTCAGAAAAGGCTGTCCATAATGTGGACACCTTTAAAGGTAAACAAAAAGCTGTAATTATATCAGAACTAGGTATTTACGAAGCTATTTGGAATAGTAGACGAGATGAAGCTCAAGAATTTAAGAAATGGGTTAAGCAAGTTATTAAAGAATTACGACAAGCCACAGGGCTTAAAGGATATGAAGCCTTTCGCATGCTAGACAAAGAAAAACAAAAAGAAGCTATGGCTAATTTAAAAAAAGGTATTGAAGTTATTTCTAAAAAAGACTATTGCAAAGCTCAAGCAATTAGCAATAAAGCAGTATCAAATGTGTTCGGCTTTCCTAAGATGATAAAAAAACAAGATATGACACAGGAAATGCTAGAGTTAAGACAACAGGTGTTAAATGACACAGTAGAATTTATGGTGTTTGTTGATAAATATAATCTTCCTTTATCTGTGAAAAAGCACATTTATGACAAATACAATGACAAGCTACAAATGGCGTAAGGAGGCTTAAACCATGTTCAACATTAATATTGATGAAGATGAAGCACGTGATTTATTAGATCAAGCAATTAATCAACGTGTAGATGAACTAGCAAGAGAAAAGTTCTTCATGACCTACAAAGAATTAGCTGAATACCTAAATTTAAGTAAACCAACGATCGAGGAACTACTTATTAATAACGGCATGAAGTATTACATGGTAGGTAGCACATACCGATTTAAGAAATCTGATGTAGATGAATTTATGGAGAAAATCACATCTCACATGGATATACACAACAATGATTTAAAACAGATTAATGTTAAGAAATTACTTAGCACAATTTAGGAGGATAAAGACATGAAACAACAAGTAGTAATTACAAAAAGTGTAGTAGGTTGGTTTAACGTGAAAGATGTGAAAGGTAATTTGTTATTGAATATAGCACCTGATGTATTTAAGAAACATTTTCCTGAAGTTAGTCCTAACATAGCTATTGCATGTATGGAGTTAGATATTAATAGAATTGTCGAACTTAAAGATAAGAAAGTGAGTGTATAGGAAATGGAACAAGAACAAAAAGAAGTTATACAAGATATTTATACAACATTAGGAACTACTGTTGAGGATAAAGCAACAGAATATGAACATCATTTTAAAGAAGGACACAATGAATGGACTGAAACAGTTAATCGTGAGGAAAACTTGCAAGCAATCATTGAGTGGGCGATACAACAAATTGAAAATAATTTTGATGGAGTGAAATAAGATGATAACAGAAATTTTAAAAGCATATGACGATATGGCAATACCAGCTATGAATGTATCTCAGTTAAGAGGTGAAACAGAAAGGCTTTCAGAATTAACAGGTTATTTAATGGAAAAGGCAAAAGCGTACAGAGAAGAAAAAGATATTAAAGGTGCTGAAGCTATTGAGCAAATTGTATTAGACGATCTCCAGTTTGAATTTGAAAGTGTGTACGGTCAATTTGAAGAAGAATTTAAGAATTGGGAACAGAAATATAAGCGATTTGAAAATGTATGTACTTATTATGGTGTTCAAGTACCAACGTTAAAAGATAATAATGTAATTCAGTTTAGAAAAGGAGTTAAGCAATAATGGAGTGGGAAATTAAAAGTTTAATTGAAGATGTGGATATTATTAAAAGAAAAATCAATGATGCATTAATTACATTTGGTTGGTTTGATGATGAGTATTTTACGCATGATTCTGGTCATATGTTGAATAAAGATGAAATATTGAAACATGGTGCCAGTTATCATGAACACCGTTGTTACATTACTCAACACATTGACTTGTTAAGCGTGTATCTAAAAGAACTAGATACAGTATTAGAAGACATAGAAAAAGCGTCATCTTTCGCCGACCAAAGCCAAGATAACGCATAGAAAGTAAGTATTTAATTTAATAAATACAAAATAAATAATAACACATATGAAAGGTTGATTACATGAACGAAGTCAGTTTATATAAAAAGCATTTTGAATTTCATTCAAATTTAGATTATATCAACACAGCAAATTTATCAAGAATTAAGGAGATAAGTAAGCGAATTAATTTCGCTTCTATCTCTACTGATAAACAAATTTTTGACAATAAAGGCAACGTATATCACCGTAAAAAAGATGATGTTGCAGGTGATTATATTAATAATCTCACCTTAAATTATACCATAAAACCTAAAGAAATTGGCCTTGTATATGGAAGTATTTTTGTTAAAACCAACGATCAAGATGAAAAAGAAGCACATTTCAAATCAGATAGTTTTAATAATTATGCTCGTTTTATTGCAGATTTAATTTCTGATAAGGTCATCTATTCCAAAGAATTGGATAATTTTCTCATTGTCAAAAACAATCAGTATGAAGTGATTGACGATACTAATTTTAAATTGAGTTATCCCGTTGAACCTAAACATCAAATAGATGACTTTTTAGATATTATGCTTGAGTTATATCGTGAACATCTAAATTTAGATCATAATTACAAAATTTACCCATATAGTATTGCTGGTAATGATTTCATATATAACTGCAAGAAATTAAAACTCACAAAAGATAAGCTACAAGATAATGAGTTATACGCTATTAAGTATGACGTGAACTATAAAGATTTAGATTTTAAAACACCAAATGATTTTTATGATTTGGTTACTGATAATGAGAAGAGTAAACATAATTTAAAACTGGTACATGCTTATACGATGTATCGCAAAATGAAATTGATTCAAGCTGAAAAATGGTTCTTATTTAAAGATTTCGGTCGTTCTGGTAAAGGTTTATTTATAACTACATTTAATAAACTGTTACACGTTAATAAAGTGAACTTTGATGGACTTGTCTCAGGTGGTTTCGAAGCAGCTAACGAATGGATGAATTTCTATGGTGCAGATATAGCCCATGCTAATGAAACAGGTGAAATTACTAAACCTATGATGAGAATACTAAGAAAAATAGCAACTGGTGAAACAATTTCTGGTCGTGGTATTGGTAGAAACGCATTCACATTTAAAAATAAATCTGTATTAATACTTGATACAAATGAAAGTGTTGATACTGGAGAAATTACAGCAAATACTACTAGAACAATAAAAATAGCTTTCAAAGATAGACCGATAGGAGAAACTGATGATGAAAGATACAAGATTTTTGAGCCTTATTGGAATTTCGTACAACCAGATGATGAAGATTCAGAAGTAGCATCAGTTTCGTTTTTAATCACAAGTTTAGAATATCTTAAAGAAATTGGTCGAGAATTTAGATTTAAAGATGTGACATTAAAACATTATTTCAGTGAGGAAGAATTGACTGAGACACAAGTTGTTATGTTGAAAGTATTATCTAAGCAAGGCTTTATTCATGCAGGTGATGATACATTGCGAAAAATAATAGAGGAGGATTATAAGAATATGAAATATAAAAAAGCTCGTCAAGATATGAAAAAGATAGGTGTCGGTATTAATAAACAAATAAAAATTGAAGGTGTGAATACAAAAATTCACAAAGTAGAAAATGCTGAATTGTTTAATATGGCATTATCCTTAATTTCTAATTAATAAGGGTTACGGTAACCTTTAGTAACTCTCTTTGTAACCTAAAATATGTTGATATATCAAGCAGTAACCTTTGTAACCATTATTTCTTGTAGGTGTATTGGTAGTTAAATTATAAGTGGCTCTTATAGGAAAATTATAGGTTACGAGGGTTACCAGTTTTATAAAGGAGTGATATTCAATGACAGGTTATCATGTAGCGAAACAATTATTGAAAAAGAATATTGAAGTGATACCACTTAATAAATATAAAACGCCGACAGTATCATTTGCAGATAAAGATGTAACCGATGAATTTATTGAATATCATTCTTACAAATATCATCAAACTAATGTGTTAGGCGTTCTTACTCGTAATGTATGGTGTATTGATATAGATATAGGTCATACAGACGGTGAAAATGGTTTCGAAAGTATCAAAGACATACCTTACTATGAGGAAATTGTATCTAATGCACAAAATACGTTAGTACAGACCACAGCGAGTAGTGGAAAGCATATCATTTTTTATAAGCGTACAGGTATTAATTACGGTCAGAAAATTGGATATTTACCTGGAGTAGATATTAAAGCACACAACAATAGTTATTTTGTGCTTGCAGGTAGTCAAACGGATAAAGGAAAGTACAAACATAATGGAATTAAACCAAAGATGTATCAAGGTGAATTTGAAAATAGAATTTTCTCAAAACAAGGTAATTATACACAACAAACGTTAGAGCCATATTCAATAGAAAGAGTGTTACCTAATTATAATTTTGATCATGTAAGAGGTGGCAAAGGTGGAGAGGGTAAACGTGCATATCAACGTATTATAGACGGTCAAAGTGAATACAGAAACGATGATTTATATAAAGCAGTAAGCTATGCAAAACAATGTAACGTAGATATTGAGCCATTACGCATATTAATTGGTGATAATAAAAATGGTGATGTAATAACTGAAAGACAGTGGGAGGCGACAGTTAGAAGTGCAAGCCGTTGATATAGAAATAGATTATGACAAAGAAGCAAAACGAATTGGTTTGATAGTCGGAGTTCCAGAAGAAATATATTTTTGTTCAATAAGTCATCTCTCACAGGTATATGTTGAATATATTAATGATGAGTGGGTAGCATGGCGTGAAAGTTTTATTCCTAATACAAATCATAGGACTAGTTATAAATTGATCGCACAAGGTGACTTTGAATTAGTAATTGCAAGAGTGAAGAACTATATAACATATATTAAAAGAAAAAAGGATGATAAATATGATATACAAAAGACTGTCTCAAACATTCCAATTAAACAAACAAAATCTCAAGGCTAATAAACCTATATGTCACACCTATAAAACAAATAGCAAGTATCACTATTTAGAAGTAGACTTCATCACATGTGATTGGTGTTTATCGAGTGAAAGTCAAGCACACCTACAATCTAAATTAAATATGGAGCTACTGTCTTTATGGTTAAAAGGTTATAACCTTAAGCTTAATTATACGAGCGTGGGGCATATGACTATCTTCTTAAGAGCAGACATGCAGACAATAGACTTCCTTATTAATGAATTGAATGTAATGTGTGATAGGGAACAATACTGGTATCAGTATCGTGATGGTAATCGTATGAGACCTATAGATCGTGATAAGGGATATGTTGCACCTATTAAACATGTTAAGCGTAATGTGAATAAGATTAAAGCATAAAGGAGAATGTAATGACTAAAGATGAACTGAATGTATATATCATTAACTTTATTAAATACCATACCCTAGTATCCTTTATTGATTTAGAAGAATTGTTTGAGTCATTGCATATTGGTTATCAAGGTGATTTTACATTTGTACATGTAGACAATGAGAACATTGTATTGTGGCATGGATGGAGTATGGAAGTCATTAATATAGTAGGTAGCTTACTATCATCTAAACAACTTGAGCTAGTACGCACAGATGTAACGACTTATGTAAGACATGGTATGTATCTAAATCTGCCTGTTATGACAAATCCATTTGATTATTCAGATGCTCGTTGGTTGCCTGTGACACTGAAGCTAAGTGAGACGATGAATACATTATTACATTAAGGAGATGTTGCGTTATGGGATACAGTAAAGTGATAGCACGTTATTTATTATATTGTGAGACATCTGAAAAAGCCGTTAAAGGAATTAGTTATAAACATTATCTTGATATGAAACAGAAGTAAATATTGCGGGGATTATCACACGCCCCCCATCAAACCATTTAACCATTTTTGACCAAACGGGAGAACGGCGGGTGGGCTCGATTTCGCAAGTTTTCAATTTGTTCTACGTATAACCCCTACCCCTGCATAAAAGCAACATATCTTGCGCTGACTTTATCAATTTAGTTAACAAGATAAATCTAAATAAAACAAAGGAGGTCGTGTAGTGAGTAATATCAATATGTTTGAATGGAACCATATAAAAAGTAAGATAAAAGAAATTCGTGAAGAAATTGATGGTGTGAAACAACAGAATTTCATTGATAAAGCGAAGAATCGACAACTTACTAGTGTACTTAGAGAATTAAGTGTAGTTGAGAATTGGGTTAACGAACTAATGGATTATCAAAAAGAACATAGTGCAGTAAATAAAATTAAAAATTTACTTAAAAAGAATAAGGAGAGATATTATGGGAAGTAAAACAAACTCAAAACCAACGGTTAATGAAATTTTTCCAACGCATTTAGAAGTAATAAAAGATATGTTGAAGCAAAGTAAACATATTGCTAATAATGGCTCATATCAAGATAGTATTAATGTATTATACAACAAATTAGAAGAAGGCAACTTGAGTACACAAGAATATGAATTAATTTTAAATGAGATAGATAATTTAAGACGAGAAAAAGCTACTAATCCAAATGTTAATGGTCAAATTGTAGTCAATTTACCGAGTAATATTAAATCACTAGATCAATTACAAAAAGTAACACATAGTGAGACAGATAATGCTAATAAGGTGATTAAATCAGTTAAGAAAGAAAATGAAAGTATCAACCAACAAATCAATGAGCTTAAAGCTAAAATTGAAAGCAATAATAATTATATCGGTGAAATAATCAATCAACAATCGTTAAATGATGTTGCTAAACCAATTATAGAAGGCGAATCCAAGTACTATGATGCAAAAAAATTCTATAGCGATTTTATGTGGCAAAAAGCAACTGGTTTATTGCAGAAAAAAACATTAGGTAAAAAGGTGATTAATTACCCAAATTTAGCACCAAGCAAAAAATAGTATTTAAAGGCGTTGACTTTATTGTCAACGTCTTCCCTCTATTTTAAAATCAGGGAGGCTGACCATGATATTAAAACAAAATAAATCAACATTGTATTATATAGAAGAACAAAAAATTTCAGAGTATGAGTTGTTGCTAAAGTACAATCCACTAATCATAAATCGTAAAATTAGATCTATAGAGATGCAAATTGAAGAAAGTTATCATTTAAATGTATCACACATGACTTGTGATGATGTGGGTGGAGTTATCACAGTATCATATCCTCTAGAAAAATTAGTTATTTGGATAATTCAACAAAGAGAAGATTTAGAATGTTTTAAAAAAAGTAGTTTTAAAAGAATGAATTTATTAAAACAGATTATTCGTGGATATACAAAACAGGAACAAAAAGAAGTAATAGATTATATGCGTTCCCATGGAAGTATAAAGGCATACGAGACGATTACTAAGTTACAAAGAGATTTATATAAAATTAAGGATTATAACCATATTAACAATGGCAGAAAAGATGAAAAGGCTACTGAATTATAAGGGTTGTGATAAGTACATGAATTATGATAAAGCGACACTAAGGAAATTTATACTTAACTATCATAGTATACAGAAAAATGATGAAGTGAGTGATAATAATGATAATTTAGATGATTTCTTTGAAATTAACAATCAAGAAGAAACTAATCTATTTGATGAAAATAATATCGAAGAAGTTATCTTTTATAATGAACTAGAGAACATTGTTGAGCGAGTAGGAACAGACAAAGAGTATTTTATATTTATATTGTTAACCGAAGGCTATTCATATAAAGAAATAGGCGATATATTTAATGTGACTGCAGGTAGAATAGGGCAAATGTTTAATGATTTATTGGAAAAGCTATCTTAAGAGGTAGCTTTTATTAATTTAAGGTGATTAGTCAATACATATAAGATTGAACGAGTTACAACTTAGCAACGACCTAACAACCATCGAAACTGAAATTAAAAGTTATCAAAACATCGCTGGTCAATCTATTTTCGAGATTGGTCGTAGATTAAAGCATGTAAAAGAAAATGACTTAGCACATGGTGAATTTATGAATTGGGTTAGAAAGATAGGAATGAGTCAAACATCCGCTAATAAATTTATGAAGATTGCTAATAATCCAGAATTAAATTCTTCTCCGGCGAAGAATTTGGGAGTAACTGTCTTATATGAAATAGCAACTTTGCCAGAAGAAGAACGAAATAAAGAACATATCACTTCAAGTGGCGAAGTTAAAACTCCAGACGAAATGACACGAAAAGAATTACGTGAATTAAAGAAACAACTGAAACAACGTGACGCATTCATTGGGTGCGGTCTTTTTTATTTACAACATGTCAAAACCTTATATTTTAGGAAGTTTTAGCAATAGCTTGAATATGTAAAAAGCGTACATTTAATTGAATATTAGTAAATTCACGATTACTTATAGCTTATAATTGAGACTAAGCAATACTTTGCGAGCTGGGATAACCGATGACTAGATGAATTAACATCTGGTTTTTTGTGTAACATTACGGGTGGTCCGCCTATCCTTTTGAGTAGCAGCTTATTTGATTAAACTTTTTTGTGTGACCAAAATTATTGCTCAAAAAAGAATAAGCATATATTTATTAATAAATAATTAAGGTATCGGTATTTTGCAGTACTCCTTATTCTGTATTTAGTATTAAATAAAAGTTTAATTTGTTAGTATCTAAAGGAAAGGTTTGTTTTTTCTAATTTTAGGTGTTATTTCCTTTAAATATATGAGATTCTCTAAATGCTCTAAAAAGTACCTTAAAAATTGCAAATAAGGGTATTTGAGATTTAAATAATATCTGTAAGGAGACCTAATTTTGAAAGCTTTTTTATATTTCGTATATTTTTTGATTTCGTTTTTTGTTTTTAAGTCATTATTAGATTTAGTACTTCAATTAATGTTTTCGATTGAATTTAATTTATATTTCAATTTGATTTCTGCAATGATTTTTTCAGTTTTTATGATGCTACTCAATTTTGTATTAAAGAAGAATAAAAACAAGAAATAGAGCACGCATTTATGCCGAGAAAATTTATTGATGTTGAGAAGAACCCTTAACTAAACTTGCAGACGAATGTCGGCATAGCGTGAGCTATTAAGCCGACCATTCGACAAGTTTTGGGATTGTTAAGGGTTCCGAGGCTCAACGTCAATAAAGCAATTGGAATAAAGCAATAAATTTTATGTTAAGAACTGTTCAGATTTTTTTAATTCTTTTTTTATGTCTTCTAATTTTTTTAGTTTTTTTTCTTTTTCTTGTGCATACCATGCTTTTCTATCTTTTTCTTTTTTTTTCGTTTCTTTCGTTTCTTTTGGTTTTATGTAGCTAGGATCGTTTACTTCTTCATCTGCTGAGATTTCTATTATATTGATAAGCTCATCCATTTGTTTCACCTTATTTAATGAGCTAGTTAAAGTATTTATTTTATTATTAATTTTATTTAAAGAATCTAAGTTTAAATTTATGTGTTGATTACTTAGTACTGTTGTTAATTCGTCTTTATACTCTTCTAATATTTTTTCTGTATTATTTTCTTTTATTATTTTGAAACTGTTTAAAACTGTATATATATCGCTTGAGTATGTATTATAAACTTTTTTTCTGTGCATACTGTTGGTACTGTCTACGTTTTCTAAATCTATTTGATAAGTTGGCTTGTTATCATTTGTTCCTGTCATTATGTGTATACCTGTTTTTGCATTCTCTAGTTTTTCTCTTATATTTTTTATATTTTCTATATGTTTTTCACTTATTAAATCTAACATTTTTAATGTTTTTTGATTTCTTATTTCTTCTGTCTTTTTATCTTTATTATTATCTATAAGCATTTTTGTAAACGTGAATATAAAAGCTAGTGTAGTTACAATTGACCCTAATAATTCAGCTCCATGTTCGTAAAGATATTGTTGTACTTGTTCATTGCAAATAATATTTATAGTTCTCACTTCTTTCTGTTTTTTTGAAACGAGTTTTTTCTTGTCTTGATACTATATAGAAATAATACAGAGTTGAAAAAGAAATGTAAATATGACGTATAATTTTTCACAAACATAAAAGTAAGCGTTTTCTATTTACATTTAGAGCTGTTTATAAGATAATGAACGCAGCTACTAAACTTACTACTCAAAATCGAGTATCCTTTAATAAACTGACTGTATCCTTTGGGTGCAGTTTTTTTATTTATAACTTGTCAAAACTTTACATTTCATAAAGTTACAAACGGACTTAAAAGTACGCTTGTAACCAGTACCTTATAATAGGGAAGTGGTTTTAAATAAAAAAGATACTCCATAGATGAGTGAACAAATGTTATCTCATGTGTCGCAACTTACGACGTTAGGTAAGTGAATACAGCAACAACTTTGATACATATGAACATTCCCAATTTAGATATGTGTTAACACACAGGTGCAGTCCTAAATTAATATTGCACATTAACCAGCTTGTCTATTTAGTAATGTGGTTTAAAGGAGGTATGCGTTTTGTCCATACCTTAAATAAGTGAATTACCCTTATGGGAATATAATCAAATTTTATTTAAAATTACACTTTTTTTGAATTAGAAGTAATATTTCATAATAATTAGAGTTGTATACAGATTATTCAATTTATTATAAAATTAATTAAAAAACGGAGTTAAGTTAGAT
>NZ_RXWW01000065.1:0-4280 GCF_003970495.1 Staphylococcus pasteuri
GAACGTGTATCTTATATAGCATATATTATTTTAATTATGTTTGTATTACCTTTTCTTTTATCCGTTATACTCATTTTAATTAATTATATATTTTTAAACCATAGTCAAATTCCATACTTTTATTCATATTTTTTAAATTATGGATTTTTAGTTTTAAGTCTCATAGGTTTAATTATTAATTACATCATTCAAATAAATAAAATAAAAAAACGTACTCATTAAAGGAGGTCTACAATGAAGTTAGAACAAATTACAAAAAAGTATGGACACAATACGGTAATTGATCATATCGATTTTGATTTCGGCAATAGTCAGATAGTAGGGCTAATTGGTAAAAATGGTGTTGGTAAAACAACCTTAATGAAAGTAATGAATGGAAATATTATTAATTTTGAAGGTAAAGTTAATTTGCCAAATGATGAAAATGTAGGTTATTTAATAGAACATCCTAAATTGTATGATAATAAAACTGGTTTATATAATTTAAAATTATTTGCACAAGTATTAGGTAAAGGTTTCGATAAAAAGTATGCTGATCACATTATAGATGCTTTTGGTATGAGACCTTATATCAAGAAAAAAGTTAAAAAATATTCAATGGGAATGAAACAAAAATTAGCAATTGCGGTGTCTCTAATGAATAAACCTAAATACTTAATTTTAGATGAGCCAACAAATGGTATGGATCCTGATGGTTCTATAGACGTACTTAAAACGATTCAATCACTTGTTAAACAATTAGAGATGAAAATTTTAATTTCTAGTCATAAGTTAGAAGATATTGAATTGATTTGTGATAGAGCAGTATTTTTAAGAGATGGCACATTTGTGCAAGATGTGAATATGAAAGATGGTGGACCTAAAGATAGTACAATTATTACGATTGATAAAGAAGACTTTGGAAAATCATTAGAAATATTGACAGAAAAATTCCATGTTCAACAATCTAGTAAAGATAATGGTGAGATTATTATTAAAGCACAAAGTAACTATAAAGATGTAATACAATCACTTGCTAAACTCAATATTTATCCTAAATATATTGAAACACGTAAAAGCTCATTACGTGATACTTACTTTAATATCAATCAAAGAGGTGATAAATAATGAGAGCGTTACAATTAGTAAAACACGATTTAATAAGTATTATTAAAAGTCCACTTACGTATATTGCGTTTATACTTGTGGTAGGTTTAACTGTTTTTCAAGCTACGATGATGGCAAATTATAATCCTGGTCATAAAGTGAATTATACGATGGTATTTATTATGGCCAATTGGTTATTCTTATTCGCTGGTTTATTATTTATCATTAAAACAATCACTAGAGATTATTCACAAGGTACAATTCAATTATACATGAACAAAATGAGCAGTAGAATTGGTTATATTATTGCTAAAACAATTTCTATGATCTTAATTTCATTTTTATTTACATTAATTCAATATTTAGTAATTATTATTATAGAAGCAACTACTAAAGGTAAAAGTATAGATGGAGATAACTTTTTAACAAATATTTGGTTTTACCTTATCTTCTTCCTATTCTTTGGTTTATTTTTATTCTTAATTACATTAGCAGTTGAGAAACCAGCTGTTATATTTACTTTAGGTATATTCCTATTATTAATTGTTCCATTTATCCAACCACTTGTTGGATTAATTCCAAATATTGGTGATGACATTCATAAGTCATTTAAATATATTCCATTCACTTATTTGACTGAGAAAATGACTTCATCAGATATATCATTTTCACATTGGCAATGGTTTATATCTATAGCGTCAATTGTAGTATTATTTATTGCAAATGTATTATATGCCGCAAAACGAGATATATAAATTGTTATCATCCGGGACTATATGGTCCCGGTTTTTATGTAGAAGAAACATGTTAAAAATTAAATTGGAGACTAATTTAAAAAAGATGAAGCTACTTAAAATTAAATAGCTCCATCTTAAATATGATTTATTTATATAGCATTTGATCGATGATTGAATTATACACAGCACTCCAAAAAGATGAGTCTGTTTTATATCGATTAGAAATAATTAAATGTGTTTCTTTCACTTTATCATCATAATCTGGATGTTCTTTACTTGGTAATGTGTCTTCGCGTAAGTTTGTCACAAACGCTTGAACTTCTTTAGCGCGTGGACCCCAAACTGTTTCTTGTTCGTATTGATCATTTAAAAATACAAAAATAGGTATAGAACGAGATTTTCCATTTGTTAAATATTGATCGATAAGTTGAGTATCATCATCGCGGTGGAATACTTTTACATGTAAATTTAGAGCTTCGGCGATATGCTTAAGTATTGGTAGATTCATCATTGCATCGCCACACCAATCTTCTGTAATTACTAATACATTAGAATAATTAGAGGATTTTAATTTTTCTAATCTCTCATCATCTTCAGGTAACTTAAAAGAATTATAAATAGAAACTAGATTATCTTTATTTTCTTGCATTTGTTCAATATAAGGTCCGATGTCTTGGCTTTTTTTGAAATATGTTTCTAAACGAGTCATCGTAAAAACCTCCTTTAATTATTTTATACATTATACCAATTTCTAAAGTGTAAATAAATTAAAATATTTTAAAAATTCTCTCATTTAATGAAAAGTATGACGTAAGATGAAAGTAAATAAACCTTATGCTATATTTAATATAATAAGTCGAAAGTGGTGACCATCATTGCGTATACAGAATCGTTGGGTAATTACGATACTATTTTTAATTTTAAGTATCTTACTTCTTATTGGTATTTCAATTTATAACAATATAAAAACTGTCGATTTATCAAATACTTCAATAAATGGTATACATTTAAATGATCAATTTCATAAGAAAAATTATAAGGTAAATAAAAATATTAAAGTAGATCGTTATACGTTCTATAATCATAGAGAACATAATGATTTAACGTTAAAAGTTCATAAAAAGAAAAATATCGTAAAAGGAATTGTACTAGTTAAAGATAAAGATGTTCCTACTAACTTTGATGTTAAAATTGGTAGCCATATTGATCAAGCTATTAATTCCTTAGGTAGTAATTATCAAAAAAATAAAATAGGTAAAAATTATCAATCTATTACATACAGAGACCGCGATAACCACATGAAATTAAATATTTTATATAAAGATGATATAGTAAAACGTATCGAGTTTTTTAGTAAGTAGAGAATAGTTGGACATTAGTATTGCAACTAATATAGAAAAATTGGCAGAAAGAGTGACAATACTATGGATAAAATCACATTTTTAAATGAATTAGAAGTATCCCTAGATGAACTTCCCAAGAAAGAAAAAGATAAAAAAATGTTTGACTATGAACATTATTTTTATGAAGAAGAATTGAAAGGAAAGTCTGAAGCAGAAATAGTAAAAGAACTTAAAGAACCTGAGGATATAGCTAAACAAGTTAAAGCTAGTAGTGCGATTGAATATGCGGAAGTTAAACCGACTTTTCATAACATCATTAGAGCTATTACAGCCTCACTAAGTTTAGGTTTATTATCTATATTTTTAGTTCTAATCCCAGTATTTTTAATTAGTTTGATATTTGTGATGTTATTGATTGTTTCAGTATTTTTAATTTTTATGCCTCTAATTTTAGTTATATCTTCCATTTATAAAGGTATACATGATTCTACCAGTAATATTTTATTTTCTATTGCATATTCTGGTTTAGGATTAATGTTGATAGTCTTAACTTTTAAAGTGTTAGAAGGAATTTATAGACTTATTTTAAAATATTTGAAATGGTATATTAAAACAATTAAAGGACGCGTTCAAAGATGAGAAAGCTAATGTTTTCAGGTCTTATCATTTTTATTGTTTTCTTTATAGGTGCAACTATCACATGGTTTGCCTTTGAGAAACAAAATTATGAAGAAAAGAAATTTAATGAAACCTATCCGAATTATAACTTTAAAAATATATCTATAAAATCAGAATATGCTAATGTTAAATTGGTAAAAGGTCCAAAATTTAAAGTTAAATATAATGGAGACAGCAACGTTAAAGTTAATAAAAACAAAGAGAATTTAAAAGTGACAGAGAAAAAGAATGTAAATAGAGGATACGCAATTAATTTAAATCCGTTTAGAAAAAGAGATAACTTAATAGTTATTGAAGTACCCAATAAAAAGTTAAACACATTATCTGTAGATTCTATAAATGGAAATTACTTTATAGAAGATATTAAAGTGAAAAAATCTTTAATAAATAATAATTATGGGCAAATATTTATAAACAAAAGTGAATTTAATGATTC
>NZ_RXWW01000065.1:4290-15023 GCF_003970495.1 Staphylococcus pasteuri
CAATGAATAACTCTAAAATTAAAGATACGCATATTAACATAGACAAAGGTGAAATTAATACTCGACATAACAAAATTAATAATTCCATATTCCTATTAAATCAAGGAGATATTAATTTTAAAAATATGCCATCTGAATCTGATATAAAAGCTTCCACGAAAGATGGAAATATTAGTTTTAAATATAAAGATACACCTCAAGATACCTTATTGAAGTTGAAACCAAGTAAAGGACAATCTTTAATTAAAAATAAAAACTTCCATGAAAGTAAAGTAGGGAAAAGTAACAATGTTTTAGAATTTTATACTGTTGATGGAGATATCACGATTAAATAAAAATGAGATAAGTACAAAAGGAAAATAATTTAAACTTTCCTTTTGTACTTTTTTTAATATGTTGCAAACGTTAAGTCGCTATCAATTAAACCTTCAAATGATGTTTGTTGTAATTCCATACCATTTAACCAGTCATTAAAATTAATAGAAGATGGGGCCTTATTTTCACCTAAAGTCATCCATGCAGTTAGGGATTTTGGTTCATACATAGTAGTATGAATAGTACCTGACCAACTTCTAAAAAGTTTGCTATATATTTTATATTGTGGATCATTAAAGAGTTTAAATGCCTCGTGTTTATCTAATTGAGTATGAGTTTGATTAACTGTACGTGCCAATCGTTCTTTGGATTCTTGAGTATAGTTTCTGTTTTCATGGGTTAATATTTCATAATGATTAGTACAGATATTATCGTATCGTACTTGGATATCTCTTGGTGTAACTTCAACTATTGCATTATTTAATTCTTTATCCATTAAAATGTAACTGAAAGAACTACGGTGTGGAAGGTCTTTTAATAGTTGAATGGCTTCATCTACATCTTTACAAAGTTCTAATATTAATCTTCCAATCATATAGCAAACGAAACCATTATCAGGCTTTTTACGGTGCATGAAATTATATGCCATAACTAAACCGGCTTCATTCATTCCATCCATTCTACCAGTGACTCTTGAAGTGGGACCAATTTGCGCTAATCCTCCATCATTAGGTTGAAATAATAAGTATCTACCATCATATGTTGCGGGGTGATAATCATAATTTCGAACAATATAATCTTGTCCTCTAAATACAGTACAACCACTATCTTTTAAATCTGTGAAACGATAATGAGCAAAATTTAAAATCATTTGTCGTGTAGGTAATTTTAATACATCTTGCATTCCCATAATTTCTTCCCAAATTTTTGGAGCGTATGTTTGAAAGATTGAGTGGGTTTCATTAATGTCTATATCAAATCGAGGTATTCTTTTTTTCCATTCTTGTTCACGATTCTTTAATAATTCGGTTTGTTTTAACCAATTACCGGTTTGAACACCTAAATCATAGTGGGATCCTCTATGTGTCATTATATCGGTTTGAACTTTTTGCATTATAAATATGCTCCTTAATAAAAATTTACATATTGTAATAAAATATTAATATTACTTTAATTGTTATTTTAAGTAAATTTATATATAATAATATTGTAACTAGTTATTGATAATATTTAAATTATCTATTTAGGGGTGATACTATGTATAAAGCGTATCAACGTGCAAAAGCTGCAATTAGTACTTGGTGGAACAGATAGTTTCATTAATTATGAAATAGCGACTGATTTTTAAATCAGTCGTTTTTTTATATGTCTATACTATCATAAATTTGATGAAATGAAGCTTATATTATCAGTACAAAGGGTATGTATTTATTGATTACGATAAATATGCTATCATATGGTATTGTAGATATGCATATCAAATATAGAGGTGAATTTTAATGTGGAACTTTATTAAAGGTTTATTTAAATTTGTATTTAGTTTAGTAGCTATTACTACAGTTGTTGCAGGTGTAGGTGTAGTTGCATTTGCTTATATTTTCAAAAAAGACTTTGAAGATATCGAAAGAAAAACTAAAGAAATCGTTTCAGATATCGAAAATAACAATTAATTTGACTTCAAATTAATTAAGAGTCACTGATGAGATAGTCATCAGTGGCTTTTTTATTTACCTTAAAATAGTTTTTAAGAAGGGGAAATAGCTATAATATCTAATATAGAGAGTTTATATTTCTCAGAAGAATGTGATTGATAGCCTTCAACTTCAAAAGTAATGGCATCAATACGCTCAATATTAAGTTCGATTGATTTAAAGTAACCAGCGTCATAATATTTAACGATAACAGGTTGGTTTAATTGAAGGGATTGATGTAAACGAAAATTCAATTCAGATAATTGGTCTTCTGAAAGTATGGGGCGTTCAATTTTATTTTGGTCAATAATATATTGATATATTGTTTCAAATTGCTCTGGTAGTGTAGCAAATGGTTATATATATATTGAAGAATATAGACTATTTTGTTTAAAATGAATCATATTTTAAGAAAAAATGAACAAAGTAAAAATATTAAATAGTCTTTTTTTATTACGTGTAATAAGTTTAATATGTATGATGTAAAAAGAGTTCGAATAGTGTATACTTATACTATTAAAAATTAGAAATGAGATTATTATGAAAATAGTAGAAGTAAAATCTAAGAATGGTATCAATTTTATGATTTTAGATGGTAATAATGAACCTATAGTAGATGCAGTAAGATATTTGAAGTATCTGGATAGTGTTAATAAAAGTTTAAATACCAAGAAAACCTATGCCTATGCACTAAAAAAATTTTTTGTTTACTTAGAAAGTAAAAAGATATGCTATAAAGAAGTTAGTTTTGATAACTTTGTTGATTTTATAAGATGGATGAAAACACCTTTTGAATATGAGAATGTCCTCTCTTATCACCGAAAAGGAAAAAGCATTAGTCCTAAGACAATTAATCTGACTATTACTGTAGTATCTAATTTTTATGATTATCTCTATAGGAGCAAAAAATTAGATGTTAATTTCTATGATTTTATACATACGGAAAGTAAATACTCTAAAAAATATAAAAGTTTCATGCATCACGTAAACAAGGACTATGGAATGTTGAAAAATATTTTGAAAGTAAAAGAACCAAAGAAAAAACTAGAAGTGTTAACCAATGTTGAGGTTAAGAAATTATTAGGAGCAGCTAATAATATTAGAGATAAATTCTTAATACAATTATTATATGAAACAGGATTGCGTATAGGTGAGGTATTATCATTACGCATTGATGATATCAAATTTGATTTTAGAAAAGGTCACCAAATAGTTTTGAAAAATAGATTTAATAGCAATGGTACTTATTTAAAAACTGGTGAAAGAAAAATATTTATTTCTCAATCGTTAATTGATTTATATGACGATTATGTGTACGAAATAATTGACGAACTTTCCATATGTTCTGATTATCTTTTTGTAAAAATAAAGGGTAGAAATGTAGGAGAAGCTATGCATTATAGTGATATATATTCATTATTTAAAAGGCTAAAACATAAAACATCTATAAATGTTCACCCCCATTTATTTCGCCATACACATGCAACTGTTTTTTATAATGAAACTAAGGATATTAAACAAGTTCAAGAAAGACTCGGTCATAGTAATATACAAACGACTATTAATTTATATGTTCATCCCACTGAAGAAGATATACGTGAAGATTGGAATAAAGTTAAGCATCAATTTCAAGTTTTTAATAAAGGGGAATAACTATGTCAATACCAATTAATTTACCTACAAACAGTACTATGATTAATGAATTATGTACATTACAAAGTAGAACTATAAACATAAAAGGAGAAGTGCTAATAACTGAAATATATGATGATTACTTTTTAAAAAATGATGAATGGCACATTTCAGCTTTTAACAAGTTCGAGCAATTTCAAGATAGTATCAAGAACTATAAAGACAAAAGAAAAAATATTTTCTTTAGGATTAAAAGTGAAAATTTGAATTTAGAATTTAAATACCTTTTTTTGAAACTTATAGTTAAAGAGGATTGGTCTTTATCTAATGTATTTAATACTGGAGCAGTGAAACTTAACAAGATTGCTGAGTTCTTTAATGAAGTTTATCCAAATTTAAATTCTTTACTAGATTGTGATATTAATATGTTAGAAAAGTACTGGTTTAGTTGGTTGACTAAAAATAATATACCTATAAAAAGAAAATCATCAACAATAGTTTTTGGTGATTATGAACATAAAAGTGGACTAGCTTCTTTTTTAAAGAATATGTATATTAATCTAAATAAATTTATTGATAAGCGAGAAGAATGGGAAAAAGATAAATGGGATATTAGAAATTTAGAAAAATATGGATTGAGTTATAATAAAACACTAACTGGTAATTATTTGAACTTTGAAAAAATTGAGTCAATTAAAATGCGAGAATTAGCAAAAAAATATTTAAAAAATCGTTTGATAACTGGTGATATAGCATTTGCTACAGCAAGATTTTATATAAGAGTTTTGACTAGGTTTTTTCAAAATATATCTAAAAATAAAGAAACAAGGAATAGTTTAAATGAACTAGATAGATGTCATATCGAAGCATATATAGAATTTTTATTTGAATATGCTAATAGTAAAAATGTGCAAAGTTCTAGGAACTTCGTTAGAGAAGAATTAAAAGCAATTAGAAGGTTCTTAAATGATATTGCTAGTCAAAATTATGATATAGCCCCCTCTGAAGATATACGTTTTTTAATTTATCCTCAAGACTTTCCTAAGCGCGAAAAGAAAAATAGTAGCCAAATTGATTATATCCCAGATTTTGTATTGGAACAGCTTTTTGAGCATATAAATGATTTGCACAAAGATTTAATACCTGTAGTTTGGATAGCTTTTAAAACAGGACTAAGAATTTCTGATGTATTAACATTAAAAAATAATTGTCTTGCAAAAGTTAATGGAAAGTTTTCAATAATTACTGATATTGCTAAAACTTTTGTTAAAGGACATAGGATACCAATCGATAATGAATTAGCTGATATAGTAGCAGTTTTAATAGCCAATTCTAAAATTAAAAGTACAAAAGATAACAACCCTAATAATTATATTTTTGCTATTCATAAAGGAAAAAGAAAAGGAATGCCCTTTACACAGCATATGGTCAGAGCACACTTAAATCATTTAGCAAAAACAAAAAATATTCTTGATGAACAAGGTGAAGTCTTCCATTTCAAAACTCATCAGTTTAGACATACCTATGCAGTGAAATTGTTAAATGGTGGAGCAGATATATTAACCATACAAGAATTATTAGCACATTCCTCACCAGAAATGACACTCAGATATGCTAAGTTACTTGATGATACAAAAAGAAAGGCTTTTGAATCAGTTATTGATCAAGGGGCTTTTAGTTTTGATGTTGACGGTAAAATTAAAAATATACAGCATAGTAGTGAATTATCAGAAAAAGCATTGAATTCTTTATGGCAAGAACATAAATTAAACGCAATGGACAATCCTTATGGTACTTGTCATGCTAGATTGAGCGGTGATTGTCCATATATGGAAGCTCCGCCATGCTTAACTTGTAATTCTGGGAAACCATGTAAGGATCTAGCTATTGGATTTTCTGATTTAGATGTTGAAAAATATGAATTACATATCAAATCAACGGTCAAATCTATAGAATTAGCTAAAAATAATAATAGACAAGATATGGTTGAAAAACATACTAATATATTAAATAAATATGAAGAAATATTAGGTAATATAAAAGATGGAAACATTATATTCGGGAGAAGTAATAGAATAAAAGTATAGAGGTTAAGATGGGAAAATTTAATAGACAAGAACAATTAAAACAGTTACATGCAGAACGAAAAGTTAAAACCGAGCAAAAAGTTTCTAAAGCAATAAATGAATTGGTTCGAAAAAATGAAGAAATTAACTTTAATATTGTTGCTAAGCATTCAAATGTATCTAAAGCTACTTTATATAATAATAGTAAAATTCGAAAGAGAATCGAAGAGTTACGTGAACAAAGTAAAGACATATTTGTACATAAAAATAACAGTGACGGTAAAGACGCATTAATTTCTTCATTAAAAAGGAGAGTAAAATCTTTAGAAAATGAGAAAAAGAGGCTCAAAGATGAAATAAACACATTATATAATAAAATATATGAAGATATTTAATACACAGGTAAAGAGAAATAATTCGAGTTTAAGAGATATTATACACATTAGTATTAAAAAAAGTATGTTTAGTATTTGTAGAATCGTAAAATGTAAAATAACCATTGATTGTATCAATTTTCAAAATTTTTCCTGTATAGTTTGAAATGCTGCCGTCTTCCCAATATGAGATTGTACATAACTCATCATTTTGAATTTTTATTTGAAAAATCTGATCTAAATTATCTAATGAATCATGTGTTAGCAATGGTTTTTCTATTTTATTTTGATCCTTTATAATTTGTTCTAAAATTTCAAACTGTTGCGGGAGAGTCGCAAAAGCTTGCCATTTGATTTTTCCACGCCCTTGAGGGATTTTAGGGTTTAAATATTTTCTTGGTATTTTTCTATAATCAGTTTCATATTTATATTCATCTGGCGCATTAGGATTTGGAATCATGTTTACCACCTCATCATCATTGTAGAACGTATGTTCTTTTTTGGCAAGGATTATATAATTTTTTAATGTGATTAATTAATTAATTTAAAATAAGTTATTTTTTATATGGAAAAGTTGAGTAAGATTATCGAGCATTTATAATTATAGTAACTGGAATTATGATGTTTGGTATGTTAATAGTATTTTCTCTTTTAAAAAATGTGAACATAAAAAAATAGAGTCTGGGACATAAACCCTAGAGAAATAGCCAGTAAATGAGTTTTAACAAATTCATTTACTGGCTTCTTTATTTACAATACTCCGTATTGTTGGCTCGCTTTCTTAGGGGACAGCTTCAGCCTGTAGTCTTCAGCTTGTCCTGTTCCCTCAAGAGTCTCGCCAAAATACTTTGTATTTATATGTAATTTTACATTGTAATACTTTAAAAAAATAAAGCACTTTCGTATAATTTAATAAACATCACTAAACTAAATTAACGAGGTGCCTTATGTATAAAAATTATAACATGACTCAACTTACTCTACCAATGGAAACTTCAGTTCTTATCCCCACAAATGATATTTCACGACATATAAATGATATTGTTGAAACAATTCCTGACAATGAATTCGACGAATTCAGACATCACCGTGGTGCAACTTCGTACCATCCTAAAATGATGTTAAAAGTGATTCTATATGCCTACACACAATCTGTATTCTCAGGTCGTAAAATAGAAAAAATGCTTAATGATAGCATCCGAATGATGTGGCTATCACAAAATCAAAAACCTTCTTATAAAACAATTAATCGATTTAGAGTAAATCCAAAAGTAGATGCTTTATTAGAATCTTTATTTATTCAATTTTACAGTCAGTGTGTAAAACAAAATCTTATAGATGATAAAGCTATTTTTATTGATGGTACAAAAATTGAAGCAAATGCCAATCGATATACATTTGTATGGAAAAAGAGTATTCAAAACCATGAATTAAAGATGAATGAGGATTCTAAAGCCCTCTACCATGAATTGGTAACCAATAAAATCATACCGGAAATTAAAGAAAATCATGATAATGAATTAACAAAAGAAGAAATAGATTTGATTGGTAGTCACTTAGATAAAGAAATCGAAGATTTAAACCAACATATCAACAATGAAAAATGTACTAAAACAAGAAAACAAATACGTCTCAAAAGAACTAAAATCAAAAAATACAAAAAGCAAATCAATGATTATTTTGAGCGAAAGTATCGATACGAATTTCAAAAATCTATTTTAAAGGATAGAAATAGTTATTCTAAGACAGATCATGATGCGACATTTATGAGAATGAAAAAAGATCACATGAAAAATGGACAACTTAAGCCAGGGTATAATTTACAAATAGCGACAAATTCCCAATTTGTTTTATCTTATAATGTGTATCAAAATCCAACGGATACTAGAACGATGATTCCATTTTTAAATTCAATTCAAGAGACCTACGGTCATTTACCTGAATATATTGTAGCTGATGCAGGTTATGGTAGTGAATCAAATTATAAGGCAATTATAGATGACTTTAATCGAACGCCACTCATAACATATGGAATGTTTATAAAAGATAAAACTAAAAAATATAAAAGTGACATCTTTAATACTCAAAATTGTAACTATGAGGAAATTAATGACGAATTCATTTGTCCGAATAATAAACGGCTAGGTTTTAAAAGATATGCCTATCGTCATGATAAGTATGGTTATAAGCGAGACTTCAAATTATATGAATGTGATGATTGTTCAGAATGTCCTCTGAAAAATCAATGTATGAACTTCAATTCAAAAACAAACAAAAAAATAATGAAGAATTATAACTGGGAATATTTTAAATCCCAAATTAACAAAAAGCTTTCAGAACCAGAAACAAAAAATATCTACAGTCAAAGAAAAATTGATGTGGAACCTGTTTTTGGATTTATGAAGGCTATTTTGGGTTTCACTCGGATGTCTGTCCGAGGACTCAATAAAGTCAAAAGAGAACTTGGTTTTGTATTAATGGCACTTAATATAAGAAAAGTAGTAGCTCAACGAGCTGAAAATAATCAAAAAATTTATAAAAAAGACAATTTCTATATTATTTCAATAGAAATTGTCTTTTTTTCACTTATCCAAGAACTTTATGTCCCGGACTCTTCGATATTATGAAGTTTTATGAAAGATAGAATTATATCAGTTTTTGTAGTACATTTAGACTATTAAAATTTGTTTATTACATTCTTGGCGGTTTCACTTATCAATTTATCATTAGGTTTATCACTTTTATTGTCTTTATTCGTAAAAATGACTAAAATAATAGGTTCAGATTGGTTCTTAGGATAAATAAAAGCTACATCATTTCTAGAAGCATATGTTATTGCTTGACCACTTTTATCAGCAACCTTATAGTCTTTTGGAACACCATCTTTAATTAAAGTGTCTCCGTTTTTATTATTTAACATTAAATCAAGTAAGAAATTTTTATTTTTTTTGCTTAATTTTCCATTTGCGATAAGTTTATTTAAAGTCTTGCCGAAAGCAGCAGGCGTTGAAGTATCTTTTTTGCTCTTTGGTGAATAGTAATTTAATTCTATTTCATATCTAACTGGATTTGTTACTTTATCTCCCAATTTTTTTAAACGTTTTTTAATTTTTTTGATTCCACCGATTTCGTTTATAATTTTATTGTTTGCTGTATTATCACTATACTTCATTGAAGCCTCAATAAGTTCTTTTAAAGTGATATCTTTTCCTACATATTTTTCTAAAATAGGAGAATAAGCAACTATATCATCTTTGTTAATATGTACTTTTTTATTTAACTTATTATAAGGTACTTGTTCTAACAAAATAGCACTATTTATCGCTTTTGAAGTTGAAGCATAGGCAAATCTCTTATCGGCATTAAATTTTACTTCCTTACCACTTTTAGTATCTAATGCATAGACACCAATATTAGCATTATATTTCTTTTCTAAATTATTTAACTCTTTAGCATGTGAACTGGTTGAATTACAT
This sequence comes from Staphylococcus pasteuri, assembly GCF_003970495.1. Classification (GTDB taxonomy): domain Bacteria; phylum Bacillota; class Bacilli; order Staphylococcales; family Staphylococcaceae; genus Staphylococcus; species Staphylococcus pasteuri. The sequence goes on from NZ_RXWW01000065.1 coordinate 13,845, forward strand.
GCACTTAAAACTAAAGCAATTGCAATTAAAAGTATTAACTTTTTCAAAATATACCCTCCAATATTACAGTTGTAATTTCTATAAATCAATAATATTACAATTGTAATATTCGCGTCAATAGTTTATTATAATTATTTGAAAGAAGGTGTTGAAATGGCTAAGTTATTAATAATGAGCATAGTAAGCTTTTGTTTTATATTTCTATTGTTATTATTTTTTAGGTACATATTAAAACGCTATTTTAATTATATGTTAAATTATAAAGTTTGGTATCTAACTCTTCTTGCAGGATTAATTCCTTTCATCCCTATTAAATTCTCTTTTTTTAAATTTAATAATTTGAATAATCAAGAGCCCACAGTTGAAAGTAATTCACACAATTTGAATCCTAACATAAATACCACTAAACCTGTTCATGAGTTTACAACAGACATCCATAAGATTAATTGGGATTCAATAGATAATATCTGCACAGTTATTTGGATAGTTTTAGTTATTATTTTAAGTTTTAAATTTTTAAATTCTTTATTATATCTTAAGTATTTAAAGAAACAGTCACTTTATCTAAATGAAAAAGAAAAAGATAAAATAAACAAGATACTTTTCAATCATCAATATAAAAGAAATATTGTGATTCGAAAAGCAGAATCTATTCATTCTCCAATAACTTTTTGGTATGGAAAATATATTATTTTGATTCCCAGTTTATATTTTAAAAGTATAAATGACAAAAAACTAAAATATATAATATTGCACGAGTATGCTCATGCTAAAAACAGAGATACTTTGCATTTAATTATCTTTCATATTTTTTCTATTGCTATGAGTTATAATCCACTAATACAAATTGTAAAAAGAAAGATGATTCATGACAATGAAGTAGAAGCCGATAGATTTGTCCTTAATAATATTAACAAAAATGAATTTAAGTCTTATGCGGAAGCTATTATGGATTCCGTATTAAAAACCCCATTTTTCAACAAAAATATATTAAGCCATTCATTTAATGGTAAAAAATCATTACTCAAAAGAAGATTAATTAATATAAAAGAAGCCAATTTGAAAAAGCAGTCAAAATTAATTCTAATTTTTGTTTGTATTTTTACTTTTTTTATCATGATAATTCAAAGCCAGTTTTTAATGGGGCAATCCTTAACTGATTATAATTATAAAAAGCCC
>NZ_RXWW01000065.1:15033-37458 GCF_003970495.1 Staphylococcus pasteuri
AAATTTTAGATGAAAGTAAAAATTTTGGTTCAAATAGTGGATCTTTCGTTATGTACAGCATGAAGAAAGACAAATACTATATTTATAATGAAAAAGAAAGTAGAAAAAGATATTCTCCTGATTCAACATACAAAATTTATTTAGCACTGTTTGGACTTGACCGTCATATTATAAGTGATAAAAATTCACGTATGTTATGGAATCATAATCATTATCCTTTCGATTCTTGGAATAAGGATCAAGATTTAAATACGGCAATACAAAACTCTGTTAATTGGTACTTCGAACGTATTAGTAATCAAATATCAAAGAACTATACTTATGATCAACTCAAGCAATTAAATTATGGTAATAAAAATTTGGGAAGTTATAAAGCCTACTGGTTGGAAGATAGTTTGAAAATATCTAATCTTGAACAAGTAATAGTTTTGAAAAATATGATGGAACAAAATAACCATTTTAGTAAAAATGAAAAGAAACAATTATCTTCTTCGTTATTGATTAGAAAAAATGAAAATTATGCATTGTATGGGAAAACAGGTACAGGTATAGTAAACGGGAAGTACAATAATGGGTGGTTTGTAGGTTACGTAATTACAAATCATGATAAGTATTATTTTTCTACACATTTATCAGATGAAAAAGCCTCTGGTGAAAATGCTAAATTAATAAATGAAAAAATATTAAAAGAAATGGGTGTTTTAAATGGCCAATAAGCAAGTTGAAATAACTATGGCTGAATGGGATGTTATGAATATAATATGGAATAAAAAATCAGTATCAGCTAATGAAATTGTAGTTGAGATTCAAAAAAATAAAGAAGTTAGCGATAAGACGATTAGAACATTAATTACAAGACTATATAAAAAAGAGATTATAAAACGATATAAATATAATAATATTTATTTTTACTCATCAATTATTAAAGAAGATGATATTAAAATGAAAACTGCTAAAACCTTTCTTAATAAATTGTATGGAGGGGATATGAAAAGTTTAGTGCTTAATTTTGCGAAAAATGAAGAATTAAATAACAAAGAAATTGAAGAATTGCAAGACATTTTAAATGATATTAGTAAAAAATAAATAGATATAGGGTTCAAACATAATACATATATAAATTATGTTTGAACCCTATTAAATTAGATTTTTTATGAGATTAGTACATATAATAAACGGTGCCCATTTAACCATGCCACGTCCCTTAGGAATATCTCTATCTAATTTGTTACGTGGTATATTTCGATAATCCAATTGACTATTATTTAAATCATTAATCATCTTTCAATCACCTCGATATTTATAATTACATTATACGAACATACGTTCTATTTTGCAAGATTTAATTTCCTATTCCATCAAAAATAGTCTCTCAACACATTCGAATCAATTTAAATTAAGCCTCACATATTTTTATGTCGTAATTTGTACTTAAAAGTTTGTCTTTAGACGTCTAAATTTAATAGAATAGAGATAAGTGAAATGGAGGCGTTTTAAAATGACAAAAGGTTATATCGGTTCATATACTAAAAACAATGGACAAGGTATTTATCAATTTGATTTCGATGAACAACAAGGCCAAATGACACAAGTAGAAACAGCAAATCAAATAGAGGCATCTACTTATTTAACAAGAAACGATCAATTTTTATATGCGATAACAAAAGAAGGCGATAATTGTGGTGTTGCAAGTTTTAAAATTGGAAATGATGGTCAATTAACATTAATAAATAAATGCTTAGCTTCGCAAAATGGAACAGGTTGTTATATACAAGTATCGACAAATGGTGCATTTCTATTTGAAGCGGTTTATGGTGCAGGATTAGCAAGAATATATAAATTAAACCCTACTACGGGAAAAATAGAAAAATTGATTCAAGAATTAGAACACGATTTTCCACTTGGACCACATGAAAGACAAGATCATGCACATGTTCATTTTTTAAATGAAACACCAGATGGTAAATATGTAGTTGGAACAGACCTGGGTACAGATCGCATTGTGGCATATACTTATGGAGATAATGGTCTAAAAGAACATGCTATTTCTCAGTTTACCCCAGCTGATGGAACTCGACATATTGCTTTTCATGAAAACGGAAATTATGCATATGTCGTACATGAATTATCAAATATCGTAAGTGTGACAAAATATAATGATGGTCATTTTGAAGAATTGGAACGTCATTTAACGATTCCTGAAGATTATAAAGGTGCCACAAAATTAGCAGCGGTTCATTTATCACATGATCAACAATTTTTATATGTAAGCAATCGTGGCCATGATAGTATTGCGATTTATAAAGTATTAGAAAATGGGGCTAAACTTGAACTTGTCGATATTGTATTAAGTGGCGATGAGTTTCCACGTGATTTCAATATTGCTGAATCAGATCAATATTTAATTTGCGCGCATCAAGAAGGTCAATCTAAAGTAACTGTATTTGAAAGAGATAAAAATAAAGGAACATTAACTTTAATAGATGAGGCAACAAATGCGCCAGAAGGTGTTTGCGTTATCTTTTAACTATAAGATTGAATCCCTCAAGTTGCCATAACTTGAGGGATTCTTTATACATAAATATTAATTTTTGAAAAAGGCTTTAATATACTTGAGTTTTCCTTTATAAGGTGGGAAGTATAGACTTGATTCTAGGCGTGTTGATTTAAAAGTATAAGATTTATCATGGGAAAATGTATCAAATGAATATTTTCCATGATATTGACCCATACCAGATAGACCAACACCACCAAATGGTAAATTTGGATTAGCTAAATGCATTAATGTATCATTAATTGCACCACCACCAAATGAAAGCTCATTAAGCACACGATGAGTGGAGTTTTCGTCTTCGCTAAATAAATAAAGACTTAATGGTTTAGATCGTGCTTGAATTATAGAAAATGCTTCATCAAATTGTTCATAACTAATGATAGGTAGTAATGGACCAAATATTTCTTCTTGCATAATTAAATCAGAAGTCTCAACATCATCTATAATAGTCGGTTCAATGTATAAGTCAGATTCATCGCTATGACCACCAAACACAACTTTGTTTTGATGCTGTGTAAGTATATGATTTAGACGATTAAAGTGTTTATTGTTTACGATTCTTCCAAAATCTGGACTGTTTTGTATTTGCGAACCATAAAATTCTGTAATTGTTTGTTTCAATGATTTAATAAAATCATCTTTTACTTTTTTATCTACCAAAATGTAATCAGGAGCAACACAAGTTTGACCTGCATTCGTAAACTTACCAAAAGCAATTCTTTCGCTAGCTACTTTTAAGTTAGCTGTTTCATCTATAATGACAGGGGATTTACCACCGAGTTCAAGTGTAACCGGTACAAGATTTTCGCTAGCAGCTTGATAAACAATTTTACCTACTTTTTCACTACCAGTGAAAAACATGTAGTCAAAAGGTAAATGGATTAAATCGTTTGTTTCTTCAATTCCACCTTCAACAACTGCAATATATTCAGGTTTAAAAGTGTTTTCGATAATTTTACGAATAACTGAAGATACATTTGGTGTAAGCTCAGATGGTTTAATAATTGCAGTATTACCTGCAGCAATGGCGCCTATTAAAGGTTCAAAAGTTAATTGAACAGGGTAGTTAAACGGACCAATAATTAGTACAGTCCCATATGGATCTTTTTTAATATAACTTTTAGTAGGGAAAAGATATAACGGTGTATCTACTTGTTTAGTTTTAGACCAATTTTTAAGTTCTTTACGTGCTAATTTAATACTTTTTAATAAAATCCCAATTTCAGTAGCATAAGCTTCGACGCTACTTTTACCTAAATCGGTATGTAAGGCTTCAAGTAAATCATTTTCATAATGCTTAATACTTTTACTTAGCATTTTTAATTGGTGCTTTCTAAATTTAATATCTTTAGTTTGATGTGTACTGAAATACTGTTTACTATTGTTAAATAATTGCTCAATTGAATTCAAACAGATAAACCTCCTTAATATTTAGAATAATCAAGATTTTTTACATCTCCCAAATAGATTCATAACATATCTATACCCTAATTTAACAAAAATAATTTTGCATTTAATGAATGAAAAATAAAAAAACTGAAGCATTGTTAAATGCCTCAGTAAAAATGATTAACTATTTTTTGAATTTATCATCTAATTATTTTGTTAATGCTTCAGTAATTTGTGGTACAACTTGTTTCTTACGAGAAACGACACCAGTTAAGAACGCCATATCATCTTCTAATTGAACATTAAATGCTTCTCCAACTTTGTCTTTTTCAGCACCTACAACTAAGATTTTAGAATCACTGTTAATGATATCAGTTACTACTAAAACGAATAAGTCATATTTTTCTTCAGCACTTGTTTCAAGCATAGATTTTTCTAATTCTTCTTTACGGTTTAAAACTTCGTCGATATCAACTGTATTAACTTGAGCAATACGAGTTACATAATCTCCCATAGTGAATGATTTAGCATCCATATCTAATAATTCATCTGCTGATTTATCTGTAGTAGAAGCACCAGCTTTTAGCATTTCTAAACCATATGCATCTAAATCAACGTTTGCGATGTCTTTTAAAGCTTGAGCAGCATTTACGTCTTCCTCAGTACAAGTAGGAGATTTGAATAATAAGCTGTCTGAAATAATTGCTGAGATCATTAGACCAGCGATTTCAGGTTTGATTTCAAATCCACGTTCTTTATACATTTTGTAAAGGATTGTTGCTGTACAACCAACAGGCTCAGCTCTGTAATATAAAGGACTAGCTGTTTCAAAGTTAGCGATTCTATGATGGTCAACAACATGCTTAATTGTTGAATCAGCAATAGAGTCAGCACTTTGTTGGAATTCGTTATGGTCAACTAAAATTACTTCTTGGCCATCTAAATTGTCTTCTAATAATTCTGGTGCTTTAACGTTAAAATGATCTAAAGCAAATTGTGTTTCAGCACCAACTTCACCTAAACGGTAAGCTTTAGCATTAGTATTACCAGTTTGTTGTTCGAAATCAGCCATAATAATTGCTGAAGAAATTGCATCTGTATCTGGGTTTTTGTGTCCAAAAATGTAAGTATTTGCCATTGATAAATATCTCCCTTATTCATTGTTAATTTATTAATATTATATATAGTTATTTTAGCATGACTTTAGCTCATTCTTCTACCTCTGCGCCCAATGAGTTTTCAAAATGTGATAAAGCCCATTGATGACCTGACTGGTTGAATGATGCTACGCCTTTACTAGGTACGCGAATAGCATACCCTAAATTATAAGCTGATATAGCCGTATGTAATACACATATATCAGTACAAACACCAACGATTTCAACTTTATTAACATTTCTTTCGCGGAGTAAACTATCTAAAGGTGTACCATAAAATGAATCATATCGTGTTTTGTCTAAAAAATGAACATTGTTTTGAGTCTTAATAGATTCATAAAGTTTACCGACCTCACCATAAAGTTGTCGTCCTACCGATCCTTCAATATTATGGGGTGGAAATAATTTTGATTCAGGGTGAAAATCATCATTCTCATAATGTAAATCCATCATAAAAAAGATATCGTCACGGTTTTCATTAAATTGATTTATACGGTTTACGAGAAAGTTTTCTAATTTTTGTCCAGGTACGCCACAAGTTAATTTTCCATCGTCAGCTATAAAGTCTACTGAATAATCTACTATAATTAATGCTGTTTTAGTCATTTTATAACATCCTCTCTAAATCAAGCATATCAAGCTATTTCGATATAAAAGTCATTTAATTTGGTTAAGTTAATTAAAATATTCATCTAATTGGTCTAAAAATGTTTTATAAGATTAATCATAGTATATATATTTATTAAGAACACTACAATTAATTATTAATCGAAGGAGATATTGCATGTTCATAAATGTGAAAGACTTTGGCGCAGAAGGTCATAATAAAGCGAAAGATACAAAAGCAATACAGCGTGCACTTAATAAAGCTAAAAATGGTGAACATACAGTTTATATCCCACAAGGGACTTACCATATAGGTAAAGCATTAGTGATATATGATTCAACAACATTACTCTTAGATGATGAAACAAAACTATTGAGATGTAGTAAAGACGCACTTTTGAAAAATGGGAAACCGTATATTTTCTATCGTGGATACACTGGTAACAGTCACATACATATTAAAGGTGGAACATTTGATATGAATGGAAGTAAGTATCCTTATAATAATACTGCGGTGTGTGTTGGTCATGCAGAAGATATACAATTTATTGGTGTTACATTTAAAAATGTTGTTGGAGGTCATGCAATTGATGCGTGTGGTATAAATGGACTACGAATAGCGAATTGTTCATTTGAAGGATTCTTAGATGTTGATGGTGACCGTTTCTTCTCAGAAGCAGTCCAATTAGATATTCAAGTACCAGGTGCTTTTCCCAAATTTGGTACAACTGATGGGACAATTACTAAAAATGCAGTTATAGAAAATTGTTATTTTGGACCTTCAGATGATGTTAAAATGAAATCTTGGAATAGAGCTATTGGTTCACATGCATCTAGATATGATTGCTTTTACGAAAACATTCACATTCGAAATAATATTTTTGATAGTATTCAAGAATACGCGTTAACTCCATTAAAATCACAAAATACATTTATTTCTAAAAATCAGTTTAAAAATTGTAATGGGGGTATACGCTTTTTAGGAGTAAAGGATGGCAAGAATGCTGCTGATGCATTCACAGGTCAAGATATGGGTGCACAAGCGGGTACAAACTTTAATGTAATAGGTAATGAATTTATAGGGAAAATGAAAAAAGATGCTATTCATATTAGAAGCTATAACAATATAAAACATAATAATGTATTTATTGCTGGTAACACATTTCATGATAAAACACAGAAGATACATCTTGAAGACATTAATCATCTCACTTTAAATCAAGATGATCATTTAGTTACTATCGAAAAAGAGAATGTTGAAAATATTAAATAAAAATAAAAGTGCTATTTTCATTAGAATACTAAAATGAAAATAGCACTATTTACATATAATTATTTCCTAAATGCACCGATTAGTTTTGTTTCAAAATCTAATGTATTTAAGATAGTTATTACTTTTTCAATATCATTAGATAATTGGGCCTCTGCTTGTACAAAAAAATGATATTGACCTAGCTTGGTTTTAAGCGGGCGTGATTCAATCCAAGATAAATTAATATTAAATAAAGCAAAGGTATTTAATATACTAGCTAGTAATCCAGGTTTATCAAACTTCGGAGTAATTAAAAACATAGTAGTATTTGCATTTACATCAAATTGGGCATGGTTTTTAATAATTAAGAAACGTGTCGCATTATGTGGAAAGTCTTGTATATGTGTATCTAATTGTTGAAAACCATAATCTTCACCACTATTGACAGGTGCTATAGCACCTACATGTTTACTAATCATTTCAAATCCTTTTACAGTACTATCTACATAATCGTAATCAAAGTGATGATTCATAATATAATTTGATGTCTGACTTATAGCGGGTGCTATAGAATAGACTTTTTTAATATCTTCAATTTGGCTACCTGATTGTCCATATAACGCAAAATCAATATCTAAAAGGAGTTCACCGTGTGCATAAACGTCTTGTTTAGCTAGTGAATCAGCTACGATATTAATGGTTCCTTCTATAGAATTTTCAATAGGTACTAAACCAATAGTATCGTCATCCTGTGATGCACATTTAATAACCTCATATAAATTAGCTTTTGGTACAAAATCGATATTTTGCAATTTCAATTGTTCAACATATTTTTGAGAAGCCAAATACGAAAATGTACCTTTCGGACCTAAATAATATATCTTCATACCTTCACCTCGAATGATTTAATGGAAAGGGCACTTCGTCTCATTCGATTTTTTATAGAAAAAGTTAGGGTCTCGCATCGTATTATCAAAGCCATGATGATAATTTTTTGTAAGCGTAGGTGAAATCGGTGGTGCAAGCCAAGACCATTTTCCTGTAACTTGTCGTTGATGTTTTTCTTCATTTTTTTCAAACATTTCAAATTGTTTAGAAGCAGTTAAATGCTCCACGATTGACACGCCATGTGCTTTAAAAGAATGGTAGACCGCGTAATTGAGTTCCAGTAGTGCTCTGTCCTTATTAAAAGAATTATTTTTAAGTGTATCAAACTCGAACGCTTCTGCAACCTTTTCTAACAAATTGTATCTATAACTATCAGTAAAATTCCTAACCCCAATTTCAGTAACCATATACCAACCATTAAATGGTGCTGTAGGGTAAGTTATTCCACCAATTTGTAAGTCCATATTTGAAATGATAGGGACAGCATACCATTTTAAATTCAATTCTTTTAATTTTGGATAATTTTCATGTTCAATAGGCACTTCTTTAATCAAAGATTTTGGATATTCAAAGTATTTAATTGGACCTTCACCAATTTGATAAATTAGTGGTAAAACGTCGAAATCTCCACCATCACCTTGCCATCCTAAACGTTGTGCAAGTTGAGTGATTTCACGTTCTGATGGATCTCCTTTTTCTTCATAACCTGCATAGCGAATTAACTGATTGTTATAAATTTTGGGCGGATGGTCTGGATGGAAAATAGTGATGTAAGGTTTAATTTTTCCGCCATTAGTACTTTTTTCAATATGATTACATATAGAATCAATAAAATTACTTTCTTCGGTAATATCTCTTGCGTCGTTAACATTAAGTGATTCCCAAAATAATCTGCCAATACATCTGTTCGAATTTCTCCAAGCCATCTTAGCACCATAAATTAACTCATCTGTAGTATGTCTATATGTTCCAGTTTGTTGAATGCTTTCTGTCACTTCATTGATTCGTTTGTCGATATCTTCTTGAGAATAATTGAGTTCTGAATACATTGTTTTAATAAATGTCGTTGCTTTGTCTATTAACATTTGAAACACCTCATAAGTATTATAATCTACAGATAGAAAATGCACATTCAATAAATTCAATTGTCATGAATTTGTTGTAACGTTCAGCATAAAAATACCGTGATAGATAAAAGTTATGTAATGAATTATTAAATTGAAAACATGATTGGGTTATAATCTCAGTTATTACCTAGATAAATTGAATTATGATAAAATAATTATAAAAGAATGGTCGAATGGAGAGATACGAGTGTACCAATTTGAAGACGACAGTTTAATGCTACAAAATGATTTATATCAATTAAATATGGCAGAAAGTTATTGGAATGATGGCATTCACGAGAGAATGGCTGTTTTTGATTTATATTTCAGAAGTATGCCTTTCAATGGTGGATACGCTGTATTCAATGGTCTTAAACGTGTAATTGATTTTATGGATAATTTTGGATTTTCAGATACTGATATTGAATATTTAAAAACTATCGGTTATCAAGATGATTTTTTAAACTATCTTAAAAATTTAAAATTCACAGGACATATTCATTCAATGCAAGAGGGTGAAATATGTTTTGGTAATGAACCTTTGCTAAGAGTTGAAGCACCATTAATTCAAGCACAACTTTTAGAGACAGTATTATTAAATATTATTAATTTCCATACATTGATTGCTACTAAAGCAAGTCGTATTCGTCAAATTGCAAGTGACGATATATTAATGGAATTTGGTACTAGACGTGGCCAAGAACTAGATGCAGCTTTATGGGGGGCTAGAGCAGCATACATAGGTGGTTTTGATTCAACAAGTAACGTAAGAGCAGGAAAACTATTCGGTATTCCTGTTTCAGGAACACATGCGCATGCTTTAGTACAAACTTATGGCGATGAATACATTGCTTTTAAAAAATATGCTGAACGACATAAGGATTGTGTCTTTTTAGTAGATACATTCCATACACTAAAATCTGGTGTACCTACAGCAATCAAAGTAGCTAAAGAATTAGGAGACAAAATTAATTTTATAGGTATTCGATTAGATTCAGGTGACATTGCATACCTTTCAAAAGAAGCGCGTCGTATGTTAGATGAAGCTGGATTTAAAGATGCTAAAATTATTGCTTCTAATGATTTAGACGAAGAAACAATTACAAGTTTAAAAGCTCAAGGCGCAAAAGTAGACTCATGGGGCGTTGGAACTAAATTAATTACCGGATTTGATCAACCTGCTTTAGGTGCAGTGTATAAATTAGTTGCTATAGAAAATAGTGACGGCACATATAGTGATCGTATTAAATTATCTAACAATCCTGAAAAAGTAACTACACCAGGTAAGAAAAATGTTTATAGAATTATAAATAAAAAGACAGGTAAAGCAGAAGGAGATTATATAACGTTACATGGTGAAGACCCTAGAAAAGAAAAACCATTAAAATTATTCCATCCTGTTCACACATTTAAAATGAAATTTATCAAAGATTTTGAAGCCATTGATTTACATCATTCTATTTTTGAAAATGGACAACTCGTATACGAATTGCCAAGCGTACAAGAAGCTCAAAGTTACTTAAATGAAGGACTTAAAACATTTTGGGATGAAAATAAACGTTACTTAAATCCACAAGAATATCCGGTTGATTTAAGTACAGCTTGTTGGGAAAATAAACATAAACGCATCTTTGAAGTAGCAGAACACGTAAAAGAAATGGAGGAAGATCATGAGTAATTTACAAGACATTGTAGTAAAAGAAATGAAAGTAAAACCTCAAATTGATGTTGAAACAGAAGTGCAAGAAATTAAACATTTTATAAAAAAATATGTACAATCACATGATTTTATCAAATCATTAGTATTGGGTATTTCTGGAGGACAAGATTCAACATTAGCAGGTAAACTAGTACAATTAACTGTAAATGAATTACGTGAAGAAGGTAGAGCGTGTCAATTTATAGCAGTTAAACTTCCATATGGTGTTCAATCAGATGCAGACGAAGTTGAAGATGCATTAAAATTTATTAATCCTGATCAAACGATCACAGTTAATATTAAACCTGCTGTAGATATGAGCGTTAAATCATTACAAGAAGCGGGGATCACTTTAACAGATTTCCAAAAAGGAAATGAAAAAGCACGCGAACGAATGAAAGTACAATTTTCTATTGCCTCAAATCAATCTGGAATAGTTGTTGGCACTGATCATTCAGCTGAAAATATTACAGGTTTTTATACGAAATATGGTGATGGGGCAGCTGATATAGCTCCATTATTCGGTCTAGATAAACGACAAGGACGAGCGTTACTAAAATATTTAGATGCACCTGCACATTTATATGAAAAAATTCCAACTGCAGATTTAGAAGAAGATAAACCTCAATTACCTGACGAGGAAGCATTGGGAGTAACATATAATGAGATTGATGATTATTTAGAAGGTAAAGAAGTTTCAAGCCAAGCAAAAGAGAAAATTGAAAATCATTATATTAAAAACGCTCATAAGCGAGAACTCGCATACACTCGTTATACTTGGCCTAAAAACTAAATTGAAAATCGATACATTGAATCGTAAATATACATGAGCATGTTGGTATATGTTTACGGTTCAATTTTGTTAATTCACATAAAATGAAAATAAAACATTGATATTAATTTAATAGAATGAATTTTAACTTTGACGTGACAAAGATTAAAATGACTGTTAAAATAATTTGGATTTCAAGTAAGAAAAGGGGAATATTATGTCAGCGATTGCTCAAAATCCCTGGTTAATGGTGTTTGCAATCTTTGTTATTAATGTATGCTACGTTACATGTTTAACAATGAGAACAATATTAACTTTAAAAGGGTACCGTTATGTAGCTGCGATTGTAAGTTTCGTTGAAGTTTTAATTTACGTCGTAGGTCTAGGATTAGTAATGTCTAGTTTAGATCAAATTCAAAATATTGTAGCTTATGCATTTGGTTTTTCAATAGGTATCATTGTTGGTATGAAAATTGAAGAAAAGCTTGCGCTTGGATATACAGTTGTCAATGCAACATCTTCTGAATACGAGTTAGACTTACCAAATGAACTTCGTAATTTAGGTTATGGTGTTACCCACTATGAAGCATTTGGCCGTGATGGAAGTCGTTTGGTGATGCAAGTATTAACGCCAAGAAAATATGAATTAAAATTAATGGATACTATTAAAAATTTAGATCCTAAAGCATTTATTATTGCTTATGAACCAAGAAATATTCATGGTGGATTCTGGGTTAAAGGAGTGCGTAAGCGTAAACTTAAAGCTTACGAACCAGAAGAATTAGAAAGTGTTGTTGAACATGAAGTTCAAAGTTAATGACAACGAAACCATTGCAGATTGTCTGAAAAGAATGAAAGATGAAGGGTATATGCCAACAAGACGAATTGAGAAACCCATTTATAAAGAAAATAAAGACGGTAGTCTTGAAGTACTAAAACAAGATATTATTTTTATCGGTAATAAAATAACAGAATAATATTTAAGAAAACCACTCCAATCTAATGATTTGAGTGGTTTTTAATATTGATAATTGTGTTCACTTTGAAGATGAAATAAAATATGATTATAAGTATATTAGAATTACACAAATAAGGTTGATTCTGTTAAAATAAAAAGCGAAAGATAAAAGACGAACTATAAACGGAAATTCGTTTTTAATGTACAGTTTTTAGAAATAAAATTATAAATACACATATGATAGGAGCTTAAACAATGATTGAACGTTATTCTAGAGAAGAAATGTCGTCTATTTGGACAGACCAAAACCGCTATGAAGCATGGCTTGAAGTTGAAATTTTAGCATCAGAAGCATGGAGCGAGTTAGGATATATTCCTAAAGAAGATGTTAAAAAAATACGTCAAAATGCCAAAGTAGATGTTGAACGTGCAAAAGAAATTGAACAAGAAACAAGACATGATGTTGTAGCATTTACTAGACAAGTTTCAGAAACATTAGGCGACGAAAGAAAATGGGTTCATTATGGATTAACTTCTACAGATGTAGTTGATACAGCATTAAGCTATGTCATTAAACAAGCAAACGATATTATTGAAAAAGATTTAGAAAGATTTATTAAAGTTTTAGAAGACAAAGCAAAAAATTATAAATACACTTTAATGATGGGAAGAACACATGGGGTACATGCTGAGCCTACTACATTTGGTGTAAAAATGGCATTATGGTATACAGAAATGCAACGTAATTTAAAACGTTTTAAAGACGTTAGAGAAGAAATTGAAGTAGGAAAAATGAGTGGTGCTGTTGGTACATTTGCTAATATTCCACCTGAAATTGAAAGCTATGTATGTAAACATTTAGGTTTAGGTGCAGCACCAGTTTCAACACAAACATTACAACGTGATCGCCATGCTTACTATATTGCAACATTGGCACTGATAGCTACTTCTTTAGAAAAATTTGCAGTAGAAATCAGAAACTTACAAAAAACTGAAACTCGTGAAGTAGAAGAAGCATTTGCTAAAGGACAAAAAGGGTCATCAGCAATGCCACATAAACGTAATCCTATCGGTTCTGAAAATATCACTGGTATTTCTCGTGTTATACGTGGTTATATCACTACTGCATATGAGAACGTTCCATTATGGCATGAACGTGATATTTCGCATTCATCAGCTGAACGAATCATGTTACCAGATGTAACAATTGCTTTAGATTATGCATTAAATAGATTTACTAACATTGTTGATCGTTTGACTGTGTACGAAGAAAATATGCAAGCAAATATTGATAAAACATTTGGTTTAATTTATTCTCAACGTGTACTACTTTCACTTATAAATAAAGGTATGGTACGTGAAGAAGCTTATGATACAGTTCAACCTAAAGCGATGAAATCTTGGGAAACTAAAACACCATTTAGAGAACTTATTGAACAAGATAGCAAAATCACAGATGTATTATCTAAAGAAGACCTAGATGAATGCTTTAACCCTAAACATCATTTAAATCAAGTAGATACTATTTTCAAAAGAGCTAGCTTAGAATAATAAGTGATTAACTTAAAATCCTATACTTTTTATCATAAAACTACTACACTTTAACTTATTAGTAAGTTAAAATGATAAAAGAATATGCATATAGGAGCTGTTACGATGCAAATTGAAAAATTACGCGGGGATGCATTAAATGAATTGTTTGATGCAATTCTTACATTAGAAAATAGAGAAGAATGCTATCAGTTTTTCGATGATTTATGTACAGTGAATGAAATTCAATCACTTTCTCAACGACTTCAAGTAGCTAAAATGATTAAACAAGGATACACATATGCAACTATAGAACAAGAATCTGGCGCATCTACGGCAACAATATCTCGTGTAAAACGTTCTTTACAATGGGGTAATGATGCTTACACAATGATTTTAAATCGATTAAATATCGATACAAAAGAATAATATAAGATGAAACGATCGCAACATTAAAGTTTAACGACGATAATATGTTGACGATCGTTTCCTTTTTTATCAATTCTTAAAAATTTTGGAAATAAGTTGTACATTTTCACGATATCTGTTTAGAACTAAAAAGTTAAAAATGATATAATTTAAGGTATGTTAAAAAAAGGAGTTTCATGTAATGTATAACATTAAACAATGGCGCCATGTATTTAAATTAGATCCCGCAAAGACTATTTCTGACAATGATTTAGATGCAATATGTATGTCTAACACTGATGCTATTATCTTAGGGGGCACAGATAATGTGACAGAAGATAATGTCATTCAATTAATGAGTAGAGTTAGACGTTACCCATTACCACTTGTTTTAGAAGTTTCAAATATAGAGAGTGTTATGCCAGGTTTTGATTTTTATTTTATTCCAACAGTATTGAATAGTAATAATGTCAAATACCATAATGGAATGCTCCTCGAAGCTTTGAAAGAATATGGACATGTCATTGATTTTGATGAGGTAATATTTGAGGGTTATCTTGTAATGAATGAAGATAGCAAAGTTGCACAACGAACAAATGCTAATACTCAATTAGATATAAATGATATAGATGCATATGCGTTAATGGCTAATGAATTATATCGTTTTCCCATTATGTACTTAGAATATAGTGGAAATTATGGCGAAGTAGACACAGTGAAATCAGTTAAAGATACGCTAACGACAACACAGCTATTTTATGGTGGTGGTATCACTACTTTATCCCAAGCCAAAGAGATGGCTGAGTATGCCGATACTATAGTTGTTGGGGATATTATTTATAAAGATATAAAAAAAGCATTAAAAACAGTTAAGGTAAAGGAGTCTAGTAAATGAATTCATTAGTAAAAAATATGAATACAGAGCAAAGTGAAGCTGTCAGAACTACAGAAGGCCCACTATTAATTATGGCAGGTGCAGGATCTGGTAAAACACGAGTACTAACACATAGAATCGCATATTTATTAGACGAGAAAGATGTATCACCTTATAATATTTTGGCAATTACATTTACTAATAAAGCAGCTAAAGAAATGAAAGCAAGAGTTGAACAATTGGTTGGTGAAGAAGCTCAAGTCATTTGGATGTCTACATTCCACTCAATGTGCGTTCGAATCTTACGTCGTGATGCTGATCGTATAGGAATAGAACGTAATTTCACTATTATTGACCCAACAGACCAAAAATCTGTTATCAAAGATGTATTGAAAAATGAAAATATTGATAGCAAACGTTTTGAACCACGTATGTTTATAGGCGCTATTAGTAATTTGAAAAACGAATTAAAAACACCAGAAGATGCCCAAAATGAAGCAAATGACTATCATTCACAAATGGTAGCTACAGTTTATAAAGGATATCAACGACAATTATCAAGAAATGAAGCATTAGATTTTGATGATTTAATTATGACTACTATTAATTTGTTTGAAAGAGTACCTGAAGCTTTAGAGTATTATCAAAATAAATTCCAATATATTCATGTTGATGAGTACCAAGATACCAATAAAGCACAATACACATTAATCAAATTATTAGCCAATAAATTTAAAAATTTATGTGTCGTTGGTGATTCAGACCAATCTATATATGGTTGGCGTGGTGCAGATATTCAAAACATTTTATCATTCGAAGAAGATTATCCTAATGCCAAAACGATTTTCTTAGAACAAAATTATCGTTCAACTAAAACAATTTTAAATGCTGCCAATGAAGTCATTAAAAACAATACAGAAAGAAAACCAAAAGGATTGTGGACTGCTAATACAGGCGGAGACAAAATAAATTATTACGAAGCAACAACAGAACGTGATGAAGCTGAATACGTAGTAAAAGAAATTATGAAACATCAGCGTAATGGAAAGAAATATAGTGATATGGCTATATTATATAGAACGAACGCGCAATCACGTGTATTAGAAGAAACATTTATGAAATCTAATATACCTTATACAATGGTTGGCGGCCAAAAATTCTATGATCGTAAAGAAATTAAAGATTTATTAAGTTACTTAAGAGTTATTGCCAATAGTAATGATGATATTAGTTTACAACGTATTATTAATGTCCCAAAACGTGGTGTAGGTCCATCATCAGTTGAAAAAATACAAACCTATGCAGTTCAAAATAATATAAGTATGTTCGATGCTTTAGGTGAAGTTGATTTTATAGGACTATCTAAAAAAGTTACTCAAGAATGTATTTCTTTTTATGAAATGATTCAAAATTTAATTAAAGAGCAAGAATTTCTTGAAATAAGTGAAATAGTGGAAGAAGTTTTAGTTAAGTCAGGTTATAGAGATATGCTTGATAGAGAACAAACTCTAGAATCACGTAGTCGTTTAGAAAACCTAGATGAATTTATGTCAGTTCCTAAAGATTATGAAGAAAATACACCACTTGAAGAACAATCATTAATCAACTTTTTAACAGATTTATCACTTGTTGCTGACATTGATGAAGCGGATACAGAGTCAGGAGTTACATTGATGACAATGCACTCTGCTAAAGGGTTAGAGTTTCCGATTGTATTTATTATGGGAATGGAAGAATCGCTTTTCCCACATATTAGAGCAATTAAAAGTGATGACGACCATGAAATGGAAGAAGAGCGAAGAATTTGTTATGTAGCGATAACACGAGCTGAGGAAACACTATACATTACTAACGCAACAACACGTATGTTGTTTGGACGTTCTCAATCTAATATGCCATCTCGATTTTTAAAAGAAATTCCTGAAGATTTAATGGAAAGTCATTCGGGTAGTAAACGACAAACAATTCAACCTAAGGCGAAACCAACTCAGAAACGCGGCTTTAGTAAGAGAACAACTTCATCTAAAAAACAGGTAACTTCTTCTGACTGGAAAGTAGGAGATAAAGTTACTCATAAAGCATGGGGAGAAGGTATGGTTAGTAACGTTAATGAAAAAAATGGTTCTGTAGAATTAGATATTATATTTAAATCAGAAGGACCAAAGCGATTACTAGCTCAATTTGCACCAATTGAAAAAAAGGAGGACTAGTGGATGAATGATATGCAAAATCGTGTAAATGAATTACATGATTTATTAAATCAATATAGTTACGAGTATTACGTTCAAGATAATCCATCAGTTCCTGATAGTGAATACGATAAATTATTACATGAACTTATTCATATAGAAGAAGAACACCCTGAATATAAAACATCAGATTCACCCACAGTTAGAGTGGGAGGAGAAGCTCAATCTACATTTGAAAAGGTAAATCATGATACACCAATGCTAAGTTTAGGGAATGCTTTTAATGAAGAAGATTTAAGAAAATTTGATCAACGTATACGAGATAATATTGGTAAAGTAGAATATATGTGTGAACTTAAAATTGATGGTTTAGCTGTTTCATTAAAATATCAAAATGGCCGTTTTGTACAAGGTTTAACTCGTGGAGATGGTACAACTGGAGAAGATATTACTGAAAACTTAAGAACGATACATGCTATTCCATTAAAAATTAAAGAACCTTTAAATTTTGAGGTGCGTGGAGAAGCATATATGCCAAGACAATCATTTATGAATTTAAATGAAGAAAAGGAAAACAACGGTGAACAACCTTTTGCTAATCCTCGAAATGCAGCAGCAGGTTCATTAAGACAATTAGATTCTAAATTAGCAGCTAAAAGAAAATTAAGTGTTTTCTTATACAGTATTAATGACTTTACTGATTTTGAAGCTACAACTCAAAGTGGTGCATTAGATGAATTAGATCAATTAGGTTTTAAAACTAATCATGAACGTGAAAGAGTATCTGATATAGAAGGTGTCCTAAAATATATAGAAAAATGGACAGCTCAGCGAGAAGATTTATCTTATGATATAGATGGCATTGTCATTAAAGTGAATGACTTAGAACAACAAGACGAGATGGGATTTACTCAAAAATCTCCACGTTGGGCTATTGCATATAAATTTCCTGCTGAAGAAGTTGTAACTGAACTATTGGACATTGAGTTAAGTATAGGTCGAACGGGCGTTGTAACACCAACCGCGATACTTGAACCAGTGAGAGTAGCGGGAACTACAGTTTCAAGAGCTTCATTACATAATGAAGATTTAATTCATGAAAGAGATATAAGAATTGGCGATAGCGTAGTCATCAAAAAGGCTGGCGATATTATTCCAGAAGTTGTAAAAAGTATTTTAGATCGTCGACCTGATGATGCCAAAACTTATCATATGCCAACACATTGTCCAAGTTGTAATCATGAACTTGTAAGGATAGAAGGGGAAGTAGCTTTAAGATGTATTAATCCTAAATGCCAGGCACAACTCATTGAAGGACTAATTCATTTTGTATCTCGCCAAGCAATGAATATAGACGGATTAGGAACTAAGATTATTCAACAACTTTATGAAAATAATTTAATTAAAGATGTTGCTGATATATTCTATTTAACTGAAGACGATTTATTACCACTGGATCGCATGGGAAGTAAAAAAGTTGAAAATTTAGTTGAAGCAATTCATAAAGCAAAATCACAATCTCTAGAACATTTATTATTTGGTTTAGGTATTAGACATCTTGGGGTTAAAGCAAGCAGAGTATTAGCCGAGAAATATGAAACAATGGATCGACTAATTGAAGTAACAGAGGAAGAACTGGTAGGCATCCATGATATAGGCGATAAGTTAGCTCAATCTGTTGTTACCTATTTAGATAATGAAGATATTCGTGCATTAATTCAAAAACTAAAAGATAAAAATGTTAATATGACATACAAAGGTGTCAAAACAACAGAAATTGAAGGGCATCCAGAATTTAGTGGTAAAACGATTGTATTAACAGGTAAATTAGAACAAATGACACGTAATGAAGCATCACAATGGTTACAAATGCAAGGTGCCAAAGTAACTAATAGTGTAACCAAAAGTACAGATTTACTTATTGCTGGTGCTGATGCAGGTTCTAAACTAACTAAAGCTGAAAAATTTGGAACAGAAATTTGGACTGAAGATGAATTTGCGACAAAACAAAAGGAAATCAATAATGAGTGAGGTACGTCGATGAAGAGAACAATAATTTTACTTATCTCGACAATTTTTATTCTAACCGCATGCAGTAATGATAAAGACAAAAAGTCAGATCAAGACACAAATCAATCAAAAGATAGTCATTCATCACAAGTGAAACAAGTAGCTACGGATAAAAATGTTCAAGGCGATGATTATCGTACTATTTTGCCTTTTAAAGAAAGTCAGTCACGTGGCCTTTTACAAGATAATATGGCAAATAGTTATAATAGTGAAGGTTTCGAATCTGGACTATTAGAACTAAGTAAAGAAGTCTTTCCAACAGATAAATACTTATATCAAGATGGACAATTTTTAGATAAAAAAACGATTAATGCATATTTGGATCCTAAATATACTAAAAAAGAAATAGATAACATGAGTGAGAAGGAAAAGAAAAAGAAAAAAGCTAATGAAAACTTAGGGCTTAATCCTTCTCACCAAGGGGAAACAGATCCAACTAAAATAGCAGAAAAGTCACCAGCATATTTATCCAATATTTTAGAACAAGATTTCTATGGTAATAGCGATTCAAAAGGTAAGAACATTAAAGGTATGACGATTGGTTTAGCAATGAATAGCAAATATTATTACCAAAAGGAAAAAGACGGTGAAACCTATAGTAAAAAATTAGATGACAAAGAAATAGAAAAGCAAGGTAAGGCAATGGCAAGTGAAATGTTATCAAGATTAAGAGAAAACAGTGATTTAAAAGATATTCCAATTCACTTCGCTATATATAAACAAAGTAGTCAGGAATCTATTACACCTGGAGAATTTATAGCAGGTGCGACTGCAGATGATGGTCAAACTAAAATCAATGATTGGAAATCAATCAATGAAAAAACT
Organism: Staphylococcus pasteuri; assembly: GCF_003970495.1. Taxonomy (GTDB): domain Bacteria; phylum Bacillota; class Bacilli; order Staphylococcales; family Staphylococcaceae; genus Staphylococcus; species Staphylococcus pasteuri. The sequence goes on from NZ_RXWW01000065.1 coordinate 35,311, forward strand.
GCTCTATTACCATCTTCAACAGCGGCTGACTATGATGAATCATTAAATAATAATTTCAAACAATTTAATGATAATTTACAATCTTACTTTTCTAACTTTACTCAAGCAGTAGGTAAAGTAAAATTTGTTGATAAAAAAGCAAAACAATTAACAGTTGACTTACCAATAGATTATTACGGTCAAGCTGAGACAATTGGTATTACTCAATATGTTACAGAACAGGCTAAGAAATATTTTGATAATATAGATGAATATGAAATTAGAATTAAAGATGGTAATAATCCGCGCGCATTGATTAGTAAAAATAAAGACGATAAAGAACCAGAAGTACACATTTACCATAATTAAATTTAACTAAAAATTAGGGTCCGAGATATAAAGTTCTCGGACCCTAATATATTAGTTTCTATTTTTCTTTAACAAGTTGTTTCACTTTAGCTAAATCGTTATTTACAAAGTCACCTGGTTTAGCTGTTAATTTACTTACGACATAAGTAACGATGACACTTACTATAAATCCAGGAATGATTTCATACATACCTAATAATTCATTGATAGAAGCTAGAGTTTTAATCCAAGCAATCCAAATAATAACTACCAATGCTCCGCTAATCATTCCACTAATTGCACCAGCTCTAGTTAAATCTTTCCAATATAATGAAAATAATACTAACGGGCTAAATGATGCACCAAAGCCAGCCCATGCATTACCAACTAAATTAAGAATAGTGTCATTTGGGTACCACGCAATGACAATTGCAATAATGGCAACAATTAATACTGATAATCTACCAACCATTACAAACACTTTTTGATGAGTAGCTGCTTTTTCTTCACCGCGAATAAGTTTATAAAAATCTTCGGTTAAAGAACTTGAAGTAACTAATAATTGTGAAGAAATAGTACTCATAATGGCTGCTAAAATTGCAGCAAGTAAAAATCCGCCAACAAGTGGGTGGAATAAAATTTGACTCATAATAATAAATAACGTTTCTGGATCTTCCATTTTTATATTTCTTTCTGATATAAATGCAATACCTGTTAATCCAACGCCTACTGCTCCTAAAAGTCCGATAGCCATCCAACTAATACCTAGACGTCTTGCTTTAGGTAATAATTTATGTGATTTAATAGACATAAAACGTACGATAATATGAGGTTGTCCAAAATAGCCTAAGCCCCATGAAAATAAGGAAATAATTCCAATTACTGTTGTCCCTTTAAAAATATCCATATTAGTAGGTTTCATTTCAGCAACTCTACTAAAAGTATCTAAACCATTTAACTGCATCATCGCAACAATTGGTACCATAACCATGGCGATTAGCATAATAACACCCTGAAAAAAGTCTGTAATTGATACGGCTAAGTATCCTCCAAAGAAAGTGTAGAAAATTACTATAATAGCTACAAGTATTAATCCATAATGATAATTTAAGCCGAACGCACTTTCAAATAACTTTCCACCTGAAACAAATCCAGAGTGCGTATATAACGTAAAAAATATAACAATAATTAAACCTGAAATAATTTTAATGATATTTTGTTGGTCATTTAATCTGTTTTTAAAGAAATCTGGAAGGGTGATAGCATCTCCCGCTATTTCTGTATAAACTCTTAACCTAGGTGCAACGACCCAATAATTGATATAGGCGCCAAGTGTTAATCCAATTGTTATCCACATCGCAGATAAACCAGTGCTATATACCGACCCCGGTAACCCCATAATCATCCAACCGCTCATATCAGAAGCTCCTGCAGATAATGCAGTGATATAAGGTCCTATACTACGACCGCCCAACATAAACTCGCTTAAATTACCAGTAGCTTGTTTGTAACCATAAAACCCAATAATAAGTAAAATAATGAAGTAAATGGCAATCATAATATAGGTTTGCCAATTTGCATTCACTTGCTGATTAAGTACTGTCCCCAAATATAGCATTTTAAACACTCCCTTATATAAGTATTTATTTGTGTCACATGTAATATTATACATTATAGTTAAAAGTTTAGAAAAGTGAAAAAATAAAATTTTGTTTTTAATCAACTTTAAGTGCTTTATGTAAAGAGGATACTTTAATAAATGTGTGTTGTTTATTGTTTATTAATTATGCATAATAATGTATCCAAAGATATACTTAGTGA
>NZ_RXWW01000066.1 GCF_003970495.1 Staphylococcus pasteuri
AAATTCCTCAGACGGAATTTCGTCTTTTTAAATTTTATAGTCAAATATTTTATGTTTACAAAACCTCATTTTATTCAAAGCTTTTAACAAAATTTGTACAATCGCTTATTTTAATATCATTAAAAAGTTAATATCTTAGTCAACATAATGACATAAAATTAGATAAACGTTATAATATGGGGTAGTAAAAGTAGGTGAAAATTTGAGCAAAAAAAATATAAGAGCTAATATTTTAACTAAAATGAAACAGCATAATAGCATGCAGAAAAATGAGGCAGACAATTGGTTAGCCACAGAACTTATTAATTCTCAAGCATATCAAAATGCATCTTCTATAGGATTTGTGTTGTCATTGTCACATGAAGTAAATACATATCAAATGATTCAACAAGCTTTAAACGATAATAAAGAAGTATATGTACCTGAAGTTAATTATCAGACTAAAGTTATGACTTTTAAACAATTATTAAATATTAATGACATAGAAAAAGATGAAAAAGGTATTAATCATTCAGTTTCTGAATCAAATACTTCCAATCATTTAGATTTAATCGTCGTACCTGGTGTTGGCTTTAGAAAAGATGGCTATCGAATAGGATATGGAGGGGGTTACTATGATCGCTTTCTATCAAATTTCAAGACCAATACAATAAGTTTGCTATATGATTTTCAATTAACTGATTTTCAACCCGATACACACGATCAACCGGTCGATCAATTAATTATTTATAATAGCCACCAATGGAGGCATACATGAACATTAAAAAGCAATTTTGGAAAACCATTTATTACTGGATTAGGTATTTAAACTACGATGTAATTAATAGAGAAAAAGATGACCAAGAAATTTGGTTAAGTAACAAAAGAAAGAAAACAATTGTAATTTTTTCGAATCATATCACTACGACTCAGGAAATTCGGTTTGATAAAAGCAGAGTTATTGAAAATAAGGAAAATATAGAACAACTAGCTGGTTTTCAACCTCAAACAATTCTATTTTATTATTTTACTGATAAATCATTATCGACAGAATCATTAGATGAAACCTATCCTCAGAAGATAAAATTTAGAAGGATTAGTGATGAGAGGGAATTAGAACTTGCAATGCCCAATGTTATTTTATCTAAAATGATAAATCGAGAGGATTCTAAAAAGACATCTATCTTTTATAGAAACAAAGTTCTTTCATCTAATCTCTTAGATAAACATATGCAACGCTTTTCACCAGTTACATATTCCTTAATAATAATTAATATAGTCTTATGGCTATGCATGATACTTTATTTTAATCGATTTTCTGATGTAAAATTACTTGATGTAGGTGGATTAGTACATTTCAATGTTGTACATGGTGAATGGTATCGTTTAGTTACCTCAATGTTTTTACATTTTAATTTTGAACATATACTCATGAATATGCTTTCACTATTTATTTTTGGTAAAATAGTTGAATCAGTATTAGGTTCATGGCGGATGTTAGCCATCTATTTATTTGCAGGCATATTTGGAAATTTTGTTTCTTTATCATTTAATACCACAACGATTTCTGTCGGTGCCAGTGGTGCTATTTTTGGGCTTATTGGTTCAATTTTTGCAATTTTATATTTAAGTAAAAGCTTTGATAAAAAAGTAATTGGCCAATTATTAATAGCTTTAGTTATTTTAATCGGATTATCAATATTCATGTCTAATATTAATGTTATGGCACATTTAGGCGGATTTATTGGTGGTCTCTTAATTACCTTAATTGGTTATTATTTTACTGTTAACCGTAATATTTTCTGGATACTACTGATTATTTTATTAGTATTGTTTGTGGCAATGCAGATAAGAATTTTTAGTATTAAAGAAGATAATATTTATGATAAATTAATTCGGGATCAAATGTTATCCGGTAATTATGATGAAGCTAGAAAAATTGTAAATAAATCTATTAAAAAAGATTACGCTGATGATCAAACATATTACCTAAGCGGTTTAATTACAGCTGCTAAAAGTTCTAAAGCTGAAGCAATGGCGGAATGGGAACGTGGATTAAGGCTGTTTCCTAATTCCGGTGCATTGAATTATGAAATGGCAATTGCTAATCGTTCACTAAAAGATAAAAGTAAAGCTTTAAAATATATTAAAAAAGCTAGAAAAGCTAATCCTCAAAATGCTCAATATAAAAATTTAGAAAAAGAGTTGAGTGAGAAAAGTGACTCGTAAAATTAATAATTTCTATGATGTTTTGCAATTATTAAAAAAATATGGATATATCATCTATTTCAAAGATCCAGAAGATATGTATGAAATGATGTTACAAGAAATCAAATCTTTATACAGTTATGAATTATTAACTAAAGATGAATATCTTAAATGTATATTGATAATAAACCAAAGAAGGAATGAACATAAATGACAAAAATTATTTTAGCTGCTGATATTGGTGGGACTACTTGTAAATTAGGTATTTTTAATACTAATCTAGATAGAATTGAAAAATGGTCAATTCATACAGACACTACTGATCATACAGGAAAACTACTTTTAAAAAATATACATGAATCATTTGAAGCAAAAATTGCAGAATTAAATTACAACATGTCTGATGTAATCGGTGTTGGTATTGGAGTTCCTGGACCTGTAGATTTTGAAACAGGCATCGTTAACGGAGCTGTTAACTTACATTGGGACAACAATGTTAATGTCACTGAAATCTATCAAAATTTCATCGATTGTCCAGTGTATGTTGATAATGATGCCAATGTTGCTGCATTAGGCGAGAAACATAAAGGTGCTGGTAATGGTGCTGACGATGTTGTAACTATCACATTAGGTACAGGCCTTGGTGGAGGTATTATCTCAAATGGTGAGTTAGTACATGGTCATAATGGTTCAGGTGCTGAAATTGGCCATTTTAGAGCTGATTTCGACCAACGTTTCAAATGTAACTGTGGCAAATCAGGTTGTATTGAAACGGTTGCCTCTGCTACAGGTGTTGTCAATTTAGTTAACTTTTATTATCCAAAATTAACGTTTAAATCTTCAATTTTACAACTTATAAAAGATAATGAAGTTACAGCTAAAGCAGTGTTTGATGCAGCTAAAGAAGGTGACCAATTCTGTATCTTTATCACTGAAAAAGTAGCGAATTATATCGCTTATTTATGTAGTATTATTAGTGTTACTAGTAATCCTAAATACATTGTACTAGGTGGTGGAATGTCTACAGCTGGTTTAATTTTAGTTGAAAATATTAAAACTGAATATCGTAATTTAACGTTTAATCCAGCTCAACATGAAACAGAAATTGTACAAGCAGAATTAGGTAATGATGCAGGTATTACAGGTGCAGCAGGACTTATCAAAACATATATTTTAGATAAGGAAGGTGTAAAATAATGGCAATTGTTGACGTAGTAGTTATTCCAGTAGGCACTGAAGGGCCAAGCGTTAGTAAATACATCGCTGAAATTCAAACAAAGTTAAAAGAATTTAAAGATCAAGGTAAAATCGATTATCAATTAACACCTATGAATACACTTATTGAAGGTGATTTAAAGGATTTATTCGAAGTTGTACAAGCAATACATGAATTACCATTTGATAAAGGATTAGATAGAGTTTGTACAAATATAAGAATTGATGATCGCAGAGATAAATCTAGAAAGATGAATGATAAATTAAAATCTGTACAAAAACATTTAGATAATAGTGGGGAATAAATCATGAGAATTTCTAGTTTAACTTTAGGTTTAGTAGATACTAATACCTATTTTATTGAAAATGAAAACAAAGTATTACTCGTAGATCCATCTAGTGAATCTGATAAAATTATAAAAAAATTAAACCAAATCAATAAACCTTTAGAAGCTATTATACTGACACATGCCCATTACGATCATATTGGGGCACTTGACGATATTATAGAAAAATATAATGTACCAGTTTATATGCATAAAGAAGAATTCGACTTCTTAAATGATCCAGAAAAAAATGGTGCATCAAAATTCAAGCAATATGGTATGCCTCAAGTTATAAGCCAGGCCAAACCAAAATCACTTGATGAGGGACCAGCTCAAATTGGTGATTTTACATTTGATGTATTGCATACACCTGGACACTCACCAGGAAGTTTATCTTTTGTTTTTAAAGAATTCGCAGTAGTCGGTGACACATTATTTAATAATGGCATTGGTAGAACAGATTTATACAAAGGCGATTATGAAACTTTAGTAGATTCTATTAAAGATAAATTATTTGAATTAGATGGAGATTTACCATTATTCCCAGGCCACGGTACTTATACAACTGTTGATGATGAACAATTAAATCCATTTTTAAATGGTTAAAGTAAAACTAACACCTCCTACGTTAATATATGTAGGAGGTGTTTTTATGAAGATTCTATTTCAAGAAATAATTAATAAAGGAATTGCATATAAAGCAAGTGATATACACTTTATTCCTATGGAGCATTATGTTCATATTAAATTTAGAGTAAATGATACATTAACACCTTATGAAACACTTGATATTAATATATATCGTAAGTTATTGGTGTTTATGAAATTCCAAGCTGGTTTAGATGTTTCTACACAACAAATCGCTCAAAGTGGCCGCTATACATATAAATTAAGGTCAGTTTATTACTTACGTATTTCAACCCTTCCTTTATCAATTGGATGTGAAAGTCGTGTTATAAGAATTGTGCCTCAATATTTTCAAAGTAAAAAGGAAACATACGAGTTTAAAGATTTTAAACATTTTATGAATAAGAAGCAAGGTTTATTGCTTTTTACTGGTCCTACAGGTTCAGGAAAAAGTACATTAATGTATCAAATGGTTATGTATGCACAAAAAGAGTTAAACCTAAATGTTATTTCTATTGAAGATCCAGTTGAACAAATTTTAAAAGGTATTACTCAAATTTCTGTTAATAACAAAGCAGGTATTACTTACGCTAGTTCATTTAAAGCAATTTTAAGATGTGATCCAGACGTTATTTTAATCGGAGAAATTCGTGATGCCGAAATCGCTAAATATGTCTTTCAAGCTAGTCTAAGTGGTCATTTGGTATTAAGTACATTACACGCCAATGATTGTAGAGGGGCTTTACTTAGATTATTAGAAATGGGAGTAACAGTTCAAGAATTATCTCAAGCTATAAATTTAATTTCCAATCAACGATTAATTACAACATCACATAATCACAGACAATTAGTGTGTGAACTAATGTTTAAAAATCAAATTAATTACTTTTTTGAACATAACCAAACGATGCCAAAATCTTTTAAACGATTAGCATCAAAATTAGATGATATGACAAAAGAAGGTATTATATGTGAAACTATTGTTGATAAATATATTTAAATTCAGACAAGCCAAATGCCTAACTAAATCTGAACAATTAGATTTAGTGTATAGATTACATCAATTACTTAAACATGGATTTACTCTTTACGAATCATTTAAATTTTTAAATCTACATTTTAAATATAGAGGAGATAAATCACATGATGAAGTGTTAAATAAAATAGAACAAGATGCAACTTGCTGGGAAGTATTTAAATACTTAGATTATTCAAGTGACATTGTTACACAAACATATTTAGCTGAAAGATTTGGAAATTTAGAACTTTCTCCATTACAATCTATTCTTTCTTATTTTATTACAACTTTCCCTTTATTCATCATAATTTTATCCAGTGTAATATGTATATTATCTATCATATTTAAATATCGTTTTAATAAGATGACTATAGAAAATCAAATTCAATTAATGTGTCACATTCCAATTATTAAACATTATTATAAAATTTTAAAAACGTATCAATTATCAAATGAGTTTGCTCATTTTTATAGAAATGGTGTTAATTTACAGATAATCGTTAGAATTTATAAACAATCAGAGAATAATCAATTTCATCAATTTTTAAGAGACAGGTTACTCAACCAATCTTATCAAGGAGAAAATCTACCTGATATATTAAAAAAATTAAATTGCTATGAAAATGACTTGATTAAATTTATAGAACAAGGAGAAAAAAGTGGAAAACTTGATATCGAATTAACGCTATATAGTCAGATACTTATACAACAATTCGAAGCTATGGCTAAAAGACACATTAAATTCATTCAACCAGTTATCTTTTTAATATTAGGATTATTTATCGTTGCACTTTATTTAACTATTATGCTACCTATATTTGACATGTTGCAGTCAATTAAATAGTAAGGAGGACTTATAAATTGAAGATATTCAAAACACTGTTTAACAAAAAGGCATTTACATTAATTGAAATGTTACTAGTTTTATTAATAATTAGCTTATTGCTTATTCTAATTATTCCCAATATAGCTAAACAAACCGCTCATATACAAACTACTGGTTGTGACGCTCAAGTGAAAATGGTTAATAGTCAAATTGAAGCATATACTTTAAAACACAATAGAAATCCTAATACCATCCAAGATTTAATTTCTGAAGGATTTATTAAAGAAAACCAAAAAAATTGCAAATCAGGAGAAACTATTAGTATTAATAATGGCGAAGCGGTTGCAAATTAAATATTTACCATCATTTACTTATCTAGAGATGTTAATGGTTATGTTTATTCTAGCTATACTAACTGCATGTACACTTATTGGTAAAACACTATTATCAGTATCAGCTTCTAACGAAGAATTAAACATTAATCATCTGATAACTCAAATGAATTATTTAAAATCTAAAGCTATCAATGAGAAACAATCAATTTCATTAATATTTACTAACCAAACAAATTCTATAAAAGTAAAAGAAGAACATGGTTCAAAATATCAGTTGAAAATTAAAGGCGGAAAAATAGTCAATATAGCTAAGATACAATTATTAACATTTAATAAAGATGGACATATTAATAATTTTGGTTCAATAAACTTAAAAATGAAACATGGGAATTATAAATTAATATTTCACATAGAAAAGGGGCGCATAAGGTATATTAAAATATAAAATTAAGGGGAGTGTTCTATTAGATAGTTTATTGGCCTTTTTAATCATGAGTACGATTACACTTGTGTTCATGAGTTCAATTAATCATCTTATTAAAACATATCAAAATCAATTAGATTTATTAGAAATGCAAAAAGTCATTATAGTAGCCTTAAATAAATTCGATATAAAACAAATAAAGCAAGGAGTATTTATTGATCAATTTCAAGTTAGAATGTCTAAACAAACAATTTGTGTTTCAAATTGGCCAAAAAAGAAAAACTATTGTGTTAAGAAATAGGATACAAGGGTTTACTTTTATTGAAATGATTTTTGCTCTACTTATTACCATAGTAATCCTTACTTCACTACCCTTAACTATAAAACTAGTGAGTCATTATAAAGCGTTAGCTAACGAAAACAGCTCGATAGAATTTGAATTCTTTCATAGAGATTTAATAAGAGACATAAATCAAAATAATCTTAAATTATTTGTGAAAAACAAACATACATTCATTTTAAGGAATAATGAAAGTGGCGTAGAATATACATTTAAAAACAATAAAGTATACAAACAAATTAACGGCAAGGGGAATGTTACTTTATTAAATCAAGTTAATGTAGAAAAAATAATAAAGTCGAATGATAACATAATCAAAATTATACTGAAGGTAGGAAATCCGAATTATAAACAAATCAAAACCCTCTATTTATAAACAAAAATCATTTATAAGTCCTTTTTTAATGATTATTTTTTTCATTTATTTAACTATTATATCTTTTTATGTAAGCCAATATAGTTTAAAATTAAAGACAACACATAACTTAGAAAAAACATATAAAGAAGTTATAGTTAATAAGCTCAAAGAGGTAGATGTTGTTGCAATTAAATAAAACACCAATTATATTAATAGGCTTCATGGGTACTGGTAAAACTACAGTAGGAAGTTACATGAGAAATCAATTAAAACTTAGTTATGTGGATTTAGATCAATATATTGAACTAAAAGAACATATGACAATACCTCAAATTTTTGATGAACAAGGTGAAACACACTTTAGAGATTTAGAGTATAAATATTTAAAAGACACTTTAAATAAGTTTGATATTATTTCTACAGGTGGTGGAATAATTGAAAATCAAGCTTCTCTTGAT
>NZ_RXWW01000067.1 GCF_003970495.1 Staphylococcus pasteuri
AGGTCTCGTAGTGTAGCGGTTAACACGCCTGCCTGTCACGCAGGAGATCGCGGGTTCGATTCCCGTCGAGACCGCCATTATTATTATGGTTCAGTAGCTCAGTTGGTAGAGCAATGGATTGAAGCTCCATGTGTCGGCAGTTCGACTCTGTCCTGAACCATTTAACAAGCCGGCCTAGCTCAACTGGTAGAGCAACTGACTTGTAATCAGTAGGTTGGGGGTTCAAGTCCTCTGGCCGGCACCATC
>NZ_RXWW01000068.1 GCF_003970495.1 Staphylococcus pasteuri
AACACAGAAGTTAAGCTCCTTAGCGCCGATGGTAGTCGGACTAACGTTCCGCTAGAGTAGGACGTTGCCAGGCAAATAGAGAGACCGTAAGGTCTCTTTTTTTATGTCTAAAAAATGTAGTAATTTAAATCATCAATGAAGAGCGGGGCCCCAACAAAGAGAATTTTGGTAAAAAATTCAACAAGCAATGCAAGTTGGGGTAAAGGAACGCTACGATCTTAGTCGAGGTAAGTGAGTAAGAGAGAGACGAAAAAGAAGAAGAATGCGAGCGTTTATCTCGAGTTGAGAAAGCTCCTTAGCGCCGATGGTAGCAGACTAACGTTCTAAAGCAAAACAGCGATTTATAATCGCATTGTTGTACTTAATAGCTTTAGCTATTAAGTACAACTATATATGCCAGGCAAATAATAGGATGCGATGAGCCGCATTGAGACCGTAAGGTCTCTTTTTTTTATACATAAAAAGTGAAGTGCTTTAAATCATCAATGAAGAGCGGGGCTCCAACAAAGAGAATTTTGGTAGAAAATTCAACAAGCAATGCAAGTTGGGGTAAAGGAACGCTACGATCTTAGTCAAGCTAAGTGTGTAAGAGAGAGACGAAAAAGAAGAAAAATGCGAATGATTGACTCAAATCAAGTTTAGCTCAGCAGTTTAAATAGTTCTAATAAAATTTTATTAACCATTTTTCATAAAGAATAAAGACTAAATTTTAAATAAAATAAAATCGGAGTTACATGGAAATTATTCCACTTAACTCCGATTAGTTTTTACACTAGTTAAATTAATAAAGAGTATAGCATTTTGTTTTCATTAATATATATATTTGAGGGATCAAATAGACTTACTTTTTCTTTTAAATGTTGTAAATCTGCGTGCTCCTTAAGTTGAATACCAATAATAACTGTACCAGTATTTTGAGATGATTTTTTTAAATACTCAAATTTGGTAATGTCATCTTGAGGGCCGAGCACATCATTAACAAATTCTCTTAGAGCTCCTGGTCTTTGAGGGAAATTAAGGATAAAATAATGTTTCATTTCTTCATATAAAAGTGATCGTTCTTCAATTTCTTTCATACGATTGATATCATTGTTACCACCACTAACTATACAAACTACAGTTTTTCCTTTAATTTGTTGACGATAGTTTTCTAAAGCAGCAACACTTAATGCACCCGCGGGTTCTGCTATAATAGCTTGCTTAGAGTACATATCAAGTATTGTTGAACATACAGCGCCTTCATCTACTTGAACATAGTCATGTACTTTAGATTTAGCTATTTCAAATGTTAAGTCACCAACTCTAGCTACTGATACACCATCTACAAATTTATCAATTTCTTTCAATGTAACTACTTTATTATTAACGACAACAGATTCATACATACTACTAGCCCCAGAAGGTTCTACGCCAATAATATTGGTCTTAGGAGAATAATCATGGAAATAAGTACTAATACCTGAGATTAGTCCTCCACCTCCTATAGCTGCGAATAAATAATCAAACTCAATATTTTCATCTTGAGATTGATGTATAATTTCTTTAGCTAGGGTACCTTGACCAGCAATTGTATAAACATTGTTAAATGGATCGATAAATGTCATATCATGTTGTTTAGTATAATCTAATGCTTCAGCTAGACAATCATCAAAGGTATCACCAGTTAATTTTATTTCTACATTTCCGTTTCCAAAAAACTGAACTTGATTAATTTTTTGTAGGGGAGTAGTTACTGGCATAAAAATGACAGCATTTAAATCTAACTTTTTTGCAGTGTAAGCAACACCTTGAGCATGATTGCCTGCACTAGCACATGTAATACCCTTATTTTGAATTTCTTCAGATAATACGGAGATAGCATTATAGGCACCTCTTAGTTTGAATGAACGTACCCATTGTAAGTCTTCTCTTTTCAAATATACTTTACAATCATATTTTTGAGATAAATAATGATCTAATTGTAAAGGAGTCTCTTTTACTGTATCTTTAAGACGTAAAAAAGCTTTATCGATATCTTTTGTTGAAACTGTTGTTTTTAATGTCATAATAGTCCCACCCTAATGTGCTTTTTCATATTTTTCAATTAAATCTTCATACTGTAATGTTATATCTATATCATCTAATCCATGAATGAGTTTATTTTTCCAAGTTTCATCTATATCAAAATGGAAAGTTTTCTCCGGCGATGAAACTGTTTGATTTGGTAAGTCAACTGTAATTTCTTTAAAGCTTGCTAAATGCTCTCGAGAAGTTTTATCTAATTTAATAGGTAACATAGCATTTTTTGTACAATTCATGTAAAAAATATCACTATAGCTTCCTGCAATAATAATACTGAATCCATAATCTTTTAATGCCCAAGCAGCGTGTTCTCTACTGGAACCACAACCAAAATTATCTCCAGTTATAAGAATACTTGCGCCTTTATATTCTGGCTTATTTGGATTAAATTCTGGATTATCAGTTCCATCTGGTAAATAACGCCATTCATCAAATGCAAAAGGACCAAAACCTGTTTTAGATATACGTTTTAAATGAGCTTTTGGAATGATTTGATCAGTATCGATATTGTCATAGAACAATGGCACGATTTTACCTGTATAAGTGGTAATTGGTTTTATATCCATTTATATAACCACCTTTCTAACATCTACAAATTTTCCGTTAATTGCTGCTGCTGCAGCCATTGCAGGAGAAACTAGGTGTGTTCTGGCCCCTTTACCTTGTCGTCCTTCAAAATTTCTATTACTTGTAGATGCGCAATGAACACCTTCTGGAACTTGGTCTGGATTCATTCCTAAACACATTGAACATCCAGGTTCACGCCATTCAAATCCTGCATCTTTAAAAATTTTATCTAGACCCATCGATTCAGCTTCTTTTTTTACAGTACGTGAACCAGGTACGACAATAGCCGTGATATTTGGATGTACTTGTTTTCCTTTTACAATATGACTAGCTTCAATTAAATCTGATATTCTAGCATTTGTACATGACCCTAAAAAGACATATCCTAATTCAATATCTTCGGCTTTTTGACCTGGCTTTAGCCCCATGTATTGATATGCGCGTTCATCATTAGAATCTTTAATAGCAGGGAATGGCGTACTAAAGCTAACACCCATTTCTGGATTAGTCCCCCAAGTGACTTGCGGTTCAAGATTTGTAACATCAATATTAATAATTTTGTCGAAATAGGCATCTTCGTCAGAATAAAGTTGTTTCCATTGTGGTATCATTTCATCTATATTTTTAGCGAATTGACGTCCTCTTACATATTCAAATGTAATATCATCTGGTTGCATCATCCCATATTTTGCACCTGCTTCAATAGCCATATTACAAATAGTCATTCTAGCTTCCATTGATAAACTTTTGATTGTTTCACCGGTGAATTCTAGAGCATATCCAGTACCAAAATCTACACCATATTGATTAATAAGATAGAGGATAATGTCTTTTGCATATACTCCATTAGGTAACTTTCCTGAAATATCAATTTTTAAATTTTTGGGTTTTGTTTGCCATAACGTTTGAGTAGCAAAAACGTGTTCAACTTCACTTGTTCCAATACCAAATGCAATTGCTCCAAAAGCCCCATGTGTGGCTGTATGAGAATCACCACAAACAATCGTCTTACCTGGTTGAGTTAGACCAGTTTCAGGGCCGACCATATGTACGATTCCTTGTTCATCTGACCCCATATCAAATATATGAACACCGAAATCTTCTGCGTTTTTTTGGAGGGTAGTTATTTGTTTGTTTGCAATTTCATCTTTGATATTAAAAATATCAATAGTAGGTACATTATGATCTAAAGTAGCAAATGTTAAATCTGGACGACGTAGTTTTCTTTTTTGTAATCTTAATCCTTCAAAAGCTTGAGGCGAAGTAACTTCATGTATAAGATGTAAATCTATATATAAAAATTGAGGGTCACCTACATTTCCATGTAAGACATGTTTATCCCATACTTTATCAAATAGTGTTTGTCCCATAAGATAACGCCTCCCTTAAGTGTAATCTTCTTTTAGTAGTTTAATGATTTCGGAAGTACGATATGTTCCTCCTAAATCTGACGTACATTTTCCTTCTCTAATAAATTGATAAATTTTATGTTCTAACTCATTAGCTGCTGCGACTTCATTAAAACTTTCCCTTAAGCACATAGCTAAAGATAGTAACATTCCAAATGGATTAGCAATATCTTTTCCTGCTATATCAGGTGCTGAACCATGAATAGGTTCGTAAAGTCTAGTTCCATCTTTACCAAAACTTGCTGATGGAGATAATCCTAGCGAGCCAGGAATAACTGAAGCTTCGTCACTTAAAATATCGCCGAATAAGTTTTCAGTTACGATAACGTCGAATTGTGTTGGTCGCGTAATCAAATGCATACTACATGCATCAACAAGTAAATGTTCTACTTCTACGTCAGGATAATCTTTCTTAACTTCATCAACAGTTTTTCTCCAAAGTTTACTAGAAGAAAGCACATTTTCTTTATCTACAGATGTTAATTTCTTATGACGTTGTTGTGCTAACTCAAATGCAACTCTTACAATTTGTTCGATTTCATCACGGGTATAAGTTAAAGAATCTAAAGCATGATGTTCTGAGAGTTCTCTTGGTTCTCCAAAATACAGTCCGCCAGTGAGTTCTCGTACAATAACTAAGTCTGTGCCCTCAACTCGATCTTGTTTAAGTGGAGAGAGGTGACTTGTTCCATTTGTAACAATAGTGGGGCGAATATTAGCATATAAATTAAGTGATTTTCTAAGTTTTAATAATCCTTGTTCAGGCCGTAAATTTGGATTACTCCATTTCGGACCACCAATAGCTCCCAATAATATTGCATCAGCATTTTGACAAGCTTTTAACGTCTCATCAGTTAGGGGAGTGCCATAGTTATCTATAGCTGCTCCTCCAAAATGATGTGTATCTATATGATAATCAAATTGATATTTCTGACTAATTTTCTCTAAGATACCTAGACTTCCATTTAGTATTTCTGGTCCTATGCCGTCTCCAGGTAAAGCAACAATGTTATAGGTCATGATTGGATACCTTCTTTCTCTTTTGTTTCAGCAACATATTTTGCATGGGCTTCAACATAAGCTTTGCAAGAAGCTTTTAAAATATCATGGTCAATGCCTATACCACTAACTTCTTTATTTTCGATGATAAGGTTAACATGAACTTCAGCTTGTGCATCAGTACCTTCAGTGACAGAGTCTATTCGATAATCAATCAATTCTGTTTCACGTTTAAATATTCTATCAACAGCATTATAAATAGCGACAATGGAGCCAGTACCAATGCTTGAATCTTGATAAATATTATTGTCTTTATCTTTAATAACAACTACTGCACTTTGAAGACCATTTGATACAAACTGAAGTTGTAAAGTTTCAAGTTGGAAAATGGCACTTTGTTCATGTTCTGAACCTTGAATTAAAGCATGAATATCACGGTCAGATACAGCTTTTTTCTTATCAGCAATTGCTTTAAATTGCTTAAACAAATTGACTTGATCTTCAGAAGTAATGTCATAACCTAATGCTTTTAGTTTTTCAGCAAAGGCATGCTTTCCTGATAATTTGCCCAGTGGTAATTCAGTTGTACTGACACCTACTAATTGTGGCGTCATAATTTCATAAGTTTCGCGATGTTTTAGAACACCATCTTGATGAATACCAGATTCATGACTAAAGGCATTTTGGCCAACTATGGCTTTATTTCTTGGAACACGAATACCAGCATATCGTGAAATCAAATCAGAAGTATTTTTAGTTTGTTGTAAATTAATTTGTGATTCTAAACCATAATGATCTTTACGAACATATAAAGCTAAAGCAACTTCCTCAAGTGCCGCATTACCAGCTCGTTCTCCTATACCATTTACTGTACCTTCAATGCGTCTTGCACCACCTTCGATTGCAGCAAGACTATTTGCGACAGCCATACCTAAATCATCATGACAATGAGCGCTATAAATGATTTCTTTATCAGATTGAACGGATTCAGTTAATGTTTTAAAAATTTGTCCATATTCAGAAGGGTAACTAAAACCAACAGTATCAGGGATATTGATGATAGTTGCACCAGCATCTACAGCAGTTTGTACGCTTTTTATTAAAAATGAAATATCAGTTCTCGTTGCATCTTCAGGTGAAAATTGAACAACTTCAAAATATTTTTTAGCATATGAAACATGTTCTTTTATTGATGCTAAAACTTCTTCTTGTGTCATTTTTAATTTATATTCTAAGTGAATAGGAGATGTAGCAATAAAAACATGGACACGAGGTTTAGTAGCTAACTTTGTTGCTTCATAAACTGCGTCAATATCTGATTTCTTACATCTAGCTAAGCCACATACTGCTGTTTTTGTTAAAGCTTTAGATATCGCTTCTACCGATTTGAAACTTCCTGTACTTGAAGCGGGAAAGCCGGCTTCAATAACGTCGACTCCCCAATTTTCAAGTTGTTTCGCTATCTTTAAACGTTCGTCAAAAGTAAAATTGACTCCCGGTGTTTGTTCACCATCTCTAAGCGTTGTATCAAATATTTGAATATGGCTACTCATTTTAATCCACTCCTTAATCCATTACTTTTCAATTCGTTTCGATTTAATAAATGGCATCATATCACGTAGATCACGGCCAACTTTTTCAATTGGATGACCAGCTTGTTCTTCACGCATTCTATAAAATTCTTTGAAACCATTTTTATTATCTTCAACGAAACTGTTAGCAAATTTACCGTTTTGAATATCTGTTAATACGGCTTTCATATTTTCTTTAACATCTGGCGTAATCACACGTGGACCAGATACATAATCACCGTATTCGGCTGTATTTGAAATTGAATAACGAACATTGTCCATTCCGCCTTCATACATCAAATCAACAATCAATTTCATTTCATGTAATACTTCAAAATATGCAAGTTCAGGTTGATATCCAGCTTCCACTAGTGTTTCAAAACCACTTTGAATTAATTTATGAACACCGCCACAAAGTACAGCTTGCTCACCAAATAAATCAGTTTCAGTTTCTTCTTTAAATGTAGTTTCAATAACTCCAGCACGTGTAGATCCGATACCTTTTGCATAACTTAATGCGATATCTCTAGCATGGCCAGTTGCGTCTTGTTGTACTCCAAATAATGAAGGAACAGCACTACCTTCTTCAAATGTACGTCTTACTAAATGACCAGGACCTTTTGGTGCTACTAAGAATACATCAACATCTTCGGGTGGTTGAATAACACCAAAATGAATATTGAAACCATGAGCGAATGCTAGGGCATTTCCAGATTCTAAATTTGGTGAAATTTCATTTTTATAAACATCACCTTGAATTTCATCAGGGATGAGTACCATAACCACATCTGCTTGTTTAGTTGCTTCATCTACAGGTAATACTTCAAAGCCATTCTCTTTAGCTTTATCAAAAGAACGTCCAGGGCGGATACCAATAACAACATCATATCCATTGTCTTTTAAGTTTTGTGCATGTGCATGACCTTGTGAGCCATAACCAATTACTGCAATTTTTTTACCTGCTAATGCGTCTGTTTTTACTGTTTCGTCATAATATACTTTAGTCATAATAAATTCCTCCAAAATAATTTAAAAATTTGAAATATTCCGAAATTTTAAGGCGATTAACTAGTGATGATAGCAGCTCGTTTAAGATACTGTTTTTAATGAACACTAGCGCATCAAAGGTTAATCATAATTTATGCTGAATGTTGCTCTACACTTAAAACATTAATTTGTTGTTTAAGCTTATTTATTAAAATATTTAATAACTCTTCGTCATCAATATTAACAATGAGTTCCATATCTGAAACGTTAGGGTTATCATTACGTTTTTTAACGTGTAATTCTTCGATATTATACTGTAATCTAACAAATGCACTTGTAATTCTATTTAATGTACTTACTTGATTCATTACTTCTAATTTTAAATGTCTTCTCATTAGTATCCCTCCATTTCGTGATTTGCTTTACCACTTGGAATCATAGGATTTACTGGCTCGATAGGAGAGATACGCACTTCGATGAGTGTCGGACCATTATAGTTGAAAGCTTCATCGAGTGTTTCTTTAAGTTGATTAGGTTTATCAATTAAGAATCCTTTAACTCCATATGCTTCGGATAGTTTCATAAAATCAGGTTGATCATTAAATACAGAATGGGAGAAACGTTGATTAAAGAATTTATCTTGCCACTGTTTAACCATACCTAATGTACCATTATTAATTAAGACTATTTTAATATTTAAGCCGTATTCAGGCAGTAAAGCCATCTCTTGATTAGTCATTTGGAAACCACCATCACCAACGAAACAAACAACAGTTTTATCAGGTCTGGCTAGTTGGGCGCCAATTGCAGATGGAATACCGAATCCCATTGTACCTAGACCACCACTAGTAACCCATTGACTGTGACTTTTGAATGGATAAAATTGAGCTGCCCACATTTGATGTTGACCTACGTCAGTAGTCACAATTGCGTCGCCATTCGTAATATGTCCAATATATTCGATAGCTTCTTGAGGTTTGCAAAATGAGTCATTGTTATCTTTTTCATATTTGAAAGGGTAACTTGATTTGTTAGTTTCACAAGTTTGCAACCAGTCATCATGATTTGGTACTTGAACATTAGCGTTTTCTAATTGTTCTAATACATTTTTACAATCTGCAACGATACCTAAATCTGTATCTATCACTTTATTTAATTCAGAAGGATCAATATCTACATGAACGATTTTTGCATTTGGTGCAAATGCATCAGGTTTACTGGCAAGTCTATCGTCGAAACGACTACCTAAATTAATTAATAAATCACACTCTGTTAATGCCATATTACTTGCATATGAACCATGCATACCTCCCATACCTAAAAATAGGGGGTGATTGTATGGTACTGCACCTAAACCTAATAGTGTTGCGACAGTAGGGATTTTATGTTGAGTTACAAAATTTGTTAATAGTTCATTAGATTTTGAATGGTTAATTCCAGCTCCAGCTAAGACTAGAGGCTTTTTAGAGCTATTTAAATAAGATACTAATGTTTCAATATCATTTGAATCAGCTACTGTGTTGACTTGATATCCAGGCAAATCAACAGTTTCAGATAATTCTACATTAGTCGACAAAATACCCATATCTTTTGGAAAATCAATGACTACTGGTCCTTTTCTACCAGTATTTGCGACATGAAAAGCCTCATGAACAATTCTAGGAATGTCTTCTACTTTTTTTACTTGATAGTTTTGTTTAGTAATAGGGGTAGTCATTGATAATAAATCAGCTTCTTGGAATGCGTCTTTACCGATACCAGGTGTAGCGACTTGTCCCGTAAATACAACTAAAGGTAAAGAATCACTATAAGCATCCGTGATTCCTGTTATAGCATTGGTTGCTCCAGGACCACTAGTAACGACTACGACACCTGTTTTACCTGAAACGCGTGCATATCCTTCGGCAGCATGTGTTGCACCTTGTTCGTGCCTTGCTAAAATATGTTTAATTTTACCATCGTAAAATGTGTCATATAAAGGTAGTACTGCACCACCAGGATATCCAAAAATAAATTCTACATCTTCATTTTGTAACGCTTCAACTAACAATTCAGATCCTGGTCTCATTTCATTTAGTGTTTGGTTTTTCAAGTATTCAGGTTTACTAGATTCTGCCACTTTCATAGTGTCGATAGGTTGGTTTGATTCTGAAGTATTGTGTTCTGGCATGTCACTTAATTTAGTCATGAAAATCAACTCCTAATTTTAGATAAGGTTTTCGGGTACTTGCATGATTCCACCCGTATTAGCACTAGTTACTAATGAAGTATAACGTGCAAGATATCCTGTTTTAACCTTTGCTTTAAATGGTTCTAGTTGTTCTCTACGGCGGTATAATTCTTCTTCAGGTTGATCCACGTTTAAAGTTCGGTTAGTTAAATCAATTGTGATTTCGTCTCCGTCTCTGATTAATCCAATTGGCCCACCTGAAGCTGCTTCTGGAGAAATATGTCCTACAGCAATACCTCTTGTTGCACCTGAAAATCTTCCATCGGTAATTAATGCAACGTCTTTACCTAAACCTCTCCCAACAATTGAAGAAGTTGGAGCTAACATTTCTGGCATTCCAGGACCACCTTTAGGCCCTTCATATCTGATAACTACAACATGACCTTCGCGAACAGTATGGTTATCAATTGCTTCAACAGCTTCATCATGTGAATTGAAACAAATTGCTTTTCCAGTAAATGTTTTAATAGATGGGTCTACCCCTCCAACTTTGATAACTGCACCTTTTGGAGCTATATTACCGAATAAGATAGATAAACCGCCTTCTTTGTCATAAGGTTTTTCTAGTGAGTGTATAACATCAAAATTTTTAATTTCTTTACCGTCATTATTTTCTCTTAATGTTTTTCCGGTTACTGTAATTCTATCTGGGTGTAAAGTGCCTTCTTTCTTCATTAGTTCATTGATAATTGCTGGAACTCCACCAGCTTCATGAACGTCATGCATAGAGTATGATGAACTTGGAGCAATTTTAGATAAATAAGGTGTTTGCTTTGCTACTTCATTAATTCGTTCTAAATCGTATTCAATTCCAGCTTCATTAGCAATTGCAAGTGTATGAAGTACTGTATTAGTTGAACCACCCATTGCCATATCTAATGCGAAAGCATCATCAATAGCTTCTTTAGTTACGATATCTCTTGGCTTGATGTCGTTTTTAATATTTTCTACTAATCTAAATGCAGCTTCACGAATCATTTCTCTACGCTGATCACTAACTGCTAGGGCAGTGCCATTATATGGTAAAGCTAACCCAAGGACTTCCATTAAACAGTTCATTGAATTGGCTGTAAACATTCCAGCGCATGAACCGCAAGTAGGGCAGGCATTTTGTTCCATATCTAGAAATTCTTCTTTAGAAATAGAACCTTCTTTGAAAGCACCAACAGCTTCAAACATTGATGATAAAGTTAATGCTTTACCTTGGGCAGATAAACCGGCTTTCATTGGACCACCTGAACAGAAGATAGCTGGTACATTTGTTCTAACTGCTGCTAGTAGCATACCAGGTGTGATTTTGTCACAGTTTGGAATATAGAAAACGCCGTCAAACCAATGAGCATTGATGACTGTTTCTGCTGCATCAGCAATGATTTCTCTAGAAGGAAGAGAATACCTCATTCCAATGTGTCCCATAGCAATACCATCATCTACGCCAATAGTATTAAATTCAAAAGGAATAGCGCCTGCTTCTCTAATAGCTTCTTTAGCAATGTCTGCTAGTTCTCTTAAATGTACGTGGCCTGGAACGATATCGATATATGAATTACAAATAGCAACGAATGGTTTGTTCATATCAGTTGGATTTTGAAGTGCGCCCGTTGCGTGTAAAAGACTTCTTGCTGGAGCTTGGTGATCTCCTTTTTTGATCATGTCGCTTCGCATAATTAATTCCCCCGTGTATTATTTTAGAAAAATAAAAAACGCCCCAAAATTTTTTGGGACGTTCATAAGTCCCATTCAATTACAAATAGGACTTAAACATTTAGTAAAAGGATTAATTACTAAAGTTCCAGCCCTTGAGAGTATAATAAAATAATATTGTTTGAAGTTGTCGTTGAATATTGATATGTGTGATTAGTCATTTTATTATACTCCTTTCACTGAATGGTAATTTATTCTGAATAGTTTGAATTGTTTTAAAATTTATAAACTTAATTTACTACATAGAGAAAAGCGTGTCAATAATATTTTAGAATTTTCTTACAATTCATTTTAAAAAATTGTTAATCATATTAACGAAGAAATTAGAGTCAAAATTTGTTACACTAAATAAGTTAATAAAATTCTTGGAAAATGAAAAACATTAATAGGAGAATGGCCTATGATTAATATTAAAGACAAAGATGAAATGAAACAATTTGCTAACCAGTTAGTTGAGTTAATTGAACCAAACGACTTAATTTTATTGAATGGAGATTTAGGTGCTGGAAAAACGACACTTACACAATTTATTGGTCTAGCTATGGGTGTTACACGTACGATTAATTCACCAACTTTTAATATTATTAAATCTTATAAAGGTACAAACTTAAAGTTGCATCATATGGATTGCTATCGATTGGAAGATTCAGAAGAAGATTTAGGATTTGATGAATATTTTGAAGATGAGGCTCTTACAGTGATTGAGTGGAGTCAATTTATCAAAGATTTACTACCAAAAGAAGCTTTAGTTATTAATATAAAAGTTATAGATGAAAGCCAACGTCAAATTACACTTGAAGCTGAAGGGAATCATTATATTGCTATGAAGGAGGCACTTGAACAATGAAATTATTGTTGATAGACACTTCCAATCAACCTTTATCAGTTGCCATTACAAACAATAATGAAACAATTGCTGAAATTAATAATAATTCCAAAGTAAATCATTCAGTGCAGCTCATGCCTGAAATCCAACGTTTGTTTGAACAAAGTGGTATTTCAAAACATGATTTAGATGGAATTGTTGTTGCAGAAGGACCAGGATCATATACTGGTTTAAGAATTGGTGTGACTACTGCAAAAACACTTGCTTACGCATTAAATTGTAAATTGTACGGTGTATCTTCATTAAAATCACTAGCAGCTTGTATAAAAGAAGATTATCGACTTTTAGTACCAATATTTGATGCAAGACGTGAGGCAGTATATACGGGTATTTACCAAAGACAAAGCGATGGAACATTAGAAACTATTTTAGAAGATCAATACATTTATATTGAAGATTTAAAATCAAAATTACATGAATTTAATCAAAAATATCTATTTATAGGACAAGATACTTCTAAGTTATCTCATTTATTAGAAGGGGAATGTATAGATCAGTTACCACAAGCATCTGTGATGAGTGAACTTATTAGTCAACCTGCTGATATTCATAGTTTTGTTCCAAAATATCATAAAATAACTGAGGCAGAGAGAAATTGGATAAACCAACAAAAGAACAGTTAAATATAAGAAAAATGAGTATAGATGACGTTCCGTCGGTGTTTGACATAGAAAGAAATAGTTTTAACGATAGTTCATGGACAATTGATGCATTTTATCATGAAATTGAAAAGAATGAGTTTGCAAATTATTTTGTCATAGAATTTGATAATACTATCATAGGATATTTAGGGTTATGGATAGTGATTGATCAAGCACAAATTACTACTATTGCAATTACTGAAAAATTTAGAGGTTATGGTTTAGGGCAACTTCTATTAAAATATGTTATGAATTATGCAAGTCACAAATGTGAAATGATGAGTTTAGAAGTAAGAATAGATAATATAGTAGCGCAACATGTTTATCAAAATCTAGGATTTCAATATGGTGGTAAACGAAAAAATTATTATGGAGAAGGGCAGGATGCATTAGTGATGTGGGTGAATTTAAGTGAATAATAATCAAACTTTGATATTAGCAATAGAGACAAGTTGTGATGAGACAAGTGTAAGTATTATAAAAAATGGAACAGAGATATTATTGAATACGGTTTTAAGTCAAATAGAGAGTCATAAACGTTTCGGTGGAGTTGTGCCTGAAATTGCAAGTAGACATCATGTTGAAGGGATTACAACAACGATTGATGAATCTTTACAAACGGCTAATGTATCTATGAAAGATATCGATGCTATAGCTGTAACTCAAGGACCAGGTCTTATTGGAGCATTACTTATTGGCATTAATGCTGCAAAAGCTTTAGCGTTTGCATATGATATCCCATTAATACCTGTTCACCATATTGCTGGACATATATATGCTAATCATTTAGAAACACCGCTCACATTTCCACTCATAGCCTTAATTGTTTCAGGTGGCCATACAGAATTAGTTTATATGAAAGATCATTTAAATTTTAAAGTAATAGGTGAAACAAGAGATGATGCAGTAGGTGAAGCATATGATAAAGTAGCTCGCACAATTGATTTACCTTATCCTGGTGGACCTCAAGTTGATCAATTAGCAGCTAAAGGCCAAGACACTTATCAATTTCCTAGAGTATGGTTAGAAAAAGAAAGCTATGATTTTAGTTTTAGTGGATTGAAAAGTGCAGTCATTAATCAATTGCATAACCAACGTCAAAAGGGACAAGATATAATTCCAGAAAATGTAGCAACAAGTTTTCAAAATAGTGTTGTAGAAGTAATAACTACTAAAGCTATTCATGCATGTAAAGCTTATAATGTTGATCGACTAATTGTTGCTGGTGGCGTAGCCAGTAATCGTGGCTTGAGAGAAAGTATAGCCAGTCAGTGTGAACAAAATAATATTCAATTAACAATACCAGCACCAAAATTATGTACTGATAATGCAGCAATGATTGGTGCTGCAGGTCACTATTTATATTTAGCTGGTAAACGTGGTGATATGGCTATGAATGGCCAAAATAATATTGATATAGAAGATTTTACAATAGAATCTACTTTATAAAACAAAAGTCAGTAGTGAGAGAAAAATAATTCTCAAACTACTGACTTATTTTATTGATTCTCAACTTGTTGTTTAGCACGCTTATATATATCGTTAGGAAATTGAGTCAGTCTCAATAACTCTATTGCATTTCTAGTATTCGCCTTACCTGGTTTAATTTTAAAATCGAAATCAATAGAATCATTCTTAATAGACTCATTAAAGTGATAATTAATGAAACTTGGACTTAATAATGATGATAGTTCAATATCATGTGTTGCCGCTAGAACATAATAGTTCGGTATATTATTTAAATAGGTTAATACCGATTCAGAAGCGGCAATTCTTTCTGTTGTGTTTGTGCCTTTAAATATTTCATCTATAAAACAATATATTTGTTTATCAGTTGAAATATTAAATAAACGTCTAATGGATTTAAGTTCAGCCATAAAATAACTATCTCCAGATAGAACATCATCTGCATTAGCCATCGATGTGAATACTAAGCCAGGTACATATTTAAATTGAGAGGCTGTAGCAGTCTCTATTGATTGGGCTAAAATTAAATTAAGTGCCACTGCTTTCATAAAGGTAGATTTACCAGAAGCATTCGAACCAGTTAATAAAATATTTTGATTAATAGATAAATCATTCGGTACAGCATCTGTAATTAATGGATGCGTTAAATCTTCAAAATCACATAAATAATGTTGTGTATCTTGTGATTGTATTATTTCAGGTTCGCAATATTCATCTAAAGTTTCTTGATATAAAGAAATAGCATAGTGATTATCTAACTGACCAATATAATCATAACAATTTAATACTTCTTCTAAATATTTATAATAACTATTTTGTATAATGTGAAAGATTGTATAATCTAGCATGAAAACAGTTTTAATTAATAAAATAAAGGCAGATGCAAAATCGCCACCTTCTATTTTTACTAATAAGCCACTTAAATAGCGAGCACTTTTAAAATGATTAAAGTTTACATTTAAATCTGGTGTTCTTTCAATTTCAGTTAATTTCTTACTTTGACTTAAAATATTTGCAGTATAAAAAATAGTTTTCAAATCTTGCTCATAAGTCTTTTTTAAACTCACAGATAAAATAATATTAAAAACACAAGTTAATATGAGTACCATAATTCCATTAGATGTATTAATAAACGTATAGACTAAAGCGATAATTGGTAATAATGGTGCAAACATAAATAAGATGTTGCCCTTAATTGGTTTTAATTGATCGGGAAAGTGAGGATACACACTTTTACCAATTTGTGCTAAATGGAAAGCAACTTGATTTCTAAATGAACGATTATGCTTAAAATAACGTTTTAATTCTTTATTATTTGCTTTAAACATACCACGTAAAGTAGCATATAATCTCATTTCACCAATGGCTGTAAAGTTAAAATTCATAGATTGAAATAATGCATCCATATTTAAATCTGACCAAGTTTTATTATCTATAAGCGAATTTTCATCATAATTAGAACGATATGTTTGATATTGATAATCATATCTGGCATTAGGTCGAATAAACTTTTCTAATTTTTGACGATTTGGCCATAATTGATTAATTTTTGTAACGAGTTGTTTTTTATTAAAAATCGCAGAAATAATACTCACTATTGTAGTTAATAAAACAATACCTAACACAAATAATAGAAATAAACGGACATCATCCATAAAAAAGCTCCTTTATGTATTATTAACGTAATTATTTCATATCATTATTTAAGAAACAATGAAGTATGTAATGATTATATTAATTTAATGTCAATAGGGAACATGCGTACTTATCAACAAATAGTGCACAACTTGTGGATAAGTAGTGTTATTTACTGTGGATATTAGCTAATTTTTTCTGAATAACTTAAAAAATGAGTAACATATTACTTGTGGATAACTAGGATAACTCTGTGGATAGCTATGAATAAGGGGACTTTTAATGTTAATAAATATTAAATTAAAAATCAGAAAAAAGACACTAAAATGTAGAAATCTACATTTTAATGTCAGAAAGTAAAAAGGATATTTATAATTTTTCTTGTAATTCTTCCCATTCAATCATAGCTTGTTCTAATTCTTGTTCGGTATTAGATTTTAGTTCAGCTAGTTCATTTGCTTTAACAGGATTACTATATACTTCAGGTTGCATCAATTCATTATCAATAGACTCAATTTTAGTTTCACAACTTTCAATTATCTGCTCTCGTTGCTCAATTTCCCGTTCAATTTTGCGTTGTTCTCGACGACGTTGTTTTTGATCATCGTATGAATTTGTCATTGTTTGGTTATTATTTTGTTGATGAACGGACTGAGATTCTTTATCCTCTTGGGCTTTTAAAGCGGCAGCTTCTTCTGTTTTATCAATATAGTATTGATAGTTACCTAGATACATTTTGCCACCATCATGATCTAAATCAAATACTTTATTAGCTAGTTGATTAATGAAATATCTGTCATGAGAAACAAAGATGATAGTCCCTTCAAAATGCTCTAGCGCTTGTTCTAACATTTCTTTTGAATCTATATCTAAGTGGTTGGTAGGCTCATCTAAAATTAAAACATTATCACGTTGTAACATTAATAAAGCAAGTTGAAGTCTTGCTTTTTCGCCACCTGATAAATCATTTATAATTTTTTTGACATCATCTTGAACGAATAAGAATCTACCTAATACGGCACGAATATCTTTTTCATTCATATTTGGATATTGATCCCAAACATAATCTAAAATAGTTTTATTTGATTTAAACTCAGCTTGTTTTTGATCATAGTAACCCATATTTAAATTAGCACCATATGTGATGTCACCTGCCAATTTGGATTGACGATTGGCAATTGTTTTAATTAAAGTCGTTTTACCAACACCATTAGGTCCAATAATGGCAATATGGTCTCCTTTTGAAACCTCCATTGTGATAGGTTGGGTAATAGGCGTTTGGTCATAACCAATTTCTAATTGTTTAATATGCATAACATCATTACCAGTATTTCTATCAAAACCAAATTGAATATTAGCGCTTCTAGCATCAATCATAGGTTTGTCGATGCGTTGCATTTTTTCTAATGTTTTACGACGACTTTTTGCCATTCCACTTGTAGATGCACGTGTAATATTTTTTTCAACAAACGTTTCAAGTCGTTTGATTTCTTCTTGTTGTTTTTCATATTCTTGCATACGTTTTTCATAATATTTATCTCTTTGTTGTATAAATTGTTCATAGTTACCTATATAACGTTTTACTTCACCTAGGGCTACATCATAAACTTGAGTAATGATTTTATCTAAGAAATATCTGTCATGACTGATTATGACAATTGCACCTTTAAAGTATCTTAAATAATCTTCTAACCATTTTGTTGTTTCTAAATCAAGGTGGTTAGTAGGTTCATCTAGTAATAGCAAATCAGGTTCATTAAGTAACATTTGTGCAAGTGATAATCTTGTTTTTTGACCACCACTAAAATCATTAATAGGCTTATCAAAATCTTCTTCATTAAAATTCAAACCGTGAAGGACTGTTTTAATTTTACTATCATATTGATAGCCTTCAAGTTGTTCAAATTGATTAGATAGAGATTCATATTTTTCCATATGTAATTGATAGTCTGGTGTATCGTAATCTCCAGCATGCTTAGCTAACCAATCAGTTTCTTCTTTAATAAGGGATTCAATATTTTTAATATGTTCAAATGGTTTCGACATCTCTTCATAAACAGTGGCATTTGAGTCTAATGTCATTTGTTGAGTTAAATAGCCGATTTTAAGATTTTTAATTTTTGAAATAAGACCACTATCATAATCTTCAGTACCTGCTATAATTTTCATAAGCGTTGACTTACCAGCACCGTTTCGGCCAACTACACCTATGCGTTCACCAGTTTTAACTTCAAAATCAACGTTAGTAAAGATATCTTCACCATCGAACGATTTAGATATGTCATTAAGTTGTAAAAGTATCATTCGACTTCACCTTTCTATATTAGCGATATCATTATAAACTATTAATATAGTTTGATATGTTTAAAAATTTGTTAATCATATTATTCTTTATTTTACAGTATTAAGTCATGTCTTGAAACTAGGATATTTATTTTTAAATTTTATTAATGTATAATTAGCAAGTATTCATTGTAAACAATTATTTGAAATTTTATTATCGCAAACATATTTGCGTTGATTTAATAATAATTGTACCAGTTATAGCGTCGAAGGGAGACTTATAAAATGGCAAGTAACGTTAAAATTCCTCGAGCAACTTTAAAACGTTTACCATTATATTATAGATTTGTAAGTAATTTAAAAAGTAAAGGAATCGATCGTGTTAATTCTAAAACGATTAGTGAAGCATTACAAATAGATTCAGCTACGATTCGTAGGGATTTTTCATATTTTGGAGAATTAGGTAAAAAAGGATACGGTTATAATATTGATAGTTTAATTGAATTCTTCAAAAAGGAAATTAACGGAAGTAATGATATTAAAATTGCTATAGTCGGCGTAGGTAATTTAGGTCGAGCGCTATTAACGTATAACTTTTCTATACATGATGAAATGTCTATTACTGAAGCATTTGATGTAGATAAAAATGTTATAGGCGAACAAGTAGGAAAAGTAGTAATTAAAGATAGCAGAACTATTAAGGAAACACTAAAAAGCTTGGATATTGATGTAGTTATTTTAACTACACCTGAACATGTAGCACAAACTGTAGTAGATGAACTTGTTGAATCTGGTGTTAAAGGAATCATGAATTTCACGCCAGCAAGAGTTAACACCCCTAAAGATGTACAAGTGCATCATATTGATTTAGGTATTGAATTACAATCATTGTTATTCTTTATGAGAAATTATGATTAATAAAAATATGATTTAGGAGGCTGTGAAATGACTAATAAACCAATATTAGAAGTGGGATGTACTTATAAAGCACATCTACCTTCATTAATATACATACCTGGTAAGTTAGTTTTGTCAGAGCAAACGATAGTATTTAAATCATATTATACAAATCATAATCCACTCAATTTAGAAATTAATGTAAAGCAAATGATTCGTTATGAAGTCAGAAAAGGCTTATTAGGTTATAAATTACTTATATATTATAGAAATGAATGGTTTAAATTTAGTCATTTGAAAGCTAATGAATTAAAAGAGCTTGTTCAACAAATAGATGATCTGCAATCATAATAGCTAGTTCACATCTTATCAATAGATAGGGTGTGTTTTTTTATGAGCTTTGAACAAAAAGAATTAATTTAATAATGAAATATTAAATTATAATCTTGAAAAAGAATACTTAATTGGATATAATACCTAGTAAACTTATCGGAAAAGAGTGATAAAATGATTTGGATGATAATTAGTGGTTTAATTGTTGGACTTTTGTTAGGTTTCGTTATGCAAAGAACCCGATTTTGTTTAGCCGGTGGATTTAGAGATATGTATGTACAAAAGAGTAATAAAATGTTTTACGCTTTACTCATTGCAATCTCAGTACAAAGTATTGGTTTACTCATATTAACTAGTTTAGGATTACTTACTGTGCCATCCCATACTTTTCCAGTAATTGGTACAGTAATAGGTTCCTTTGTATTTGGAATTGGAATTGTATTAGCCGGAGGATGTGCTACAGGAACATATTATCGTGCAGGAGAAGGTTTAATTGGTAGCTGGATAGCACTTATTTTATATGCATTAACAAGTGCAATTACTAAAACAGGTATTCTTTCACCAGTATTAAATTTCATTAATAAGCCTACAAATGTAAATGCGAGTATGTCCGAAACATTACACATTCCACATTGGATTTTAATTGTAATATTGGCTATCATTACAATTTATTTTGTTACTAAAACGCTTAGAAAACCTAAAGTTGCAGTACCAAAATTAAAACAAAAATATACAGGCTTAAGACATTATCTATTTGAAAAAAGATATCACCCATTTGCAGCTGCAATCGCAGTAGGATTAATCGCTTTATTAGCATGGCCAATGAGTAGTTCAACAGGTAGAAATCATGGCTTAGGTATTACTACACCATCTTCAAATATCGTAAACTTTCTAATAAGTGGTAATACAAAATTCGTAGATTGGGGAGTATTGCTGGTTATTGGTATATTCTTAGGATCTTATATTGCCGCAAAAGGTTCTAAAGAATTTAAATGGCGTTTACCAGATAAAAAAACAATTAGAAATAGTGCCTTAGGTGGTGCGTTTATGGGCTTTGGTGCGTCTGTCGCTGGTGGATGTTCAATTGGTAATGGTCTAGTTGAAACAGCAACAATGAGTTGGCAAGGTTGGATAGCACTTGGCTCTATGATTATAGGTGTTTGGTTTATGAGTTATTTTATTTTTGTTAAACCTATGAAACAATTACAAAAATCTACAACTAAACAGCCTAAAACGACATTACAACAGCATACACAAACAACTTAAGGAGGAAATAACATGGTATATGAATTAGGTACAGTAGGAATGGTGTGTCCTTTCCCATTAATAGAAGCACAAAAGAAAATGACTGAATTAGATTCAGGTGATGAATTGAAAATTGATTTTGATTGTACTCAAGCAACAGAAGCAATTCCAAATTGGGCTGCTGAAAATGGTTACCCTGTAACTAATTATGAACAGCTAGGCGATGCTTCATGGACGATTACAGTTCAAAAAGCTTAATTAAATAGATTTCAAAAGGAACGAGTATCCAATGAAAGATGCTTGTTCCTTTTTTCTATTTTATATTGGAATTTAATTTTATAGGTCATATTTTCTAACATGCTATGAAAGGAAATATGACCGATTTTTGCTATTTCTTTGAAAGTATTAGTAATATATTTTCAAAGGAGTGATCATATGAATTTAAATGATACAATGTTTTTATTTTTATGTACTTTATTAGTTTGGTTAATGACACCGGGATTAAGTTTATTTTACGGTGGTTTAGTACAATCTAAAAATGTATTAAATACAGTAATACAAAGTATGTCAGCTATTATTATTGTTACTTTCGCATGGGCAATAATAGAGTTTAGTTTAAGTTTTAGTAAAGGAAATAATTGGATTGGTGGTTTAGAATACTTCGGATTAAACCATGTTGGATTCGATATTTCAACTTCAATTGATGCACATATACCGTTATCGTTGTTTATGTTATTCCAAATGATGTTTTGTACCATTTCTGTATCTATATTATCGGGTTCAGTAGCTGAAAAAATGAAATTTATTCCATATCTTATATTTGTATTTATATGGGTGATTTTAGTATATAGTCCTGTAGCTCATTGGGTTTGGGGAAAAGGCTGGATTAGTCAATTAGGTGCTTTAGATTTTGCAGGAGGGACTGTTGTACATATTACCTCAGGCGTATCAGGTTTAGTATTAGGAATAATGATTGGCATTGGAAAGAAACAAGAAAAGCCAACACCTCATAATTTACTCATTACATTAATAGGCGGGATTTTAGTCTGGATTGGTTGGTATGGATTTAACGTGGGTAGTGCTTTTACATATGATAAAATTGCTGCCGTCGCATTTGTTAATACAGTTATAGCAGCAAGCGCAGGTGCATTTGGATGGTTACTGATTGAATATAAATTGAAAAAAACAACAAGTTTATTAGGATTATTATCTGGAAGTCTATCTGGTTTAGTTACAATAACACCAGCAGCAGGCTATGTTAGCTATTTAAGTAGTATGTTTATTGCGATGATAGGTGGCATTATTTGCTATATTGTAATTAATTATATTAAAGTCAAACTCAAATATAATGATGCATTAGATGCCTTTGGAATTCATGGTATAGGAGGTATTTTGGGTGCTATTTGTACAAGCATATTTCAATCACATCAAGTGAATGATTCAATCCAAAATGGATTTATTTATAGTGGAGACTTTAAAATTTTAGGTATACAAATATTATCCGTAATAACAGTGATTGCCTTCAGTGGCATCATGACGTTTTTAATAGCTAAAATAATCAGAATATTCACACCATTAGCGACGACACCTACTGAAGATCGAACAGGTTTAGATCAATTAGTACATGGAGAAAATGCTTATTTTTATGGAGAATTAAATAAATTTATCAGACACATTAAAAATTAGAAAAAGATTAACTTGATATTAAGTAGAAGTAAAAACACTTTCTATTTGGTTAGTAAGATATTGATTGGAACTCACTTACCATATTTAAATTAATAGAATAAATAGGTATTTAAAGCGATTACATATGTGATAAAATAGTACTAAGTTTTCCAAAATATGATAGGTGAGTAATTTATATGAAAAATATATCTGATATAGCGAAGTTAGCAGGCGTATCTAAAAGTACTGTTTCAAGATATTTAAATGATGGTTCTGTTAGTAAGAAAACACGACTAAAACTAAGTAAAATCATTAATGAGCACGATTATCAACCCAATCAATTTGCACAAAGTTTGAGAGCAACACAGACACATTTAATTGGAGCTATTATTCCAAGAATGAATTCATATGCTGTAGATGAAACCATTAAAGGTATCGTTTCGCAATGTCATCAACACCATTATCAATTATTACTGAACTATACTGGGTTACAGATTGAAGCGGAAATAGATGCTATAGAAACATTATCACGCAGTAAAGTAGATGCCATCATATTAATGGCAACTGATATTACGGAGAGTCATTTAGAAGTTATTGATAAAGCTGATGTACCTATCATTATAGTGGGACAAAATTATCCAGGCTTACATAGTATTACTCATGACGATTATCAAGCTGGTTTATCTGTAGGAAATTGGATTGGCCAAAGACAACCTCATCATGTGCACTTCTTTAGTGTCACTGAAAATGATATCGCTGTAGGTATTCACCGTAAAAATGGGTTATTAGATGGATTGGCAAGTCATCAAATCAAACCAAGTATTTTTGAAACGTCATTCAAATATGAAAATGCTTTAGAAGATGTACAACAATATTTGTCTCAAATAGATAAAGTTGACGTACTCGTTGGTGCTACAGATGCGATTGCATTAGCAATTCATAAATATAGCTTTAATTCTGAAAGAAATTGTAAACCTACTATCATTCATGGATTTGGTGGGGATCCGATGACTCAAATTGTTTCACCTTCAATTCGTACGATTCAATTTAATTATTTTGAAGCTGGTAAACGTGCAATGACTGAAGTAAGACAATTAATAAAAAATGAAAAAACTGAAGAATCAGTGGTTATTCCAGTGAAATTATAAATTTTATTTAATTCATATGGAACCGATACCAGTAAAAATGATAAAATATTAATGTCATTTAAAGTAAACGATATCGAATAAAACTAACAATTAATATTAATATATTTAGGGGGATATGAATGAAGGAATGGACTAGAGAAGAGCGTTATCAACGTATGGAAGATATTGATAGCGACAAGTTATTGGAATTAAAACAACAAACACAATTATCTCCATATAGACAAACTTATCATATTCAACCAGAGATGGGATTATTAAATGATCCAAATGGTTTAATATATTTTAATGGAAAATATTATATTTCTCACCAATGGTTTCCACTAGGTGCAGTTCACGGATTGAAGTATTGGTATAATTATACGAGTAAAGACTTAGTATACTTTCAGCCTGAAGGTGTTATATTAAGCCCAGATACAAAATATGATAGCCATGGTGTATATAGTGGTAGTGCCTTTGAATACCAAGGACATCTTTATTATATGTATACAGGTAATCATCGTGATCATGATTGGCAAAGACAAGCAACGCAAATGATAGCTAGACTTAAAGATGACGGTACTGTAGAAAAGTTTCCTAAACCAGTCATTAGCCATCAACCTGAAGGATATACAAGCCATTTTAGAGATCCTAAAGTATTTAGTCATAATGATAAATATTACGCAATTATAGGCGCACAGACAAATGACGAATTTGGTAAATTATTACTATATCAAACTACAGACATAGTGAATTGGCACTATCTCGGCGAAATCAAAACAAAATTAAATCAATTTGGATATATGTGGGAATGCCCAGATTATTTCGAGTTAGATGGACATGATGTCATAATGTTTTGTCCACAAGGCATTGAAAGTGAAGAAGATAAATATCAAAATATTTATCAATCAGGTTATTTAATTGGAGATTTAAACTTTGAAACACTTAACTTTGATCACGAAGCATTTTTAGAGTTAGATAAAGGCTTTGATTTTTATGCACCACAAACATTTTTAGATGAAAAAGG
The DNA here is from genome assembly GCF_003970495.1 of Staphylococcus pasteuri. Taxonomy (GTDB): domain Bacteria; phylum Bacillota; class Bacilli; order Staphylococcales; family Staphylococcaceae; genus Staphylococcus; species Staphylococcus pasteuri. Next base: position 24,732 of record NZ_RXWW01000068.1, read on the forward strand.
ACAGCGTATTTTAATTGGTTGGATGGGATTACCAGATACTACATACCCAACAGACGATGAAGGTTGGGCACACTGTCTAACACTTCCTAGAGTATTAAATATTGAAAATGGTAAATTAAAACAACGTCCTATTAAAAGCTTAGAAAAGTTACGCTACAACAAAGAAACAGCTTTAGGATATGCTAATAAATTCACAACTAAATTACATCCATATGAAGGTAAGCAGTATGAATTGATTATAGATATTTTAGAAAATGATGCTTCAGAAATTTATTTCGAATTAAGAACATCTAAAAATCAATCAACTGTGATTTCATATAATAAGCAAATGAATACTTTAACGCTTGATCGTACCGAAAGTGGTTTGTTACCTGGTAATGTTGAGGGTACGACTCGTAGTACGAAGCTAGATTCATCACTATCACAATTACGTATTTACGTTGATACCTCAAGTATTGAGATTTTCTGTAATGATGGTGAACGTGTATTAACTTCAAGAATATTCCCAGATAATAACGCAACAGGCATTAAAACATCTACAGAATCAGGACAAGTATATTTACAATTTACTAAATATGATTTGAGAGGTGACAATCAATGAGACGTTTATTCGCAATAGGAGAAGCATTAATTGATTTTATGCCAACTGTGACAAATAAAGCATTAAAGGATGTTGAACAATTTTCACGTCAAGTTGGAGGGGCACCATGTAATGTTGCATGTACTGTACAAAAGCTTGGTGGACATGCAGAAATGATAACTCAATTAGGCAATGATGCGTTCGGTGATATTATCCTTGAAACAATTGATGACATTGGTGTAGGTACTCAATATATTGAGAGAACAAATGAGGCTAATACAGCACTTGCATTTGTAAGTTTAAAAGAAGATGGTCAAAGAGATTTCTCATTTTACCGTAAGCCATCCGCAGATATGTTATATGATGCAGATAATATCAATAAAATACAAGTTACTAAAGAAGATGTACTACATTTTTGTTCAGTAGATTTAGTAGAAAGCCCAATGAAAAAAGCGCATTTGGCATTAGTTGAAAAATTTGAACAGGAAGAAGGAACAATTATTTTTGATCCTAATGTAAGGCTGCCATTGTGGGATAATGAAGATGATTGCCGAAATGCAATCTTAGAGTTTATACCGAAAGCAGATATTATTAAAGTTTCAGACGAAGAAATTGAATTTATAACTGGCGAACAAAATGAGTCACAAGCAATTAACTCGTTATTTAAAGGAAATGTTAAAGCAGTTATCTATACGAAAGGGCCTAATGGTGCATCTATTTATTTAAAAGATGGAACTGAAAAACATCAAAATGGCGTGAAAGTTAAAGCAATTGATACGACTGGTGCAGGTGATGCATTTATTGGGGCTGTCATTAGTAAAATTTTAGATCAACAAGCAATTGATATTCCACAATTGTTTAAAAATTACGGTGACGAAATTTTAAAATTTAGTAATAATGTCGCTGCACAAGTAACAACAAAATATGGTGCTATTGAAAGTATTCCAACATTAGCTGATTTAGAAAATCAATTATAGAATATATACAAAAAACCATCCGTATAGTAATTATGGATGGTTTTATCATTTAATAAAATAGAAAAGGTGTACTAGATTTTTTTAACATTTCGAACAGATGCATAACAATGTTCTTTGTTTTTGAAATAGACAATACGTTCTTTTGAATCAATTGATTCTATGTTTCTTCGATTAACTACAAAACTATTGTGGCACCTAAAGAAGCGGTCATCTAATTGACTTAATTCTTTAAGATTACCATAAAATTCGATTTGTCTATTATCTAAATGGGCGATTAAACGATGTGATTTGCTAGATGATTCGAAAAACATAATATCGTCATATTGTACATACACTGAATTACTTCCACGTTTTAATTCGATTGTTTCAACATTACTTTCTTTTGATAATAACTTAAGTCTTGTGTGAGCGGTTTCTAAACAATCAATAATTCGTGTTTTCAGTTCTGCTGGGTCATCTTTAAATATGAAATCCATCGCTGCCACTTTATATACAAAGGTGAGGTATGTTAGTTCGCTATGACTTGTAACAAAGATAATATTGCCGACAGGATCATGTTTGCGAATTTCACTACCTAATTTAATACCATTAATATCTGCTTCGAGTTGGATATCTAAGAAATAACAACCGATATCATTCATTTCTTTTGATTGCTCAAGCACTTCATAAGGATCATCAGTTGCGAGAGCAAGCTCCATAGGTTTTTCCTCAATCATGATATAATTTTTAATAATTGAAGTCATATTCTCTCTTTGTTTTGGATCATCTTCGCAAATGAAAATTTTCATAGTTTCACATCCTTATGATTCTTTCTCTATAATTTCAATTTTTTGAACAAAAAAGCCATTTTCTATGACTGTATCTAGCAGTACATTTTCATTATTATCAGTAATTTCTTTTAAGGTTGATAAACCTAGTCCACGGTTTTTTCCTTTTGTTGAGAAACCTTCTTCAAATAACTCATGTACGCGTGGAATATCATCATCACATTTATTCATAATAATAAGTGTGACAGATTCTTCTTCTTTGAAAAAAGCGATACGTATTAATGAATCATCAAGCGGCTCAGAGGCCTCAATGGCATTGTCTAAAGTGATGCCAATAATTCGACTTAATTCTATTGTATTCATATCAATACGCTCTATATTATCTGGAACCTCGATACTGATCGCTATTTCTTTTTCTTGAGCCTGTAGAATTTTTGTTGTAATAAGACCTTTAATTTCACGAACTTTTAATTTTTCTATACCATTAAGTTTTAAAGAACGTGTTTGTAGGTTATCTTTCATCGGTACAATTTGTTCATTAAAATATTGACGCAAGCCTGGCATATCATCCTCACGAATAAATTCAGACATCGTAGAAAGAATATTAACATAATCATGTCTAAACTTACGCATTTCATTATTAATGGATTCTATCTTTAAAGTATATTCATAATACGTTTCAATTTCTTGAAGGTTACGTTTGTAACGCATTTCTCGTAGAGTGAACATGGATAGAATGAAAATAATAATACTTAAAAAGATGATTAATCCAACGAATACAATTGCATATAATCTTAAACTATTAGGTGCACTCATGTCAGTTTGTGAAATTATGTAAAAGAACACAAAAGAAAATGATAATACAACAGAAATAATAGTAATATATGTTTTATTTAACGAAAGATAAGATTCTTTAAGTTTTTTTAGCAAAGTTCTAATAAAATAAGCTAATAACAAAGCGATAGAATAAAATAAAATGAAATGAAATATAACTAATATTTGACTTTTTGGAAAAATATTAACCATTGTTAGATAAAAACTTACAGCCAAGAAATTACTTAGATACATAATCAAATTACTTATTAAGGTAATTATTAATGAAAATAATTTGATTTTATAATAATAGAAAACAAACATTGCAATTACTATAAATATAAGACCAAATTTGTTGAAATAATAGTACATAATAACTGAAGGGATTATAACCCCAATAATGGTTATATAATCCCTTAATTTAAATTTTATATTAATAATAATTTTAGCAACCCAAAAAAGTAATGCTACTTGTAATGCAGCTGTTGGTAGAAAATTTAGAGCATCCATACAATGCACACTTTCTAATATATTTTATTC
>NZ_RXWW01000069.1 GCF_003970495.1 Staphylococcus pasteuri
ATTTATAACTATATCTAGAGTTTCCTTATTAATATACATGTTAGATTAGTAAACTTATAAAGTTTAATTTTAAATCTTTATTGTTGGAGGTCATGTATCAATGAGAATTGGCATATTATTAATTAGATGGATGTTGGCAGTGTCTTTCTTAGTACATGGAACTCTAAAATTCCATGATTTAAATGGAACTATTCATTTCTTAGGTTCATTGGGGCTAACACCTACAATTGCTATTTTAATGTCTATTGGTGAAGTCATTGGTGGAGTTTTTTTAATATTTGGTATCTTAACGCCTTATGTTAATGTTTTTTATATTTCTGTCATGCTTGGATCAATATTCACTTTAAAGATTACACGAGGTTATGTAAGCGGTTATGAGTTTGAAGTTATACATATTGTGATGAACATAGCTGTAATGATGAGTTATAGTTGGAAAAAATGGATTCAATTTTATTAAATAAATTAACTTGGCTGTTGTGATTTTAATATATCAAAACAAATTATTTAAGCAAAAGGAGAATTGATTTTGCAGACACCTGAAGATAAATTGATTGAAAAAGTAAAAGAGCTACGCAAAGAATATGAAGCAAATGAATTGATGACTGAACTCATTCTTGAGTTTTTAGTTAAACAATACGTTAAAGAAGAATATAGGAAGTAATATAACTTAGTAGTGTATTTTAAATGATTAAATTTAGACTCATTTTGTTTAGAATCGAATTGAGTTAAAACAATTAACCAAATTTAATAGATTAAAGCCACGTATCAAAAGGATAACTAATAATTTTATAATTATTAAATAAATAAGATAGACTAACTGAATAGTCTATCTTATTTTTTTTATTTTTTATCTTTTTTAGTTGGTGATAAAAAATATAATGGTATTAGTATAGCTAATGACAACATTAAATATCGTCTTATTATTTCATAGGTATCTGTCCAAGGAATACAAATTAGGGCAACCCCTACTAATATAATTAATATGAGATAAATATGTTTTTGTCTAATAATACCACCTCTTATAAGACTGCAATAACAAATACTTGGTCTAAAAAATAAATGTTCACTAAAACAATGCTAAATATAAAGTAAATCTTATGATTACTGAATTTCTATTTTTATTATAAAGGCTTATTTGTAAACAAAAAATAAACCTGGAATGGATTTAGACCATTCTAGGCTTTTGAAGTCTAAGCCGACAACCAAACCGACAATATTGAATGAAAATTTAAATGTTGTCGAATTCGTTGACATTTTAATTCAAAACAGATTGTAACAGATTTTCACCAAAATAAAAAAGAACGTTGATTTAACAACGTTCTTCGGAAATAGTGTTAATCGGATTTTCACTGATTTTTACTAAAATACGGAAACGGAGGGATTCGAACCCTCGCGCCGCTCTCGCGACCTACACCCTTAGCAGGGGCGCCTCTTCAGCCAACTTGAGTACGTTTCCATGGCTCCGCAGGTAGGACTCGAACCTACGACCGATCGGTTAACAGCCGATAGCTCTACCACTGAGCTACTGCGGATTAATTAAATTTTATTGATATCTCTATCAAGCACAAATATTATTATATCAATATTGTACAAATTTTCAAGAGATAACTTAAAAAAATATGCGGAACATTTACACTAAATTAATATAACGTTCCACATATTATAAACTTCAACATATTTTTATTTGTCTACAAATAGGGAATAACGTGAAAGTGCTTCAAAAATATTTAAAGAGGATTTTTCATAATCAATAGGTTTATCGGGGTCATTTGATTTCATGCGGGATTGTTTATCAACCATGTAATAAAAGATAATTGCATTGGTGTATTGATGCCATAAACTGTGAAATGATATGTTCAAAATAATCGTTTCATTATTAGCAAATGTGATTTTACATTTACGATGTTTTAATTCTTTAATTGATTCAACATAATGCATGTTAATCCATAAATTTTCTTCTTGCCTGTCAGAATGTGTTGGGAAAAAATAAGTAGGAAAAATGGGTGTTAATAAAATCGGGGGTTTACTAGAAATACCTGTAATACGATTAGTTTCTGCTTTTTTACTTAAATAATTATTACCGTAAAATTTGCATGATCTTTCAATAATCTTTTGAACCTTAAATGGACTCTGAATAATTGACTTATCATACCTTAATATTTCAGAACCATTTTGCTGATTATTTTCATCATAGTTAGGTCTGATAACCATATCTCCCTTTCTAATAACGTAAATACTCTGAGTTGTCATAGGGAAAACCTCACTTTATTTAGTTTTATTATTACCCTTAATTTTTTGAGTAATAATACATTTTTTATTTTATAACAAAATTGTGTAAAGTCAAGTTCTCCTTTCGGTGTAATAATATACATATTTCTTGATAAAAAGTCAGAAAATTCATTGATTTCAAAATTCAAAATATGTATAATATTTATATAATAAATACAATTGAAAGGTCGAGATCTTTATGAATCATAATACTCATGTGAAGCATACGACACTAGAACAATTTGTAACTACTGTTAATGATTTAGGCGTTGAACTTGTCATTGACGAAGCACTTAGAGAAGTAAGAAAAAAAGAACTGAGAACTTTAATCGATGAAGCATTAGTCAATAAAGACGAAAATGCATTCAACGAGTACATGGTAGAATATAAAAATTTGGAGGCATTACTCAGTGAATAATTTAGATTCGAGTCATTCAAAATAAGGTCTATTCCCTACTTAATTGAGCTAGAGAATAGACCTTTTAATTTATATTAATTAAGACATTAATCTTAATATTTCATTTCTATCTATATCACCAAAATAATGATATAAATCGTAATTTGCTAAAGCTTCTTCCAAGTGATTAAAGTCATGTAAACAACCTTCCAATGCATGTTCTAATTCGGTAATATCCCCTTCCCCAAAGAAATCACCAAATATTTTAGCGTGTTCTATTTTTCCTTTTTTTACATCAAATTTAATTTGAATGAAACCTCTATCAAATTTCTCTTCACGTTCAAAATTATATTTAGGATTTTTACCATAATTCCAATCCCATGTGCGGTATTTCTCATTACTGAGTTTTTCGATATTTTTCCAGTCTTCATCTGTTAGAATATATTCTTCAACTTGTTGTTCACCAAATATCGTTTTCAATATAATTTGTTTAAATTGATCAATATTAATTGGCTCATTTAAAAATTCTTCAATGTTTGCAACTCTCTTACGTACTGACTTAATACCTTTAGATTTAATTTTTGCTGGATTTACTTTTAATGCATTTTGAACTTCATCTAATTCACTATTTAACATCAAAGTACCATGACTAAACATTCTATCTTTCACTTTAACCATTGCATTACCTGAAATTTTTGCAGCTCCTACTTGAATATCATTACGACCTGTCATTTCCGCATTGACCCCAAGTGATTGTAACGCTTGCACAATAGGCTCTGTGAACTTTTTGAAGTTATGGAAACTATTACCGTCATCATCAGTGATAAAACTAAAATTCAAATTACCAGTATCATGGTAAACTGCACCACCACCAGAAATTCTACGTACTACGTCAATTCCTTTTTCATCAACGTATGTTTTATTAACTTCTTCAATGGTATTTTGATTTTTACCTACGATTATTGATGGGCGATTAACATAAAATAAAAAATAGCTTTCTTCAGCTGGAAGGTTTTTTAAGACATATTCTTCCATAGCTAAATTCAATGTTGGATCAGTTATATTATTGTTACTTATAAATTTCATATAAAACTCTCCTTAATAGATTCTATATATGCCCTTACTTTATTTATGCCTTATTTACATTTAAAATTCCAATTATTTACTCAATAATGACAAATTTTTCATAATTTATGAATTAAATTGTAGGGTTTTTAGTGTTATTAGTTTATTTGTAGCGTAATTTTTAGTACAATATAGTCTAGCTATGAATTAAGGGAGGACTCGAAATGACTGTTGCAGAAGTAGGTAATATCGTAGAATTTTATGATGGTTTAAGAGGCCGTGTAGAAAAAATAAATGACAACTCAGTTATCGTTGACTTAACTATTATGGAAAACTTCAATTCACTTGATTTACCTGAAAAAACGGTTATTAACCATAAACGTTATAAAATTGTTGAACAAGAAGGTTAATTGAAATGAAAAAAGTTTCGAAAGCTTTGCTATGGTTTATAATTAGTTTCATAGTTTTTCATGCTATTTTACTTATCATGTGGGGCGAGCATCAAGAATACTGGTATTTATATACAGGAATTATGCTTATTGCTGGTATTAGTTATGTGTTTTATCAAAGAGATATCAAATCAAAGCGTTTATTAACCTCTATAGGCATTGGTATTATAGCCAGTATTATTTTAATTATTATTCAATTGGTTTTATCACTGATAACATCTGATTTAACCTATGCTTCATTGATTCGAGAATTAACTAAAACAGGCGTTCATTGGAAATGGCAAATGCTAATTACATTATTATTTGTTATACCATGTCATGAATTATATATGCGTACTGTTTTACAAAGTGAGTTAGATAAATACAATTTGCCTAACTGGTTATCTATTTTAATCACTGCAATTTGTTCAAGCTCTCTATTTATATATTTAGATAATTGGTCGATAGTGATATTTATTTTTATAACTCAATTATTATTATCAATCAGTTACGAATATTCTAGACGTATTGCTACAACATCAATTGCACAAATTGTTGCTATCATTTTATTATTAATTTTTCATGGATAGATTCTGATTTTATTTTTCAGAAATATTAAAACATAACATATTATAAAAGAGCTTCAAATCGGTTATAGTAACTCGATTTGGAGCTCTTTTATAATAAATAAAGTAATTTTCATTTTTACAACGTTATTATAAGTGAGAGGGTAAATATTAAAAATGTTATTTAAACACCTCAAAGTTTTGTTCTAAATTAATCTTATATTTTGAATCAGCTAAATTTTTAGCAATTAACATGCTCATAGTTTCTTCACTAGTATGATGAATCGTTGCATCTTTTAAATACGATTGATAGTTTCTGAAACAATAATCAGTCATTACTATTCTATATAAATTATTTGGATTAATATTATCCAACGTGACACGATTAAAAGGTTCTTTAGTCATATCTACTTTATAATCAAATCCCTGCCACAATGTGCATAGTGTTTCGTCAATAAGCGTAGATTTTAGTGTATCCGCTTCAAACTCAATATATGAATAAGAAAATTCTAATATATCTTTAATACATTGACCTTTTATTGTTAAATCTACAGGTTTATCTGGATATGGATAAGCCTCATAAATTTGACGATTAGATATAATACCATGCAGCCCTTCTTCGCCATTCTTAGGTACGTGAACGCAACTAATTGGGTAATCATAAGCTAATCTAATACTATCATGTAATAATTGAGCAAATGGATGTGGTTGACCTACTAACTCAGCTAAATCTTTAACAGGTAAATTAACATGTTCATCATTTATAACTTCATTTGCCCAATGTTCAACTGCTTTTCTATCATAATACGTTACTTTAAGTAGATCTTCATCTTCGTCATAATCATTTAAATCAATGACCTCTGGCGATATTTCTTCCACTTCATATGTATTCGTTCTTTTTTTAAATTTAATTTTCACATGAACAAGTTCTTCGGCATCTTGTCCGGCTTGAACGTAGACTGTATCATGGTCTTGTCCTACAAGTGTTTGATGTTGGTGTGCAGTTATAATTAAATCAATCACACCAATTTCTTTCATCAATATTTCAGCTTGGTTAACGTTATCTTCATTTTTCTTTTCTGAATTACTAAATTTATCTAATCCACCGTGATATATTACAATTAAAAAGTCAGGTTCTTCTATTTCATGAATATATCTAATCCATCTTTTAGCTGACAGTATTGTTTTTTCAATACTAACGTCTTGTTCCATTTCTGCATATTCATTTTTCATAAGTCCATCTGCAGTTAGTCCAACGATAGCTATTTTCAAATTATCAAAATTTTGAATTGAGTATGGTGTTGAAAAGTATGGTTCTTTAGTTTTGATATATTCTATATTAGCTGATAACCACGGAAATCTTGCTAAAGCAACTGAACGTGTTAAAAACGATAATCCAAATTTAAATTCATTTGGGCTAATACCACTTGCATTATATTGCATTGCATTCATTAATTTTATCATTGGATGACGTTTATATGGCGCAACAATTGCATAATAAAATGCCGCTAGTGAGCCGGCTAAACTACCACCGCTATCCAATAAAATAACTCTTTGATTATTCTCTCTTACTTTATTAACAAATGTTCCAGCACGATAGATATTTGATCCATAATCCCCATTTAAAAAATGACTATGCATATCCGAAGTTACGATTACATCTACGTTTATATTTTCGTTTCTCTCCATCTTAAAACACCTCTCATTATGCATAGTTTAACATGTAATCATATCTTTACGATAACACTTTTACTATACCTATAATTTTTAATTAAAAAAAGACACTCCAAGTAAAAATAGCTTTTAATACTTGAAATGCCTTTAATATAGAATTTAACCAATTTGAATACGTTCTTTAGGATAATGATATTTTTTAGGTTCTTTTCGTCCCCCTATCATTATGATAAAGGAGATTAACCCTACACGTCCGATAAACATTAATATCATCAAAATAATTTTAGTTAAATTACTAATATCATCTGTAACACCTAATGTGAGTCCACACGTACCAAATGCTGACATCACTTCAAAGAACACTTGTAAGAAAGTTAGTTTACCTTGTTCTGCTGCGGATATAATTATCATACTCGTGAATGTTAAAATTGAAGCCATTGTAAACACCATAAATGAACGTTGAATATCCATTATATGAATTTCACGGTTAAACACTTTGATGGATGTTTTATCTGCCGAATTACTAAAATTAATAACAAATAGTATTAAAATAGCAAATGTAGTAGTACGTATACCACCACCTACCGAACTAGGAGATGACCCGATAAACATTAATAAACTCATAATAATATTTGTGGGGTCGCTAAATTGTGAAACGTCTATAGTTTGCAATCCTGCACTTCTCGTTGTAGCAGATTGAAACAGAGAGTAAAACAATGACTGGTGCCAACTCATGCCTTTAAATGCATGATTATGTTCTAAAAGAAATATTATTATCACACCAAATACAAATAAAAATAAATATGTTGAAGTAGTAATTTTCGTAAATAATGAGAATCTAAAGTTAGTTACTCTATTTTTTATATATGCTTTAACTTCAAGTAATACTGGGAATCCTATCGAACCTAAAACTATTAAAAACATTACTATCGTTTGTACAAAATAATCTTTTGCATAAGGCACTAACGAATCACCAGTAATATCAAGACCACCGTTTGTTGTTGCAGAAATAGAAACAAATATTCCTTGCATGATAGCATATTTTAAATCTGGATTGTCCCTGTAAAAATAAAATGCAAGCAATATTGCGCCGATAAATTCAATAACGATTATTGTTCTAACTATTTCAAGTATCAGCTTAACTGTTCCACTCATTGTATCTTTATTATTATCAAGCATAATGAGTTGACGTTCACGAATACCTATGTGCTTACCTAAAACAACCCACAACAAGGTTCCAATAGCCATAACACCAATGCCACCGATATTTAAAATTACTAATATAATAATTTGACCAAAAGTTGAATAAGTATCAACAATACTGATTGGTGTTAATCCAGTCACACTTATGCCTGATACAGCCACAAAAAGTGTATCTATTGGATTTACGTCAACGCCAGACTTATGCACATATGGTAAATTCAATAATAAAAATGCGACGATAATAGCTGCTAAATAATAAAGTACTATCCCTTGTTGAGGACTGGACCTTTTTAATAGTTGACCAAAAATCGACATTCATTTCACCTCAACATCATTTTAATTTAATATCTATACTTTTCTCTTTACCGTTTCGATATATTTTAGCTTTTAATGTATCTTTATCTTCCCTATGACTAAAAATAATTTGTCTATAACGTAAATTGTCTTCTAATCTTTTACCATCTAATTCTACTATTACATCATCTTTTTTCAACCCTGATTTATCTCCAAGTGAATTAGGTTTAACTTCACCTATTAAAACGCCATTTTTAATTTGATCAGGTAAATTGATGGATTGACGTTCACTATTGTCTATATCAGCAATATTTTTAATTTTAATACCAGTATTAGGATATTCAATTTTACCATCTTTTTCTAACTGTCTAGCCACTTTTTGAGCTTCATTAATAGGAATAGCAAATCCCATTCCTTCAACGTTATCCATATCTATTTTAAGCGATACAATACCTATAAGTTTACCATCTCTATCAACTACTGCACCACCTGAATTCCCTGGATTTACGGGCGCATTAATTTGAAATGCTTTCATTAATACATCATAGCTATCGTCTTTATCTATATCTACTGGTACATGTCTATTCAAACCAGAAATGATACCATCTGATACACTCTCTTTAAAATCTACACCTAAAGGATTACCTACTACTAATATAGGCTCTCCCAAAACTAAATGATTGGAATCTCCAGTTTTAATTGCTTTAACGGACTTATCTACACTTTTGGCTTTTACAACTGCAATATCAGACCATTTATCAGTTCCAACAACCTTACCTTCAACTGATTTATTATTTCCAAATGTAATTTTTTGTTTATCCTTATCACCCACTACGTGAGCGTTAGTCATAATAAAAAGAGAGTCGCCCACTTTTTTGTAGACGACACCTGAACCAATTTCATTATCTGCTTTAGATGTGTTATTAGGAACCGAAGTATCTTTTACTTCTTCATTTTCCACAGTAACAACAGATTTAACTGAACTATTGGCACTTTTCATTGTATCTGTATAATGTTTATTCGTTGGTGATAAAGCACTATCATTGGTGTGATCGTTTTTATTAACGTTAGTAAAAATAGCGTTAAGGATAATTATTAATAAAATAATACCAATAATAATAGCAATTTTAGGCCAATGTTCAATAAAGAATGATTTAATTATATCAATATAATCTTTATTCTTATTATTAGATTTATTTTCTGATGAAGATGCGCTCATATGTTTAGCTTTATTGTTGTGATCTTTATCGCGTTCTTTTTCATTTTGATGATGACTTCTCTCTTTACTTTCTGTTAAACCACTATTTTTAGCTGAACGTGTTTCGTTGTCATTTGTAGCATTTTCTTTTTCATTCTTTGATTTATGCTTACTATTAGATTCTATGTTATTTTCACTAGAATCTTTATCAGTATCTATTTTATTTTTTGACTTATTTTCATCCAAATTATTAAACTCTGAGCTAGTATTTATACTTTTATCAGTATTAATACCATTTTCGTCAGTTTGTTTTAAATCGTTCGTGTTATCTTTTGATTGATTTTTGGATCGCTTTAATTGATGTTCTTCAGGTAACGTTAAATTTGATTCATTATGTGATGATGAGTCTTGGTCGTTGTCCATTTTATTACTAGATTGTGAAGCGATATTTTGTTGTTGTTGAATTTCATCTTTAGTCAATTTTTCTATTCTTGCTTTTCTTAAATTGTCTTTGACTCTTTCTTCATTAACTTTAGATTGATATTCGTCTTTTTTTGCTTGAATTCTTTCTTCTTCCTTTTGTTGTTCTACTCTAGCTTCTCGTTCTTCATTATGGAAGAATTCACGACGTTCTCGTCGATAGTTTTTACGAGGGATGACTTGTTTTTTATTTTTATCCACTAGATAGTTCACTCCTATCATTTCACTCAATTATCTTTATTATGACATACTCAAATAATAATGAGGTAATATTTTCTAGAAAAGATTGTATATTCCTAAGAAAAAGTCCTATGTATACGTAAATTTTAATATTTTATAATTAAAACTGCAATGTTGTATAGTAACAAAAAAGACTTCGTTCTAATTTGAACGAAGTCAATTAATACTATTTCTTTTTCTTTTTATTATTCACTACTGATGTTAACCAACCGATAACAACAAGTAAAATAAGTACTGCCCAGAAGATTGATTGCCATAAAACAGTATGTGGGAATTCTTCAGGTAATATACCAACATCTTCATGTGCTAACACGAGTACTACTAATTTAATACCTACCCAGCCTACAATCGCAAATGCTGCGCCTTCTAAACCAGGATATTTGTTTAATAGTTCAACGAACCATGTAGCAGCAAAACGCATTAAAATAACACCAATCATTCCGCCAAGGAACATTACTGCAAATTGACCTAAATCCATACCTCCGAAATCAATATCAATTTCAGGTAAGGTAACTGCTATTGCTAATGCAGCTAACATTGAGTCAATTGCAAATGCGATATCTGCAAATTCAACTTTAAATACTGTAGCCCAAAATTCTTTCGGTCCAACAGCTTTCTCTTGGCCTTCTTCATCAAAATGATGGTCATCATTTTCATGTTTTTGATGGTCTTCTTCAGTCTTATGGAAGAAATCCCATAAGTTTTTAATAGACATGTAAATTAAGTAGATCGCACCAATTGCTTGAATAAACCAAAAATTAGCTATAATACTTATTAAGAATAATGCTATAAATCTAAATACAAATGCACCTAATAAACCATAAAATAATGCTTTTTTTCTTTGTTTAGGTGGCAAATGTTTTACCATAACCGCCATTACGATGGCATTATCAGCAGCTAGTAAACCCTCTAAAAATACTAGTACAATTAGAACCCATCCATAGGATAATAACATACTCGGTTCAAATTCCATTGTGGACAACTCCTTTGATTTAAATTACAAATAAAGAGACCTATGCTAAAAAATAGCAAAGGTCTCACTTAGCAAATATTATTGCCCACTTTACCGGAAGATAAGACTTCGTAATGACGATAAAATGTAAAATCACTTAATTGTTAAAGTGACCATCAAGTTACTCCCCTCTGACATAAATGTCATAGGTATTTATTTGTGAATATGGTTATTATACAGACATATGTGCATAATGACAATTTATTTTTTTATAAAATTGTAATAACATACTGTTTAATACCCAAACCACTCAATATCAAACATCTTAAAGTAAACTATATAATTTAATTTCTGGGAATTTTTCTTCAAACCAACGTGTTGCAAATTCATTTTCAAATAAGAATACTTTATTATCATAACGATCATTTACAAGTATAGAACGAGATGTATTCATATTATCTTTAATATCATCTTCATTTTCTATCCATCTAGCAATTTTACGTCCTACTTGTTCCATGACAACATCTACATTGTATTCATTTTTCATACGATGTTCGAATACCTCGAATTGTAACTGACCAACAGCACCTAAAATAATTTGATTAGTGTGTAACGTTTTATAGTATTGAATGGCACCTTCTTGAACAAGTTGTTCTATACCTTTATGAAAATGCTTTTGTTTCATTACATTTTTAGCAGAAACTTTCATAAATATTTCTGGAGTAAACTGTGGTAAATCTTGGAAACTGAATTTTTGCTTACCGCCTACTAACGTATCTCCAATTTGGTAATTACCTGTGTCGTATAACCCAATAATATCTCCAGCTACAGCATGGTTAACAGTTTCTTTATCGTCTGCCATAAATGAAGTTGAACGTGTAATTTTTTGTTTCTTACTAGTACGTTGTAATGTAACATCCATACCACGTTCAAATGCACCACTAACAACTCTCATAAATGCAATTCTATCTCGGTGTTTAGGATCCATATTAGCTTGTATTTTAAAGATAAATCCAGAAAAGTCAGTATCAAATGGACTCACTTCGATTTCTTCTTTAGTCTGTCTTGCATTAGGCATTGGTGCATGATCAACGTATGCATTTAAGAAGTTTTGAACACCAAAGTTAGCTAAAGCAGAACCGAAAAATACTGGAGTCAATTCACCATTTAATAATGCATCATTATCAAAATCTTCCCCTGCTCCTTCTACTAACATTAACTCCTCGATAGCTTGTTCAAATGCACTATCATTTTTAATGGCATGATCTTCTTCTAATTCATAATCATCATTTAGATGTAAAATATTTTCTTCATCTCTAAAAGGTTCAATTGATTTACTTTTTCTATCGATAATACCGAAAAAGTTTTGTCCCATTCCTACAGGCCAATTCATTGGATAAGTATCAATATTTAACGTTTCTTCAATTTCTTCTAATAAGTCAAATGGTTCTTTACCCACACGGTCTAATTTATTAATGAAAGTAAAAATAGGTATACCTCTCATTTTACAAACTTTAAACAATTTAAGTGTTTGTGGTTCGATACCTTTTGCACAGTCGATAACCATTACAGCACTATCGACAGCCATTAATGTACGATACGTATCCTCTGAAAAGTCTTCGTGTCCAGGTGTATCTAATATATTAATTTTATAATCATCATAATCAAACTGCATGACTGAACTTGTTACTGAGATACCACGCTCTTGTTCAACTTTCATCCAGTCACTTGTAGCGAATTTCCCAGATTTTTTACCTTTAACTGTACCCGCTTCACGAATGGCTCCACTGAAATATAATAGTTTTTCAGTTAATGTTGTTTTACCAGCATCGGGATGGGAAATAATAGCAAAGGTCTTTCTTGACTCTACTTCTTCCTTTAAATTCATTAATCATTCTCCTTTAGTATTGTTTCAATCCAACTTGTTACTTTATTAGCAAGATTTTCTGCTTCATTTTCATCATTAAATGTAAAAAATTGCATTAATAATGTTTCATTAATTTCTTCTATACTTAAGTCATTTGAAATTTCAACTGACCAAAATTGATCAGGTATTGCTATCAATAGTGTTTGATTTAATTTTTGAAAATATACATAAAATTTGTTCGAATCATCTGTATATTCCCTAATCTTCAACTGGTCCACCACCAAATTTTTTATATGCTGCTTCTAGACCTATTAAATCATCTCGATGAGGAACTTTGATATGTCCCGGCATAATTTGGTAAGGTTCTCTACCTTTAGATGCGAGAACAACAGTATCACCTGGTTCAGCGATGTCAATTGCATGTTTAATTCCTTCTGCTCTATCCTCAAATTCTACATAATTTGAATGTGTAGCGCCTTTAGCTAATTCAGCTGTAAGCATTTTCGGATCATCATTAGCGGGATTGTCAGGCGTAAAAATAACATAATCTGCACGACAAGCGACACTACCCATTTCAGGAGTTTTTGTCATATCTCGCTCTCCGGCCATACCCACTAAAAATATTAATTTTTGTTTAACAAATGGTTTAACTGCATCAATTAACTTATTCATTCCATCTGCTGTATGTGCATAATCGATGATTAAATCAATTGGCAAACTAGGATCCAGTACTTCTAAACGTCCCTCAACTGGTTCAAGTGATTTAACTGCCTTAATAATTTCTTCAAATGAAATTCCTTTACTCCAAACCGCAATTATTGCTGCCATAATATTCGATATATTGAATTTGCCGACATATGGACTTTCAACATGATAACTTCCGAATGGCGTTTCAAATTCAAATTTCACGCCTTGCAATGATTCATTAATATTTGTCGCCATGAACTGTGCTTCATTATCAATACCATATGTAAATATTTCATAAGGTGTCACAGAAGCAAGATATTCTGAAAAAGAGTCATCGTTATTTATAACGGCGTATTTTTCTTTTTCTAAGTCTTCACCTAACTGACTAAATAACAATGATTTAGCATGTCCATATGCTTCCATTGTTCCATGAAAATCTAAATGGTCTTGCGTTAAATTGGAGAATATAGCAACATCAAATTCAACACCTCTTAAACGACCAAGTGATAAACCATGACTTGATACTTCTAATGTCATAGCTTCAGCACCTTCATCAGCAGCTTCTTTAATTTTTTTAGTTAAAGATACTGTCTCAGGAGTTGTATTTGCGCCTTTCGTTTTCTTTTCATTAATCTGGAAACCATTTGTACCTAAATAAGCACTATTTTTATTTAGTTTTCTATATATTAGATGAATCATTGTAGCAATAGATGTCTTACCATTTGTACCTGTTACCCCATATGTAACTAGTTGATGGCTTGGAAAGTTAAATAACGTATGTGCTAATAGACTCGCTACTCTCAATGTATCTGGCACAATGACTTGTGTTACTTCACCATTTAATTCTTGTTCTCTATTAACTACAATTATTTTACATCCTTGATCAACTACATTTTGACAAAATTTATGACTATCTACTGTATAACCTTTTGATGCGACAAAAATACTGCCTTCTTTAGCTGTTCTTGAATCAGTAGTAATATCTTCTACTTTTCTTTCTAATGTTCCAATTACTTGTTTTACTCGAATTTTTTCGAACAATACACTCGCATTCAAAATGAATCGCTCCTTTTTTTACAATAAGTCTATTATACACGTTTTAATGGTTATGATAAATTTATTCTTCATATTTAAATGTAATCATTGTTATCGACTTTTTTATAGTAATACTCTCTACAAAAATTAACATTATTCTATTATATATGTAGTAAAT
>NZ_RXWW01000070.1 GCF_003970495.1 Staphylococcus pasteuri
CCGGCCTAGCTCAACTGGTAGAGCAACTGACTTGTAATCAGTAGGTTGGGGGTTCAAGTCCTCTGGCCGGCACCATCTTTTGAGCCATTAGCTCAGTTGGTAGAGCATCTGACTTTTAATCAGAGGGTCAGAGGTTCGAATCCTCTATGGCTCATTACGATTTTAATTATATTTTTAAAGCAAAATAATGCAGAAGTAGTTCAGCGGTAGAATACGACCTTGCCAAGGTCGGGGTCGCGGGTTCGAATCCCGTCTTCTGCTCCATTATTTTGCCGGGGTGGCGGAACTGGCAGACGCACAGGACTTAAAATCCTGCGGTGAGAAATCACCGTACCGGTTCGATTCCGGTCCTCGGCACCATCTTTAAATAGCGCCCGTAGCTCAACTGGATAGAGCGTTTGACTACGGATCAAGAGGTTATGGGTTCGACTCCTATCGGGCGCGCCATTTTTAAAGTTAATAACTACATACGGGAAGTAGCTCAGCTTGGTAGAGCACTTGGTTTGGGACCAAGGGGTCGCAGGTTCGAATCCTGTCTTCCCGACTTCTTAAATAATGGGGGCTTAGCTCAGATGGGAGAGCGCCTGCTTTGCACGCAGGAGGTCAGCGGTTCGATCCCGCTAGTCTCCACCA
>NZ_RXWW01000006.1 GCF_003970495.1 Staphylococcus pasteuri
AGCTTGAATTCATAAGAAATAATCGCTAGTGTTCGAAAGAACACTCACAAGATTAATAACGCGTTTCCTGTAGGATGGAAACATAGATTAAGTTATTAAGGGCGCACGGTGGATGCCTTGGCACTAGAAGCCGAAGAAGGACGTTACTAACGACGATATGCTTTGGGGAGCTGTAAGTAAGCGTTGATCCAGAGATTTCCGAATGGGGAAACCCAACATGAGTTATGTCATGTTATCGATATGTGAATACATAGCATATCAGAAGGCAGACCCGGAGAACTGAAACATCTTAGTACCCGGAGGAAGAGAAAGAAAAATCGATTCCCTGAGTAGCGGCGAGCGAAACGGGAAGAGCCCAAACCAACAAGCTTGCTTGTTGGGGTTGTAGGACACTCTATACGGAGTTACAAAAGTATATATTAGACGAATCATCTGGAAAGTTGAATCAAAGAAGGTAATAATCCTGTAGTCGAAAATATATACTCTCTTGAGTGGATCCTGAGTACGACGGAGCACGTGAAATTCCGTCGGAATCTGGGAGGACCATCTCCTAAGGCTAAATACTCTCTAGTGACCGATAGTGAACCAGTACCGTGAGGGAAAGGTGAAAAGTACCCCGGAAGGGGAGTGAAAGAGAACTTGAAACCGTGTGCTTACAAGTAGTCAGAGCCCGTTAATGGGTGATGGCGTGCCTTTTGTAGAATGAACCGGCGAGTTACGATTTGATGCAAGGTTAAGCAGTGAATGTGGAGCCGTAGCGAAAGCGAGTCTGAATAGGGCGTTGAGTATTTGGTCGTAGACCCGAAACCAGGTGATCTACCCTTGGTCAGGTTGAAGTTCAGGTAACACTGAATGGAGGACCGAACCGACTTACGTTGAAAAGTGAGCGGATGAACTGAGGGTAGCGGAGAAATTCCAATCGAACCTGGAGATAGCTGGTTCTCTCCGAAATAGCTTTAGGGCTAGCCTCAAGTGATGATTATTGGAGGTAGAGCACTGTTTGGACGAGGGGCCCTTCTCGGGTTACCGAATTCAGACAAACTCCGAATGCCAATCAATTTAACTTGGGAGTCAGAACATGGGTGATAAGGTCCGTGTTCGAAAGGGAAACAGCCCAGACCACCAGCTAAGGTCCCAAAATATATGTTAAGTGGAAAAGGATGTGGCGTTGCCCAGACAACTAGGATGTTGGCTTAGAAGCAGCCATCATTTAAAGAGTGCGTAATAGCTCACTAGTCGAGTGACACTGCGCCGAAAATGTACCGGGGCTAAACATATTACCGAAGCTGTGGATTGTCCGTAGGACAATGGTAGGAGAGCGTTCTAAGGGCGTTGAAGCATGATCGCAAGGACATGTGGAGCGCTTAGAAGTGAGAATGCCGGTGTGAGTAGCGAAAGACGGGTGAGAATCCCGTCCACCGATTGACTAAGGTTTCCAGAGGAAGGCTCGTCCGCTCTGGGTTAGTCGGGTCCTAAGCTGAGGCCGACAGGCGTAGGCGATGGATAACAGGTTGATATTCCTGTACCACCTAGTATCGTTTTAATCGATGGGGGGACGCAGTAGGATAGGCGAAGCGTGCTATTGGATTGCACGTCCAAGCAGTAAGACTGAGTGTTAGGCAAATCCGGCACTCATAAGGTCAAGCTGTGATGGGGAGAGGAAATTGTTTCCTCGAGTCGTTGATTTCACACTGCCAAGAAAAGCCTCTAGATAGATAACAGGTGCCCGTACCGCAAACCGACACAGGTAGTCAAGATGAGAATTCTAAGGTGAGCGAGCGAACTCTCGGTTAAGGAACTCGGCAAAATGACCCCGTAACTTCGGGAGAAGGGGTGCTCTTTAGGGTTAACGCCCAGAAGAGCCGCAGTGAATAGGCCCAAGCGACTGTTTATCAAAAACACAGGTCTCTGCTAAACCGTAAGGTGATGTATAGGGGCTGACGCCTGCCCGGTGCTGGAAGGTTAAGAGGAGTAGTTAGCTTCTGCGAAGCTACGAATCGAAGCCCCAGTAAACGGCGGCCGTAACTATAACGGTCCTAAGGTAGCGAAATTCCTTGTCGGGTAAGTTCCGACCCGCACGAACGGCGTAACGATTTGGGCACTGTCTCAACGAGAGACTCGGTGAAATCATAGTACCTGTGAAGATGCAGGTACCCGCGACAGGACGGAAAGACCCCGTGGAGCTTTACTGTAGCCTGATATTGAAATTCGGCACAGCTTGT
>NZ_RXWW01000071.1 GCF_003970495.1 Staphylococcus pasteuri
GTTTTACTCATAATGTACTCCTTAATAAATATATGAAAAGTATATCATAAACCTAAAATGAACCATAAAGTAAATCTCTTTAAAGGAATTTTTAAAAAAGTTGAAATTAATTAATTATTGCAAATCCAGTAAAATTGCGGGTTTGCAAAAGACTGTCATAATAGTTTTGTAAGCGATTTCAATAAATTGTTAAAATATTGTTTCAATTTTGTCATTTTATAGTATAATTGCGTCAATAAGTTTATTATTATTTTATCCTAGTAAAAAAGAGGTGTGTTATTAACATGGAGAATAACGAATTACAAAGGGGATTAAGTGCACGTCAAATGCAGATGATTGCACTAGGCGGTACGATTGGTGTTGGCTTGTTTATGGGAGCAACAAGTACAATCAAATGGACAGGACCGTCAGTAATATTTGCGTATTTAATTGCGGGTATATTTTTATTTTTAATCATGCGTGCTATGGGAGAAATGATTTATATTAATCCAACAACTGGTTCTTTTGCTACATTTGCTAGTGATTACATACACCCAGCAGCTGGATATATGACAGCGTGGAGTAATATATTCCAGTGGGTAGTCGTAGGTATGAGTGAGGTTATAGCTGTCGGAGAATATATGAATTATTGGTTCCCGAATTTACCTCAATGGATACCAGGGGTTATAGCTATTTTATTATTAGCAGCTGCTAACTTAGTATCAGTAAAAGCCTTTGGAGAATTTGAATTTTGGTTCGCTTTAATTAAAGTTATAACAATTGTTTTAATGATTATAGCAGGTTTTGGTTTAATATTATTTGGCTTAGGTAATGGTGGACATCCAGTTGGTTTTTCTAACTTATGGTCACATGGTGGATTTATGCCAAATGGTATAGTCGGTTTCTTTTTTGCACTATCAATCGTTATAGGTTCATATCAAGGTGTTGAATTAATTGGTATTTCAGCAGGTGAAACTAAAGATCCACATAAAAATATTGTAAAAGCAGTTAACGGTGTTATCTGGCGTATACTTATTTTTTATCTTGGTGCCATCTTTGTTATCGTTACAGTTTATCCATGGGATGAGTTAGGAAGCATCGGAAGTCCGTTTGTAGCAACATTTGCTAAAGTCGGTATCACATTCGCAGCTGGTTTAATTAACTTTGTAGTATTAACAGCAGCAATGTCTGGTTGTAACTCAGGAATCTTTAGTGCGAGTCGTATGATTTATACATTAGCACGTAAAGGTCAACTACCTAAGATTTTTACTAAAGTTATGAAAAATGGTGTACCAATTTATACGGTATTAGCAATTTCTATAGGAATCTTAATTGGAGCTTTATTAAACGTTATTTTACCACTGTTTATTAAAGGTGCAGATAGTATATTTGTATATGTGTATAGTGCTTCAATTTTACCTGGTATGATTCCTTGGTTTATGATTTTAATCAGTCATATTCGTTTTAGAAAATTACATCCTGGTGAAACTAAAAACCATCCATTTAAAATGCCAGGTGGTATAGTTGCAAGTTACTTAACAATAGCGTTTCTAATTATTGTTTTAATCGGTATGTTATTTAATAAAGAAACTGTAGTATCAGTAGTAATTGGTATCGTATTCTTAACTGCTGTAACTATTTATTACTTTATTAGATATAATAAAGCAGAGAAAAATTTAAAAAAAGATAATTCATTAAAATAAAATCAATTTAAAAAGCAGCATTAACGTCATTAAACTTGCGTTAGTGCTGCTTTTCTATATTTGAAATGTATATAATTAACAATAGGATTGAGCTTAGACAATATTTTAGTCTAAACTTAATCCTATTTAATTAGTGCTTAAAGTCAATATTAGAAAGATGCTTTCTATAATTATCTAATGCCATTTTAGATTGTGTAATAAAGTCTAAAGAAGATTGATAGTTTAAAGCAATATATCGATAATAAAGAACATCAATCGTAAACATTTGTGCTAATAAAGATGTTGTAGCGCCCATGCGCATTTCATTTTCATCAGTTTCACCATAATCTAGTACGATATCTGACATTTGAGAAATGGTATTGTTGGGCGAACTAGTTATTGTCACAATTGGAATATGATAATCTTCAACTACTTTAGCAATAGATTGCATTTCACTTTGTGCTCCATTGTTTGTGATAAAAACAACGCAATCTCGACTATCACAAGAAGCAAGCATCGTAGTGAAAATATGTGTTTCTTGTGCAAGTTGTGCATTCATACCAATCCGTGAAAGCTTTTGATATAAGTCGGTCGCTACGACAAAAGATGCACCATATCCATAAATGAATATTCTATTAGAATGTTTGAATTGATCGCAAATGAGATCTACGGTTTTATCGTTCAGATTATTATTTGCTTTAGTTAATGCACCATTTGCACGAGCAAGCATCTTCTTTTTAAGTGATGAGGTGCTTTCATTATCAACTAATTCAACATTATAAACAGTTGTTTCTTTAGGCATGTACTTTGATAGTTCGATTTTTAATTCTTGAAAACCACCATCTACCAATTTTTTACTAAATCGGATAATAGATGATGGACTCGTATCAAGTTCTTGTGCAAGATCTTGAGAATTCATCTTTATTACTTCGTGTGGTGCATTTTGAATATAATTTGCTATTTTTTTCTCGTTTTTTGTTAAATAGGGATACTGGTTATCTATTTCATATAAAATGTTCGTCATTTTAATCACCCAGTTTGTTAGAGTTTCTCATTTTTTTTGTAGTTCCAAATAAAAATGTCATGATAAAGCCACCTATATATGCTGAAATTAAACCAACAATATAACCTAGATACATATTGTCTGAGATTAAAGGTAATAAAGATAAGCCACTAGGTCCAACAGCTTTAGCGCCTATATGACCAATTCCTCCAATAACAGCACCGCCAATACCGCCACCAAGACATGCAGTGAAAAAAGGTCTACCGAGTGGCAACGTTACACCATAAATCAATGGTTCCCCTATACCTAAGAAACCTACGGGTAATGCGCCTTTTAAAGTATTTCTAAGTGGTTGATTATGACGACAGCGTACCCATAAAGCAAGGGCAGCACCAACTTGACCAGCACCAGACATTGCAGCTATAGGTAGTAAATAGGTTGCGCCAGTACTATTAATAAGCTCGATATGGATTGGTGTAAAAACGTGATGAAGTCCTAACATGACTAATGGAAGGAAAAAGGCACCAATAATAAATCCGCTAAAGATACCACCAACGTCAATCACCCAATTCACAACATGCACTAAACCATCTGATATAAAACCAGCAATTGGCATGATTATAAATATCGTCAATAAACCAATGGTAAGTAGTGATAGGGTGGGTGTGATAATAATATCTATTGATTCTGGTACTGATTTATGTAGTTTCTTCTCAATGATACTTAAGATCCAAACGGCAAATATAACACCTATAATTCCACCTTGACCAGCAACAAGAGGTTCTCCTGTGAAAATATTTTTTATAGGATTTTCATCGGTTAGACCTGTTAATAATGTTGTACCTCCTATAACTCCACCTAAACCTGGTGTAGCACCGAATGCTTTAGCGCTATTAATCCCAG
The DNA here is from genome assembly GCF_003970495.1 of Staphylococcus pasteuri. Taxonomy (GTDB): domain Bacteria; phylum Bacillota; class Bacilli; order Staphylococcales; family Staphylococcaceae; genus Staphylococcus; species Staphylococcus pasteuri. Next base: position 3,568 of record NZ_RXWW01000071.1, read on the forward strand.
TGAAAATGGCTAAGTAAGCTAACATACCGTCTTTAATAACATTTAATACGGTAACAAGTTGTTTCATGAAATCTCCAGATATCATGTGCGCAGTTAACATATTGTTTAATACTGCAGCTATACCACCGATTAAACCTGCCCCTATAAATGCCGGAATTAAGGGGATAAAGATGTTAGAAATGGACTTTAAAATACGTTGCCATTTACTTTGCTTTCTTGAATTTTGATAATGCTTTTTATTTTCGTTAGCAAGTTGTTCAGCTTGTGATTTATAGCTTTGATTTTCAGAATGATTGATGTCTTCATCCAATGGTACATGACTGTATTCAGCCATTTTATTAGCGACCTTATTAACAATACCTGGACCAACAATAATTTGAAGATGATCATCTTCGACAATACCCATAACACCTTCAATTTGATGTAGATTATCGTAATTTACAATACTTGAATCAATGATAGTTAATCGAACTCTAGTCATACAATGCATTATTCGCTGTATATTTTCGATGCCACCTACAGCTTTTATAATTTCTTGAGCAAGTCGTTCTTCTTTACTCATGGAATTAGCCTCCTTTAACCTTTGATGGCTTGCTTAATCACTCCATTATGTTGTAGTAATTTTTGTTGTGCTTCATCTTTGGTTATGTCACTTAAATTCATGACAATAGCAGTTTTAATATCTTTATCGGCTTTTTCATAGAGTAACTTTGCTTCTTCGTCATTTAAATCACATATTTCTTTAATGATGCGTATTGAACGGTGAATTAATTTCTGATTGGTTGGTTTTAAATCTACCATTAAATTATCATAAACTTTGCCAACACCTATCATTGTCATTGTAGAAATCATATTGAGAACGAGTTTTTGTGCCGTTCCTGATTTTAAACGTGTTGATCCTGTTAGTACTTCTGGACCTACAGGTATTTCTAATGCATATTGTGCGACTTTACTCATTTTACTGTCTGTATTACATGAGATTGAAACACTAGTAGCACCCACTTTGTTAGCATAAGTTAAAGCAC
>NZ_RXWW01000072.1 GCF_003970495.1 Staphylococcus pasteuri
AGATAAATCTGTGAGAATTTCTAAGGTCTTCAACTAGTACTGTTCCCTCAGGAGTCTTGCCATAAATACTACGTATTTGTACATAATTTTATATTAAAATACTAAAAAATAATGAAAAGGATAATTTCTATATTACTTCAATAGAAATTATCTTTTTTCACTTGTCTAAGAACTTTATCTTTCGGTTACTCTTTTTCTTCGTCTTAATTAAAATAAGTTATATTTTGCCATGCTATCTACAGCTTCTAGTACTGCATCTTCTTGTGAACCAATCGGACGCCAACCAAGAATAGATTTAGCTTGTTCATTACTTATATTTCTATTCATATTTAATAGTAATTTACCCTCTTTGGCTTCTTTATTGAAATAAGCACCAATATTAATTGCAAAGTTAGGTAACGTTTTAGTTGATACCTTTTCTGAAAGTTCAGGACGTTTATTTTTCACTAATTTAGCTATTTCTGCTAAGGTAATTTGACCATCTGCAGAAGCAATAAATCGTTTACCATTAGCATCGTCTGATTTCATTGCTAGAACGTGTAAACGAGCAACGTCTCTGACATCAACTACATTTAAAGGTACATTTGGCACACGTTTCATTGATCCATTCATAATGTTTTTAATCATATCAAAGCTACCAGATACATGAGAATCCATAGATTTTCCTAACACAGCAACTGGATTAATCGTCGCAAATTCAATTTGGTTGTCTTTATTATTAACAAAATCCCAAGCTGCTTTTTCAGCTAATAGTTTTGATTTTTCATAAGCAGAAAGACCTGGTTCATCTTGATTTGTCCAATTTTTTTCAGTTGTAATAGTTGATTTATCTTTATTACTGAATCCTACTGCACCAAAGTTAGATGTCATAACTACTTTTTTAACATTTTCTTTTTCAGCTGCTCTTAAGATACGTTGAATACCTTCTATCGCTGGTCGAATGACTTCACTTTCATCTTCAGGAATTTCGAAAAATACTGGAGAAGCTACACTTAATACATATTTACATCCGCGCATTACTTCATTCCAATGTTCATCTTTAGAAAGATCTGCTTCAACAAATTCTAATTTATCAGTATTGATATGGTTATTTTGCAATGTTTTGATTACTTGTTGTTTTTTATCTAATTTACGTACAGTTGTACGTACTTCATAGCCGTCTTTTAATAATTCAGAAATGATACGCATACCTAAAAATCCAGTACCGCCTGTTACTAATACTTTATCATTCATAATTTAACCTCCTCAGGTTATCCAATTGAGATTTTATTATAACAGTTTAAAAATCTATCAACTAACTAATTATATGTTAAATACCTAAATATCAATATTTTTATTTTTTCTCATCATCTAAACTTATACTTCATACCAAAAAATGGTATCTTTAAGAAATAAAGGTGATGGAACTAATGTTTAAAAGGAGGTTAAGTATGTATGTTCTTAGCTTGGAATGAAATTAAAAGAAATAAACTCAAATTCAGCTTAATTATCGGAATTCTAGTACTCATAAGTTATTTATTATTTTTACTATCTGGCTTAGCTAACGGTTTAATTAAGATGAATACAGAAGGCATTGAAAAGTGGCATGCAAATGCCATTATTTTGAACAAAGATGCTAATCAAACTGTTGAACAATCAGTATTTGATCGTTCTAAAATAAGTAATGAATTTAATGAAGCAACACCTTTAAAACAACAAGGTGTTATTGTTTCAAATGATAATAAAGAAGAAAATGCTTTACTCTTTGGTGTCACTTCAGATTCATTTTTAATACCCAAATTAGTTGATGGTAATAAAGTTAATAAAACAAATGAGGTAATCATAGATCAAACGCTTAAAGATAAAGGTTTTAAAATTGGTGATACATTGTCATTATCCCAATCAGATGAAAAATTAAAAGTTGTTGGTGTCTCAGAAAGTGCGAAATATAATGCATCTCCTGTTATTTTTTCCAACAACAAAACTATAGAAAAGATTAATCCAGCTTTATCTAAAAATCAAACAAATGCCGTTGTAGTTAAAGATAAAAATTGGAAAAATCATAAGTTAGATAGTGAACTTGAAGGGGTTTCAATTGATCAATTTATTGAAAATCTACCGGGTTATAAAGCTCAAAATATGACACTTAATTTTATGATTTCTTTCTTATTTGTGATTTCAGCAACTGTGATTGGCGTCTTTTTATATGTTATGACGCTTCAAAAAACGCAGTTATTTGGCGTATTAAAAGCACAAGGGTTTACGAATGGATATTTGGCAAAGATGGTGCTTGCTCAAACATTTATATTATCACTCATTGGTACTGCAATTGGACTCGTACTCACACTATTAACGAGTACTATTTTACCAGATGCTGTTCCTATACAATTTAATATGGGTACGTTATTAATTTTTGGCTTAGTACTTATCATTATTTCATTATTAGGAAGTCTATTTTCAGTATTATCTATTAGAAAAATCGACCCACTAAAAGCAATTGGATAGAAAGGAGTGTGTGCTATGTTAGAGTTCAAAGGCGTTACAAAGTCCTTCAAAGATGGTAATCATATTATTGAAGCAGTTAAACCGACTGATTTGAAATTTAACCAAGGTGAATTAATCGCAATTGTTGGGCCATCTGGTTCTGGTAAGAGTACATTTTTAACTATGGCTGGCGCGTTACAAACACCAACATCTGGTGAGATATGGATTAACGATGACAATATTACTAAATTAAACCAAAAAGCTTTGGCACGAATCAGAATTAAAGAAATTGGATTTATTTTACAATCGACTAATTTAGTACCTTTTTTAACAGTTAAACAACAATTTCAGTTATTAAAAAAATATAAAAGAGACACACTTAATAAAGAAGAATACCAAACATTGTTGGAACAATTGGGATTAGTTGAAATAGAAAATCAATTGCCGAGCGAAATATCAGGTGGACAAAAACAACGTGTTGCTATAGCTAAAGCGATATTTACAGACCCATCACTCATTTTAGCTGATGAGCCAACCGCTTCACTCGATACAGATAACGCTATGGCCGTCATGAAAATATTAGAAAACCAAACAAAACAACGAAACAAAACATGTATCATCGTTACACACGACGAACGTCTCACACAATTTTGCGATAAAGTTTATCATATGAAAGACGGCGTGTTAAAAGAGCAATGATTTAAAATCACATTTTTTATAACGTAATAGTTAGAGTTAGTTAATGATTTAATACTTTTTTATTTTTGTAGTTACATTATCACCCATCATTAAAGAAGTTGTTCTCGTCTTTAAAGTGAGAACAACTTCTTTTTGTTTATTAATTTGTTTCGTAAAGAATTTTTGATTTTAATAAAAATAGTTGTAACAAAACTATTTATTTTATTTTTTATATAGGATATATTAATAGTATACATAAAATGAGGTGAATTAATGAATAATTATCAATTTGAAAGACAAACAAATCGAGTAGCCGAAATGGTATTGGGTATTATGGGAAGTATTTTTGGTATGCTTGGTGGACTATTTGCAATAATGGTTGGTAGTATTGGCAATGAATTTGAAGCATCTGATAGTGGTCAAGTTTATGGTTTAGGCGTAGCTGTCATACTCACTTGTATCATTACATTAATCTTAAGCTGTATCATCAATAAGAAAAGAGTATTAATGGGTGTTCTTTTAATTATTGGTGGAATTTTAAATTTTGTTTTCATCAGCTTCTTTGGTATCTTATCAGGTATTTTAATTTTAGTTGCTGGTATTTTAGCATTAATAAGAAAGTAATATTTTTAACCTTCATTCAGTATTGGATGAAGGTTATTTTTATTTAATGTCATTTGTCATCAATATCATTGAGGAGAAATTTTTATTTTTTGATATAACCGCCTCTCCATAACTCATTTTATAAATAAAATCAATAATTTTGTGATATTATTTTTATAATAAGTGATATAGTAAGGGGTGGTCATGTGAGAAGAGATGAATTGAAACCTTTTCGGAATAAATCAGTAGTTGTTACTGGTAGGCTTGAATATATTGGATATAAAAATAAATTAGATCGTGATTTACCATATAAACGAAATGTACGAATTTTACTCAAAGATGTTCAAATTAATGGCATTTCAATAGATCATTTATGGCTTTTCGAACGTCAAAAGTATTTTAAAATTGGTTTTTCACTTCTTTATAAAAGAGTAAAATTCAGAGCTATGGTTGTGCCTTATTTAAAACTTGGTAAACGATTTTATATAGAAGATTATGGAATTCAAAGAAAAAGTACGCTCATGACAGAAGAAGAATACAATGAAAATAAACCATTCAAAAGATAATCGATATTACATAAACGATGCGCATGCTATCATGGTACATAACGTACACTCTGATACATGCGCATGTTGTTATTACTTCATATTCAACCCACGATAGCGGTTTAATGTCCCTATGAGTTCTTGTTTACGTGGTAGTGCTAAATTACCTGGATGGCCTTGATGATGTGATATTGTTTCTAGTCCCTTATGTTCAATAAGTTGATATACATCATCAACGATATCATTGATTGTCTTGTCGTTACCTAACTCGTGTTGTTGGATATAATCGATCATCATCGCGAGTGTGTTAGTCTGACTATCATCTACTAATTGTTCTAAGCCATTAATATCAATCGTTTCTTTTCCATACATGACTGCATGTTGTCCTTTAGCTTTAAGTCGACTATCTTTTCCCTTTTTATTAAAACTATTTTTAAGAGGGATACGAGACGGAATTTCACCAAATGTCTTATGAGAAGTATCTTCACGTTCATATCCTGCTGTTTGTGCAATTTCTTTAGCTTCTTTAGTCACATCTTTTAGCACATATTCATCCATCATTAATACTTGATCAGCGACTTCAAAGTAATCACCAGAACCACCTACGATTAAAATAGTCGAAACATCATAATCATCATACAGAGGTTTCACTCGATTTGAAAATGGGGTAATCGGTTCTTTCTCAGGTGCAATTAACTTCTGCATACGGCCATCGCGAATCATAAAATTCGTTGCCGATGTATCTTCATCAATTAATAATACTTTAGTACGTGCTTCTAATGCTTCCATCACATTGGTCGCCTGTGACGTACTACCACTTGCATTATCAGTTGAGAATTGACTTGTATCTTTTTTACCTGGTAAGTGATCAATAAATGGTTGAATATTCACTTTTTCTACACTTCTACCGTCTTCTGCACGTATTTTCATCGCACTATTATTTGTAATTACATACTCACGACCATCGCCATTGATATGATCATAAACACCTCGTTCGAGTGCTTGTAATAAGGTAGACTTACCATGGTAGCCACCACCAACGATTAATGTAATACCTTTTGTAATTCCCATACCTACAACAGGCTTACCGTATGGCACGTTCATTGTTATTTCACATGATTTTGGACTGGTAAATGCAATAGCTTCAGTCATCGGCCAATCTGACACGCCACTTTTCCTAGGTAATATGGAACCATTAGCTACAAATGCGATTAAGTTTTGTTGATTTAGTTGCTCTCTAATATACGTTTGATTTAGTTTTAACTCAATTTGACGTTTTAATGCTTGTTGATCCATTTGTTGATATTTGAGCGCTTGATTAACTACTTGTGGTAACACTTGAGTTATTGTTGATGCTGCAGCTTTCCCTAAAATTTTGCGACCTGCAGCAGGAAGACCTACCTCTAGACGTACCTCTATGACATCATCATTAATAACTACAGATGTGCGTTGAAGCATCTCTTGACCACAACGATCGATAAAGATTTTATGTTGTCCTTTTGCTTTTGATAATATGCTTTTTAATTTTCGAGCTACATTTCTTGTTAAAAAGTCAGCAACTGCAATACGTTTATCTTTTGTATCTAAAAAGTCAGCGGGTATGCCAACTACTTTTCTATCTATAATTAGTCTCATTTTTGAGGGCGATGCAAAAGGATCTACTTGGACATGGTCGATGGCTAATCGAAAGTCATCAAATTGATACATCCCTTTTGTACGTTTATAAGCACCATATTTTTGTCCATCTAGTTGAGTTAACATCTTTTTTAATTCTTGTGCTTGTTTCATTAATTATTCTCCTTAAGAACATGACATCTATCTGTACACATTACCCGTTAAGCATTTTCAATTAAACGTTCAATCATCAATATAAAAAGCCATTTTTAGCATAATATTAAACAGTGGAATATACAAAATAGCCCCCAACACCATTGTTTATAATAAAGGTATCGGACGCTATTCGAGTGGTTTGTTTAATTTTTCGTTGGTTGATATTCAATAGAATCTGTAAAATATATATTATTTTTCTTACCTTCTTCAAAAGTATATTCTATTGACTGATCTCCTATAGAAACTCCGCTTAATTCCCCTGTACCTTTCATAGTAAATTTAGGTGCTTTTTTTGTTGGTACTTTATATATTTCTCTAATTTTTTTCACATTAAAATCGCTATTTGATAGTTGGTACTTTGCTGAATAACTAGGAACCTCTGGATTATATTCAATATTACCATTTTTATATTTCTTTAAATCTTTAAAGTTTGCATATTGAGCAAAAAAATTGAAAGTCTTAATCTTATTTTTTAATTTTTTATCTTTAATATCTTTTGTTATATGGATATGTTTGTTTTTTAACTCAACTGGATATTTTGCTCTTTTCTCACCTAAATCATATTTACTATTATCATTACTAAACTTATTGATAAAATAATAGCCTTTAGCTGTTTTTGTATTTCTATTAAATTTCAACAACATGCCTTCTGAAACTAATTCATCTTCATCGTTTGTTGTCGCCATAGCAGATCTTAATATCCACTCACCTTTATCATCTTTATCAAACTCTTCATCTCGATATCCTTCTTTGTCATATAAGTCTTCTAAATTTTTGATTGGATACATCTTTAATGTTTTTGCAAAACTATCTTTGATTTCATTTTCTTTTTTGAGTTTCCATGAATAATAAATCCCAACTATAATGAGTACAATTGCTAAAGGTATGATAATAACTAACAACCATTTTTTCGATATATTCATATCTTCACCTATCTTATCTTTGTATTAGTAATATCATTATGAAAATAAATGACCAAATCGACATCAGTAATGGTCTTATAGATATGAGTCTCCATCGTCCTTTTATTATTCTTAAAATAATATCTATAATTATGTAAATAACAAATATTGCGATAAAAATAAAGAGTATGATAATGTTGTCAAATGCAAAATCTTCTTTATATTGTGATGAAGCTTTAATAGACATCGTTATCATAAAGATAAATGACATCACTAATGATATTATTCCTTTATATTTAGCTATTTCTAAATTAATTTTCATACTTTCAATTTTGTCATATTTCTGTTGTGTAATCATTTTATCTGAGGACTTAGTTAACTCTTGAATTTTAATTTTTAAGGGTCTAGACCATAATCCCCTTACTCCCATAATTCCATACAACAACACACCTATATTTAATATAAGCATCAAGTTTTCAAACTGGTTTGCACTTTCTTCTTTTATAAGAATCACAGGAATTAAATATAAAATAAGAGCTATAATATAGGTCATTGTTGGCAATACTTTAAGTCCGCCTGAATGCATTACAGATGTAAAATGCACTAAATAAAATAAGCCAAATACAATGATAACAAGTAAAATATCCATCGGGTTTATTCTTCCTCCATTTGATAAAATATCAGCCAATAGATTTAATTAGAATTATTAACTGCAGTATATACTCTTCCATATAATAAATAGTATTGAGAAACTAAAAAGTTACAAGTAAAAATCAAGATAATAGATACAATAAATACAAAATGAGAATCAGCAATATTAGGAACTATTATATATTCAATGATTTTTTGAACGTATATTAATGATGCAATAACCTTAGTGTTAGAATGACTATAACCTTATCTACTTTTAACCAATTTGGATAAAAGCTCATCAAAATTAGACTTAGAATATGGAGTGTACTGCATACAAATAAAGTAATGAACCCAACATACCAATACTTATCTAAATAATAATGATGTTCAGCTGCTACAAAAAAATATAAATTATAAACTGTTATATAAGTAAAATAGCAAGTTAAAATATTAACTATTAAATATCTTCTTGCTTGTTTTGTAGGATTAGTTATTTTACTTTCGAACATTTGTAATAATCCTAATATATTGATTACAAGCCCAATTGCTGTCGTAATCAATAAATATTTAGGGGTATTTTCAAATGTAAGATCATAATGATATTGAATAGCTGACGCTAATATAAACAATATTGATAACACGTTCATTACTTGTATAGATGGCTTTCTCAACTGTTTTAATGATTCTTCCAATTTTAATTTAACTCCATTTCAACTATATTTGGCATTATTAATAAGCCTGAGCCATTAATTATCGTGTTTATCTCTTTTTTTATCTTTACTTATTTTATTAACATCGGTTAACACTCTTCCATATAATAAATAGTATTGACTCACTAGTAAATTACTAACAAAAATCATAAACATACTTAATATGATTAAAAAATGTGATTCTGCAACATTAGGAATCATTATGTATTCTATAATCTTTTGAACATAAAAAGTACATGCTATTATTTTTAATATTATAATCCACATTGTTTTATCGCCTTTGAACCAATGATTAGTATTGCCCATTAACAAAAGACTACATATATGTGCACAACTGCATATAAAAAGAAAAACAAAACCAACAATCCAAAATCTAGTTAAATCATATTTATTTTCTTCAGCCATAAAAAAATAAAGATTATAAAATGATAAGTACGTAAAATAACTAGTCAAAATCCCTACTATTAAATATCTTTTTGCTTTCTTTAAAGGATTAGCAGTATTTTTTTCAAATAACTGTAAAAGCCCTAATAGTATGACTATTATTTCAATTAAAGTCGTAATAATTAAGTATATTGGGGTAGTTTCCATAGTCAAACTATAAAAATATTGTGTTGTTGATAATAAAATCATTAATAATGAAATAAAATTCATTACCTGAATAGTAGGTTTACGTAATTGTTTTAGACTTTCTTCCATCTTACCTTCTCCTCTAAAGAATAAATTCTTTTATTTGCCACTTACTTATTTAAATTTGAAATATACTATTTCAACTCTTTTCAAATCAATTATTTAATAATTGTAATTCTCATTAATTTTATCATATTTATAAAAATAGATACTAAACAATATTTAGTTGTTTAGTCTCAAAT
>NZ_RXWW01000073.1 GCF_003970495.1 Staphylococcus pasteuri
TAATCATTGTTATCGACTTTTTTATAGTAATACTCTCTACAAAAATTAACATTATTCTATTATATATGTAGTAAATTGGTTGATTATACGATTTTAATCGCCATTTCTTTCAAAAAATTTTCAACAATTAAATGTAAATTAAAAGCTCATTTATTAATCTAACATTAAAAATGGTTAAAAATACTGTTAGCTTAGGAAATTAATGATACTTATTAATTGAATCATGCTAACATAAAGTATAGATAAACATTTTATTTGATGTAATTATGAAGAAAATACTTCATCATTATTAAGTAATTTCGAATTTTATTTTAAGATAGTTATGGTATAATGCATAAATACAAATTTTACATCTACATATAAAGTATTACTTGTAGTTTAATCACAAGAAAATTGCTTCAAGTCAATGGTAATGAAATTAACGGAAATCGTGATATTCCTTTTATAATGTATTAAAATACGTTACACTTATTATAAATTTTAAAAATTAACGGAGGGTGGCTTTTAATGGTTACTCAAAATAAAAAAATATTGATTATTACTGGTTCTTTCGGTAACGGTCATATGCAAGTTACTCAAAGTATCGTAAACCAATTAAATGAAATGAATTTGGACCATTTAAGTGTTATTCAACACGACTTATTTATGGAAGCACATCCGATTTTAACTTCTATATGTAAAAAATGGTATATCAATAGTTTTAAATATTTTAGAAACATGTATAAAAACTTTTATTATAGCCGCCCTGATCAACTAGATAAATGTTTTTATAAGTATTATGGTCTAAATAAATTAATAAATATACTGATTAATGAGAAACCAGATTTAATTTTGTTAACATTCCCAACACCAGTAATGTCTGTATTAACAGAACAATTCAATATTAATATTCCAATTGCGACGGTAATGACTGATTATCGAATGCAAAAAAATTGGATTACACCAAAATCAGAACGTTATTATGTTGCTACTGAAACAACTAAAGAAGATTTCATGGAAGTAGGCGTTCCTGCCTCTAACATTAAAGTCACTGGAATCCCTATTTCTAGTAAATTTGAAGAATATATTGATCAAAGAGCGTGGTTGAGTAAACATCATTTAGATCCAGATAGACCAACTATCTTAATGTCTGCAGGCGCATTTGGAGTTTCAAAAGGTTTTGACCAAATGATTAATGAAATCTTAGAGAAAAGTAAACATTCACAAGTTGTTATGATTTGTGGACGCAGTAAAGAATTAAAACGTTCATTACAAGCTAAATTTAAAAATAATCCTGATGTTTTAATATTAGGATTTACTAAACATATGAATGAATGGATGGCATCAAGCCAATTAATGATTACTAAACCAGGCGGAATAACTATTTCAGAAGGATATACTCGCTGTATTCCAATGGTATTTTTAAATCCTGCTCCTGGTCAAGAATTAGAAAATGCGCATTATTTTGAAAAAATGAATATGGGTAAAATTGCTAATACGCCAGAAGAAGCTATTGATATCGTTACGCAGATTACAAATGATGAAACTTTATTAAATAAAATGACTTCTAATATGAAAGAATCTAGAATTGAATATTCTACTTTGAAATTATGTAAAGACTTATTAGAATTATTAGGCCACTCTTCACAACCTGAAGAGATATATGGAAAGGTACCTTTATATGCCAGATTCCTCGTTAAATAATTATTCTAATAATAAAAACTTTATTATTATGTTAGTCATTTTATTTTTAATGGAATTTGCTAGAGGTATGTATATTTTAAGTTATATTAATTACTTACCTACTGTTACATCAATTGCAGTTGCAGTGACATCACTTGCTTTTTCTATTCATTTTATTGCAGATGCTGCGACAAATTTTGTTATTGGCTTTTTATTAAAAAAATTCGGTGCTAGATTAGTGCTAACATCAGGCTTTTTAATGGCATTTCTAAGTTTATTCTTAGTCATCTGGTTTCCGTCATCATCAATTATCATCATTATTAGTGCAATTATGCTCGGTATTGCTGTTAGCCCCATATGGGTGGTTATGTTATCAAGTGTTCAAGAAGATAAACGAGGCAAACAAATGGGCTATGTTTATTTTGCTTGGTTATTAGGTTTATTAGTAGGTTGGGTAGTCATGAATTTTCTAATTAAAATTCATCCCCTACATTTTGTATTTATGATGTCGCTAGTAGTTTTAATTGCTTGGGTTTTATACTACTTTGTCAATATAAGACTCACAAACTACAATACTAAACCTGTAAAAGAACAATTATTCCAAATTGTTGATGTAACTAAACGACATATGATTTTATTCCCAGGCATCTTATTACAAGGTGCAGCTATTTCAGCACTAGTCCCTATATTACCTACATACGCAACTAAAATCGTACATGTATCAACTGTTGAATATACACTAGCAATTATGATTGGTGGCATAGGTTGTGCTTTTTCTATGTTATTCCTTTCAAAAATTATAGATAAAAACAGCAAAGGCTTTATGTATAGTATTATATTTGGCGGTTTCATTTTATATACATTAATGATATTTGGATTATCTTTAATCACAAATATTTATATTGTATGGGGTATCGCTTTATTTATTGGATTAATGTATGGTATTTTACTTCCAGCTTGGAATACATTCATGGCAGGCCATATTAATCCTAAAGAACAAGAAGAAACTTGGGGCGTTTTTAATAGTGTACAAGGTTTCGGTTCTATGATTGGTCCATTATTAGGCGGTTTAATTACTCAATTCACAAATAACTTAAATAATACATTTTATTTTTCTGCATTTATTTTCTTAGTTTTAGCCTTATTTTACGGTTATTACTTTATAAATCGAAAACATGCAAAATAACAGAAAATGGAGTGAGATAGACATCTATTATAAAATAGATACCACTATCTCACTCCATTTTGTTTATGTTTTAACTATTAATAATTATTAGTTTTCAAAATCTAATTAATTTAATTTAAATGTATCGATAACGTTCCATTTGTCATCTTCTGAATGATATTGAAGTAACGATAATTCATCAATTACCTCTTTATGATCTACCCCTGCTAATTCTACTTGACCATAAATATCTTCAAATTCTTGACTTGAAAGACCTTGTGCAATTGTAAAATGAGGTACAAATTGATGTTCAGCCTTACCATAAAAATCATCTGTATCAAATCGATTAAAAATTTCTTCAAGTTCGTCGTTTTTAGCAACTTTAAAGTAAATAACATTATTTACTGGTTTGAAACTTGATGCTTTAGTCGCATGGATATCGATTGATGAGATACCTTTAATTCGAGTTTCAATTTCTTTTTTAACTGAATCTAAATCCGCATCATTAACTTCAAATTGAGATTTCACAGTAATATGTGGCATAATTTGTGCGTAATGAGTGTCATAACGCTTACGATATGCATTTACCTCTTCTTGAAATGACTTTGATGGGATTAACGCTAATCCTAAAATCATTTGAATTCCTCCTTTGTTTAACCTATTTCTATTATAGCAAAATTCCATGAAAACCGTTACTTTAAACTTAAAAATATTTTTTCTATTTTAAACTATATTCTTCAAAATTTTTATACGATGTATAGTTGATTATGATTTTTTAAACAGTATTATTTCAAATTATATCTTTAAAAAACATACCTATTTTTATACTCATTCGTAAAGTTAGTCCGGAATTTCTTCATCTAAAAAGTATTTTAGTATATCGCCTAACATTGGTTTCCATGATTTCCAGTTATGGCCGCCATCGAATTCTTGATACTCATACTTCACATGATATTGTTTAATAAGTTGATTTAATTCTCGGTTTGGCGTTAAGAAATTCGCACGTTTCCCATTGGTTGGCAAGGTAAAATCTTCTTCTTCTAAACCAATAGCATGCCAAATTGAAAGTTGTTCTTTTGTTTCACAATCTATCAATTTCTCTTTAATGATATCGTCATATTGTGGACTAAGCATAGCTACTTGGCTAAATATAGTTGGATACGTTAATGAAGTAAGTAAAGCTATACTTCCAGCCAAACTATCACCCATTAATAATCGTGCATTACCTACTTTGTAAGTTGGGAAAGTAGCATCAATAAATGGTAATAACTCTTTGCCGATTGCTTTAACAGTTAAATGTGATCGACTACCTTGTGGGTGAAATTCTTCACGTCGTTTTTCAACACTCTCGTAATGAAATCCTACAATAATAGCTCGTTGTATTTCCTGATCTTTACGCAATCTTTCATATTCTCTTTGAATTCTTCCAAATCTTAAAAAATCTAATCCATCAAAACAAATAATCACTTGATGTTTAAATAAATCTGTATAATCTTCAGGTAAATAAATCGATATCGTAACTTCTCTTTCTAAAATATCACTATAGAATTGATGTTTATTGATTTTACCTGGTTTAAATTCAGACATGTTAAAACGCCCCCTAGTAGTATTAATAACATTGTACCAAGAGACGTTATATTTTTAAATTATGTAGATTTTAAAGTTTTTAATAAATTAAGAAATTCAGTTGTTAATTGTAATTTTAATTCTTTAATAAACAACTATTTTCCGTAAATAAATTCATTAACGTTATATATAACATCCTGTTTTATTTACTTACTTTTTTCAATCTTTCAGGATAGGTTTTCAACCAAAAGATAGCATTAGGTAGTTTTTTCGCATCAGGTTTATATAATGCATGATAACCTGAACCTAAACGTGACTTCTGTCCTTCATAATCTTTTAATGCTTCTATAGCTGGCTTATGTAGTATCCATATCGCTATAATGTTTAACCACGCCATAAGACCTGCCCCTAAATCACCTAAAGCCCAAGCAACATCTGCAGTTTTAATACCACCATATAATGTTGCAATAATGATTCCTAATCTTATGAGAATAAATGCAATATTGGTTGTATGATTGTTTTGCTTTCTAGTTATATAAGCTACATTTGTTTCGGCAATATAGTAATAAGCTATTATTGTCGTAAAAGCAAAGAAGAATAACGCAATTGCTACAAAATAAGAACCTATTCCAGAAAAATGAGTATCAAAATGGTAACCACTACCATGAAATGCTTTATCTATACCTGCTTGTACATACATAGCTGTACCTGAATAATCTTTACTACCATCTGCATTTTCTACAAATACACCACCATTTTTTATTAAATGTGGTGTGCCATTAGCATTATTTTGACCATCTGTAACGTTATATGTACCTGAAAGCAAAATAATTAACGCTGTCGCTGTACATACAAATAAAGTATCCACATAAACTGAAAATGATTGAACTAATCCTTGTTTTGCTGGATGAGATACTTCTGCAGCTGAAGCTGGATGCGGTCCAGTACCTTGCCCCGCTTCATTAGAAAACTGTCCTCTTTTAACTCCAATTTCAATCATAGCGCCTACAATTCCACCAAATGCTGATTGTAATCCAAAAGCAGATTTGAATATTTCAGCTAATAATGCTGGAACAGCTTGAATGTTAATCACAATAATGATGATTGCCATCAAAATATAAATTACAGCCATAAATGGTACGACAGCAGTAGCTACATTAGCAATTGAACGTAATCCACCAAAAATGATTAACGCTAAAATAATTACGACGATCACAGCAACTACCCAATTAGGTATATTGAAAGCGTTATTCATAGAACTTGCGATTGCATTTGCTTGTACACCAGGCAATAATAATCCGGCAGATATAATCGTAACTATTGCAAATGCTAATCCGTAAATCTTACCCAACTTACCACCGATACCATATTCGATATAATATGCTGGACCACCACGATATTCACCGTTAACTTCACGTTTAAAGATCTGTCCTAATGTTGATTCAATAAATGCACTACTCGCTCCTAAAAAGGCACTCATCCACATCCAAAATACTGCACCAGGACCTCCAATAAAGATTGCTGTTGATACACCAACTATATTACCAGTACCAACACGCCCCGCTAATGACATGGCTATAGCTTGAAAACTAGAAATACCACTAGGTGATTTTTCTCCCTGAAACATTAAACGAATCATTTCTTTAAAATGTCTTACTTGGAAAAAGCGCATCATTAAACTAAAAAATATACCCGTAAATAATAATCCATATACTAATGGTTTACTCCAAACCAGTTCATTTAAAAATGCAACGATATTTTCAATCATCGTATACCTCCCTAATCAATAGATTAAAAAAATTATACGATGTATATTTACACTTATCAATATATTTTTAGAATTTTATATAAAATGTATTATATTATTATCTATTTGTGCGCTTTATTTAAACGATATGGCTCTTTTGTAGTATTGAATTTTGAGATATACTATATAAGACTATCAAAAAATGAAAAATTTCAGGAGGACTATCATATATGTTAAATAAAGTTTGGTTCCGAACTGGCATAGCTTTAATTATGTTGTTCATACTCATCAAACTATTTATGCAAGTGCATGAAGTATTTACCCCTATTGTTACCATTATTGGATCTGTTTTCCTTCCATTTATTATTAGTGGTTTCTTATTTTATATATGTTTACCATTTCAAAATTTATTAGAAAAATGGGGATTTCCAAGATGGGCTAGTATTGTAACTATATTTGTCGTGTTAATAGCAATAATTGCTATAGTTGTAGCCTTTATTGCACCAATCTTAATTTCAAATATGAATAATTTGATTAAACAAACACCAGCATTACAAAGAGAAACTGAGCGTCTGGTTAATTTCGCACTAACTCAAATTGATAAATTACCAAATGATGTCACTCACCGTATTAATAATATGGTTAAATCAATGGGTGATGGCGTAACAGATGTCTTATCAAACTCACTTTCATATATCACATCATTAATTTCTACTATCTTCTTATTGATTATGGTACCGTTCTTCCTTATTTATATGTTAAAAGATCACGAAAAATTCATTCCAGCAGTTGGTAAATTTTTCAAAGGAGAACGTAAAGTATTTGTAGTAGATTTATTGAAAGATTTAAACTACACGTTGAAGTCATATATCCAAGGACAAGTAACAGTTAGTGTTATTTTAGGTATTATCTTATATATTGGTTATACAATTATTGGATTACCTTATACACCATTATTAGTATTATTTGCTGGTGTAGCTAATTTAATACCATTCTTAGGTCCATGGCTTTCATTCACGCCAGCAGCTATTTTAGGTATTATCGATGGTCCGACGACTTTTGTTTGGGTGTGTGTTATCACTTTAATTGCACAACAATTAGAAGGAAATGTCATTACACCAAATGTTATGGGTAAATCACTAAGCATGCATCCATTAACAATCATTGTGGTTATTTTAGCAGCTGGAGATTTAGGTGGTTTTACACTAATATTAATCGCTGTACCTTTATATGCAGTATTAAAAACAATAATTAGCAATATCTTTAAATATCGTCAACGAATTATCGATAAAGCGAATAGTAACGTTAAAGATTAGATATTCTTTCACATAACATAAAATTATAACTAAAAAAGCTGTGAAGATGCCTATAGCCTTCTTCACAGTTTTTTATTGTTTTCCAATACTTCTTCAACTAATCACATAAAACAAAAACCAAGTGGGTCGTAAAGACATCTCACTTGGTCATTTGATTTATTTTGTAGCTTTCGTTTTAAAATTCCTAGCTTTATTATTTAATTGCGTGGTATCCACCATCAACATGGATGTTTTCACCTGTAACACCGCTAGAAAAATCACTTAATAAGTAAGCCGCTGTTTTACCTACTTCTTCTTGGTCAACGTTACGTTTTAATGGTGCACGTTCTTCAATTTCTTTAAGAATTGTGTTAAATCCACCTACACCTTTAGCACTTAAAGTACGAATAGGACCAGCTGAGATTGCATTTACACGGATGTTATCTTCACCTAAGTCTAGTGCTAAATATTTAACATTTGCTTCTAAACTTGCTTTAGCTACGCCCATAACATTATAGTTTTGTACAGCAAATTCTCCACCTAAATAAGTTGTAGCAACAATGCTTCCACCTTCAGGCATTAATTTTTTAGCTTCATTTGCAACAATAGTTAGTGAATATGAACTAATATCTTGCGCTAATAAGAAACCTTCTCTTGATGTTTCAGAGAAACGTCCTCTTAAATCTTCCATGTTGGCAAAAGCAATTGAATGATAAACGCCATCAATATCGCCTACATCTTCACCGATTTTAGCAAAGCCATTAACAACATCTTCATCACTTTGAACATCGATTTGATATAAACGTTGTTCTGATTGATTAAGTTGATCTAATAATTTTTCTAATTCTTTACGGCTACGATCTTTACGATATGTAAATACTAATTTAGCACCTAGTTGATCTAGTACTTTAGCAACGCCAAAACCAATACTACGTTTATTGGCAATTCCCATAATGACATAAGTTTTATTTTCAAGTTTTAACATGCAAATAACTCCTTTTAATAAGATATATAATAAATCATTTCAAACGTTTCTAAATTTTTCACTCAATATATTTTAACATTTTTAGTACCTGATAATAAAGCATTTTAGATTTACTCTATAGTTCACACTATACTTATATTAAATTTCATATTATTTATATAATTAAAAAGATCTGTAAGTATGATGTATACTTACAGACCCATAATCCTTTATTAATAATAGAATTCTAATTCTTGTTTTAACTCATCTACATATTCTTTTGAACCTGTCACAATAAGTCTATCTTTATAACGTAATTGCGTATCACCATGAGGAACAATGGAATCATTATTGCGCACAATTCTTACAAAAATAATATCTCCACCGAATGGGAAATTTCGTAATTGGATGTTCTCATACTTATAATTCAACATTTGAATTTCATATAGAGATGTTTCTACATTACTTAATAAGTTAAGCATATTCGGCGTTTCTATTAATCCTTTAAGTAATATTTTATTACTTAGATAATTACTAAATATTTCTATGCCTAACGATTTCATTTCTAAGTCTTCATTTGTACTTTCAAGTCTACATATCACTCGTTCTACGCCATGTTCTTTAGCCATCAAAGCGACTTTTCGGTTGATTTCATCATCATTAGTCGCACATACAACGATGTCACGATCGAATAACCCTAATCTTTCAAGTATTCCTTGTTCATAATCAGCGATTTCGACCATAGTAATTTCATCGGATAATTTACGACTATCACTTAAATCTTTACGATAATAAAGTGAAATGTCATACAATTGGGAAGTTAAATTCTGTACGATAGGAATAGTCAGTTGGTTTTTACCTATCAAGCTTACCTCAATACGACGATTCATTTCATTAGGTACTGGGAATAGCTTTTTAAAAATAACAGGCACAAAGACACAAGTAATGACTGCACTTAAAATAAGTAACCCTGATGTTTCTGCTGAAATTGTCTTTAATTGTTCAGCGATTTTAGCTGCAGCAATAACTAATGATAGCGTTGACGTTAATAAGAATGCTGAAGCAACAGTCGTCTTCATATCAAACCATCGTTTTATAAGAAATACTGGAATTAGCTTAGATACTATAAAAGCCAAAATTAAAATAGGTATAATGATTAATAAGGATGGTTCTTTCACTAATGATGGAATGTCTAAATCTACACCCACCATAATAAAGAATATAGGAATGAAAAATCCGTATCCAAATGAGTCTAATTTCTCAACCATTTCTTCATCAGGATTTAATAATGATACAACTACGCCAGCTAAGAATGCACCAAGTATGTATTCAGCACCAACACCTTCTGCTAATGCAACAAGTAATATAATCAATGCAAATACGGCACGTATACCAATTTGTGTAGTACCACCCATTAATTTTTGTAAAAATGACATTCGTTTAAATAGTACTCCAATCACGTAGAAAATAATTGTAAATACTACCAAAATGCCTGTAAGCCAGATGGTACTACCACCGTGACCGTTAACCGCACCATAAATTGTTAGTAATATCATTGTTACTAAATCGGCTAATACCGCAACTAACAAGATAAATTGTCCAATAGTCGTTCTCATTATATTCATTTCTTTTAATGTCGGAACTACCACACCTAATGAAATAGTAGATATAATAATTATCATTAATAATACATCATCTATTAAACCAAACCATTTTAATGCGTATGCTAAAATAATTGAAACAATCATGATTAATGCAAATACTGTCATTGCGAGGTTTAAATGACCTGGTAATTTCTTCTCTTCTTTTCTTTCACCTTGTCGAGGACGAGAATCTTTTTTAAAGGCGTTAAAATCAATTTCTAATCCACTTAAAAACATTAAAAAGATAAAGCCTAATGTTGATAAAATACTAAGCATAGAATCTTTGGTTACTAAGTTTAAAAATGAATTACCTATAATTATCCCCATTAATATTTCAGCAACTACGACAGGTAAAAAATTAATATTCAACCTATTTATTATAATAGGTGTTAAGAATGCAGCTACAACTACAATCACAAGTGATAAGAACTCCATTAGTTCCTCCTTAAGTTAAATATGACATAAATGATGTTGCTAAGCCGAAATAAATTAACATACTTACAATGTCGTTAATTGTTGTAATAAATGGACCACTTGCAACTGCTGGGTCAATTTTTAATTTATTCATTAATAATGGAATCATTGATCCAACTAATGTACCAACTGTCATAGCACACGTTAAACTGCCACCAACAATGACTGCTAATAAGGGTTGTCTATAAATAGCAATAATTATAATGATTAAAATGATGGAACAAACAATTCCTGATAAAAAGCCACTTCCCGCTTCTCTTAAAGCAACTTTAAATTTACTTTGTTCGTCGATATCACCAGTTGAAATATTACGTACAGATACGGCTAAAGATTGCGTACCAGAATTACCTGACATCCCACTAATAATTGGTATAAAGGCTGCTAATAAAGCGACTTTTGCTAAAGTGTCTTCAAAGCTACCTAAAATTGTTGCAGTAATCATACCTAAAAACGTTAAAATGATTAGCCAAGGTAAACGTTTTGTTGCCGTTTTGATTACTGAATCATTAGTAGAATCAATATCAGAGACACCGGCTAAACGAGAGTAGTCTTCACTTGCCTCTTCATCCATAACATCTAAAATATCATCAATTGTAATAATACCTAATAGATGATTTTGGTAATCAACAACAGGTACTGCAATGAAATCATAGTCTCTCATTGTTTGTGCAACGTCTTCTTGGTCAGTTGCGACATCTACACTAATAACACGTTCACTCATCACATCTTCAATATAAGCATCGTTCTCAGCTGTGATTAAATCTCTTAAAGATAAAACCCCAACTAATTGATCATCTTCATTGATAGCAAAAATCACGTAAATTGTTTCAGCATTTGGCGCTTGTTCTTTAACATGCATTAATGCTTCTTTAACAGGAGTAGTAGATTTTAATGAAAGATATTCTGTTGTCATAATACCGCCGGCGGTATCTTCTTCATAATGTAGTAATGCCTTTATTTCATTGGCATCTTCTTTATTCATTAATGTAAGTAAACTAGCGACTTTAGGTTTAGTTAATTCGTTTAAAATGTCTACTGCATTATCGTATGACATTTCTTCTAAAATATGACTTGCGTAGTTTGCATTAATTTTTTCAAATAATTCTTCGTAATCCTCATCGTCTATATCCAAGTGATCAAAGAAATCAGCAACTTCTTGTGGTGATAAGAATTGGAATATTTTTTGTCTATTCTCATCATCAGTGTCTTCAAAGTATTCACTTTGTTCGTAATTATGCATTGATAAAAATTCTTCTCTAAATGCATCTATATCTTCATTTTGTAATAATTGATCTAATAAGTCTTTATCGTACACATCTTCGCTAGCGTATTCTTTCTCTTTCATTTCTGTGTCGTTAGACAATTTAAACACCTCCAAAATGCTTTTTATATCATGTCATACCATTGATTTAGTTGTTTATAATCAGTTGTTATTTCAATTGTATTTTTACTTACTGGGTGTTCAAATGTTAGTTTGTAACACTGTAAACATTGCCCCTCTATTTTATCATGTTTACCACCGTATAATGTATCACCAATTAAAGGATGACCTAAATGTTGAAAATGCACCCTTATTTGATGAGTCCGACCAGTACATAATTGGACTTCACATAAACTTACATGACTCTTTTGTTTAATCGTCTGATATATGGTTTTAGCATACTTACCATTTTCTGATACTTGTCTTTCAATAATACTATGACTAGTTCTTGAAATGGGCTCTTCAATCACATCACTTGATTTTGTTAAACCATGGGCTAAACATATATATTTTTTATTCATATTAATTTTTGAAAATAAGTAATGAATATATCCATATTTTGCAAATAAAACAATACCAGTCGTATTACGATCTAATCGTGTAACAATATGTGGGTTAGTATTTTCACCTTTGTCTTGTAAATAACCTAAAACTTGTTCAACTAAGCTCTCATGTGGATGTTCACGAGAAGGTGCACAATTTTGTCCATTAGGTTTGAAGACAATAATAATATAGTCATCTTCAAATAAAATATCTAATGGTTTCAAATATGGAACTAAGTTAGCGCTCGGAACTTCCTTTGGTAAACGCACTTCTAATTTGTCATTGATATCAAGTTCAAACCTTACTGTTACAGGTTTATTATTTACAAGTAAAGCGCCATTAGTTTTAATGGCGCTAATCGTTTTCTTAGAAAAATCATGTCGTTTTAAAAATGTTTTAAGCGTTTCTTTTTGCGTAATTGTATAACGGAATATCATATTTCATCATCACTTGAAATAAAGGAATCGTGTACCCTTTTCCAAAATGGGAATGGTCTAAAGCGTGCAAACCTTACTTTTTCATTTGCTACTCTATATTGAATCGCATTCACATTTTTATGTTTAATGCTGACATGGTCAATAGTCGTACGTATCGTATCATGATTCACTGGGGTAATAAGACAAGTATGATGTTTAGGTAACACAAGTGGTGACCCTACCGTTCTAAACACGCGATTGTTAATTGACGCAATCTCAGCAATTTGCATTGCTTCAAGAGAAGGATGAATTAACGCTCCACCTAATGCTTTGTTATAGGCTGTAGAACCTGATGGTGTAGATATACACAAACCATCACCTCTAAAACGCTCAAAATGTTTTCCACGAATATTAACATCCACAACTAATGTTGATCCATTTTCAGTTTTCATGGTTGCTTCATTCAAAGCTAAGTACCTTGTTTCATAACCATTATTATTATATCGGACTATGATTTCTAATAATGGATATTCAATGACTTGAAATTCTGAATTGTTAATTTCAATAATCAATTTTTCGACTTCATGAGGTAACCAATCAGCATAAAATCCTAAATGGCCAGTATGAACACCGACAAATGCTACTTTCGATAACATATGACTATACTGATGAAAGGCTTGAAGTAAAGTACCATCGCCACCAACTGATATGACTATTTCTGGATTTTCTTTATCTTCAACCATTTGAAAATCTTTCATATGGCTAATCATTTTATGCTTTAACGCATTGGATTTTGAATCACCTTTAGTTAGGATTGTATAACGCATCTTTACACCTCATTAGTCATTTTCATGCTTTTTTGCACGCTTTTGAGTATAGTATTTTTGTGCTTCTTGAATTTCATCTTTGATTTCAGACATTTCTTCATCTAATAAGTATGCCGCTTCAGCTGCTCTTTCTAAACGATGTTGTATCTCACTTGGATAATCCCCATCATATTTATAACGCAATGTATGCTCAATCGTTGACCAAAAGTTCATTGCCAATGTTCTAATTTGAATTTCAGCTAATATCGACTTTTGTCCACTCAATGTTTCAATTGGATATTCAATGATGACATGATAAGAACGGTAACCACTTTCTTTAGTATTACGAATATAGTCTCTTTCTTCAACGACGCTAAAGTCTTTACGTTGACGTAAAATATTGACAACTACATCGATGTCATCAACAAATTGACACATAATTCGTAACCCAGCTATGTCATACATTTCTTCTCTTAATCTATCAAATTGAATTCCACGTTTATTGGCTTTATCAATTATACTTGAAATAGGTTTTACGCGGCCTGTTACGAATTCAATGGGAGAACTATGTTCACTAATTTCATATTGTCTACGTAATCCTTTTAATTTTACTTTTAATTCATTAACGGCCTGTTTATAAGGTGTTAAAAATTGATCCCACTGGTTCATATTCATTCACTCCGCTTCATTCTAGTTCAAAAGTTTTTTCAACAGCAGAAACAAACTCCTTACCATAGTTATTATTACCTTCTATATTATCCAATATGAAATCTAATTCTTCTTGGAAATGTTTAAGTTCTAACGTTTCATTTACGACTAGTTTTTTACCTTTATTTTCATGTAGCATTGACCATGTTTCTTCAACAAAGATCAAATACGAATAGGATTGTCCATCATCTAATATGTATGCAAATCCGTAGTTATCACTGTCAACAAGCATTTGTCCTACTTCTTCTAATCCTTCAATAGAATCTTCTGAATAACAATAAATTGTATCATCTTTCACTTTTATCTCATTTATATATATACGCATGCTTGCCCCTCCTTATTCCATATTAGTTTAACATAATTTGGCCATTCAACACACATATCTATGCCATTATTCTTACATTATTATTAGGTTTATGATTGTTCAGATTAAAACCAAAAGTATATGTCTGATATTATTAAAATATATGTAAAAATGTACATCGTCAAAATGATCAAAATTACTTTAAATCATAGATGATTTACGGCATAATATTGATAAATTTAAAATAAACACAAAGAAAAGTATCGGGGTGTATCTCTATCATGGCAACTAATAATGAAATTGAATTTAAACAAATACTAAATGAAAATGTATATAATGACATTAAACACAAATACTTTAAGGACGATACTCCTTTTAAACAAATTAACTATTATATTGACACTGAGGATTTTAAATTAAAATCAAATCAATCGGCTTTAAGAATACGTGTGAAAGACGATACTTATGAAATGACGCTTAAAGTTCCAGCAGAAGTCGGTTTAACAGAATATAATTTTGATGTATCTATAGAACCTAAAATTAATAAAGTAATTAGCCACGATCAATTACCATCAGACATTAGACATATTATATCTGAAAAATACGGCATTCAAGATGGTAGTTTATCTATTTTAGGTGCATTAACAACATATCGAATGGAAACCAATTATAAAAATGAATTACTTGTACTGGATAAAAGTGAATATCTGGGCACTGAGGATTATGAACTTGAATTTGAAGTTAACCAATATGAAGAAGGTTTAACAAAATTCAATGAGTTACTTCAGTCATTTAATCTGGCTCACCAAAAACCATTGAATAAAGTTCAACGATTCTTTGAACGAAAAAAAGAATTATCTTAAATTAGCAAAAAATAGCTATAATGCAAATTACTTTCATATGTAAAAATTCATGTTATATTAGATATATATTAATGGAACACGGTGATAATATGCCTAGAACACCTTATGACATCATCGGGCAAGACGCACTATATCAAATGATTGATCATTTTTACTCGTTAGTTGAACAAGACGATAGAATTAATCATTTATTCCCTGGTGATTTTAAAGAAACGAGTCGAAAGCAAAAACAATTTTTAACTCAGTTTTTAGGTGGCCCTGATTTATATACTCAAGAACATGGACACCCCATGTTAAAAAGACGACATATGGAATTTACAATTACTGAATTTGAACGCGATGCTTGGTTAGAAAATATGTCTATTGCGATTACCCACGCTAATTTTCCCGCTGGGGTTGGAGACTATTTATATGAAAGATTGCGACTAACAGCTAATCACATGGTAAATTCCGAAAATTAATTGTAGGTGAAATGACATGGCTGAAGAGTTAAGAGTAATGGAGAATAAGAGTTGTGAAGATGCAAATACTGATCTATCACCTGTATGCAAAATAGAAATTTACTCTTTTTTCGATCCCTTTAGTAAAGATTGCTTTAAATTATCCGCAATTTTATCTAAATTAAGAATTGAATATAATCAATATATACGTGTTAGACATATTCTTAATCCTTCATTAAAAGTTTTAACAAAATGCCAAGCACAAAGCACCTCTGATTTTGATAATATTGCCCTTGCTTATAAAGCGGCTGAATTACAAGGTCGTTTAAGAGCTGAGCGTTTTATTCATTTAATGCAAAATGAAATTATTCCAAAGCGTGATATTATCACTGAAGAAATGATATGTGATTGTGTAAAAAATGCTGGAATAGATTATGAAGTGTTTAAAGAAGACTTACAAAAAAGTAAACTTACTGAAAGTTTAAAAGTTGACTTGCATATAGCACGTGAAATGGAAATTGAACAATCCCCTTCTCTCGTCTTTTTCAATGAAGATGTGCACGAAGAAGGTTTAAAAGTTGAAGGATTATATCCTTACCATATATACACATATATTATTAACGAACTTATGGGTAGTCCTATTGAAAAGAACTTACCACCAAAATTAGAGACATACATTCAACAAAAGCAACTTGTTACAATGGAAGAATTGCTTACTATATATGAATGGCCTGAGAAATTACTTAATAAAGAACTAAAAAAATTAATGCTTCAGCAAAAAGTTGAAAAACTTAATTATCCTGAAGGTAAATTTTGGAAATCAAAAATGCCCAAACCTAATTGTTAAATATAAATATTAATAAAGCCAACACAAAATGATTTTAAATAATCTTTTGTGCTGGCTTTTTGTTTATTCATTAATTGTATAATTTATGTATATTGTTCAACGTATAATTTTATAATAAATAAAAAAAACGCCGTGTCTGATTACACGACGCTAAACAAAGGGGATGGGAGAAATTTTTCACTTCAAACAAAGGGGTATGTTTGTTATGTGATTAATTTCATGTTCATAATATAACACGACACATACCCCATTTCAACCATTCAGTTTATTAAATTTTAAATTGTCACAATCTGTTCATAATGTAAGCGAATTCAATCATATTAAGCTTTCATTAGCTTTTCAAAAGCATCTAATTTTTGTTCAAAGACTTCACATGCTTGTTCAATTGGTTCTGGTGTTGTCATATCTACACCCGCATTTTTTAGTATTTCAATTGGATAATTTGAACTACCTTTTTTCAAGAATTCATTAATATATCTTTCAACAGCTGGTTGCCCTTCTGTCAAAATTTGATGACTTAAACTTTGTGCAGCACTATAGCCTGTTGCGTATTGATATACATAATAATTCATATAGAAGTGTGGAATTCGAGACCATTCTTTACTGATATCTTCATCAGTTTCGACAGCATCTCCAAAATATTGTTTATTCAATTTGGCATATTCTTCATTCATACGATTAGGTGTTAATGGTTCACCCGCTTCTTCAATTTGATGAATTTTATGTTCAAATTCAGCAAACATAGTTTGACGGAATAGAGTTGCTCTAAATCGTTCTAATTCTTGGTTTAGAAGTAATAAGCGTCTTTCATCGTCAAGATGTTTATCCATATAGTCACTTAGTAATGCTTCATTACAAGTTGAAGCAACTTCTGCTACAAATATAGTATAATCACTTAAGTTTGAAGGTTGGTTTTGACGACTGAAATAACTATGAGCTGAATGACCAAATTCATGAACTAATGTATATAAATCAGATACTGTATCTGACCAATTTAATAAGATGAACGGGTTTGTTAAATGCGCACCTGATGAGTAGCCGCCTGAACGTTTACCCTTATTTTCATATACATCTACCCAGCGATTTTCTAGTCCTTCTTTAACTACATTTAAATATTCTTCACCCATAGGTTCAAGTGCTTTTAACATCCATGATTTAGCTTCTTCATAAGGCATTTCAAATTTAACATCTTTTACTAATGGTGTATATAAATCATACATTTTCAAATCATCAATACATAATAACTCTTGACGCAATTTAGTATATCTATGAAGTAAAGGTAAGTATTTGTGAACTGTTTTCACTAAGTTATCATAAACTTCTTCTGGAATATGATTATTACTTAAAGCTTTTTCACGTGCAGAATTGTAATGGTGTGTACGAGCGTTAAAGACATTTTTCTTAACTTCACCTGCTAATGTTGCACCTAAAGTATTATTATGTGCTCCATAAGCTTTATAAACATTTCTGAAAGCAGATTCTCTTAATACTCTATCATCTGATTCTAGATATTTAATAAAAGTACCTTGTGTAAGTGGATGTGCTTCTCCATCTTTATCTATAGCATCTTCAAATTCTAGATCAGCATTACTGAACATTCCATATACATTTGATGGAGTAGATAAAGCATCTTGAGCTTCAGTAAGTAATTTTTCAGTATCAGCATCTAAAATATGTGGACGTTTTTCATTAATAAGTTGTAAATCGAACTCATATTGTTTTAATTTATCGTTAGATTGAATAAACGATTGAATTGTCGCTTCATCAATTTGTAAAATTTCTGGCACTAAGAAACTCCATGCTGAACTGTATTTAATAATTAATTGGTGTGCACGTGATTCCATACCAGTATATTGATCATTAGCAGTATCTTGGTCTTGTTTAAGATGAGCATAAACATACACCTTCTCTAATTTAGTACCTATTTCATCTTCTAATGCTAATGCTTCATATAAAGTTTCGGCACTGTCACCTAAGTGCCCTTTAAATTGCTCTTCTTTACCGATATCATTTTCAACTTCTTTAAATGCTTCTTCAAATGCTTCATTGTTTGGGAAAATCGTTGTTAGATCCCATGTATATTCAGGATATTTACGTTCCTGTTCTTCTCTAGTTAATTGTTGATTCATAAATAAACCTCCTCGAAATTCTCAATAACTTAATTTTCTCATTTTAGTAGATAATTTGCACGTCTTTACTGTTAAGATTTATAGCATATTGATATTCCATTATTATTGCCTTAATAATCTCAATTTTAGCTTTTGTAGAATTTGAAAATTGTCTGAATTCAAGGCATTTTTCAAAGTATTGATAATTCAATCGTTTTTCTTTCTCTAATAACAATAATTGAAGTTGCCATTCGATAGGATGGGTTTTGATATATATTTGATGAGGTACGATAAATCCCACTTTATACGCCACCTTATCCTCAAACAATTGTAATTGATACATCGCACTTAAAGTAGGCTCTAATACTGAATTCTTCCAACGACATCGTTGTATATATTTTAAAATCTTTTGATTACTCAGTTTATAAATTGTATTTGAACTATGACTAAGTTTATTAGCCTTATCTAAATAGTTTATCAATGTTTGTCTTCTTGCTTTAAACGTCTTACCACCAATATGTTGTATATCTGAATAAACTATAGGTGACTTATCTTGTTCATTCCAAGTTAAAAGTCTCTTAGTTTCACAATCAATAGTACTTGCTTGAAAGTCACTTAGACTTAGCATCATTTTGCTTTTATCATATTTAATATCTTTAACAATCCATATGGGATGTAATCCAATACTATTCAGACCGTCACTACGTAGTCGTATCTTGGATAAACTAATCATAGAAAACTGTAATTCTAACGCTATTTTATCGTTAACTACTATATCTGGTAATTGATTAATCAATTTGTAAAATGGCTCAATTCGGACAGTATATCCTAATCGTTTTAACATAGTTGCTAATTGGTATTTTGCGTGATAGTGAAGTTCTGATTCACCTTTTGCACACCATCTTTGACTCTGGCTTTCATGTGCAAAATGAGGCATAACTTTTATTCCTTTTTTCAAAATTAATTTTGAATGGCAATGAGGACAATAATAATCCACATTTTTAATGGCGTTTTTAGCTAAGATATGTTCATTGTTATGATTTAAAGCTTCTAACATACGTTCACCTCATAAATATTAACGAAGCAAACACTATTTTTACTTTTGACAACACATAAGTTTAAAGAATTCCATAAAAAAACGAGACACTTTCATGTCTCGTCTAAAATACTATTTTTATTCAGTTGCGTCAGTAAAATAACGACGCATTTGAGAAGTGACATTGTGACTCATAATGATTTTACCGTAGTCATTCAAGTACACTTCAGTTTTATCTGTTGGATAAGCAAATTCTAACAATTGACTATAACTATCATTAATTGTCTCTTGATCTACATTTTCATCAAAATGGATAGCATAATAATATTGTGAATCAATCATGTAAAGTAAATCTTCAAACTCTACTGTACTTTGATTGTTGTGATAAGCATAATTTATTACTTGCTCTAGATCTTCAAATTTAACTATGACAGTACGCATACTTGCTTGTTTACGCTGTCTTTGAGGTTGTTCTTGTTGTGCTTTCTTTTGTTGATCGCGTTGTTCAAATATATTTTCTACATTATCTTCACTTTCAAGTGTTTGAGCTAGAAGTTCATTTACTTGGTCATCAAATTGATCAAAATGATTATCATCAGCCATATTCATAGCTTCTTCATTTTTAGACTTAGAAATAGTCACTTCCACACCCTTTTCAAAGGCATGTACTTGAATCCATAATGGACCTTCAACAACAAAATCTTCTTCTTCATTGATTTCATCCATCATAGACCAAAAGAATTCTTCTCCACGTTTGCGGTTTGTCCATAAATCTTCACGACTAAAGCCACGCGCTTCTATATCGCTATATGTTATAAACAATTTAACTGTTGTATCATCTACGCGTTCTATTCTCATATCATCTCACTCCTTACAGTCGATGAATAGTAACCATATTGTATTAGAACGTGACTTAAATTACAATCTATTTGTTTGATTAAATTTAACTATATTTTTATGAGGTTCTTATAGTGTTATATTCCCCATTTTCATAGGTAAAAAACAACCATCTATGACTCAATTCAACTTCTATAATATACAAAAAACAACACCATTTCAAAAATAGTGTTGTTGTAATATCTTTTAGTAAAGTGATTAAATCACATAGTTATTAAAGTTATTAGTCAACCAAACGTTGAGCTTCTTGTAATTGGAACGTACGGACTTTTCTTGGTAAGAAACGTCTAATTTCATCTTCGTTATAACCAACTTGTAAACGTTTATCGTCTAAAATAATTGGACGACGTAGTAAACCAGGATTATCTTGAATAATTGAGTATAAATCTTGTAATGGTAAAGAATCAATATCAACATTCAATTTTTGGTATGTTTTAGAACGAGTTGAAATAATCTCATCAGTTCCGTCTTCAGTCATTTTTAAAATTAATTTAATTTCATCAATTGTTAAATGTTCAGAAAAAATGTTACGCTCCGTATATGGAATGTCATGTTCTTGTAACCATGCTTTCGCTTTACGGCAAGATGTGCAACTTGGTGAAGTAAATAATGTTACCATACATCTCACTCTCCTATAATTGGATTCATTCGTTATTTTTAAATATGTTATAGATTAAAGAAATTTATGTTTCTTTCGCTTTCTTAACCTTACATTTTACATTATACCCATCTAACATTAAAATTAAATGAGAAAATCCTAATTTTTCTGAGAAATTTTGAAATAATTCAAAATAGTCTCTCAAAATATTTCAATGCTTAAATATACATTCATCTTAACACAACTTACATTTTAAAGAAATACTGTTATAATGATATGTAAATATTATTTGAGAAAGTAGGCATCTTATATGGAAACATTATTTTCAGGCATTCAACCAAGTGGTATACCTACAATTGGTAATTATATAGGTGCATTAAAACAATTCGAAGAAATTCAAAATGACTATGAATGTTTCTTTTGTATTGTTGACCAACATGCTATCACAGTACCACAAGACCGCTTGAAGTTACGTAAACAAATCAGACAATTAGCTGCGATTTATTTAGCATCAGGCATTGATTCTGATAAATCAACACTATTTATACAGTCAGAAGTACCAGCACATGTCCAAGCTGGATGGATGCTCACTACAATCGCTTCAATCGGTGAATTAGAACGTATGACACAATTTAAAGACAAAGCGCAAAAACGAACTGACGGAGTACCAGCAGGATTACTTACATATCCACCTTTAATGGCAGCTGATATCGTTATTTATAATACAAATATTGTTCCTGTTGGAGAAGATCAAAAGCAACATATGGAATTAACTCGTAACTTAGTAGACAGATTCAATAGTAAATATAACGACGTATTGACTAAACCAGAAATTCGTATGCCTAAAGTCGGCGGACGTGTTATGAGTTTACAAGACCCTACTAAAAAAATGAGTAAAAGTGACGATAACCAAAAGAACTTTATCTCATTATTAGATGAACCAAATGTTGCAGCTAAAAAAATTAAAAGTGCTGTCACAGATTCCGATGGTGTTATTAAGTTTGATCGTGACAATAAACCAGGCGTTTCTAATTTATTATCTATTTATTCAGGACTAACTAATGAAACAATTAAAGATATTGAAGCGAAATACGTTGGAGAGGGTTATGGTAAATTCAAAGGTGATTTAGCAGAAATTGTAAAATCATTCTTAATCGATTTCCAAGAAAAATATGAATCTTATTATAATTCTGATGAACTAGATGATATCTTAGATAAAGGTAGAGACAAAGCTCAAAAAGCTTCATTTAAAACGTTGAAAAAAATGGAAAAAGCTATGGGCTTAGGACGTAAAAGATAAATTATTATCGAAAATTAATTTTCCATTCAAAGTGTTTATACTTTGAATGGTTTCTTTTATATCAAAATTTCATAAAGTATTTTAGGGGGGAGCTATTTTGTATCAATTTAGAAATGCCAAAATAGAAGATTTAGAAGAAATCTTAATTATTGAAAACCAAGGTTTTACACCAGAAGAAGCAGCAACAAAATCAGCTTTAATAAAAAGAATTGAAATGATTAATGATACATTTATTATCGCTGAATTGAATGAAAAGGTTGTTGGTTATATTAATGGACCGGTAATTAATCAACCATTCATTACTGATGACTTATTTGAAAGTATAGATGAGAATCCAACAATTGGAGGTTATGTAGCTATATTAGGATTAGTCGTTGATCAATCACAAAGAAATCAAGGACTTGCTGGTAAATTGCTAAATGAGATAGAACAACGAGCTAAAACACATCATCGTTTAGGTATAACATTAACCTGTAAAGAAGAACTGATACCATTTTATGAAAAATATGGTTACGTCAATAAAGGGGTTTCTAGTTCCCAACATGGTGGTATAAAATGGTTTAATTTAATGAAGGAATTTAAACATTAGTTGATCATAAATGATATAAATTAAATGGCGAAGAAAAAACGTATCAATACGCTTTTCTCCGCCATTTTTAATTTAATTATTTTTTCTTTTTACCAGTTTCTCTATCGATTGATTAACTATTTTCTTTACCTGCGCCCTTTAGGATTAAATGCATCTTTTAAACCTTCACCAACAAAATTAATACTTAAAATAGTTAATGTTATCATTAACGCTGGTGGCATCCATATCCATGGTTTTCCACTAATCACATCACCCTCTTGAGCATCACTTAACATATTTCCCCAAGATGGTATTGCTTTACTAATTCCAAATCCTAAAAAACTTAATCCAGATTCTACAACAATCATTCCCGCAAATGTTAAAGTAGCTTGCACTATCACAACACTTATTATATTTGGTAATAAGTGCTTAAATATAATTTTATGAGTAGGAGTACCTATAGATTTAGCAGCTAAAAAATATTCGTTTTCTTTTTCTTGCATAACCTTGCCTCTAACTAATCTAGCAATACCACCCCAACTCAAAATGATAATTACAAATACTAAAATAATCGCTGACCCGTATGGATTTTTAATCTTATCACCTAAAGCTGCATTTAATACAATTGCAAATATTAAGAACGGAAACAGCATCACAAATTCAGTAATTCTCATCATTACAGTATCAATAATGCCACCAAAGTACCCAGATAATGTACCTATTGTAATACCTATTATTAACATTCCTAAAGTTGAAATTATTCCTATACTTAAGGAAATTCTACCGGCATAAAGCAATCTGCTAAAGTTATCTCTACCACCTGAGTCAGTTCCTAAAATATTTTCTAGAGACATGTCACCTTTAATATTCAATAAATCTTGTTTATTTATAGGAAGTGGTGCAATCAATGGTGCTAATATTGAAATAATAATAACAGTTATCAAAAAAAATAAAGATATCATCGCAATTTTGTTATGATAAAACTTATTTAATGCAATTTTAAAAGGCGATTTTGACTTTTGATTCATAGTTGTCCCCCTTGTTAATTACTTCTAATTCTAGGATCAACTAAACCATATGTTATATCTGATATTAAATTTCCAAGTAATCCTAAAAATGAAAAAAATAAAGTTAAAGCCATCATTAGTGAATAATCTTGCCCAGTTACTGATTCTAAAAATAATTTTCCAACTCCATTATATGAAAATATAGTTTCAGTTATAACTGCTCCTCCAAGAATACTAACTATATCTGCACCTAAAAAGGTAATTATAGGAATCAAAGAATTTCTTAAAATATGTTTAAAGTAAATTTTATTATCTGACAATCCTTTTGCTCTAGCAGTTAATACATAATCCTTTTTAGAGTTCTCAATTATGTCGTTTCTTAGATATTGAATATAACCAGCCGTAGATAGTAATCCGAGTGTTGTAGCAGGTAGTATTGTATGATATAACTTACTGAGATAGTAAGCTAATGAACCTTCTTCTAAATTGATATCGACCGAACCTTGAAACGGGAAAATATGAAAATTAAATGCAAAAAGAAAAATTGCAAATACACCAGCAATAAACGATGGAATGGCTAACATTAGATAGTTAAATACTTGTATTGAATAGTCTCCAATACTATAAGCATATCTTCCAGAATATATTCCTAAAGCAAAAGAAATTACATAAGTAATAATTAGTGACACTGTTCCTAATAAAATAGTGTTAGGTAATCTTTCTTCTATTAAGTCAAGAACAGGCCGTTTATATTTTATGGATTCTCCAAAATCTCCATGTAGAATATTATTAGCCCATCTTATGTATTGAGTAGTTATTGAATCATTTAAACCCAGTTTTTCTCTTTGAGCTTCTATTGCTTCTTGTTTTACATTTGGTCCATGTTGCCCAGAAAATGGATCTCCTGGCTGAATAATAGCTAATGCAAATACAACCATTGATATTAAAATTAATAACGGTACCATTAGACCAAGTCTTTTTAAAATTAATTTAAGCATTAAATCCCCCCACTTTCGGATAGAAACAAGCTACTTGATGTCCTTTTATATGTTCTTTTAATTTAGGCATTTTTTCTCGACATATTTCTTTTACATATGGACATCTAGTTTGAAACGGACAACCTTTTGGTGGGTTACTTGGAGAAGGTAATTCTCCTTTCAACAATTCTCTTTTCTTTCTACTAGAATTGAATTGTGGAATTGATGATATTAATGCTTGAGTATAAGGATGTAAAGGTCTGTTGTAAATATCTGAATCAGAAGCTATTTCTACAATATGGCCAAGATACATTACACCAATAACATCACTTATATGCTTAACCACACTTAAATCATGAGCTATAAATAATAAACTTAGATTAAATTCTTCTTGTAAATCCTTTAAAATATTTAATACTTGTGATTGAACTGAAACATCTAAAGCACTAACAGGTTCATCTGCAATAATAAGTTTAGGTTTTAATGCAATTGCTCTAGCGATACCCACTCGTTGACGCTGACCACCTGAAAATTCATGTGCATACTTATAATAAGCATCTTCATTTAAACCCACACATTTTAATAAATGTAACACTTCAGCTTTTACATCATTTTTATTTATCTTTTTATAGTTCAATATTGGTTCAGCAATAATGTTACCAATCATTTGCATAGGATTTAATGAAGCATAAGGATCTTGAAAAATGATTTGAAAGTTTTGTCTAGCTTCTCTTAATTTTCTCCCTTTTAAATGTGTGATATTTTCCCCATCTAAAATGATGTCACCTGAAGTTACGTCTTCTAAACGTAAAATAGACTTTCCTATTGTAGATTTTCCACAACCAGATTCTCCTACTAAACCAAATGTTTGTCCTTTTTTTATATGAAATGAAACATCATCTACAGCTTTGACAAATCTTTTTTTATTAAATATTGAACTTTTAATTGGGTAGTATTTTTTAAGCTTTTTTACTTCTAAGATGTTCTCCATAAATTACCCCTCACTTTTATTGTCATATAAATGACAACGTACTAATCTATCCTTATCTTTCATAAATTTTGGATGGACTTTGTCACAAATTTTTATTTTTTCAGAACATCTATTTGCAAAACGACAGTGGTTATGACCAAATTCTAAGATAGAAGGAACAATTCCTTCTATTGTATCTAGACGTTCTTTAACTTCATCAAGTTTTGGTAATGTGTTTAGTAGTTTTTTAGTATATGGATGTTTAGGTCTTACAATAATATCTTCCAAATCACCATACTCTACAATTTGACCCGCATACATTACCATCACCTTATCACAAAATTCTGAAACAACACTTAAGTCATGTGTAATTAAAATAATTGCCATGTTATTTTCTTTTTGGATTTGTTTTAATAGTTCTAATATTTGAGCTTGTATTGTTACATCAAGGGCAGTTGTTGGCTCATCGGCTATTAATAGTTTAGGTGAACAACATATTGCCATTGCAATCATTACTCTTTGTCGCATACCGCCTGAAAGTTGATGTGGATAGCTATTTAATATTTCATCTTGTCTAGGTATACCTACCTTTGTTAATAAATCTTTAGCCTTTTCATACGCTTCTTTTTTAGATAAACGCTGATGTATTCTTATATTTTCAATAATTTGATTTTTTATTTTAAATACAGGATTCAACGCAGTCATTGGCTCTTGAAAAATCATAGCAATATCATTACCACGTAATTTATTAAATTCTTTAGCATTAAAATTATCAATTCGTTGACCTTCAAATATAATTTCACCATGTGTTATTTTAGAAATTTTCTCAGGTAAAAGATTAATAATAGATTTACTCATGATTGATTTACCACAACCCGACTCTCCTACAACTCCTAAAACTTCACCTTCATTTAATTTAAAAGTTATGTCTTCTACAGTTGGATGCCAGCTATTATGTATTTTTAATGATGTTTCTAATTCATTAATTTCAAGTAATTCTTTTTTCATACTGTCCCCCTAAAAAGCAACCTCGACACAATGTCGAGGTTGCATAAGATTAATTATCTTTTGTCATTTTATACAATGGTGAATCATTTCCAAGTTCTATATCGTAGTTTTTCACTTTATCGTTAGCGATACTAATAGATTTTATTTGTAAAATTGGCAACGCTGGTAACTCTTCATTCATATATTTTTGCCATTTAACATAAATATCTTTACGTTTTTGTTCATTGTTTCCAACTTTATTAAAGTCTAACGCATCATCTAAATACTTATCTGATTTAGGCATTACTGTTCTCATTTCATTTTGTGGTCTATCAGTATGGTATAAGTCTGACGGATCTGGATCAGTACCGCCTGTCCATGATCTGAAGTAAACTTCCATATTTTTAGAAGCATTAGCTAAATCATCATTATATTTTCCAAATTCCACCATTTTTACTTTCGTCTTTAGTCCTACTTTTTCCCAGAAATCTTTTATTGCAGCTGTTCTTGGTTCAAAAGTTGGGTTTGTTCCTGCATAATGTTTTAAATTAATTTCAAATGGTTTACCTTTCGGATCTTCTCTAAATCCATCCCCATCTTTATCTTTATATCCTAATTTATCTAAAATTTTCTTCGCTTTATCTGGATCATAATTATAGTGATTTAATTCACTATCATTTGCTGCAATCCAATGAACAGAAGGTACGAAAGTATTTAACTCAGTGCCATATCCTTGGAAAAATGCATTTATACATTTTTTTCTATCAAATGCATAAAGTAATGCTTTTCTTAGTTCTTTATCCTCATATTTAGTTCTAACTTTTCCAGTTTTGTTTGTAGCTTTATCATAATCATGAGATACGAATCCTATAAATGCATAATCAAGTCCTGGTGCTGATAGAACTTTTAATTTCTCTTTTGACTTTTTAGCTTCTTTAGCCATACTACCAGTTGCATTATTTACTAAATCTATATCTCCTTTTTCTAGTGCTTTTATCATCTGTGGTTGATCAATAACCTTTAATTCTATTTTATCTAGAGCAGGTTTGCCTTGCCAATAATCATCAAATCTTTCAAGTTGCACTGCCTCTCCTGGAACAATTTTCTTAACTTTATAAGGACCAATACCAATAGGGTATTTCCTAATTTTATCCGATTTAGCTAAATCTTTTACAGGAATATCACCGACATATTTTTTACTCAATAATGCGTCACTAGGAAATCCTGTTAAATAATTAACTTTTTTCTGATCAAAAGTAACTTCCATAGTATAATCATCTATTTTTCTAATACCGCTTATTGAGTTAGCTTTACCTTCATGTTTTTCTTTAGCACCTTTTATATTTTCAACACTTGGATAATATGATCCGTCATAATCTTTATCAGCTAAAACCTCTAAAGTGTATATCCAATCATCTATTTTTAGTTCATTTCCATCATGCCATTTGATTCCTTTTTTTATTTTAAATTCAATTTTTTTACCAGGATCTATATCTTTCCATGAGGCAATATATGGTTGAGGTTTAATTTTTTTATCTATTTTTAGTAGGCCTTCATTAAAATAATTTACAACTTCAGAATCACTAGCATCTGAAGATAATATTGGAGAATAGACACCACTTGGTGCATGGCCAAGTCCTACCTTTAAAGTACCTCCTTTATGATTGGAAGTTTCAGTTTTTGAGACGTCTTTATTATTTTCTTCTTTACTAGTTCCACAAGCACTTAAAATAAAAATTGTTGTTAATATAAGTATGAAATACTTAGATATCCTCTTTTTCATAAATTTAATTCCTTTCGTAGATTCTAGTTGTTATTAATGTATTTTAC
>NZ_RXWW01000074.1 GCF_003970495.1 Staphylococcus pasteuri
GCAGGTGTTTCAGATTCAACAATGTCATCGCCTAATAACACTGCAAATGGTTCATCGCCAATAAATTGACGTGCTGTGTGGATGGCATGACCTAAACCTTTTTGTTCTTTTTGTCTAACGTAAAAGATATTAGCTAAATCGGTTGAATATTGAACACGTTCTAATAAATCATTTTTACCTTTTTCTTCTAATACCATTTCTAGTTCTTTTTGGTTATCAAAGTGGTCTTCAATCGCACGTTTATGTTTACCTGTAACGATAATAATGTCTTCGATACCTGCTCTTGATGCTTCTTCAACGATGTATTGAATAGTTGGTTTATCTAGAATTGGAAGCATTTCTTTCGGCATTGCTTTTGTTGCTGGTAGAAATCTAGTACCCAAACCAGCTGCTGGAATAATTGCTTTTTTTATTTGTTTCAAAGTCTCTACTACCCCTTTTTTAAAAGAATAACTGCTAATGTATAACATCATTTTATCATTAATACCACAATGTGCATAGTTTACATCATTTTAATATTTTATCTTAAATTAATGTGAGAATTTTTTATATTTAAAACAATATATTGCTCATTAAGATTTTGGGATTTCTATTACTATATCTCCTACTATTTGAAGTCAACTAGTAGTATTTTACACTCAAACTTATTGCCTTAATCTTCATATCATAGTATAATTTAAGCATAAAAATACACCTAGCAACTTTTAGAGTGTTTACTAGGTGGAAAAACTAAGCAACATATTTTGAGGGTTAACTCAATTCATATGTTCTACACAAACAGCTTTTAGACTCGTCTTATTGCAGTAAGACGGGTTTATTTTTTTGCTCGAATGTGCTTGATAAACCACATAACAATAAACGTAATAGTTACCATAACCGGTAAATATACAATGATATGTATAGTAATATCTATTGTTATCATTATCATCCCTGCACATTAGACCTTCTTAGTAATTGATTACTTAGAAGGTTTTATGCATGAACTTTAGTTCATGTATACCATTAAGTTTTCAAAGCTTTTATATCAATGCTTCACAGTTATTCAAAAATGGTTTAAACAGACAAGAAATATATCAGTTTTTGTTGCGACCCTTTATAAATCCATACAAAATACCGACTGTCTCCAGCCGGTATAATTATAAATATTTTATACGAATAAACTAATAAATAAGATGAAGATAATGCCTGATACCGAAATAACTGTCTCTAGTAATGACCAAGTTAAGAATGTTTCTTTAACTGTTAATCCAAAATACTCTCTGAACATCCAGAAACCCGCGTCATTGACATGAGATAAGATAACACTACCTGCACCAATAGCTAGTACGACTAAAGCAACATTGGTATCTGACGCTTGAAGTAATGGCATGACTATACCTGTAGTAGAGATAGCCGCAACAGTAGCAGATCCTAATGCGATTCTAAGTACTGCAGCAACAATCCATGCGAGTAAAATTGGGGACATATGTGTACCTTCAAACATTTTTGCGATTGTGTCACCAACACCGCCATCTATTAGAACTTGTTTGAATGTACCGCCACCACCAATGATTAACAACATCATACCAATTGGATATATAGCTTGTGTGACTGATTCCATAATATCTTCCATTTTTCTTTTTCGAAGTATTCCCATAGTAAATATTGCAAAGATAACTGCTATAAGCATTGCAGTACCCGCATTACCAATTAGATAAATGATCGACTCAACACTATTTTTAGGTGTATCATGTCCAGTAACCAATTGAACAATTGTTGAAATCAACATCAATATAACTGGTAATATTGCAGTTAAAATACTAATACCAAATCCTGGCATTTCCTCATTAGTAAATTCTTTTTGTGCGCCTAATGCTGAAATATCTCCTTCACGTGAGTATGCTGAAGGAATGATTTTTTGCGCAAATTTATTAAATAATGGACCTGCGATTAATGTGACTGGAATTGCAATAATAATTCCGTACATTAATACATGACCGATATTGGCTTTTAATTCTTTTGCAATAACAACCGGTCCAGGATGTGGAGGTAAGAATCCATGTGTCACAGATAAAGCAGTTACCATTGGTAGTCCTAGTTTTAAAATAGAAACGTTTGCACGTTTAGCTACTGTGAATACAAGTGGGATTAATAAGACTAGTCCTACTTCAAAGAACAATGCTATACCAACGATGAATGCTGCAATAAGCATCGCCCACTGTACATGTTTCTGTCCAAATTTTGCGATTAATGTATCAGCGATTCTTGTCGCGCCTCCACCATCAGAAAGTAACTTTCCTAAAATAGCACCTAATCCAAAAATTAAAGCGATATGACCTAATGTGCTACCCATTCCGTTTTCAACAGTTTCCATAATTTTATTGAGTGGCATTCCTAATAGTAATGCCGTGATTATCGATGTAATAATTAAAGCAATAAAGGTATTCAATTTTAAAAATATAATTAAACTTAATAAAATGATAATTCCTAAAACAACGCTAATTAGTGGCCAAATTTCTCCAAACATGGCAGTCCCTTCTTCCTTTTCTGTGTTATTCTCAATAAAGTTGCTCGAATTCAAAAGTGACATGGCTACATTGCAATTAAATACTGTCTATGTGCTAAGATATTTTATGAAATCAATTAATCCATATGTTGACGTTGAA
This sequence comes from Staphylococcus pasteuri, assembly GCF_003970495.1. Lineage (GTDB taxonomy): Bacteria > Bacillota > Bacilli > Staphylococcales > Staphylococcaceae > Staphylococcus > Staphylococcus pasteuri. The sequence goes on from NZ_RXWW01000074.1 coordinate 2,646, forward strand.
AATCTGCAATTTCACTATAAGATTCTGTTAATGAACGACTAATCTTAATGAATATTTTGACTAACTGTTGATAAATGTCTACTGTATTGGGATCAGGTTGATGTTCATGAGTTGTTCCAACCATTTGTTCAATTATTGAAAAATCATCTATTTCTCCTAGTGCCTTCATACCTAGAACGCAAGCACCAAGACATGAGCTTTCATAGCTTTCAGGTACACTTAATTGTGTATCAAAAATATCTGCCATCATTTGACGCCATATTTCACTTTTCGCAAATCCACCTGTTGCTTTAATTTCATTTGGTGTTTCGTTCATCACTTCAATCAATGCAAGATATACAGTATATAAGTTATATAAAACACCTTCTAAAGCAGCACGAATCATATGTTCTTTTTTATGTGATAATGTAAGCCCGAAGAAAGATCCCCTTGCATCGGCATTCCACAACGGTGCTCGTTCACCTGCTAAATATGGATGGAAGATTAAACCATCTGATCCAGGCTTAACTCGACTTGCAATTTGTGTTAGTACATCATATGGATCAACACCAAGTCTTTTAGCCGTTTCAACTTCACTAGCTAATATTTCATCTCGAAGCCATCTTAAAATAACGCCACCATTATTTACTGGCCCACCAATAACATAGTGTTCATCAGTTAACACATAACAAAATATACGTCCTTTTTCGTCTGTTCTCGGTTTATCAATAACAGTTCTTATCGCTCCAGACGTTCCGATAGTGACTGCTACTTCACCTTGCTGATAACTATTAACACCGAGATTTGATAAAACGCCATCACTTGCCCCTATGACGACTGGTGTATTTTCATCAATGCCCATTAAAGTTGCATATCGTTTTTTCATTCCAGTTAAAATATGTGTTGTTGGTACCAACTCTGGTAATTGAGATCGTGAAATACCTAATAAATTGAGTACATCATCATCCCAATCTAATTGTTCAAGGTTAAACATACCTGTTGCTGAAGCCATTGAATGATCAATCACATATTGCTCAAATAATTGATATAAAATATATGTCTTAATATCAGCAAACATGGCAGTATTATCGAAAGTAGATTGTTGTTCGTGTTTCATCCAGAAAATTTTTGATAACGGTGACATTGGATGGATTGGCGTGCCTGTTCTTCTATAAATATCTAATCCATTATATTGATTATTGATTAATGTTGCGTATTTGCTTGCTCTATTATCTGCCCAAGTAATGTTTTCAGTTAGTCTATGATGATTTTCGTCCATAGCTACAAGACTATGCATTTGAGCACTAAAAGAAATCAATTTAATATCTTCTTTTGCTATGTTTGTTTCCCTTACCACATATTTCACTGTCATTAAGACTGCATCAAATAGTTCGTCTGGATTTTCTTCAGAGACATCAACATTAGGTGTATGTAATTCATATCCAATGTTATGCTTCATTATAAATTGTCCATTTTCGTTATATAGCACTGACTTAGTACTCGTTGTCCCTATATCGACTCCAATCATATATTTCATCATTTCCCCTACTTTCTCAAAAAATTATCGTAACCAAAATCCTTCTATATCTTTTCCAACATCATCAAAGTTTAAATGAAATGCTTCTCTTAATTTGTCTGAATCTTTATTATCAACCGCTTCCACAAAAACGTTATGATTGCGATGGATACGTTCAAAATCATCCGGATTTTTTAACATTCTACGTCTCATAGACAATAAAATGAGTGATTCCATGACAGGTTTAAGATGGTACCAAAAGGTTTTTAGATATTGATGATTAGAAGCTAAAATCATTGCCTCATGAAACTCGAAATCATGTTTTGTAAATGATTCAGCGTCTTCGAATTGTACGGCTACTTTCATCATTTCTAATTGCTTTTTCATTTCCTTTGCGATGGGTTGAGTATCCTGTGTTCTTAACCTTGAAAAGGCAAACGATTCTAACATCAAACGTAAGTCATATAGCTCTCTCTTTTCTTGCTCTCCAAAAGGTAGAACCTGTGCACCCATTCGTTCTAAATGTATCAATTGGTCTGTTTGTAATAGTTTAAAAGCATCTCTAACAGGTGATCGGCTTACATTAAATTGTTTAGCAACTTGATTTTCTGTTAACCAAGTCTCAGATTCAATGTCACCATTAATAATGCCTAATCTTATTTCAGCAGCGATTGACTCACCTGTAGTTAAATGTCTTTTCCAACTTTCTGGATAGCCATATGTCATATCTTACACCTCAATTTCCAGTTACCTTTATACTTGTATACAAGTATATTAATACATGTCCCCTTGTTTTGCAAGCGCTTACTAATTAATATAAGCCTCGCTATTTAAACGAAACTTATAAGTTACCTATGTTATTTTTACTAACCAGTTATTTTGATGTAGTGGTTATTATTTTCGATAATCTTAAAAAAAAGTAGTATATTTTAGTCATTAACTTTGAATAAAATATACTACACTTCATTACTCTGTTTAATTTTCCGAGATTTCTGAGTGAATTTGCTGCATTTTTCTTTCAACATCTGTTATTTCTGTTGCACATTGTTCTAACAGTCCTTTATATTTTTCAGTATCTGTATTATTTTTGTATCGGATTTTATGTTCTAAACTTGCCCACATATCCATACCAATTGTTCTTATCTGGATTTCTACTGGTGTTACTTCTACAGAATCAGCTAAAAATACAGGAATCGTTACAACAATATGTAAACTTCGATAGCCATTTTCTTTAGGATGTTCAATGTAATCTTTACGTTTGATTAATTTGACATCTTCTTGTTTTAATAACATTTTTTCAATTACATAAATATCATCTAAGTAATTACATATAACTCTTATACCAGCGATATCCATAATATTTTCTTTGGCACTTTCAGCACTTACTTCCAAATCTTTGCGTTTTAGCTTTCCAACTAAACTTCCCATTTCTTTCACTCGACGTTCCATATGATGAATAGGGTTATGTTTATACATATGATTAAAGTTATCATCTAATATACTTAGTTTAGTACTAATTTCTTTAAGTGCTGATGAATAAATATGATCTAACTCAACAAAGCCTACTAAAATATCAAAAGCTTCGTCGCTATTTTTAAATGTATTCAAACTGTTTTTAAATTCTGTTCTTAAGTCTTCTAGATATAATGAGGGTTTTCTCTCTACATACATATTATTTCCTCCAACTTCTTTATCAATTTTATTATAACTAAGTTCATAAAGAAGAAGAAATAATTGCACTCCCTACTTTAGTCGCATCCAATATAAAAAGACTACCCTCATTTTGAGGATAGCCTTTCTAGACTTTTTCTCTATTCATCTTTTTGATGTTCTATTACTTTCGTATCTTTATTTTCTGCAATTTCTTGTGCTCGCTTAACTGCATCTTTTTTATATTGGAAAGTATCAGAAGCTTGTTTAGCCTTTTCTGTTTTTACTTTCCACTCATTGTCTTCAAAGTAAACGTGTATAGGTTCTTCATTTAATTCTGGGTTTGCAGACTGATCTGTTTGATGTTGTGTGATGTGTTTATTTTTCAATTCATTTAATTCATCTTTAGAAGCATCTTTGTACCATTTTTCAGCCTGTTTCGTAGCAATTGGGATAATATCTGATTCTTTATAACCATCTTTCAACATGGCATTAGCTATATCAATTGCTTTTTTACGTTCTAATTCATCAAGATTTTTTAAACTCTGTGGGTAATCATCCATTGTCCAAGGCATAGTATTCATCTCCAGTTTAATTTGCTTATATATTAGTATTACCACCAATACTAACTATTTAACCACTATGACGTCATACTACGGTTAGACAACCCTCAGACTACTCTACTTACCTAATATGCCTGCTTCAATAGCATCTTCACGTGCTTTTTGACTGTTTTTCTGTATTTTCATTAAACCAGACTTAATATAATTATACTGTGGTAAATCAGTTAATTCTTTTACTTCGAGATGTGATTGTAATTCGAAATGTTTAGCAATATTTTCAAACGTAGTTAAATATTCACCCATTAATTGATCATCTATTCTTGAACGATGATTATCGCTAAGCGCCCTACTAAGCATAAAACTAATTTCTTCAAGCGCAAATATACTTGGATAATAGTATTGGATTACTTTTTTATTACTGAACAACTCACCATTTGCTGCATTATACATTTGAGTCATATTGTTCAATCTAACTGATAATCCTAGATTAAGATTTTTTTCTTCTTCTTTATTATGATACTTGTTTTCTGAGAATAAGTAATGGAAGAACGATGCTTCTTTTCTCACAACTTCTGCAATTGTATTTGGTAACAATATTGATGACGTTCTTTGTCCCAATATAAATAGGCCGATAGTAGAAATAGCTACACCAATAATTACGTCTACAATTCTTGGATATGCAATACTAATAGATAGGTTTTGTGAAGCAAGACCATTTAGTAAGATAACTTGAATTGTAATAAATATGACCGCAAACGTGTAATTTGCACCAACAAACATTTCTGTAATTCCAGCGCCTAATCCCATTAATATAATTGCTAATGGTGTTGGAATAGAAAATGCTAATATTCCTGTAAGCACTATAACACCTAATATAGTACCAAAACTTCTTGCAGTACCTCTTTCTAATGAATGAATTGTTGATGTTCCTACCAATAAGGTATGTGCAGATAATGGAATCCAGTATGCTTTATCAAATCCAAAGAATAAAGCTATGAATATTGCTGCTGACATGATGACTGTATATCTTAATGTGTTTCTAAATACAATAGAATCTAATGTTAGATTTTGTAAAATACGCTTACTATATAAAGGCGTTCTAATTTTTGCTTCATGTTCGATATGATTAGAATCAGCATGTGCAATTTCATCTATTTTTAGTATATGATTTAATAAATTTTCAAATTCAGAACTTACATTGATTTCCTTTTTCCATGTTTGATGATTAGTTTTTGGATGTTTTACTTTATTGATAATAAAATTCAACATTTCAATTAAATCATTAGGTAATGGTCGTATATTTTTTTCATTAAGCTCTAATAATTCTGAATAAATACCTTGAACTGAAGTATGAATTAATAATAATTTTTGAAATCGTGAACTCATCTTATCGTTATTCGCAGATGACGTTATGAGTAGTTTATCTGACGCTTTAAATGCAGATACTGCTGAATTTGCAACTTTTTTAAATGCTTCTGGGTCATTGTAATTTTCCATCATATCTTGAATTACTTTGAAATCTGCATTAATTGCACTATCTTCAGCTTTTTCTTTTTTAATATAAATCGTTAATAGCACCATTAATGTCGCTAATATTCCACCTATTAATATAGCCAACCCTCTAATTAATGCTTGGTCAGGTGCAATAGGTAAGTTCATCGGTAAACAGAACGTTACGATGAAGAACGTAGATGAAGGGCCTGCTATTTTGAGAGAAGTGAATATATAAAATGGTACTACTGTAACAATTAATAGCAAGATACCAAATATAATTGGTTGTGCTGTTGTCAATGTTCCAAGCATCATACATACTACAAATGCTAAAGAACAAAGTATTACAATTCTAATTTGTGATTTTGGTGCTCCTTTAAAGACATATATATGCGCTAATGTACCTGTGGCAATTAATATACCAAAAGAGAAAAAGCCAAAATAATATCCTAAAAGAGCCGGAATAATCATTAATAATCCTTGTCTTAACCCTTTATATGGATCAACTTTTGATTTATTAAATGTCATGACTAGCTGTATAAAACTCTTCAATATTTCCTCTCCTTTCCTTTTTATTGATTTTAAACAAAATAAAAGAACGGAATGTTTCTCATTTCATTGATTTGAAATCAGCGTTATTCCGCTCTCAATAGCGTTAACTTATTAGATGTATTGTTCACAATCCATCAATGATACATACTATTATATCACTTTCATTAATATTTGATTACTATTTCCCACTATATTTTATCTACCAAATTTATTTAATTTGTTGGGCAATTTCTATAACTGGTTCTTCTGCAACATACTCTTTAACTTTATTATTAAAGTTTTGGAAATGTGGAGACTCCATATGTGAGTTTATTGCTGCTTCATCAACATAATTTTCAACTACCACAAATGTATTACGTTCTTGTACATCTTCAAAATGGCTATAGTATAAGACTCCATCTTCTTTTCTTGTTTCTTCGACTAAACTTTCCATCAATTTTAAATATTCGTCTCGTTTTTCTTCTAATATTTTAATTTTTGCATTAATGATCATCATTTAAAACACACCTTTCTTATTAAGATATTATGTACTTAACAAAATATAAAAAGCAATAAATGAGATTTGATATAGTACATTACTATATTTATACAATCTCACATATTGCTCTTTTTAATATCTACTATTCTATTGTTTTATGTTCATCAATAACTAATGGTTTATCAGGTTTAACAAAGAACCACATTATAATTGCTACTACTGCAGGAATTGCTAACAATTCAAATGTTAAAGTCCATCCTAGACTTTCAACAAATATTCCTGCTAACAATGGGCTTGTTAATGCCCCAATATTACCCCATAAGTTCATCCATCCTGATACTGTACCTGAGAAGTTACGGCCTAAGTCAGTAGCTGCCGCCCAGCTCATACCCATAGACATACCAACTCCACCAAGTCCTAATGATAACCAGAAAATAGTAACATAAAGGCTATCTGTATGTACTGCAAGGAACATTGACGCTGAAAATACAATAAATCCTATAATAGCAATAACACCACGAGCGACAAAGCGTGATTTGCCAGTGTTTAAAATTCTATCTGAAATTGCTCCCCCGCTAAGTATTAAGAAGAACATTAATAACCATGGAAGAGAACTAATTGACATATCTTTAAAATCAACATGATATACTTCTGTTAAATATGTAGGTAACCAAATTAAAAACAGAGTGATAACGAATTGAACAACAAAGTATTGAATAGCAATTGCATAGAAACTAAAGTGAGTTAAGAATCGTTTCCAGGGTGGTAATGATTTATCTGTGTCTACAATATCTCTATGTTGCATAATAAATTGTTTTTCAGCCTCGTTGACCATTTTATGTTGTTCAGGTAAATCTTTTGCAATAATTGCCCAAAGTATTGCCATTACAATTCCTATTGCACCAAAAATATAAAATACCGCTTCCCAGTTAAATGCATTTACGATAGCTATAGTTACAATTGGCGCTAATACAGGGCCAAAGTACGAACCTGCTAATAAAGCACTTGAAGCTCGTCCCTTTTCATTTTTTGCGAACCAAAATGAATTGAATACTGCATTAGAAGGATACATTGGCGCTTCACCTACACCAAATAAAAATCTAACAAAATATAATAAACCATGATGCTTAATCATACCTGTAAATATAGTAAAAGCACTCCACCATACCAATGCAATTGTAATCATTTTACGTGGTCCAAATTTTTCAGCTAACATCCCAGAAGGTACTTGCATTAATGCATAACCTAGTGAGAAAAATGAAGCCAATAAACCAAATTGAGCTTTTGACAAATGCAAATCTTCCATCATTGGAACAGCAATATAAGAAATATTAGACCTGTCCATGTATGCAATAACTCCGATCAAGAAGAATGCAATTGCGAAGCCCCAACGAACGTTACTTCTTTTCTTATTCATTTCTTTTCCTACTTCCCTTATTAAATATGTTGTCTCTAAGTGTTGTCGTTCAGTTTCAGAAATCCTTCAAGATGACTATGATTAAACTACTAAGAAACAACTTAAAAATTTCTTGTAGCGCTACAATTTTTAATAATAATAGCACGAAATGGAAACGGCTACAATATAAATTTAATAAAATATTCACTTTTTATTCAATAAATATTAACAATACATTCAATATACTGTCACAAGTGTAATACTCAATTTAGAGTTAAAACTATAACTACAATAAATAAACAATTTTAGTG
>NZ_RXWW01000075.1 GCF_003970495.1 Staphylococcus pasteuri
TCTCTATACAGTCATTTTAATAGTTACCCTTTACAAAAGTGTATATAGTGTGTATATTGTATATATACAGAAGAAAAGGGGGACATCAATGAAAATTATTTTGAAAAACACCAGTGAACATCCCATATATGAACAAATTAAACAACAAATTAAAGAGAATATTTTAAAAGGATACGTATCTTCAGGTGAACATTTACCTTCAATGCGTGAGTTAGCAAAAGATTTGCAAGTGAGTTTAATTACAACTAAACGAGCTTATGAAGATTTAGAGAAAGATGGATTTGTAACTACGATAAGAGGTAAAGGCACATTTGTAAAAGAGCAAGATAATTCAATTCTTAAAGAAAAACAGTTCTTCGTTATTGAGAATTTAGCTAAATCAATGACTAAAGAAGCGAAGACAATTGGAATGTCTTTGGAAGAACTTCAAGAAATTCTTTCTTTAATATATGAGGAGGAATAATTATGAACGCTATAGAATTGAATAAAGTTAATTACTCGGATCATAATTTTCAACTTAAAAACGTATCTTTTGAAGTACCTCGTGGATTTGTGACAGGATTCATTGGTGCTAATGGTGCAGGGAAAACAACAGTCATACGATTAATTATGGATTTAATGCAATGTGATAGCGGTAGTATTTCGATTTTAGGGGATAGTATGATAAATAATCCTATTGATTTAAAGAATAAAATAGGTTTTGTTTATTCTGAGACTTATTTCAATGAAAAGTGGTCTATAAAGAAATTAGAAAGTATCATATCTCCATTTTATAAAAAATGGGATAAAGATTTATTTCAACATTATCTACATAAATTTGAATTACCATATAAACAAAAAATCAATCAATTTTCTACAGGTATGAAAATGAAATTGTCTCTTGCAATTGCTTTTAGTCATCATTCAGAGCTATTTGTATTAGATGAACCAACATCAGGATTAGATCCCATAGTTAGAAATGAAGTTTTAGAAATTATTCAACAAGAACTGATTGATGAAGAAAAAACAGTTTTAATTTCAACACATATTATTTCGGATTTAGAAAAAATTGCAGATTATTTAGTATATATACGAGATGGAGAAATCATATTAAATGATTCTTTAGAAGATTTAATTAATCAGTTTAAAATAGTCAAAGGTTTTAATGAGGACCTTGATAATGAGTTAGAAGACCTATTGATTTATAAAGAAAGTAGAAGAACTGGTTATAAAGCATTAACGCAGTATGCTAGTACATTTAAAGAACTGTTTGGTAGTCAAATTGAAATTCAAAATCCTAGCATTGAAGAATTGATGATTTACTTAGAAAAATATAAAAGTAATTCCACTCATGCCTTTACTAAAGAAAGTGAGGCTATCAAATGAAACAACTTTTGATTAGAAATGTAAAATTAAGATATTTAACATTATCTTTATACACAGCACTCATTTTATTTTATCCAATTTATATATTTTTAATGAAACCTAATCCGTTATTAAAGTCAATGTTTGCAATACCAATAGGATTAGTTTTAATGATTGTATCTTTACTTGATGCAGGTCATCTATTTAGATTTCATAGACGATTAGGTGGCGACAAAGCATTTTTATTTTTTGCTAGTTTACCAGTCTCTAGAAAAAATATGTTAAATGCAAATTATATTACATGTATATTATTTACTTTATTTG
>NZ_RXWW01000076.1 GCF_003970495.1 Staphylococcus pasteuri
AGTTATAATATTATAACAAACTACCAGTTGTTATGACTATCTTTGAGCTTAAAATGTTAAAAATAGAAATTTTTACAAATAAAACAATATATTCAATTTCATTCGATATATGTTTGTAGTCAATTTGAAAAACCGATATAATAATCATATAAATACATAGTCTTATAAATAAGATGTTAAGGGGTTATTCTTTTCATCATTTTAAGGGGCATAATTGCATAAAATGACATTAAATAAGTGTCTTTCTAAATCAATTGCACACTTATTTATAACAAGATTTTTAGGATAAAGGGGTATACTAAAATGAAAAATATTGTTTTATTAGGTGGGGGTTACGGTAATATGCGCATCATGTCTCGTATATTGCCTAATTCATTACCAGATGGTTATAGGTTAACATTAATCGATCGTATGCCATTTCATGGCTTAAAACCTGAATTTTATGCACTAGCTGCTGGAACAAAATCTGACAAAGATGTTCGTATGGAATTTCCTGGAGATTCTAAAATGAATACTGTCTATGGGGAAATTAATGAGATTAATTTAGATGAACAAATTATTTCAGTAGGTAATTCAAAAGTCGATTATGATGAGTTAGTGATTGGTTTAGGTTGTGAAGATAAATATCACAACGTTCCAGGTGCTGATACATACACACATAGTATTCAGACACTATCAAAGGCTCGCGAAACATTCCATAGTATTAGTGAATTACCTAATGGGGCTAAAGTTGCTATTGTCGGTGCTGGTTTAAGCGGCATTGAGTTAGCAAGTGAGCTAAGGGAAAGCCGTGTTGATTTGGAAATTTTATTATACGATAGAGGGTCTCGAATCCTAAGAAACTTCCCAGAAAAATTAAGTAATTATATTGCAAAATGGTTCTCTAAACATAATGTAACAGTTGTACCTAACTCAGTTATTGATAAAGTTGAACCAGGTAAAATATATAATAATGGTGTTCCTGAAGATGTAGATTTAGTTGTGTGGACAGCAGGTATTCAACCAGTTGAAGTTGTTAGAAATTTACCAATTGATATTAACAATAATGGTCGTGTTATTTTAAATCAGTATCATCAAATTCCAACATACAAAAACGTTTATGTAGTTGGGGATTGTGCAGATTTACCGCATGCACCAAGTGCTCAATTAGCAGAGTTACAAGGTGAACAAATTGCTGATGTCATGAAAAAACAATGGAATAATGAGCCATTACCTGAAAAAATGCCAGAACTTAAAGTTCAAGGCTTCTTAGGTTCACTTGGTGATAAACAAGGATTCGCTTATATCATGGATCGTACCGTTACAGGTAGACTTGCTTCCATCCTTAAATCAGGCGTACTTTGGTTATATAAATATCATAATGGTTAAAAATATAAATTAAGACAGCCTGAGACATAAATCAATGTCTCAGGCTAAAATTTTATATTGGCAGTAGTTGACTGATTTGAAAATGCACTTGTATCAAGCTTTTTTCAATTCTAGTCAACCTTGCCGTGGTGGGACAACGAAATAAATTTTGGAAAAATGTTATTTCTGTCCCACTCCCTCTTTTTCTATAGATAAAAATTAGACATTTTAATATTTAAAAATGTTGCTCCACAAATTGTGTTATTTGTTTCGTTTGAATATATCCATCTGCCACATACTCATCGTTCATAGTAATTAATGGATAAAATAATTCATCTTCTTGAATACGTTCAATAAATTGTTGATCATGATCTGTTAAATTTTCTGTATCTTTTTCAATATCGATATATGTAAATTCAAATTGATGTTGTGGAAATTTTCGCTTAAGTAATGGTTGTAACCAATCGAATGTATCTTTTGATGTCGGTGCATTAACACAACTCGCACATACAATATCTGCCCCATAAACAACAACACTTATTTTAGTCATTGAAATCCCTCGTTTTGATTTATAGATTTTTCGTTCTTAATCTATTATAATGTACTAATAATGATAATGAAATAATATACTTGAAAGGAGACATATCTCATGCCTACTGAGAATGCGACAATGTTTGATCAAGTAGCTGAAGTTATAGAACGTTTACGTCCATTTTTATTACGTGATGGCGGCGACTGTACATTAGTTGACGTTGAAGACGGAATTGTTAAATTACAACTACATGGTGCTTGTGGTACATGCCCAAGTTCTACAATTACTTTAAAAGCTGGTATTGAACGTGCTTTACACGAAGAAGTACCTGGTGTTATCGAAGTTGAACAAGTATTCTAATTTGTTTACAAGTAATTATTTACTTTGTTTTACAAATTATGAAAATCTTCATATATTATAGATATTTAAGACATAGTAACCACTCAGATGGATTGAATTCAATCATTTGAGTGGTATTTTTATGTCTCTGAAATTTTGGATTTGTTTTATTTTTATTAAAGTTAATAAAATCATTCTTTTTTCGTTTCATCATTATAATATTGGCATTCGAATAGATCTATGATGGCTTTTAAATTATTGTCCACGTATTTATCTTTGTGCTTAGTAAGGTAGAAATTACGAAACACGTCTAACTCGATAGAAGCAAGCACTTCTTTTGGTTCTTTTTCTAATACTGATTTAGAAATTACTGTAAATCCCTTACCTGCTTTTACCATATCTACTATCACTTGATTTGAATTAATTTCCACCAAATAAGGATGCAATTCTAATCTAGTTAATCCAATTTCCTGATACACCCTTGTTCCAGATCCTTGTTCTCTCACATAACATACTTGATTCTTATCAAAGCCTATTTGCCTATTATAAATTAAAACCATTTCATCTTGGGAAATACATGCTAAATCAAGTGTGTTATCTTGAATTTCACGTTCAATAATGCCAATATCAACAATATTATGTTTTACATTATCTATGACCGTATCTGAATTCATTAAATAAGCATTAACATGTAAGTCTGGATATTCATTAGCAACTTTAATTAATTTTTCAGATAAATATTGTTCGCCGTATGTGTAACTACTACCTATCGATATTGATCCAGCAATAATATTAAGGTCATTTTTTAGATCATGCCATAACTCTTGTTCAATATTTTCACGTTGCAACGCATAACGTAGAATCTTTTCTCCATCTGATGTTAAACATATTGTTGGCCGAGTAAACTCAAAAATTTTAACATTATATCTTGCTTCTAATCTTTTAATATCTCGACTAATCGATGGTTGAGATGTATATAGATTCTCGGCCGCTTTAGTAAAATTAGCTGTTTTGACCACTTCTATTAATACTTTGTAAGGATCCATGTACTTTCTCCTTGTTCTATACTCATTTATATTTTTAATATGATTATAACAAATTTGATATAGATAGTATGTTAAATATTTATTTAACGATATAATTATGTAATGCTAAACTTTTCGTAAAGGAGGAACATGTCATGAATAAAATTAAGGATAAGCACTTTATTATAGGTATCTTATTTACATTTATCATCGCAATCATAAGTCTTGTATTATCTAAATTACCTGTCCTTAGTCAAATTGGCGGTTTATCAATCGCAATTCTTATTGCTATACTTTATCGACATTTCAAAGGATATCCAGAAGATTATAAAAGTGGAATAACATTTTCATCTAAATACTTATTAAAAATTGCGATTGTCTTTTATGGTCTCAAATTAAATATCGATGAAATATTAGGACATGGTGGTCAATTATTATTAATGGATGCGTGCGTTATTGTTTTCAGTATCCTATTCACCTATTTTATTAGTCGCATAGTAAAAGCAGATACTTCAATAACAACATTATTAGGCGTTGGTACTGGTATCTGTGGTGCAGCCGCTATCGCAGCAATAGCACCAATTATAAAATCAAGAGACAAAGATACAGCTATTAGTGTCGGCATCATTGCATTAGTAGGGACTGTCTTCTCATTAATTTATACATTTATTTATTCAATCATTCATATCTCCCCTGTACATTTTGGTATTTGGTCTGGAACTAGCCTTCATGAAATTGCACAAGTTGTTTTGGCTGGTAATTATGCTGGGGTAGAATCTCTTAAAATAGCTTTATTAGCAAAATTAGGACGTGTATTTTTATTAATTCCAGTTATATTAATATTTATTTTTATTGTGAAATTTAAGAATAAAAATGATAAACAAGCACACCATATTGATTTTCCGTATTTTTTAATTGGATTTATATTAATGGCATTAATCAATACATATATTCCTATCCCTCACGCATTATTAAAAATAATAGAGGTAGTAACTAATATTTTCTTATTAATGGCAATGGTTGCATTAGGATTAAATGTATCATTCAAAGATTTAAAATCAAAAGCTTTAAAACCGTTATTCATAATTATTTTTGTATCTATTTGTTTATCAATTATAAGCTATTTTATTTCTACTTCTTTATTCTAAAAAATACGCCTTTCAAGTATACTTCGATGAACTATTTGTCATCTTAGATTCTTGAAAGGCGTTAATTATTAATTTGATTCTTTTTGTTTGTGTTTGTCTTTATCAACTTGAGGTTGTTTTTTGTCATTCATATGTTTGGCAATTTGTTGATCTACATAGACCCAACCTTTCCAACCAATATGAACCGCGTCACTAATGACATATTTTTCATAATCTTTATCAGTCATATCGTATATTTTACCGCCATTATCAACGACAGTTGAATGAATTTTTTTGTACACTGCTTGGCGTCTATCACTATCGATACCAATATGATCATACCATTTACCATTTGATGGGATACTTACATATTGTACATCTGCGCCAGCTTTATTCATTGTTTGAACAAGTAATTTTAAATCTTGGAACTCTGGAGAATTAACGTTAAATTCATAATCACGATTTATTTTACGTTTATTTTCTTTGATCAGTTTCCAATATGGGTCTCTAATATGATAATCATTAGTTTTGGTATTATTTTTACCAATTACTTCTGCTTTGTCTTTCATTTGGCCCCATGATGCTTTTTCATCAGTTGCAGGTTTAACATGAGATAAAGGTGGTTTAGTGATAGAGAATAATGATTTAATTGCTTCAATCTTAATTAATTGATTTTCTTTAAATGCTGAAATATAGTGACCTGATACATTATGTGGATCTTTAGCAACTTTTCTTAAATACGCTTTGTTATGTACATGCGGGAATTGCAATAAACGTTTGGCATAACGTTGTTTCAATTCAGCAGGCATATTTTTTTGATTAAACATCGTGTTAATTTGATTTTGAGACATACGAGCATCAAAGTTTTGGTTTGTTAATCCATGATTAGTAAACCATTGTGGTGAGATAATAAAAGTTAATTTTTTACCTTTTAAATTATCATACTGAGATGCAAGTTCTACTGCATTAATTAAATCTGTTGACCCACCAGTGCCTAGTAAAAATACTGGTTTATCTGAATTGTGCTTATTTAACGCAATTGCTGGATTAAATGGATCATCTTTACCTAATTCACTTGAACCATAAACTGGATAATATTTATCCGACTTATATAGTTGATTTTGAATGAGCGTGCCTTTTAATACTTGATCTGTTAATGAAATTCTATTATTAGCAAGCGTTTTATCATTAATTAGCCCTGTAAATAATTGTGCGGGTAACAGAACAAATATAATAAATATAACGCCGCTAATTAGAATGGGTAAAAAAGGTTTTAATTTCATCGTAGTTCTTCTAATGCTTCCACAATTTTATTTGGTGTAGCCCACTCATCACGATCAAAGTCCATAATAGAAACTTCGATATCTAATTTATTTTGAATTTCTAATAATAAACCTACTGTTTGGAAAGAATCAATAATACCTTCTTCGAAAATTTCTACATCTGGATTTTCTTTTACAATATCGTTTTCTGCAACCTCTGCTAATAAGTCTAATACTTGTTCTCTAAATTCCATAATTAATTACTCCTTTATTAAATAAATTTACCTGAGAAAATTAAAAAGCCGAACGTTACAAAATGGAATGTGATGACAACACTTAACGCGTTAGTCCATTTATTTTGCCAACGTGGAGGATGATTTTTTCTCCATTTTTCATAATAACCATAACCTATAAATAATGCTGCATGGTATAAGCCATAAATAATATAATAAACTTCTAATCCGTGCCAAACTCCCATGATAAAGAAATTAAGGAAGAAAGCCATGTTTGACATAGCCAATTGACTCTTAAACATCTTCTTACGAGACATATAAAATAATGATCTCATATAAATACAGTCTCTAAACCAAAATGATAAAGTCATATGCCATCTATTCCAGAAATCTTTAATATTTTTAGATTGGAAAGGTTTATTAAAGTTTGGTGGTGTTTTAATACCATATAAATAACTGAGTGCTATGGCAAATAAACTATAACCTGCAAAATCAAAGAATAGATAGAAACTGTATGCATACATATATAACCACATATGAGTAAATCCATGTAAATTCATTTGTAGTGGATTGATCGCATATACTTGAATGAAGTAAGCAATGATATATTTATACAAGAAACCTAACATAATCATGTGAATTGCTTTTAAAACTAATTCTCTATATTCCCCACCAGTTGGTACCTTTTTGTCATCTTTAACAAAACGTTTATATCTATCAATTGGTCCAGATGAGATAGTTGGGAAGAATGAGATAAATTGAATTAATTTGCCAATTTTGATTTCTTTAATTGAACCATCTCTGATTTCCATGATTAGTTGAACACTCTTAAAAGTAACGTATGAAATACCTAAGAAACCAACAAATTCAATTAATTTACTTTCATGGAAATGAATTTGATGCCCACCTAACCATGTACTTTGTAATACTTTAACTAGTGCTAATGGCAATATTGACAGAACCATGATAATCACAAATTTTGAAAAAGTATTATTCTTTTGTCTAGATTTATAATAAAACATGATTAAACCAACTTGCCAAATAACATATATGATAAAACTGATTAATTGAACACTTAAATACTTTTGACCAAACAAATTATGTTTATCTGATGAAAATATCAGTATAACCATTATTGCTGTCGTAATACCGTTATATATATAGCTTCGCTTACCTAAAAAGCCAAGAATTATAACAGGAATTAGTACAATGAATGAAATTAAGAAGAATGTAAACGTGCCATAAGGTATCATCCGTTAACAACCTCTGCAATCTTCTTACGATCTAGTTTACCATTAGATGTAAGTGGTAATTGTTCCATCCAAACAAACTTTTGAGGAATCATATATTCTGGTAAGCGCGTTTTAAGTTCATCTTTGATGTTCTTTGTCATTTGTCTGTCATCTTCTACTTTTTCAGTTGCAACAACAGCTCCTATAAGATGAGTTACTTTGTCATTTTTATAAACAGGAACTACAATAGCTTCTCTAATTAGTTCAGAGTCTCGTAATTGTGATTCTATCTCTTCCAATTCCATACGGTAACCATTCAATTTGATTTGGAAGTCTATACGACCTTGAATAAACCATAAACCATCTTCTTCTTTAGCTTTATCTCCTGTGTGATATGTTCTCACTCTATCTTCAAAGTTAAACACGGCAGTTGTTTTTTCTTCATTTTTTAGGTAACCAACACTTACACTTTGACCTTGAATGACTAATTCACCTTCATCAGTTGTCGTTAATTTAGTGCCAGGTCTTGAAACGCCTACTGGAAGTGGATTATATTGCTTTAGAATCTCTGGCGTAATTTGTATACTAGTCACCGCTACAGTAGCTTCAGTAGGACCATAAGTATTATATATAACACCATTAGGGAATCTATCAACTAATGCTTTAGCTGTTCTGTGTCCAAGAATTTCTCCACAGAAGAAGAAATGATTTAAACTACCATATTGTTCTTCATTTAATGTTGGTAGTAATAAGCACATTTCAATAAATGATGGCGTAGAAACCCATATGTTAATCGGCGTAGCTAATAACATATCATTTAATAGTTTTGGTTTTTTAATCATGTCTTTATCAACAAGATTTAAAGTGCCACCAGAAACTAAACATGGGTAAATTGCCATAACTGATAAATCAAATGAAAATGGCGCTTGGTTCAACCATTCTTTCCCATTACCTAATTGATTCAATGAATTCATCCATTCAGCAAATTCAACAAGACTAGCGTATTCGATCTGAACACCTTTTGGCTCACCTGTAGAACCTGATGTGAAAATAGTATATACAACATCATTATCCTTCATTTGACTATCAAAAATAATTGAGTCTTGTGAATTAACAACATCTTCAATCGTAATCATCTGTACATGTTGATGATCTAATTCATAATCGGTTGTGTTAAAAATATATTCTGGTTGAACTTTATTGATTATCATCTTCACTCGCTCTTCTGGTACAGATGTATCGATAGGCACATAGCCGCAACCTGCTTTAATCGCACCAATCATACCTACAATCATATAAGGCGACATATGACCAAATAAAATCATAGGTTGTTGACTGCCTTGTAATTGATGTGCAAGCTTACTAGAAACTTCATCTAATTGCTTATATGTTATTTCATCAGTCGTATGTCTAACTGCTACTACATCTGGTTGTTCTTTACTCAGTTGACTGAGAATATTAATAATATCTGTCATAGTTTTCTCCCTCATTAAAATTCATTATAAATGAAGTTATTATGTGTATCTCCACTACCATATATTAAATATAAAGCGATAAATATTGCTAAATATAATAAAGTTAAAAGATACGGCTTCATTGCTAGGTAATATTTATTCGTAGGTTCCTTACCTTTAGTTTTCATTGGGCAACTCTCCTAAAATTTACTTATCATAAACCAAAGTTCTTAATCGTCTGTATTCAATGTAAATAATTTTAATATATAATAGCTGTTTTATATTTTGTTTTTACAATTCATTATACTCATGTTTCGAATAAAATTCAAAATTATTTTTAGCATAAAAATTTAAGTTAATTACTCCAAGTTGCGTAAGCTATAAATATAGTATGAGCATATTACTTATTGAATAATATTATTTTAAATCTTACAT
>NZ_RXWW01000077.1 GCF_003970495.1 Staphylococcus pasteuri
TAGAAATTAGAATTACTTATGCATGAGTGTTAACTCATGTAATCCTTAGTGGAACACCTTAGCTAAAGCTAATGTGTATGTATCACTAAACTATTAAAATAGTAGTGACACTTTATTTTTCAAATCTAGTCAACCTTGCCGGGGTGGGACAACGATAAAGAAATACTTTTTCTTTAGAAATTAGTATTTCTTACGCATGAGTTCAACTCATGTGTTCCATTAATGTACACCTTAGCTAAAGCTAATGTGTAAGTACTACTAACCTAATAAAATTAGGAGTAGTGCTTTATATTTCTGTCCCGCTCCCATTTTCTTATTCTATAAATTATCGTCTTGTTCTTCTTCTCTAACTTGAACAATCCTCAATGAGCGTCTTTCTATTTCTTTATGTTTTTCAGCACGCGTTTGTAACTTGATACGATCGTTACCTAGAGTAATCAAGAATGAAATCATCATAAATATAAATATAACTATCAGCGGTACACTGGCTAATATGGAAGCTGTTTTTAGAACTTCTAATGCTCGCTCCCCGCCTACTAACATTAATGAGAATGGTAATAGACATAATGCAAATGCCCAAAATAAACGATTGGCTCTTAATGGTTCGCCGATTACTTTTTTCTGAGATGCAGCAGCTAAAATATATGATCCTGAATCAAATGTTGTTGCTAAGAATAAGAATGCTGATACTAGGAATAGAACAATAATCAGCGATGGGAATGGTAGTTGATGCATCACTTCAATAATTGTCGACTCTGTACTGTGATGATTTAAAAAATCTACTACGTTAAATTGTCCTGAAATTTGTAAATAAACAGCATAATTACCAAAAATACCGAAGAATAGAACACAACCTAAGGTACCATATAACATTGTACCTAGTACTACTTCTTTTAATGTTCTACCTTTTGAAATTCGAGCAATAAATAACCCTATAAATGGTGCATAAACTAACCACCATGACCAATAGAAAATAGTCCAATCTTGTGGGAAATGAGACTCTTTACGGTGCCCTATTCCTCCAAATGGTTCAACCCAAGTTGCCATATGGAAAAAGTCATTAATCATATTCCCTAATCCAGTAACTGTTGTTTCCATAATAAATATTGTTGGTCCTACGATGAATACAAATGCTAATAGTAGGAACGATAACCAAACGTTGACGTCACTTAATTTTTGAATACCTTTTTTCAGTCCAGTATAAGAGCTAACTGCAAAGACAACAGTAATCGTCAAGAGAATGATTGAACGCATAATCATGTTATGACCATCAAGTCCTGTAAGTCTTTCTATACCTGCTGAAATCATAGGCACACCTAATGCTAATGATGTTGCCGCGCCGCCTAATAATCCAAAGATAAATAAGATATCAACTACTTTACCGACAAATTTGTCAGTTTGGCCTTTTAAAATTGGACGGCATGCTTGGCTAATTTTATAAATTGGTTGCTTTTTAACAAATACTAAATAACCAATCGGTAATGCTGGTAGCACATAAATTGCCCATGCTATTGGTCCCCAATGGAACATGCCATATTGAGTGGCGTATTGGAGAGCCTCATCAGACATACCTTTAGCGCCGTTTGGTGGCACTTGATAATAGAATGCCCATTCAATGACACCCCAATATAAAATATCTGAACCTATTCCTGCACAGAACAGCATTGCTGCCCAAGTGAAAGTATTAAATTCTGGTTTATCAGTTGCTTTACCCAAGGTAACATTACCGTACTTGCCAAATGCTATGTATAATACGAAACAAAATATAACTAAACCTAAAAACAAATAAACAGAACCAATGGAATTTGAAATAGCACTATTGATATCTGTAATAATTGTTTCACTTGCTTTCGGGAAAACCATCATAGGTATAACAGCTATAAGTAATACTACGACTACACCTATAAAGGTCGTCCAGTCCATAACTTTTTCCTTTTTCAATCGTGATCCCCCTAATACTAAATGATTTATGAATCTTGATGTTCTAAAAGTTACACGCTCAAAATTATTCGATTCACAAAATTGACAATAACGAACATTTAATAATAATGCAAATTACATACAAACAATAACAGCAGTCAAATTGAATATTTATATAATTTCCGTCATATAATTCATCACTATTAATTGTCGTGACAACAGTGTTAAGTTTAGATTTAACGTATTGAACAAACTTTACTTTAGTTTAATATTGAATTTTTATACGAAATAAAAGAATATTTATTTATTTCAAATAAAAAAACTATCTTTCATACGAATGATGAAAGATAGTTGCTTTATTTATATATTTGTTAATAACCTAATAAGAATTTTAATGCAAAACCAATGATGATAGATACGACAATGACAAAGAATCCTGGAATGATGAAACTAGTTGGTCTTGTTCTACCTGTCTCATCTAATTCAACTGCAAACAATAATGTTGGTTGTGCAGGAATTACAAAGTTAACATTAAGTGTTTGGATCATTGCGACAAAATAAATAGGCGGAATACCTAAACTCATAACGATAGGTACCATTATAGATGCAGTCGCAGTTTGAGAAATAACAATCATCGCAACAACTGAAACTAAAATAATAACTAACCAGGGTGTATTACTAATTGTTGCACCAATATCTTGTTTTAATATTTTCAAGTTATTCGGTGCATTAAATATAGTTGCACCTAACCAACCTGGTCCTAATACAGCAAATAAAGCACCAAATGCTGACTGTGTAATATGAGAAGTTAAAATGTCAGAAGTGTTAATTTTGGCTAGTAATAAGTTTGTTGCTGCACTTAAATACATAAAGAATTGAACAATATCAGTCATTTCAACATTAACGGTTTTACCGTTCACATTAAATGATGGCATCAAATTTGGAAAAATGCCGAATGTTAAAATACACAATACACATAATAAGAATGCTAGCACGCCAAATTTAACCTTTTTAGAAAATTGACTTTGCAACGTTTCTTCAGGTAACTCAACTAACTTATGTGATGGTATTGGATCTTTTTTACCGACAAACGTACAAAATACACTTAATAAAAGCATACTCAATATAGCAGTAGGTAATACGATACTTAAATATTTACCCATTGAAATTTCATAACCTGCTAATACAGAAATGATGTATGCTGTAGCTGATGCAGCTGGACTACATAAAAGTGCTAAATTAGCTGTCAAAACTGATGCAGTTAAAGCCTTTTTAGGCTGTATATGGGCTTTTTGAGCGGTCTTTGCAATAATTGGTTCTAATGATAAAGCAATATTTGCAGTACCTATACCAAAAACAAAGATAAATACAATCATAGGTGCGATAAAAATGATTGATTTAGGAAATCTTTCGATAACTTTTGATGCAATATATACTAGATAATCAATCCCGCCAGTAGCTTGTAACGTACCTCCTGCTATACCTATTGAAAGTATAATTAATACTGCAGTTACTGGTGCTGAACCTGGTGGCAATTGAAATCCGAAGATCATAATAAGTTGGGCTACGATGGCAAAGATTCCACAGCCAAGCGCGCCAGCTGTTCTTAAACCGAGTAGCACTGCTAAAATCATAATGATGATTTCTATTATAAATAGTAGCAATTCATGAACCCCTAATCTTTATTGAAGTTAAATTTTGGAACATTAATATTTTATCACTTTAATATGTGATAAGTATATATTTTCATATTTGATTATAAAATCAAAATCATGTTTTTGTATGTATAAAATATCTATCAGAACTGTTGTATCAATGGTTTTAATACAGTCAAAAATTAGTAACAATTGAGAAAATACATAATTTTAGTGTCTAGGACATAAAATTTTTGGATAAGTGAAAAAGTTTTTTAATATAACATGACATATAAATGCGTAGTATTTATGGCAAGACTCATGAGGGAACAGTACTAATTGAAGACCTTAGAAATTCTCACAGATTTATCTGTGTAGTATTTCTGGCTGAAACTGTACCCTAGGAAGGGACCCAACACAGAGAAACTGATTAAATCAGTTTCTACAAGCAAAGCAAGTTGGGCATAGCGAAGCCATACAATACGAAGTATTGGATATAAAGAAAGCACTAAGATGATTAAAATAAATCATCTTAGTGTTATTATTTTAGGTTTTATGTCTCAGGTATGTCTCATTTCACTTATTCATTTATTCTGTTTCTTCGCTTGACGTCGCTTTTTATAAATAGTTTCTTCGATAATTGAACCTGCGATAAGACCGATGGCGATAATCCATTTACCAATTAGTAACCACATAATGTCTCACCTTCTCTACCATTGACTTACTATTATATTTCCCTATTCAACTATTTTAATTCATCACATGATTATACATACTCAAATGTTGATGGACCGCTATGAATATATTCAACTACATGATGGTTCTTTAAAGAAAGTGGCACATCAATGACTCTTTGATTTAATGATCCTTTATAAGGTAAGTTAGGACGATACAATTGTGTTATAAACATTCCATCCACTAAAACGTCTACATATTCTAATAATTGATGACGTTTACCTTTATTTTGCGCTAAATATTCATATTGAAACCCAGTCCATACCCATATAGACTTTTGCTGTCCAAAATGTTGTCGAAACGTTTGTACTAACTTCAAGGTTACGTCTAAATTACAAAATGGTTCTCCACCTAAAATACTTATGCCACTTATAAAATTAGGTTCACAATATGTGATAATTTCTTCTAATATATCATCTGTAAAAGGTTCTCCATATCTAAAATTTTGTGCAGCTTCGTTATAACAATTAAGACATTGAAATGGACAACCAGAAACGTAGACACTACAACGTACGCCTTCTCCATCTACAAAACTATGCGTCTCTATTTTAGCGATATATCCACGCCCATTTTCAATTTTCAAATAAGATTTCATGCTTTAGATTCCTTCATATGTTTAACACGGGCGCACATTTCTTTATGTCTACCTTCAATGACAGGACGTTGTACTGGATTACCTAAATAGCCACATGTACGTTTAACTACATCTACTGTTTCTGGGTTATCATTGCCGCATTGTGGACATTTATAACCTTTCTTAGTAGACTCAAAATCTCCACCAAAGCCACATTCATAACAATGGTCAATAGGAATATTGGTTCCTAGGTACCCTACTCTTTCATAAGCGTAATCCCATACTGTCTCTAATGCCTTAATATTATGATTCAATTTTGGGTATTCGCAATAATGTATAAAGCCACCGCTCGCATAATATGGATAATCCTTTTCAAAATCAATTTTTTCAAATGGTGTAATATCTTTTCTTACATCATAATGAAATGAATTTTGGTAATAACCTTTATCTGTGATATCTGGAATGTCACCGAACCGTTCTTTATCTAATCGACAGAAGCGATCTGTCAAAGATTCACTCGGTGTACTATAAATACTGAACCAAATATCATATTGATTGGTCCATTGTTCTTGAAGACGTTTCATTTCCTTTAATATTTCTAGCGTAAATGCTTTAGCTTCTTGATTATCCTCCCATTCAGGTCCATAAAAAACTGTTGCAGTTTCATATAACCCAATGTAACCCATAGAAATGGTAGCTCTTTTATTTTTGAATAAAGTATCGACTTGGTCATCATCGTTAAGTTTGTATTTAAATGCACCACTTCTATACAGAATAGGAGCATTATTGACTGTAGCACTTTTTAGTCGTTCAATTCTATATACTAATGCATCATGCATTAATGTCATTTTGTCGTAAAATAGTTTCCAAAACGTCGTCATATCCCCTTCTGATTCTAAAGCTATTCTAGGTAAATTTAATGTCACAACACCTAAATTACAACGACCATTATTTTCAAATTCTCCTTTGTCATTGCGCCAACTTGGTAAAAATGATCGACATCCCATTGGTGCCTTAAAATCACCTAATAACTCAACAATTTTATCGTAATTTAAAATATCTGGATACATACGTTTCGTTGAACATTCCAATGCGAGTTGCTTAATATCATAGTTAGGATCATTTTGCTTCAAATTCACACCATCTTTAATCGAAAATACTAATTTTGGGAAAATAGCTGTTACCCTATCTTTACCTAGTCCTTTAATTCTTGTATTCAAAATAGCTTGCTGTATTTTTCGACTTAATCGATCAGTTCCTAATCCAAAACCTAAAGTCACAAAAGGTGTTTGGCCATTTGATGTATATAAAGTATTAATTTCATATTCCAAACTTTCTATAGCATAGTTAATATCTTTTGTAACTTGTTCGTCTATATACTTTTGAATCTGGTCTTCTTTCACATAATTATGAGCCATTTCACTATGATGCCGTTCATTACTTTCTGCGTATTTACTAAGTAATTCGTCTACACGATCAACTGTACAACCACCGTATTGACTACTAGAAACATTAGCAATAATTTGTACAAGTTGTGCTGACGCTGTTTGAATGGATTTAGGAGAAGTTACATTAGCATTACCGATTTCAAAGCCATTTTTTAACATACTTTCTGCATCTATAAGACAACAATTCGTTAAAGGTTGAAATGGATGATAATCTAAATCATGAAAATGAATATCACCACTTTCATGTGCTTGCGCTATATGTTTAGGTAATAAGTAATTTAAAGCATATGATTTAGAAACAATTCCTGCTGTTAAATCTCTCATTGTGGAAAAAGTATTACTATCTTTATTAGCATTTTCATTTACTATAGTTGGGTCTTTTTCTATAAGTCCAGTTAATGATTGTTCTAGTTGATTCATCTTTTCACTCTTTTCTATATATAGTGTCTAATTTTAACTTAATCCACTATATATAGTTATTCAATGAATAACTCGACACTTAACCAAACTGTCATAAAGTTTTTACCAATTAATGAACAACTATAAAATAATTCTTACATTATTGATAGCAATCCAATTGATAACAATGCGTGCGCTACTATATTAGTACTCTTATTTTAATCAGCATAAATAACTTATTTTTTAAAATAAAAAAAGACAAACCCACCTCATGGTAAGTTTGTCTTAATAAACTCAATCTATATTATGAAATATAGTTGTATGAACCAGCTTGGCTAGCTGAAATTGTACGAGTTGATACGTTACCTGGTCCACCATTATAGTTCATTTCTGAAACTTTAATTGAACCGTCAGAATTTACATTTTCAACATAAGCAACGTGACCATATGCACCTTGTGATGTTTGCATGATTGCACCTTGTTTAGGTGAATTACTTACATTATAACCATCTTGTGCAGCAGCGTTTGCCCAGTTGCTAGCGTTGCCCCAGTTAGAACTAATTTTTCCGCCAACTTTGTCATATACATAATAAGTACATTGACCAGCTGTGTATGCATTTGAACCAGAGCTTGATTGACCTGAAAATGCAGTTGAATTATTTGATGATGGCGCATTTTGTGTAGTTACTTTAATATTTTTATCTGATGTTGAATAATCAGCACCTAATCCGCCACCTTGGTTATTTGAATTATTTGCTGTATAAGATTGTGTAGATTGATTATTATTTGTTGTAGCGTTATTTGAATTGTAGCTTTGAGTTCCTTGGTTACCATATGAATAACTATAGTAATTACCTTGTTGTGGTTGTTGAGCTTGTTGTTGATTTTGTTGGTTCTGTTGGTTAGGGCTCCAATTACCTTTCCAATCGTAATTGTAATTACCTTGTTGGTCTATTGTGTATGTGTATTCATATGAATAAGGATCATTAGGATTATATCCATTATTATTGTTTTCTGCTGCATCTGCATCATGTTGCATTAAACCAAAAGTTGCGAAACCTGCTGTTGCGATTGTAGCTGTAGCGATTTTTTTCATTTTAAATATCCTCCTAAAGATTGATATAACTGTTTATTCTCTTTATCTCGTGGCTACCTTCAATTTTCAATTAATAAAAGTTTTTTACTCGTTAAATAACGACAAGTCACACTCTAACAGACATACAAGGGTTTGTGGTCAATGTTAATGTTTTGTAAATGAATCATAATAATCCAACATTTTTTGTAAAATTGTTGGATATCGTTGTAATGGCTTTCAATTCATTGCCTAGGCTATTATTTAATTATATTTATATTATTTATTACTGTTTATGTAATTTATCTGACAATTACAGACATAAAAATACTAAGATAATAGCTTTATTTCTACTATTATCTTAGTATTTGATAATCTATTAATGTTGATTCAAATAATTCAATATAACTTGTTGATACATATCTATATAATCTAAATATCGAGATTTATAAACATATTCGTCTGTTTGATGTGCCAACGTTATATGTCCTGGTCCAATAATAGCTAAATCAAAATCTTCATCTTTATCCCCTAGTAATTCTGCTGCATCTGTTGCACCAACCATACCTGATACTTTGAAGTCGTGATTATATTCTAAAAATGTGTTTATTAAACGATTATCTTTATACGTATAAACTGTAGGATGATTAACAGTGACTTCTACAGATAATCTTTCACTGTCTATTTCTTTTACAGTATCTTTAAATAACTTTTCAATAGCAACATTATCATATTCTGGCACTGTTCTTATATTAAATTCTGCGTAGGCAGATTCTGGCACTGTATTGAATTGCTCGCCTCCTCTAATAATTGAGTTTACAATTACTAGTCCTGCTGCCACATCTTCCTTTAGGTCACCATCATTATAATGACCTTGCTCTCTAATACATTC
Source organism: Staphylococcus pasteuri (assembly GCF_003970495.1). GTDB lineage: Bacteria > Bacillota > Bacilli > Staphylococcales > Staphylococcaceae > Staphylococcus > Staphylococcus pasteuri. The sequence goes on from NZ_RXWW01000077.1 coordinate 8,675, forward strand.
ATCAATATAAGGATGAACATCAAGCGAATGTTCTTTTTCGTTCTTTTTGATTTCAACATATTTTTCTTTAATCCTTTGTATGAATGCAATTAATGAATTGATTGCGTTGTGCCCTAATGATGGTAAAGATGAATGTGCCGGTACGCCTTTAGATGTTACTTTTAATCCCATAGATCCCTTTGTTGCGTAAAAAGCGAAACCATCTGATGGTTCAGCAATGATCATTCCATCTAAATCATTAACATATCCTTGTTCTTTAAATAATTGAGCACCTGACATTTCTTTTTCTTCTGCAGCAGTAGCCATTAATCTAATTGTCCCTTTTTGTAAACGACCCGATTCCTTAATCTCAATCATGGCTATAATTAATGCTGCTAATCCACCTTTCATATCTGTTGTTCCACGTCCATACAACTTTTCATCTTCTTCAGTTAATTTAAAAGGATCATATTTCCATTCATTATAATCTCCTGCGTCAACTACATCCATGTGTCCTGATATAGCAATTTTAGGCTTTCCTTCACCTATTTCAGCAACTAAATTAGCACGACGATTGTCAACTTTTATTATTTTCGAATCAATATCATATTTGTTCAACAATGCTTTAAAATAATTACAAACCTCAAGCTCATTATCATTTTCAGTATTTATTTCTACAATATCAGCTAAAATTTTTATTTTATCTTCTTCTGAAAATACACTCATGTCATCATCCCCATTGTATTCCATGTAATTAATCACTTTACATTAAATATTTCACTTACAACCAATAAATAAACACTATTTTAAATATGTATTTTACTGTGTACCGATTTTTTGGGAAAAAACGAAGAGGATACGATGAAATGTCAACTTTCTTCATCGTACCCTCTATTAATTAAATAACGAATTATTTACTGTTTATAAACATAGTTAAATGTATTATTGAAACTCTTATACATACTTCAAGACGTCCTCTATCTATATGAATTCATAGATTCAAGCCAACTTATAAATGATTGTTGTTCTGCTTGATTAAAATATTTTTTAGACAAAATATCTTTAAGTAGTTGCTGTTTCTTAGACGAATCTATTACTTTCGCCTTAATTAATTGTCTTGCCTCATATAAGAAATCAATATAATTCTCATAAGATTTGTCATATGTTTCAGATAAATCTTGAATAATTTGTTTTCCTAATTTGGGACTTGCACCTTCTGTGGAGACACTGATAGTTAATCTTCCTCTTCTAAGTTGATTAGGAAACGTTATATTACCTTGTTGGGCATTACCAACATGATTAAATAGTGTGTGAGGGGATATATGATTTTTAATTTCATCGTTAACATGCGCTTGATTTGTAGCGGCAATCACTAGGTCGGCATTGTTTACATCTGATGCTTCAAAAGATTTTTCTTCCCACGTAATCTGTTGCTGTCGTACTAGTTGTTCCAATATATCTGTAATATGCGGACTGACTACATGAATTTGTGATGTATATTCAAGGAGCAAACTTACGCGACGAGTGGCAATTTTTCCGCCTCCAATAACAACTACATTCATATTTGTTAAATCAATCATTATTGGCATTTGCATGCGTAATCCCCATTTCTATTTTAATAGACATCTCTTTGATATCTATTTTCTTTTTTCATTTGTTTTAGATAATCTTCAGCTTCTGTTTCAGATAAATTTTGTTCTTTTATCAATACTTCTTTAATTGTTTGATGTACATCTTTAGCCATTTGTTTTTCGTCTCCACAAATGTAAATAGCCGCTCCGTTTTGAATCCATTCATTAAATTGCTCACTATTTTCTAAAATACGATGTTGTACGTACACTTTGTGTTCAGTATCTCTAGAAAAAGCAACATCTAGTTGAGTTAGATAACCTTTATCCAACCACTCTTGCCAATCTTCCTGGTATAGAAAATCCGTTTCAAAATGTTGTTCACCGAAGAATAGCCATGTATTTCCTTTTAACCCAAGTTCTTCTCTTTCTTGCATATAACTTCTAAATGGTGCAATGCCTGTTCCTGGTCCAATCATGATAACTGGAATATCACTATCTTGAGGGAATTTAAAATTCGGATTACGTTTTAAATAAATTGGTACTGTATCACCCGGTTGAAGGCGTTCTGCAAATTCTACAGAGCATACACCTTTTCTATTACGACCATGTGATTGATATCTAACTGCACCGACCGTAATATGTACTTCATCAGGTATCGCTTTATAACTACTTGAAATTGAATACTCTCTAGGCGGTAATTTTCTCAATAATTGGAATAGGTTTTCTGGTTGTAATTCTGTTGTATCAAAATCATTTAATAAATCGATAAGGTCTCGACCGTCAATATAATTTTGAATCCATTCTTTATCTTGAACTCTCTCTTTTAAATCATCATTATCAAATAACACAGCAGCATTTTCTAACAATGGCTTTGTTAGTTTCGTAATTTCAAAATAGGATGATAAGGCTTCTTCTAAGTTAAGTGTATCTCCATCATCGTTGATAAGTACTTGATCTTCATAATCCCAACCTAATGTACTGATTAATAACTCTACTATAGCTGGATCGTTTTGTGGTAACACAACAATACAATCCCCTGGTTCAAAGTCTTCACCAAAATTATCTAATAGTAATTCAACATGACGTGTTTCTTTATTTGAGCCTTCACCATTTAAATTAATATTTTCTAATACTTCCGCTTCATAAGGATTTGATTTAGAATATTTTCTTTCTTTTGCTAATTTTATAGACTCACTTACCACCTGTTCACTCTCTGTATCTTCAGGTTTAGAACCAATTGAATTAATCACATTGGCCATCCATTTTTCAGCGTCTTCTTCATAATCTACATCACAATCTATACGGTCATAGATACGTTCAGCACCTAATTCATCTAATCTAATGTCAAAATCTTTACCAGCTTGACAGAAATATTCATAGGTTTGATCACCTAAAGCTAATACTGAAAATCTTACACCATCTAATTTTGGTGCTTCGCGTCTATGTAACGCTTCGTGAAATTCAAATGCATTGTCTGGTGGGTCACCTTCGCCATATGTTGAGGTAATAATAAATAAGTCTTCTACTTTCTTAAGATCAGAAGTATTGAAATCTTCCATTGATTTTAATGTGACATCGTTTCCTAGGTTCACAAGTCTTTCTTCAAATATTTCAGCCAAACTTTGTGCATTTCCTGTTTCAGAACCATATAAAATGGTAATTGTTCGCGATTCTGGAGTAACTTCTGGTTACTTTTCAGCTAGTAGCGCTTCAGTCTGTTGATTACTTTGTAATGAATCACTTGAGTTCAACGTGGAAGTTGATTCTTTTTCATTATTTGACACTTGTTCACTAGCTAAAATGTATCCACTTAACCACATTTTTTGTTCGGGTGATAGTGTTTGAAGTAATTCATTAAGTTGTTCTGCTTGTTCCTCGTTGAAAGGACTATTTGTGATGTTAATCTTCACTGTTTCCACCTCTTATCTTCAATACTAAATTCTTTAAATCCGTACTTTATATATGAAATGATTTGTCGTTCTATATTTTTTATTAATTTTAAATGTAAACGTTCAATCTGTAAGCGTTCAAATACTAATAGCTAATCATCTTAAAATTCTATTATCCATATTAATTTTCAAGTCGGATTCGATTACTTTCATTATGTACCAAAACGTTAAAACAGTAAATGATAGTGTAATTACATCTCTTTTTTAGTACCATTTGATACGATTTGATTTCAAATTTAAAGATAAGTGGTTTATAAACAGTATCTTACTTAACATTTCTCAGGAAATAATACCTATATTATTATCAGATATGCGCTAAATCCTTATAAATAATTTTATACTCTGGTCATTTTAATAGATGTAGCTTTGTAGAATGCTAATCTATGAGAGTTTCTACGAAAGCGAGAGTATAAAAAATGTCGACAAAGTTAGAAACTTTGTCGACATTCCTATACAACCAACATCAGCTGATTGTCTTTCAAATTACAATTGATCCATATTTTCAATTAAAGTGATTTTGCCTTTTTTACTATGCACAACGACTGAGAAATCATTATCTTTATTACTATCGTAAATCAATTCATCGCCTTTACGTTCATCTGGCTCATTATATACGTCTGTAAAATCATCTTCTGATACATTCGAAGGTGCTACACCCACTCGATCAACTTTATCACCAGAATATAACACGGCTAAATCACCATATTTTTCATAATATGTTTGGCCCCCATCAACTTTGCCTGTAGGCTTGCCAAATTTACTTTCAACTTCTTTTCTCGTCATATCTTCATAAATGCCTTTGTAACCATCAGTAGAAGCAGATTTCATATAACCTTGATCGAAGTTACTACTAAATACATCAATCGTTGGTGCTTTTTCTGAACCTTTTTTATCATTTGATGCGTTATCATTTGATTTACTAGTATCTTTAGATTTTTTATTTGTCTCTGTAGTTTGATTATCGTCAGAACTATTATTGATTACATTGTTATAAAAATAATAAGCGCCATATAACAATGCTGCTATCAATAGAATAAAGATAATTGATAAAATCACGATCCATATCGGTTTTTTAGTCTTTTTATTTTGTTGAGGGTTATATTGATTACGATCTGGATACTGTTGATTAGTTTGTTCATTTTGTGATGCCGATGAAGTTGCTTTATCCTGATTATTTAAAGACTTCCCACATTTATTACAAAATGCTTGCCCAGACTTTAATTCATTTCCACAATTGGGACAATATTTCATTTTCATCGTTCCCTTCTCTCAATAATCGTTCACAGTTTATAGTTTTAAAAATATTGTTATACAATATTTTAAATTAATTTATGTAAAATGACTATCTTTTCTTTTACATTTTTAAAATTAATTGTTTTAATCCTATCAATTAATAAAAAAGTACCGCTCCAAAAAGGGCGATACTTTTTATGAATCCTGGTCTTGATGTGTGTCTTCATATCGAATGCGTTGTCGATAACCATACGTACTTTCTTTTATTAATTTTTCATCAAGTAATCCAGCACCAATAGCACCTGCTACTGTGGAAATAGATGCTGCAAACCAAGGAATGTTTAAATATAAATCAGGGCCAGCTGGACCTTTAAGACTAATTTGTTTTCCTAAGAAATCTGCTGGTAAAAGAACTAATTCTGCGAATAAAAACATTAAATAGAGAATAATATAATATATGATAATTGCAATAAACAATGTCATAACAGTTGTTAAATTATATAATAAGGTGATTCTTTTATTTTTGCTGTGCTTTGAAGATTCCCACAGATCATGTGACACCATAATCCATAGCAACATACCTAATATTGCAATAATAGAGATACCAAATAATCGCCACATTGAGAAATTGTCAGCCATCTGCCACATGGTAGTAAATATTAAACCAAAGGCGCCTGTAGTAAAAGCGATAGCTACAATATTACTTAAACTAGCCATCATATTGAGTGGATTGTTCGCAAATGTCATGCCGCTAACTAACCTAAACATACCTCTTGTTCTAGAGCTTGATAAATATCGTGTATGATGAGTCTCTGTATTTTCTAAATATACTTGCGTTTTATCGATTTTAGATAAAGGAAACTGTTGCTTTATACTTTGTTCAATATTGTTATTTTCATCATAGTCACGATGATCTTGTTCAGCATGATGCACTTCATTGATAATTGTTAAAATCGCACTTTTAAAACGCTTTTTAACTGGTCTCCAACCAAATGCAGGATAAGAAAAGATAGCAGCACCATTTTTCATATTAATATCTACAGCCATCACACGATGTTGATGAAAAATAGGTAAATCTGTAATTGCAAGAACGTAATCCCACTCACGTTCATCGTGATACTCTTGAACTTTACTAAATATATCTTCTACATTTTCAGCATAACCAGTCAGAGGATCGACAACTAAGTCAATTTCCCATTCATATTGATTTTCATTTTGTTCAGATAAAATATCAGGAACATCTTCCATTATTTTTTCTGCAAGTGCTTCTGTAACACCAGGTGCTACTACTAAACCAATCATTTTTCGTTGCGACATTAGCGTCCCTCCTCTCTGTGCTCTTGTTTCTTGCCTTTGTTTAAATCATCATTACGATCATCACTTGAAGATTGCTGTTCCACTTCTTGATGTGATGGATCATGTTGCTGTTCTTCCTCTTGTTGTTCTTCTTGAGCTTCTTTATAACGTTGGTACTGACGATATGAATAAGTAATCTTACGGATTTTTTCTTCATTTTCAACTGTAGATCCCATTGCACCAGCTAATAAACCAAGTGAGGAAACAAACCAAATTAATCTAACGTAATTCATAAATGTAAATTCAGCTTGTGCACTTGTCCAACTATTAAATAAACTTACTGGTACGAATAAGGTAATACTTATAGTTAACAGTATATATAATACAAAATAGTTAATAAGAGTAATGACAACAAGTGTCAACATTGTAGTCGCATTATATATCCATCTATAAGTCCTTTGAGATTTAGCTGTTTTTCTTTCAATTAATCTATGGGCGTAAAAAAGCCAACCTGCCATCCCAACTATTGATATAATCATTAAGATAATAAATCTTAATGGTGAATAAATAACACTGAGTTCCCATGGCATTGAAAAAATTGAGACATATGTTCCAGTCGCAAAGGCTACAGAAATAATTTTTTTAAAGTTAAATACATTCTTCCACGGCTTATTTGCTCGTGTTAAGCCACATATTAACTGAATCCAACTTATTAACATTAATGTATTGATATAGCGTCTTTTAGCGGATTCATCTTCTGCAGGTTCAACAGAACGTAAATGTATGAGGGGGTGTGTACTAGGTTTCTTTAAGGGTTCATTATAATAAAGTTGTTCAATCATAGTTGTGATACTACTGATTAACTTTCGTTTTAAATCAATTGCTCCTAATGAGGGTAATGACAACATTGCAACTTGTTTGTCATTATCAAAATCACTCACTACAACTCTTTTTCCTGAAATACTTGGAAGATCCGTCACACATATTGCAAAATCCCAATTTTTTTCATTTTTAATTTGTTCAGCCTTATCAACACTTTCGTGTACATCTTCCGCAGATCCAATGATTAAATCTTCTTTTACATCAAAGTTCCACTGACTATCATCGTTAATTCGTTGTGATAATAAGCGTTTTACTTTAGGAATGATTTTTGTCACATGCTCGTACGCTACGCCTGGAGATGGTACTAAACCTACTGTATACATCGTCATACCTCCTTTCTTTATATAATTTTTGAAACTTTGGTCTAATTACCTATTATTAATAAAAATAGCAGAAACTATTTTAGTATATATAAATATAATGATATGCAAATCTTATTATTGCCTAACTTTTCCTTTTTAAACCTTTTAAAAAGAATTAGCAGACAACAATACATAATAACTGTATTTATTAACTTTTACAAACAATCTTTTTATACATTTAATTTTTTTAGCAAATAATAGTCTAAAATAAATAAGTTTAATCTCAAACACAAAACACCTTGAAAGGAACTCAATTGATTTCCTTTCAAGGTGTTGAATTAAAAATAAGCCTATTTACTTTTTATAGATATTACTTTAATTATTTCTCTTTATTATCGTTAAAACGACGTGTTACTTCGTCAGTGAAATCATCTTTGTTAGAATCGTCTTTTTTTAATTTATCTTTTTGACGACTTAATTCTTCGTGATGATTATGTTCATTAAAGTGATCATCTTCTCTATGTTCTTCTTCATATGAATCACGATGATTGTCTACATTGTTATCTCTTTGTTTATCATCTTTTAAATGATTATCTATATCTTCACGATGTTCTCTATGAACATTGTCTTCTTTACGTTGATTGTCATAATCATTATGATTATCTACTACACGGTCATTTCTTTTTTCATCATTTTCATGATGACGTTGATTATCTTTATGTTGATCATTAGTATGATGTTCATTATTTCTATGCTTGTCATCATTATGATTGTCTACTTGTTTGTTTTTTCTAACTAATAACATAATACCAGCAATTATCCAGAATAATGCTGCTATCCAGTTCATCACTAATGATAGGACTCCTGCAATTAATAATAAGATACCTGCTAATTTTGCATGTTTTTTTATTAATAACGTTGCAATTATTGCAATTACAAAAATAACTAAACCGTATATTAGACCTACTTTAAAGATTGAAGGTAATAATTCAGACATGTGTGATGTTGAGTCTACGGCCGGATTAGAAGCTGCTTGTTCTTTCGCTTGTCTTTTTATTTCACTTTGCACTTCACTTCTTCCACCAAATAATGATGCTACCCCTAAAATTAATATTACAAATAATTGAGTAATGATCCCTAACCAAGCAAGGATGCGTTCAATTGTTCTTTTCATCAATTTACACCTCTTTCTCTATTTCTTAATCATTACCCAAATGAATATTAATATATGCTTAAATTATTAAATTAAATTCATAAAATTTTAATTATCCCTATTATATCAATGTTTAATAAGTATTATTTCTTTAATTGTTTTACTAATTTTGTAAATAAATAAGATGTCATTTTATACATAATAAAATAAATTATACCTACAATGAGAACAATACTTATAAAGCTTGTAATATATATACC
>NZ_RXWW01000078.1:0-68111 GCF_003970495.1 Staphylococcus pasteuri
ATTAAGGAGTACATTATGAGTAAAACATTAATTCAAAAAGCATTAAAAATATCAATCATATTTTTAATTATCTTTTTCTTACTCAATTATTTTTCTGTTAAAACCCCAAATCTACTACCATTAATTGGTAAGTCACTACTGGCAGCAATTGTTTTCTTTATCATATATGTAGTTGCGTTTACCATTTTAAATTCTCCTGAGAGAAAAATGAAATTTGGAACTACTTTGCCAATAGCCATTATTATTGGATTAATTATTGGTGCCATGATTTCACATATAAAAATAGGCGTTTTAATAGGGATTGTAGTGGGTATTATCGCAGGATTTATTTGGGAATATATTGAAAATAGGAACGGAGGACAAAGTTAATGTCTGTCATTATTGGCGTAATTATTCTTATCTTATTAATTATTAGTTTAATACCAAATTATAACGCTTTAAAATTAGCTAAGTCTCAAGGTCAAAAAACCACTCGTTTTGCCATTATGGTTGGTATTGATGCGATATTAATTGTATTGATTCTAGTTACCTTGTTATTAAAAATTATGTAAATGAAATATTTTAATCAGTAAAAATCCGCTTCAAACTGAGTAAGATCTACTCATAATTGAAGCGGATTTTTTTATAATCTACCTTGTAATAATAAGAAATATCCAATAGTCGCTAATATTAAATATATCATCGTACCAACAAGAAAAGATCGCACATGTATGTGTAAAGGAATACTTTTATTAAACATAGGACCTAATATCAAGTTTCCAATACCAATGATGATAGGCCCAGCTATGAAAAACAGGATTGTATAAAACATTCTATACCTCCTATTTACGACTAAAGAAACGCTTAACAATATTATCGAAATCAATATCTTTAGCTACATAATTAACAGTAGAAAAGTCTTGTTCTTCAGTCATAACATTTGTATTTACAATAACATCCAAACCGGCACTATTTGCAGCCGTTGCACCATTTACTGAATCCTCAATCGCTAAGCAGTTAGTCGGATTATAATTTAGTTGTTGTACTGCTGTTAAATAAGGTTCCGGATTGGGCTTAACATTTTCAACATCTTCTCTACCCACAATCACATCTATATATTTATCTAAACCTAGTTTATGGAATGTAGGTAATATATCTTCTCTATGACTACTAGTCGCAATTGCCATCGGAATATGGCGTTGCTTTAAATATTCCATTAATTGTTGAATCGTTTCTATTATTGGTAAATTTCCACTTGTATCAGTATGTTCTTTATAAATAGCTGCTTTTTTCTCTGGGCCAATAAGTGCTTCAAGATAATTGTGAAGTTCAGTTGCTGCCCCACCTATTGATCTTCTATAAAATTCTAAAGTAATTGGTGATTCATTATGTTTAATTAAATGTTTATTAATGATATCAAAAAGATGTTTTTCTGTATCGATTATAGTTCCATCAAAATCAAAAACAACTGCTCTATACATATGCGTACTCCTTTATCTATATATATAAAATTAAATCTCAATGTCTCATATTTTAACATAATCTAGATACTATCTTAGTAAAAAATGGGATTTAACCTTCTGATAAATGAGTCAATTAAATATCTTTACTTCTAGAAGACCAATATTTTGCAAGAATAGGTCCTGAAATATTATGAACTAAGCTAAATACAGCCCCTGGCACAGCAGCTAAAGGACTAAAATGAACTGTTGCAAGTGATACTGCTAAACCAGAATTTTGCATACCTACTTCTATCGCTACGGCTTTTTTATCTTTATAATCCATTCGGAATACTTTAGCTAATACATAACCGATTGTATAACCAAGAATATTGTGTAAGATAACAACTACAAAAATTAACAATCCTGTTTTCAAAATTTGTGTTTTACTAGCTGCGACTACAGCTGCCAAAATAAGAGAAATGGCAATAACAGAAATTAATGGTAATGCTGTAGCTGTCTTTTGAGCAAAACGTCTTGCTACCTTTTGGAATACAAATCCTATAATAATTGGTATCAATACTACTTGAACGACTGACCATAACATACTAGCAAATGAGACCTTCAACCATTCATGTGCAAAAATATAGATTAATGCTGGTGTAACAAAAGGCGCAATTAAAGTTGAGACACTCGTTATCGCTACAGATAATGCTACATTTGCTTTAGCTAAATAACTCATTACATTACTAGATGTTCCACCTGGACAGCATCCAACTAAAATCACACCTATGGCAATTTCAGGAGGTAATTGAAAGCCTTTAGCAATAAGAAATGCTAAGGTAGGCATAATCGTAAACTGTAAAATAACGCCAATAATGACAGGTTTTGGTGATTGTAAAACAATTTTAAAGTCTTTAGGATCTATAGTCATCCCCATTCCTAACATAACAATCCCAAGCATGTATGGTACGAAACCACCTAATATTGAGATGTGTGAAGGAAAAATAAATCCAAGCACAGCAGCAAATAACATCCAAAATATAAATGTTTTTGTCGCAAATTGACTGATTCGATTTAACATATAAACACACCCTTAATAGTTAATAATGACAAATATTATCATAACTATTTATAATGGACAATGTTATTTTCAGAATTTTCTTATATTTTAAGTTATTTACGGTCCCTGTAATTAGATTTTAATAAAGTCCTTTAATCCATGATACTCATAGTATTGGCTAATGAAATATTCTTTTTTACTAGTCTTCATTCAAAAGTCCTAGTGAATATCAAAAAGAAGCATGGTACAATCATTTTAAAGCAACAAAAACTATTACCCTACTTAACAATAAATTTCTAAACCATGAATGTTAGCAATCGGGAGGCATAACATGTTGATAGACAAATTTGAAACTTACATTATAAATATCGCAGATTTAAAATCTCGATCATCTCGCAAAACATTATCAAAGCTATGTAAGCAGATTAAATTTTGCGAATCCTTTCAATATCAAATATTTAAACAACAAGGTATGTACGCTTTAGAAGTAAGCTTACCAAAACAACAATTACCTTATTTTATTAGCTTTTTAAGTTTTCATAATTTCACTATTTATCAAATATTATCACCAAAACAACTTGATGAACTACTTGATTCAGATCATTTATATCAATCAGCTAAACGATTTGAACTATCTATTGACGGATTACAAGATGCCTTTATTAAAGACAAAGTGATAGATATAATGAATATGTTTATGAATCATTATGATATTAGCTATACATTAAATAAAAATTGTGCAAGTATCATTTGTCCACCTGAAGTTTTTTCTAAATTATTACATACAGTAGCAACACGTAATATAGATATCCTATCAGCTGGTTATAAATCTAAAATGATTCATAAAGCTAGAATTTCCTAATTCAATTAACTATAAAAGGGATTCCAAAACGATATATTTTGGAATCCCTTATTTTTATTTATTATTTATCATTTTCATCATAAACCAGATGTTCAAACGATTCTCTAACCTGTGGTACAGACATTCCTACTACCACTTGAACACTTTTACCACTTTTAACTAGACCGTGAGCCATTTGATTATGTGTAAAATAACTACTATCTTCTACTTTATTTTCATCTTTCACAGTTAAACGTAATCGAGTTGTACAGTTAGTCACATCTTTAATGTTCTCTTTACCGCCTAAACCATCTAAATAATATGCTGCTTTATCATCATACTCATTCCCAGTTGACGTATGTTTTGTAGCATCTTCTTGTCCTTTTTTCTCTTTATAATCTTGTTTAGAGAATAGTTTAACTTCTTCTTCATTTTTGCGTCGTCCAGGTAATGGAATATCAAATTTTAATATTAAGAATCTGAATAAAACATAATATATACCTACGAATATAAGTCCTATTACCACTTGAATCACATACGTCATCCAGTGTTCTTTACCAAGTGGTATCCAGTTAGTAGCTAAGAAATCTAGGACGCCACCACCCATATTACCAACTAAACCGAAACCGTACATAATTGTATCCATTGTTGCAGCTAACAATGCGTGTAATACGAATAAGAATGGTGCGATAAATAAGAATGTAAATTCTAAAGGTTCAGTAATACCTGCTACAACAGCTGTTAATGTTGCAGGTATTAATAAAGCTGCTACTTTTTTACGGTTTTCTTTAGGTGTTGTTGAATACATAGCTAATGCAATACCTAAACAACCAAATACTTTACCATTTCCTTGTAGCATAAAGCCATATGGAAATTGTTCTTTTAATGGTTTACTGCTTTCGGCAAATTGATTTAAATGTTGTAACCATTCCGCTTTAAGTCCATGATTCACGACTACTGGTCCAACTTCAATTGGTGCATAAATAAAGTGATGTAAGCCAGTAGGTATTAATACCCTTTCTAAGAAGTGGTATAACCATACTCCTACATAGCCTGAACCAATAATAAAATGTTGGATAGATGCAATACCATTTTGAATAGTTGGCCATACTACGCAAGTAATTGCAGCAACAGGTAACATCACAAAGAAAGAAATCGTTACTACAAATGTTAGACCTTGGAACACACCTAACATTTCTGGTAAACGTTTACTATAGTAGCGATTATGTATCCAAGTAATGATCCCTGAAATGATAATACCACCTAAAATATTAGTATCTAATGTCTCGATACCCGCTATTGCTTTTAATCCAGTAACATTTTCTACACCTTTTTCCAAGTTAGCACCAAATGTATGTGGCCACTGCGTTAATATCGCATTGATAAATGTATTAAACATTAAATAGCCCATTAATGCTGCTAGTGCGGCATGACCTGGTGCTTTTTTAGCTAATGATAGTGGTAATCCTACTACAAATACGATTTCCATATGATTGAAAATAACCCAACCACCAGATTCTATCACTGACCAAAATTTAAACCAAAACGTATGTTGATCTGCTAAACCACCCATTATAGTAGGATTTTTAAATAAAGTTGCAAATCCAAGGACAATACCAAAGAAAGCAAACATTAATACCGGCACAATCATTGCGCTACCAAATCGTTTGATTGCATTCATTATAATAACCTCCACATCCCAATGTCGTTTTATTCGTATAAAACCTCGTATTTATAAACAAGGTGTCACCGAAATATCTTATATCTAATATATAGTAAACGCTTACATACTCTCAATGTCATTGACGAATTTTGAAAGTATTTTGTATAATCAGATTATGTTTTCATATGATGAAAATTTTTTCAACATTAATAAACGAGGTGTCATCATGATTTTAGATGAACGAGTTAATATGAATTTTAATCAACTTAATGACAACGATTTGCAAATTGCACATTTCGTTAATAACCATATAGATTTATGTAAAAATTTAAAAATACAAGACTTATCTCAACACACACATGCATCTAATGCGACTATTCACCGCTTCACGCGTAAATTGGGGTTTGATGGTTATAGTGATTTCAAATCATTTTTGAAGTTTGAAAGTGAAAAGAAAAATCAGTTACCATCTGACTCTATTGAATCTTTTAGACAAGAAATTGAAAATACATTTAGTTATTTAGATAGAATTGATTATGAGTTATTAACAAATAAAATGAACGAGGCTGGAACAATATACTTATATGGTACAGGGCGAGCACAAATGAATGTGGCTGAAGAAGCACAACGTATCTTATTAACTATGCACAAAAATATTATTATTCTCCATGATGTTCATGAATTAAAGATGGTTTTAAACAAGACAGTGCCTCAAGACTTGTTCTTTATCATTTCCTTATCAGGCGAAACATTTCAACTGAAAGAAGTAACTCAGCTATTAAAATTACACCAAAAATACTTTATATCAGTAACAACGATGAAAGATAATACATTAGCCCAGCAAGCCGATTATAATGTTTATGTATCTAGTAATACTTTTTATTTAAATGATGGCACTGATTATTCTAGTTTTATCAGTTATCATATTTTCTTTGAAACATTACTTCGAAAATATAATGAACGTAAGGAAAAAGAAGAACTCAAATAAAAAACGCAAGCATCGGTAACCTAAATGTTTAGGTTAAACCAATTTGCTTGCGTCTTTTTAATTATTTTTTTGTTCTTCAATTTCTTCCAATACAGTATTCATTTTATCAAACATTAATTCGAAACCATGTGCTGTAGAGTCATGATATTCTTTCTTTTTCTGTTTGTACTCAAGATTAGTCAATCTTCTTTCACGTTCAATATAAGATTGGTAATAGAAAAACATTTGTGTGCCACCTGATTCACGTTCGAAGAATTCAACTTCAATAATATCTTCTTCGTTACTTAATCCAGGCATACCAATAGTCATTTTGACAAATTCATCCATCACTAATTCTTCATAAGTACCTTCAATAATATTTTGCTTACCATTTCTACTATCTACAATGCGGTACTTACCGCCTTCTTGAACGTCAGCTTCAAATGATTTATTCGTACGTTTAGACGTCATAAACCATTGTTTTAAAATATCTTCTTTTGTCCAAGCTTCATAAATAGTTTCAGGTGAATATTTAAATAAACGTTCAATATCAATTTCTACATATTCATTTTCCACATTATACTTTGCCACTATATGTCACCTACTTTCACTCTTATTTCTATTCTAACGTATTTACTCAAACTTCCAAACATTTATCCTTAAAAATGCTTAATCTTTATACATTTAATCTAATTTACCATTAAACCCTATTATTTAAACATCTCTATTATAGAAACTAAGGATAACATTACTTTCATAACAACCATTTAAAAAATCCGAGACTTAGTTCAGTCTCAGATTTATATTAAAATATGATTCATTAGTCAACATTTACGCTATCGTTTTTTTAATTTTGGATAACCTAAGATGATTGCTATTAATCCACAAATACCTAACATAATCGGATAAATACTATAAGGTACTAGTAAAAATGGTGAGATGCCTGCTACACCAGCAGCAGAAATAACTTGGGGACTATATGGTAATAATCCTTGGAAACAACCACCAAATATATCTAATATACTTGCTGATTTACGAGGATCAACATCATATTCATCAGCAATATTTTTGGCTAATGGTCCTGACATAATAATTGAAATCGTATTATTAGCAGTTGATATATCTGCAACACTGACTAAACTAGCAATACCTAATTCCGCGCCTCGTTTAGATCTTACTCTGTCTCTAACGAAATTGAGCAACCAATCAATCCCACCATTATGTTGTATCAGACCGACTAAACCACCAATAAGTAAAGCAATCATTGCAATATCTTCCATTCCGATAATACCTTTGGATACTGCATTCAATAAACCTTTCCATCCGAAAGAGCCGTCGATAAGGCCAATCATTCCAGATAAAACTGTCCCACCAATCAGAACAATAATAACATTAACGCCCACTAGTGCTAATATCAGTACAAGTAAGTACGGAATGACTTTAACTAATTGGAAATCATAACTTTTAGAATGATCCATGGAAATTCCATTCGTTAATAAAAATAGAATAATAATTGTTAAAATCGCACCTGGTAATACAATTCTAAAATTGACTTTAAATTTATCTTTCATCTTTGTATGTTGCGTACGTACTGCTGCAATCGTTGTATCTGAAATCATAGAAAGGTTATCTCCGAACATCGCACCGCCAACTACTGTTGCCATTGCTAGTGCTGCTGATACGTCAGTAGCTTGTGCAAAACCAAATCCAACAGGCGCAATCGCTGCAACTGTTCCAACTGAAGTACCCATAGAAATAGAAACAAACATACAAATGATAAATAAACCTACAATGATTAAGTTTTCAGGAATAAGTGACAAACCAAGATTAACAGTTGAACTCACGCCTCCCATTTTCTCTGTAGTCGTTGAGAAAGCGCCTGCCAAAATAAATATGAGCATCATTAAAATAATATTTGAATGTCCTGCTCCTTTAGTAAATACTTCTACCTTAGTAGCAAATTTTTCCTTACGATTCATTAATAATGCAACGATAACAGTTATTGTAATCGCTACATTTAAAGGCATAGTGGTGAAATCTCCTGAAATAATACCTACACCTAAAAATAACAGCATAAATAATAATAAAGGAAATAACGCCCAAGCATTACCCTTCTTAGTTTTTTCCATAATTAGACCTACTTCCTATATTAATAAAAAATACCTCTTTTCTAATTATTTAAGAAAAGAGGTTTGCCTTCAATTACTATCCCCTTATCTTCAAACCTCAATTGGTTTCTGGAATTGGCACATTATTTTATGTTGCCGAAGCTTCATAGGGCCAGTCCCTCCACTTCTCTAGATAAGTGATTTGCATTTAAATTTTACGTTACAAGATAATTCCAATAACGTCAATCATAAATTATAATTTCGTCGTAAAGTATTTATCATAGATAATTAATCCTATTGCTACTAATAATAGTAATCCAACGGCTATACCAAAGACAATCCACCATTTTAGATAAAGTGAAATTATCATAGCTATAATAGAAATAATGGTAACGATTATGGCTACTATTTTAAGTTGACGTTCAAGTTTTTCAGAAATGACTTTATACTCATGATTAGATTTTTTTAACGTTTGTTCATCGATTTTTAATTTAGTTTCTAAAAAGTAAATGAATGAAGATGCTAATAATAATAGTAAAAACCCAATCCAAGGGTTTGCGCTTTGTAATAAAGCTACTGAAGCAAAACCTATATAAAAAATCCCTGCAATACAACCTAATAATCGATCTATGATTGGACTAATCCATATCTTGTTATGTTTAATATTTCGATTTACAAAATATAAATTCTTCAATATATTGCTAATAACGAATATTGGTACTACTAAAAAGAAAAACCATTTAAATGATGGGAAGAATGGAATAAAACTTATACCTATAACTAATGCAATAAAAGGAATTAATCTAATGATTTGATCTTTATTCATATAGTGTGCTCCTTTATATTTAAAAGATATTTATACAACTAACTAATCACTTTCCCCTATTATTTCTGATTACTGTAATTAAAGTTAAAGCACTTTACATAATTTTATTATTTATTTTGTATTGTAATTATACATTATTCGCATTTAATTTCCAAATTCATTTTGAATTTATTTAATTTAAACTATATGTTAAACATAAAAAAGTCGATAAAGCATCTTAGCTTTATCGACTTAAATTTCAATTATCCATTTAAAATTTCTAATCTATTTGAATGCCGCCTGTGACACCAAATACTTGTCCAGTTGTATAACTAGATTCTTCTGCAGCTAGTAAAACATAAGTACCAGATAATTCAACTGGTTGACCTGCTCTACCTAATGGGGTTTGTTGACCAAATTCAAGAATATTAGATTGTGGTTGGCCTCCTGTAATTTGTAATGGAGACCAGAATGGACCAGGTGCGACGCAGTTAACTCGGATACCTTTAGGACCAAGTTCTTCAGATAAACTTTTAGTTAGTGAAATAATCGCTGCTTTTGAAGCGGCATAGTCGTGTAATATTGGGCTTGGATTATATCCTTGTACAGATGATGTTGTAGTAATTGATGCACCTGGTTGTAAATAATCAAGTGCTTTTTGAACTGTCCAAAAAATTGGGTATACGTTAGTTTCAAATGTTTCTGCGAATGATTGTGTATCAAATCCTTTAATGTCATCATGATATTGTTGATGACCTGCGACTAATGTTACATTATCTAATCCACCTAATTGTTCATAGGCTTTTGTGACCATGTCATAGTTAAATTGTTCATTTCTAACATCACCAGGGATAAGCACTGCTTGTTGTCCTGCTTCTTCAATGACGTGTTTAACTTCTTGTGCATCTTTCTCTTCACTCGGAAGATAATTAATTGCGACATCTGCACCTTCTTTAGCATAGGCTATAGCTGCTGCACGTCCAATAGCTGAGTCGCCACCTGTGACTAACACTTTAAATCCTTTTAATCTGTCATGACCTATATATGATGTTTCACCACAATCTGGCTCTGGTGTTAAATCACTTTGCAAACCAGGGAGTGATTGTTCTTGTTTTTCATATTCAGTTGTTTTAAATTTATTTCTTGGATCTTGTGCTGACATTTCAAAATCATCTCCTAATATCTATATGTTCTGTTTATACCCAAGTATATCTACTCTCTAATCATTTTTAATTTTTCTAAAATTTAATTTAATAAAAAACACAGTTACTATTGATTTAGTAATTTTTTAACTAACTCTACAAAATATGAAGGAACCTTTTCCAATATACGTTCATCCGGATCAAATAGAGGATGATGTAAATCATATTCACTGTTTGAACCAATAAATGCAAATACACCAGGATAACTTTCAGTGTAGCCTGAGAAATCTTCTCCGATTGTCAGTGGCAAGTCCATAATTGAAACATTATAACCAACTGTTTCTGCCACTTCAATTGCGGTCTCTGTTAACTGATCATCATTAATAACAGTACCAGGCAATCTAGTATATTGGCATTCTACTTCTATATTAAATGTCTTCGCTAGGCCACTCGCTATATCTTTCATTCTTTGTTCAATATAATCTCGATGTTCAGGTTTAAATGATCGCACAGTTCCTTGTACATATGCATGATCTGCAATAACGTTCCATGTATTCCCACATGAAATTTCTCCAATAGTAACAACCGCGCTATCAAACGCAGATAAATTTCTACTTACAATTGTTTGTAGACTATTGATAAGCTGTCCTAATGCTACAGTTGGATCATTTCCTTGTTCAGGTTTAGCAGCATGTGCCCCTTTACCTTTAATTTTAAATTCAAATCGGTCGACAGCAGAAGTAATTGCTCCTTTTTTAATAGCAAATTCGCCTATATCCATTGTAGGATAATTATGAAAGCCTAAGACCGCTTTGACTCCATCTAATGCTCCTGTTTTAACTATTTTTCGAGCACCATAACCTAATTCTTCAGCAGGTTGAAATATAATTCTTACACGTCCGTTTAATTCATTTTCTTGTGCTTTTAATTGAGTTGCCACACCTAAAATACTAGCCATATGTATATCATGACCACAAGCGTGCATAACGCCTTCATTAGTAGAAGTAAATTCATGTTCTACTTGTTCATTAATTGGTAGCGCATCTATGTCTGTTCTGACAGCTATTAATTGCTCGCCTTGACCTACTTCAGCAACTAATCCAAATCCAGTATCTAATGGTAAATCTAATATGGTAATGTCGTGTGCTTCTAAAATACGTTTAAGTCGTTGTGTCGTTTCATATTCCTTTTCTGATAGTTCCGGAAATTGGTGAAAAGTCCTTCTCCAATTCACATAATCAGTATAATTAGTCATTTGTAACATCACCCTTCTTAAAGAGATAAAATATAATATAATAAATAATCGTGCCCACTATTACACCTATAGCTAAATTATTAGTCATAAGAATAAGTATGATAGTTAATAACATAATACTACTATGCATAATCGGCGCTTCTTTAATATGACTCACTGTACGTCTATCGAATGTATTAAGAGAAACTGTTACTAATACAACAGCTAGCACTACCATTGGAATTAAACCAACTATTGGCCCTAATAACACCATACATAATACTAATAAAATACCAGTCATTAATGTAGATAGCCGAGTTGTTGCGCCCATTTTATAATTAAATTTAGATTGTCCTACTAACCCACTAGAACCATAACCACCGACAATACCTACGATAATGTTAGAAATTCCTTGTCCTCTTATTTCTTTATCTTTATTAGATGTTGTGTTACTGATTGCATCCATCATATTCGCAGTTAAATTAGTTTGAATGACTGCAATCACTGACATCGTAAATGCATACTTAAATATAATCAACCAATCAAAAATTGTCATTGATGAATTTAGGGATGTTAATTGTGGCATTTTAAATTTAATATTAGCTAAATCGTGAACATACTGTAAATGTGGGTGAATCATTGTCGTTAATAACGTAATGATGATAATAGCTACTAATGGTGCAGGTATGGTTTGAATCCATTTTCCAGATAGATAAATCACTATAAAGGTTAAACACGCAACGATATATGTAGATAATGATACACCGAATATATATTTAATTTGAGTAGTTAATAGTAATATCCCCAATGCATTCATAAAGCCAATGACAACAGTTTTAGGGATATAATTAAGTAATTTATCTATATGACAAAAGCTATATATAATTAAAAGGACACCCATCATTATTGTTGCTAAAAATAAATAATGTGTGCCATATTGATTAACTAAAGGTGCACCTATAATAGATATGCCACTACTTGGACCTGAAACCATTGCAATTCTTTTTCCCAGTATACTCATTAAACACATCATTAACCCACAACTCATTAATCCAATTGAAGGTGGAACATGAACAATAAAAGAAAATGCTATAGTTACAGGTAATAAAGCTAACCCCATTAAAATACCGGAAAGTATGTTTTGTCGATATTGGCCTTGCCATTGTTTTAAGTATTGCGTTCGTACCAACATCATGTGTAGCCAACTCCTTATAAATTCATGTTAACACAATTGTCAAACTATTCTAATAAATGTACATTTTTTCTCTTATATATAAAAAGAACCGTGTCTTCATATCGACACGGTTCCACATGGTTAAATTATGAATGAATTAATCTAATGAAAATTCGTTATCAACAATGACTCTACCATCTTTGATAACTTTTTGTGCATGGTTAATACCAAAGTGATAAGGAATATATTCGTGGTTAGGTGCATTCCAAATAACGATATTGGCTTTGTCACCTTCATTAATTGTACCTGCATCTAAATCAATCGCTTTTGCTGCATTAACTGTAACAGCATTCCAAACTTCATTTGGAGATAGTTTTAATTTTAATGCAGCAATCGCCATAGCTAATTGTAAGTTATTCGTTACACTACTACCTGGATTGTAATCCGTTGCAATAGCAATTGCACCGTTATTATCTAACATGCCTCTTGCATCAGCATAGTCATTTTTATCTAAATAAAATGTTGTAGCTGGTAATAGTACTGCTACTGTATCACTATTTTTTAATTTTGCTTTACCTTCAGCGCTTGAAGCAACAAGGTGATCTGCAGAAATGGCATTTTCATCAATTGCTAATTCTAAGCCACCTAATGGGTCTATTTCATCAGCATGAATTTTCACTTTGAATCCTGCTTCTTTAGCTTTTTGCATATAATGTCTAGATTCTTCAACTGAGAATACACCTGTTTCACAGAAGATATCTGCAAAATCAGCATATTCCTTAACTTCTGGAAGTAATTCAATCATTTCATTTAAGAATGCTTCATTTGATTCTGCTTCCTCAGGTACTGCATGTGGTCCTAAGAAAGTATGTTTCATATCTAATCCATATTTCTCAGCTAAAAGATTAGATACTCTTAATTGTTTAAGTTCATTTTCTTTATCTAAACCATAACCACTTTTACTTTCAACACCTAATACACCATGTTGAACCATAGTTAATAAGTCATGTTCTGCTTTTTTGAATAAGTCATCTTCGCTAATTTCACGTGTAGCTTTTACTGTTGAAAGAATGCCACCGCCAGATTCTAATATTTCTAAATAAGATTTCCCTTGACGTTTAAGTGACATTTCGTGTTCTCTTGAGCCACCGAATATTAAATGCGTATGTGCATCAATTAAGGATGGAGATACTACTTTACCAGTAGCATCTATGATTTGTTCTGCTTCATATTTATCTGTATAAGGGCCAGAATAAACAATCTTTCCATCTTTTACTACAACTGTACCATTTTCAATAACATCTAATTCATCAAGTTCTGCACCTTTTAATGGACGATCAGTAGATTTTGGTAAAATAAGTTCTTTGATATTTTGAATAATTAAATCATTCATTATTTATCCTCCGTTTCATCGATCATAGGAATTTTGATGCCTTTGTCTTTCGCAGTTTGAATTGCGATATCATAACCAGCATCTGCGTGTCTCACTACTCCCATACCCGGATCTGTAGTTAATACACGTCCTAAACGACGATCTGCACGTTCTGAACCATCAGCTACAACAACCATACCAGCGTGTAGAGAATAACCCATACCTACACCGCCACCGTGATGGAATGAAATCCAAGAACCACCAGCTGCAGTGTTAATTAAGGCATTTAATACCGCCCAGTCACCAACTGCGTCACTGCCATCTCTCATACCTTCTGTTTCACGGTTTGGACTAGCTACTGAACCTGAATCTAAGTGATCTCGACCGATAACGATTGGTGCTGAAATTTCACCGTCACGAACTAATTTGTTTAGTGCTAATCCCATTTTCGCACGTTCTTCATAGCCTAACCAAGCAATTCTTGATGGTAAGCCTTGATAAGCAATTTTTTCTTCAGCTAAATCTAACCAACGAATTAATTTTTCATTGTCTGGGAATAATTTTCTCATTTCTTCATCTGCACGTTCGATATCTTTTGGATCTCCACTTAATGCAGCAAAACGGAATGGTCCTTTACCTTCACAGAATAATGGTCTAATGTATGCTGGCACAAATCCTGGGAAGTTAAATGCATTTTCTACACCATTGTCGTAAGCAACTTGACGGATATTATTACCATAGTCAAATGCTACTGCACCTTGTTTTTGGAATTCTAACATTAATTCTACATGTTTAGCCATTGAGTCTTTAGATAATTCAACGTATTTCTTAGGATCTTCTTTACGTAATTGTTTAGCTTCTTCTACTGAATAACCTTGAGGTACATAACCATTTAATGGGTCATGTGCACTTGTTTGGTCAGTAATGATATCAATTTTGAATCCTTTGTCTAAAATAGCTTTGTGTAAATCTACTGCATTACCAACTAGACCGATTGATAAAGCTTCCCCTTTTTGTCTAGCATCTTCAGCTAATTTTAATGCTTCATCTAAATCTTTAGTTTTTACATCACAATATTTTGTTTCTACACGTTTATCAACACGTGTTTCATCGACTTCAACACAAATTGCCACACCATTATTCATTGTTACAGCAAGAGGTTGAGCGCCGCCCATACCGCCTAATCCTGCAGTTAATGTCACTGTACCAGTTAAATCACTGTTATATTCTTGGTTACCAAGTTCTGCGAAAGTTTCATATGTTCCTTGAACAATACCTTGTGAACCAATATAAATCCAACTGCCTGCAGTCATTTGTCCATACATAATTAAACCTTTTTTATCTAATTCATGGAAGTGATCCCAGTTTGCCCATTTAGGTACTAAAACTGAATTTGAGATTAACACACGTGGTGCTTCTTCATGAGTTTTAAATACTGCTACTGGTTTACCAGATTGTACGAGCATTGTTTCATCTGCTTCTAAGTCTCTTAATGTATTTTCGATTGCTTCAAATGCTTTCCAGTTACGTGCCGCTTTACCGATACCTCCATAAACAACAAGTTCTTCAGGATGTTCAGCTACCTCTGGATCTAAATTATTATAAAGCATTCGTAATACCGCTTCTTGTTCCCAACCTTTACACTCAATATCTAAACCTTTTTTTGCATGAATTTCTCTCATTACTATCTCTCCCATCCGAAATAATATCTATAAATTCAAAGTTTTTAATATGTACACTTATAGAATAACCTAAATAATCAAATAATTTAGACTATTGAACATGTACTAAATTAAGTTCTTACACGCCCATTATATTATGCTAAAATATAGATAACAAATATAAATAAACTAATTATTTATAGGTATAAACTATAACTAACTGGAGATGACTTATGAAAATCATTCAATTAGAGTACTTTTTAGCCGTTGTTAAATATAATAGTTTTACAAAAGCTGCCAATTTTTTACATATCAGTCAGCCCTCTTTAACAGCTGCTATTAAAAAGATGGAATCAGATTTAGGCTATGATTTATTTATGCGCACTACAAAAGATATTAAAATTACCGAAAAAGGTATTCAATTCTATAAATATGCGGAACAATTAGTTCAACAATATCGATCAACAATAGAAAAGATGTATGATTTAAATATTTCATCTGAACCGAGAATTAAAATTGGTATTTTAGAATCAACAAGCCAATGGATGGCAAATGTTATTCACGCTCATCATACTCAATATCCAAATCAACAATATCGTATTAATGAGGTACATGATCAACATCAATCAATTGAACAACTTATTAACTTTGATGTGCATTTTGCTTTAACAAATGAAGAAATTAGGCACCAAGATATTACTTCAATTGCACTTTACAAAGAATCCTATATTTTACTAACACCTAAAGATGCTTTTCCTAAACAAAAGACAATTCAACTAGATAATCTACCTTTAATATTACCTAATAAAAGCTCACAAGTTCGTAAACATTTAGATGATTATTTTAATAGAATGAGTATACATCCTAATATTATTATGGAATCTGATCGCTTTGAGTCAGCTACTAATTTTGTACATTTAGGTATAGGATATGCTGTTATTCCACGATTTTATTATCAATCGTTTAATACTAGTAATTTAGACTATATTAAAATACGTCCTAATTTAGGTCGCAAAATTTATATCAACTATTTAAAAAAGAGAAAGCACTCTGAACAAGTACTTTCTCTCATCGAACAATGTATTGAATATTGGAATTTATAATAAGAAATGGTGTACTAAGTTAGCAATCAGTTTCGCAGTTCTATTATCTTGATCATACTTAGGATTCATTTCTGCGATACTAACTGATTTAACCTTATCACTTGGTACAATACGTTTAGCTAATTCAAAAACTGTGTGTGGATAGATACCTAATACTGCTGATGCGCTGACACCTGGTGCAAAGGCACTATCTACAACATCCATACAAATTGTAAACATAATCACGTCATGATCATGAATAAAGCGTTCAATCATATCTTTAATTGGTGGGGATACTTGATGTAGCAATTCATCAGCATAAACAAATGAAATGCCTTTTTCCTCTGCGTAGTCAAATAACCCTTGTGTATTGCCACCTTGAGATATACCTAGAACCATATAGTCGGCATTATCATCTTGTTCAAGAATCTGTCTAAAACTAGTTCCTGACGTTGATTCTCCTTCATCACGTGTATCAAAATGGGCATCAATATTAATAACACCAATGGATTGATTAGGATAAACTTTTCTAGTAGCTAAATATTGAGCATAAGCAATATCATGGCCGCCACCTAGAAGAAATGTTTGTTTGTGATTGTGAATAGATTTCGCTGCTAACTCTGCAAATTCTTTTTGTGTATCAATTAGTTGTTCGTTATCGTGCTCTACATTTCCGTAATCAACAATTTGTTCACATTGATTTAAATCTGGTAATCCTGCAAATGATTGTTTAATCGCATTAGGGCCTTCTTTAGCTCCAACTCGACCTTTATTTAGTTCTACGCCTTTATCAACGGCATAGCCTAACATACCTACACCTTTTTGTTCATTACTATACTCCACATTTCTTAAATCATTAAATTGAATCGTTTGAAAATGTCTAAATTGTTTAGAATCTGTTTCACTATCAAGTCTTCCTGTCCATAAGCTTGGTTCGGCTTGTTGATACATTGCTCTTCCCCCTTGATTTCATTCACTAACATTATATTTTAAGTATAACTTTAGCTTATTTTTTATTCAATGTAGTTATTTTATTCCCGATTCACTGAAATTTAATTACGTTTATAATTCATTCCTATTACATTTTGATGATAATTGAAATAGACAATTTATCTAACATCTTATAACATGTATAATTGTAAATAAAAATAATAATTGCTTGTTTCCGTAATGGAGGTTACATAAAATGAAAAACAATCGAATTTCTGGGTTTCAATGGGCAATGACAATATTCGTATTTTTTGTCATTACGATGGCCTTATTCGTAATACTTAGAGATTTTCAATCGGCAATTGGAGTAAAAAGATTTGTCTTCGATATTACTGATCTTTCTCCTTTTATCGCTGCAATCATATGTCTACTCGTCTTTAGATATAAAAAAGATCAGATGGCGAGTTTAAAACTATCATTGAGCCTTAAAGTTGTGGAGCGTATATTACTCGCTTTAATCATACCTTTATTTATATTTATCATAGGTATGTTCTGTTTCAACACGTTTGCAGATAGTTTCATACTTTTACAGGCATCAGATTTATCAGTTTCAATAACTGCTATTATAATTGGCCATTTAATTATGGCATTTGTAGTAGAATTTGGTTTTCGTTCATATTTACAACATATTGTAGAAGTTAAAATGAATACTTTCTTTGCAAGTATCGTAGTTGGTATCATTTACTCAATCTTCAATGCCAATACTACATATGGAATAGAGTTTGCTGGTTATCATTTCTTATATACATTCGCATTCTCTATGATTGTAGGTGAATTGATTCGCGCAACTAAAGGTAGAACAATTTATATAGCTACTATTTTCCATGCTGCTATGTCATTTGGTTTAGTATTCTTGTTCAGTGAAGAAGTTGGTGACTTATTCTCTATGAAAGTCATCGCATTGGCTACTACTGCAGTAGGTTTAATCTATATTATTTTAAGCTTAATTATACGTGCCATCTTCTATAAAAAGACAAAACAAAGTTTAGACGAAGTTGAACCTAATAATTATTTAGATCACGTTAATGACCATTCTAATGATAGTGAAACTAATAATGAAAATAATCATAATGATATTCAAGAAGATGACGCATCTGATTCTCGTAAACATGATCAATCCTCTGATAATGAACAACATTCTAAAACGTCTATTGATGATGAACAAGAACATGACAATGATTCTTCTGATTATTTAAGAGAACATACTTCTTATAAACAAACACGCCGTTCATCACGTCGTTCATCAGTTGTATCTGAAGCACAGGATGAAATCAAGGACTCTGAAAATTCTAGCCCTAATAACAAATACTAATTATATTAAACTCGTCTTATTCAATTTATTGAATGGATGAGTTTTTTGTTTTAAATATAGATATTTGGGGGTAAACTCTTTCAGTAATAATTTAATTATAACTATGAGTTTAAAAGGAGTAATACAATGAATATAAAAGATAGTAACAACCCTATTACAATTATCGGTGGTGGCATTGGTGGGCTGACTTTAGCTAGAGTGCTATATGTAAATGGTATTCCTGCTAAAGTTTATGAATCTGATGCCTCTCGTGATGCAAGAACTCAAGGTGGACAATTAGATATACATGAATATAATGGACAAGTTGCCTTAGAAAAAGCTAACTTATTGGACGAATTCCAATCAATTATACAAAAAGGCGCTGATGCCTCTCGCATCGTTAACCATAATGGTGACATACTTTTAGATTTACCGGATGATGAATCAAATGGACGACCTGAAGTATTACGTGGTGATTTAAGAAATATATTAATAGACTCATTGCCACATGATATGATTGTTTGGAATAAAAAAGTGGATCATGTTGAAAAATTGGATAATACACAATATAAAGTGGTATTTAGAGATGAGACATCTGTAACTACAGACAAACTTATTGGTGCTGACGGTGCTTGGTCTAAAGTTCGTAACATCTTAAAAGATATTAAACCACATTATTCAGGTTATACATTTATTGAAACATATCTATATGATGTAGATAATCAATATCCTAAGACTGCTCAAAAAGTAGGAAAAGGTGCAATGTATGCTTTATCGCCTAGTAAAGGTATTGTTGCACACAGAGAAGCTGGAGACATCCTTCACACATATGTACAAATGAAATGTGATAGTGAATGGATCGATAGTATAGACTTTGCAAATGGTGAAATAGCGACAAAAACAATTGCTGCAGAATTTGAAGGTTGGTCACCAGAAGTAACTGCCTTAATTACTGAAGCGAATAGTTCAATTACACCTCGTAAAATTAATGCGTTACCTGATACACATCGTTGGGAACGTCAATCAGGGGTTACTTTAATTGGTGATGCTGCACACCTAATGGCTCCTTCTGGGGAGGGTGCTAATTTAGCCATGTTAGATGGAGCTGAGTTAGCTGAATTGATAGCTGAACATAACAATAATTTTGATAAAGCAATCGAATTATATGAAGCAAAAATGTTCCCAAGAAGTGAAGCCGAAGCAAAAGAATCTCATGAATTATTAGATATTTGTCTTGGAGAGAATAGTCCTCAAAGTTTAGTTGATTTATTCAAAAGTGCTCAATAAGAATAAAATTTAGAAAAATAGCCTTAAGATGTTCTAACAAACACCTTAAGGCTATTATTTATATAATATAGAAGTAAAAATTTTATTATTCACGGTACATTTTTTTAACACCTTGTTGTGTACCTATAATGGCTTCGTCAGTAATATCAAGGAAATAACCTGTTTCTAATACACCCGTAATATGTATTAAAAACTCATGCATTTCATATGGATCAACACCTTTTGGTAAGGCACAGTCTAAAATATAGTTACCATTGTCTGTAGTTACAGGCACATCTTCAGTAACACGACGTTGCACGATTACTCCATCAATTGTTTCTATTTTTCTGGCAACCTGATACCAATTAAATTTATCTACTTCTACTGGTAATTTAAATGTTTCTCCTAAATAATTGACTACTTTATTTTCATCAGCAATGACCACAAAACGGTCTGCCATTTCATCAATGACCTTTTCTCTAAATAAGGCACCGCCACCGCCTTTAATTAAGTTGAGGTTTGGATCGACTTCATCTGCCCCATCAATAGCTAAATCGATTTTTTCAACATCATTTACATCAACAATTTCAATATTTAGTTCTTTAGCTAAAAAAGCAGTCTTATTTGAAGTACAAACACCTTTGATGTCGTAATTCTTTTCTTCAACAAGTTGTGCTATTTTAGGAACTAACAATTCAATTGTACTACCTGTACCAATTCCTAGTGTCATACCGTCTTCAATTTGATTCAAAACATCATTCAATGTCATCATTTTAAGTTGTTTTACATCATTCATTACGTCATGAGCCTCTTTTCTAAATCGTTTACATTTCCTATTTTACATGACTTTTTTGATTTAACATACCTTATTTATCGTTTAATTTTTAATATATTTTAAAATTTTACATAAAAGCCTTGAGATATAGTAAACTATCATTTAAATACTTTAAGAGGGAGGATAGAAATGATACCTGTTTACGCTATTTCAACTGGGAAAATAGAATCGCTACAATATAAAGACTCAAAACCAATGCAATCAGCTATTAATAAGCGCCCTTTCGAAGGAGATATGTGGTTATCTAAACTAGGTTTTGTTGATGATGAACAAGCCTATTAAGACCACGGTGGACCAGATAAAGCAGTCTGTTGCTTTAGTAAATCAAACTATGACATGTATAAAGATGATTTAGAAAAACTGCCTGATTATGCAATGTTTGGGGAAAACTTAACTATTAAAAATTTAGATGAAAATGAAGTTTATTTTGGTAATCAATATCGTTTGGGTGAAGCAATTATAGAAGTATCGGAAATCAGAGAACCTTGTTGGAAAATACAAGCAAAATATGGTTTACCCAATTTAGTGAAGCGCATGTCTAAATCAGGATAAACAGGATTTTATTGTCGCGTAATTAAAGAAGGATTTGTCAGTCAAAATCATCATTTAGAATTAATTAAAGAAGCAGACCCGAAGACTCAATTATCGGTTCAAGAATTAAATGATATTTATTATAATGATAGAAAAAATACTAAGAGAATTTCACAAGCTTTAAAAAATCCATATTTATCAATGAAAAGATATGAAAAATTAGAAAAGATGTACCAACGTGCAACAAAATCATCATAATTAAAATACTTTCTAAGTATAAAGAAAGAGTGAAACCAATGGAATCAAAACCGTAGGCTTCACTCTTAATAATTACTTTTCATTTATTTCATAACTTGTTTGAGAATAAAATGTATCATTGGCTTTTAAAATAGACGAAGCGTCTTCACCATACATATTAATATCATTTGGTAAAAATTGAGATTCAATAGCTAAGCCAGAATGTGCCTTATAAATATTAGAATCACTATTCCAATCTTTTGGTTGATTAAATGTATATAATACATAATTTGGCATATCAGTTTTTACATCTAATTGAAACTCACCGTTATCTATTGATAATTGATGGCCTCCAACTTTGAATGGATGATCCAAGCCATTAAAAGTGTCAATTTGTTGTGCTAGTTGAGCATGTTTACTTTCAAATATATCTTTAAAGTATATATCACTACCATTAAAAATTTGATGTAAATCTAGTGTTTCATCTGTATTTATTAAATGTTGTTCATTAAGTTGATACATATTCAATTCAGAACTATATAGACGGTGATTATCGATAACATTATTATCTCTGTTCAAATTAAAATAAACATGATTCATCGGATTAAATAATGTTGTCTTCGTTGATGTAGCCTCATATTCAACTGTCCAACAATGATCGACATCATAAGTATGGGTAACTTTAACATCCATATTTCCTGGGTAATTATCATCTGTTTCCTTTAACGTTGTCTTAAAAATAATTTTTACTTGTCCCAATTCTTCGACTACTTCATAGTCAAATAACTTTGTATCTAGCCCGTGACCCCCGCCATGGATATGATGATTACCATCATTTGCTTCTAATTGGTATTTTATTCCATCTAATGTGAACGAAGCATCGGAAATTCGACCACCGTATCTTCCTATAGTCGCTCCAAATTTAAATGGATTATCAAAATAAAATTCGTCCGCTTCAACAACATTCCCTAGTACAATATTATTATCATGATATTTCCATGATACTATTCTTGCACCAAAATTTGTAAATACAATTTTCGTTTCTTCATTATCAATTTTAATTAAATCAACACCATATCTTTGATGCTCAATTTCAACATTCATTACTTATTTCTCCCTTTCAAACACGTTTTATTAGGCCCTATGTGGTAATAACATTATTAAAACGCCAATTACACATACTACAGCACCCAATACATCGTATTTATCTGGCATATTTTTATCAATGAACATAGACCATACTAAGCTCATGACAATAAATATACCGCCATATGCGGCATAAACTCGTCCAAAAGTTGGAAATGATTGTAACGTCGCAATCACACCATATAGGATGAGTATGATACCACCAATAATACCTAGCCACGATGGCTGACCTTCTCTAAGCCATAACCATATTAAGTAGCCGCCTCCTATTTCACAAAGACCTGCTAATATAAAAATCATCGTTGAATATAACATCGTTCTATCTACTCCATCCTAATAAGGGGTTATATTAATCAATTATGGTTGATGATGTGTATCAATCAGTTATTATTTTATATTAACTTCTTTGCTAACTCATACACATTGTTACACTTTTTCACCTAATATTCCATAGATAATTACAATTTAAAGAGGAAGAATGTTATGTAAGCTTTTTCAAAATGACATTAACACTCTTCCCCCTCTTTTATTTATTTTTTCATTACTTTTTTAATTGAGTTAATAAGACCTTTTTCAAATGTTAAAACTGAATCTTTGTATGTTTTAATAGCAATCCATAACAAGATCACCATAACTACTAATGAAATCAACATACTTAATACAATTTCCCAAATTTGTAATTCCGTCGATTGAGCGCGCACCAACATTTCAAATGGGGCTAAAAATGGAATAAAGCTTGTAATTTTAGCCAATAAAATATCAGGTTTATATATACTGAAAATAGCTATATAAAATGCAATCATTGCAAATAAAGTTAAAGGCATTAAGGTTTGATTAATGTCTTCTATTCTGGATGCTAAAGAACCTAAAATGGCTGCTAATAAAACATAAGTTAATATACCGATAATCACACTTAAAATGCCTACTATAATAATTTGCCATGATATGTCACTCATTGATAAATCAAAACCTTTGAGCATACGCTTTAAATCAAAAGCATATATACAAATGATTGCAACCACAATTATCATAGCTATTTGTGTAAACGCTACTGCTATGACACCTGTTATCTTAGCCATAATATGTGTTATCGGAGACACACTCGTAATAATCATTTCTATAACTCTTGATGTTTTTTCAGTTGCAATTTCCATAGCCACTTGTGTTGCATAATTGAAAATAATAAAAAACATTAGCATCAAAATGGCATAAACAAGAATCATATTAAATACTTTTTGGCTTTCACTTAATTGTTGTCCTTTATCATCTGATAAGATGTGGCTATCTACTTTACTTTGAGATTGTAATTTTTTTAAATCATTATCGCTAAGATGCAATTTCGATGCTATTAGTTTTGATTGAAGATTTGTAAGTAAACCAGTCACTTTTTGTTGTTTTTCTTGTGAAACGTTATCTTTACTCAAAATGGTCGCTGAAAGTTGATGGTCTTTATCCATTTTGATGATATAAGCTTCCTTTAATTTTTCACTTTTGACTTGAGATTTCGCTTCTTTTTGACTCACTCTTTCAAACGTTGCTTCCTCATCAATCACATGGCTCTGTTGTTTAATTGCTTTATATAATGGTTCATTATTGGTTACGACACCTATATGGTCATCATCACCTTTGAACATATCTATAATTTTGTCAGCATTTGATAAAGCTACCATCAAAATAATGACAATAACCATAAATATCATAAAGGATTTAGATTTAACCTTACTTTTATATGTTAATCCAAATGTAGCCCAGAATTTATTCATGAAGATCACCTACCTTATCAATAAAGATATCTTTCAGTGATGGTTCTAACACTTGAAATCGACGCACATAACCATGTGTTATAACTTGATTGTATATAGATTCAGCTATAGCCTCATTTTCTATTGTTAGTTTAATGTCATGCTTATTCACTTCTACATCAATAACACCTTGAATGCCTGTTAATTCTGGCATTGATTTATTAGTTTCGATAATTACCTGTTTATATCCATGAGAAGATTTAACTTCTTGTATATCGCCTGAAACTACTAGTTCTCCATGATTTAAAATACATACATCGTCACATAATTCCTCGACATGCTCCATACGATGTGAACTATAAATAATCGTCGAACCTTGGTTATTTAAATCTTTGACCGCTTCTTTTAGTAGTTCAACATTGACTGGATCTAATCCGCTAAAAGGTTCATCTAAAATAAGTAATTCAGGTTGATGAATCATACTTGCTAATAACTGAATTTTTTGTTGGTTACCTTTGGACAGTGAATCAATACGTTTATGACGATTTTCAGTAATTGCAAATCGATTTAACCAATAATCTATATTTTTCTTAATAGCTTTTTTAGACATACCCTTCAAAGTAGCAAGATAAGTTAATTCGTCTTCAACAGTCATTTTTGAATGCAAACCCCGCTCTTCTGGTAAATAACCTATACGATTGTACATCGACTTATCTATAGTATGCCCCTCATATGTAATGTGACCTTCTGTTGGTTCACTTAATCCTAAAATCATTCTAAATGTAGTTGTTTTGCCAGCACCATTACGTCCTAAAAACCCAAGCATTTTTCCTTTCTCAAGTTCAATCGATATATCATTAACTGCTGTAAATTGATTAAATTTCTTTGTCACGTGTTCAATATTTAATGACATGGTTACCTCCCAAATTAATGACTTAATTCTACATAAATATAACATTAATAAACTAATTAATGAATTTAGAATTTACAATATGTCACACTTTACATTCATTTATGTAAGCACTATCATTAATCATATCGTAGAACATTATTTTATTGATAACTTCTTTAAGATAAAACATTACATAAAGGGGATAGACATAATGAGTTATAGTATTGGTATCGATTATGGCACAGCATCTGGACGTGTTATTTTAGTAGATACTTCAGATGGAAAAATTATTTCTAGTTATGAAGAAATATACCAACATGGGACAATTGCTAAAGAATTAGGTGGAGAAACTTTACCTCATAATTACTTCTTACAACATGCTGGCGATTATCACAATGTTTTAGAAAATGGTGTTAAACATGTATTAGAAGAAAGTCAAATTAATAAAGATGAAGTAATCGGAATTGGCGTCGACTTCACAAGTTGTACTATTGTCTTTTTAGATGAAAACTTCAAACCTTTACATATGAATGAAGATTTAAAAAATCACCCTCATGCTTATGTTAAATTATGGAAACATCACGGTGCCCAAGATGAAGCAACACAAATGGTCGAAGCTAATGAAAAAGCAAATCAAAATTGGTTAGACTATTATGGTCACAGTGTTAATAGTGAATGGATGATACCTAAAATTCTTGAGGTAAAACATAAAGCACCTGAATTATTAGAACGTGCTCATTATATTATGGAAGCCGGAGACTATATGACAAGCTTACTTGTTAATCAAAATATCCGATCAAATTGTGGTATAGGATTTAAAGGATTTTACGATGAAGTCAATGGATTTAATTACGATTTCTTTGAAACTGTAGATTCAGAATTACCTCAAATTGTAAAAGATAAATGTGAAGCACCGGTTATTCAAATTGGAGATAGTGCAGGTTCATTATCAGAATACTACCAAAATTTATGGGGATTATCTTCAAATGTTCAAATATCACCTTATATGATTGATGCACATTCTGGCGTATTAGGTGCAGGTGCCATTGAAAAAGGAGAATTCACTCCAGTCATTGGTACAAGTACTTGTCACTTAATGTTAGACCCTAAACAAGAACCCATTCCATCAATTACAGGTTCAGTTAAAGATGCTATTATACCTGGATTATATGCATATGAAGCTGGGCAAGCTGCTGTAGGAGACTTGTTTAGTTACTCTGAACGCATGGCTCCACATGAAATTGTTGAAGCCGCGAAGAACAAAGATATGGATGTATTACAATACTTAGAAACACTAGCAGAGCAAATCCCTGTTGAAGAACAACATGTAGTCGTGCTAGATTGGCATAATGGTAATAGAAGTATTTTAAGCGATAGCCATTTAACTGGTAGCGTCTTTGGTTTAACATTACAAACACCATTCGAAATGGTACACCGTGCTTATTTAGAATCAACTGCATTTGGAACTAAAATGATCATGAAACAATTCGAAGATAATGACATTCCAGTTCATACAGTATATGCGTCAGGTGGTATACCTAAAAAAAGTAAATTACTCGTAGATATTTATGCCAATGTATTAAATAAAAAAGTAGTTGTATTAGAGTCCTCTAATGCTACTGCTCTAGGTGCTGCTATGTTAGGAGCTAACGTCGGCGGTGCTTACGAAACATTACGAGATACTGTACAACATATGAAACAACCAGTTTATTATGAAAAACAACCAGATCCTGAAAAAGTAAAACATTACGAAAAATTATTTAATAAATACCGACAACTTCATGATTTATTAGGTAGAGAACATGCTGAACTATCTTATATTCATGAAACTGAATAAGCAACTTTAAAAACAGCTATCCTTGCCTTTGTTTATCAACATGGCAAGAATAGCTGTTTTTAATTTTTAATACTTTTATATTTAAATGTAATGACTAATGAAATAATAACAATGAACAGGATTGAAATATAACTAGATATTGGCCAATGCCCCATTATTACTTCAATAACTATATCAACAATACTGACTACCATTAAAGCAATTAATTGCCAAATTGTATTACTCGCATATGCATTAACAATTCTACGTCTCTCATATTCATCACTGAAGTTATAATTAGGCAACATATTTAAAGAACGTTCTTGTGTATTAATCTTTTCTTTTGCTGAAACTGTCGGTGTATCAGATATTTGAATACGACTGTCTTTCATCAATATCATCATTATAATTGGAATAAGCAATCCTAAACTAGACCAACTATTAACCATCCCCTCACTGCTTACCACTAAAGGGATAATTACATTATTAATGACGATTAAATAAATCATGAGCACTATAAAAAATATAATGTGTTTCTTTCTGGCTTTACGATTTAAATAGTTTTTCTCATTTTTATTATTTACGTAAATTATTGTAGTATCCGTTGTTTCTTTATTTAAAGATAGTTTACAGACTGTCACGATTAATATAAGTAAACTACCTATCAAATACGGAGACAAATATTCACGTTGAATATCAAACATTGCTTGGAAATAAAATATACAGGCAATTACAAATATAGATATCGCACTCGTTTTTGCTAAATGATTTTTGAATAAATTATTTTTGAATTCATCTTTAAATTCTAATTTATTAAAAATAACTATTCATCCTCCCAAAATAAGTCGTTTAGTGTGACTGACAATGTTTTAGCTATATTTATACATAATTTTAATGACGGATTATATTTATCATTTTCAATCATATTAATTGTTTGTCTGGAAACCCCTATTCGTCTTGCTAGTTCTAATTGCGACATCTTTTGATGTGCTCGATATTTTTTCACTCTATTCAACGCATTCATCCGCTTCTTTCGATAAGTATTATCTTAATTTTACTAAATCATTTACCCATACGTCAAATATATACGACATCTACTAGAATAAATGATGATTTCTTATATAAAAAGCTAAGGTCTCACTATGACCCTAGCTTTACATTACTATTTTAAATTTCATTATTATCATAATTATGTTTCTTATTTGCTTTATCCACTGGATTATAATTATTATCACTTATCATTTCAGACCCTTCATATTTTGGACTTGGTCCATAAATATTTGTTTCTCTCTGACTGTTTAAACAACAAATAACGATATTATAAATACCAAAAATCCAAGAGATGATTGTAATTAACCAATAGATTAGTAATAACCATCCATTTTCAGAATGTCCAGTTGCATTGACCACCCAATTAAATATATTTAAAAATACTGCAATACCAAATCCGATCATAGGTATCCACATTGTGCGTGATGTGTCATGGAATCGACGAGCTAATATAGCTAAATTCGGAATAATTGTCACTAGTGAGTAAATGGCTAAATATAAAACGGATATCACTAGACTAAAGGCACCAATACTAAGTGCAGTCGTACTTTGACCTGAAGAGATACCTATAGTCAGCCCTATTGCACCAATAATCAATAAAATAATACCAGGACACATAAATATTAAATGCCATAATTGCATAAACCAATATTCACTACGTCTTGATCTACCTTTAAAATTAAAATAATTTGACCAATATAATTTAAATGATGCTTTAAAACCAACTTTCTCTCTCATCTTAGCTGCTCCTTTCAAATCATCAATTCAATTTATTTTATTACTCATATCAATTTTGATACATTAATTAAGTAATAATATTGTTAATACGGTCATTGTATCAAATAGATAGACCTAAAAAAATATAAATCAAATATTTTTTAAGAATTTCCAAAATAAATTATAAAAACAAATATTTTTATAGAGGAGTTCCATTATGGATTTTAAAGAACGTAATACAACAGATATTGCAAAATCATTATTAGGAGTCCGTGTCATTTATCAGGATAATCATCAAACTTATAGCGGTTATATTGTCGAAACTGAGGCTTATTTAGGTTTTGAAGATCGCGCAGCTCATGGCTTTGGTGGTAAACAAACACCTAAAGTTACTTCATTATATAAGACTGGTGGAACAATTTATGCACATGTCATGCATACACATTTATTAATTAACTTTGTTACTAAAGATAGTGGTGTTCCTGAAGGTGTGCTTATTCGCGCAGTAGAACCAGAAGACGGGATTGAAGCTATGAGAATCAATAGAGGCAAAGATGGATTTGAATTGACTAATGGA
This sequence comes from Staphylococcus pasteuri, assembly GCF_003970495.1. GTDB lineage: Bacteria > Bacillota > Bacilli > Staphylococcales > Staphylococcaceae > Staphylococcus > Staphylococcus pasteuri. The sequence goes on from NZ_RXWW01000078.1 coordinate 29,621, forward strand.
CCAGGAAAATGGACGAAAGCATTTAATATTCCGCGTGCCATTGATGGATCTACTATCAATCAATGTCGCCTATCAATTGACATAAAAAATCGGAAACATCCTAAATCGATAGTTGAAAGTGGTCGTATTGGTATTCCAAATAAAGGAGAATGGACAAATAAACCACTTCGCTATACAGTCAAAGGTAATCCATATGTATCTCGCATGAAAAAATCAGATTTTCAAAACCCTGATGATACATGGAAATAAAGGAGAGGATAGCACTAAAAATAGTGCCATCCTCTCTTTTAATAAATTTTATTTTACTGTAATATCACCGGAATCATTAGATAAATTGACTTTGTTGTCTCCTTTACCTATTTGATGTTGTTTTAATTCTTTATCATATATATTCGTATCTCCAGAATCGTTTAAGGCAGTAAATGATGTGTTTTTGGCTTTGTTTTTATAATTTATATGAATATCTCCACTATCATTTGATACATTTAATGGTTGATCAGGAATACTTTGTTTCATTTCTATATCTCCTGAATCATTTTTTATTTTACCTTTTGTGAAATGAATGTGTTTCATTAAAATATCACCCGAATCATTATTGACTTTCAAATCACCTAATTTACTATCTGTCAAAGTGATATCTCCAGAATCAACATTGATATACGTTTTCTTACTAACAACATTATCAACTTTGATATCCCCCGCGTCATCTTTTATTGTTAGTTCATTCATTTCTTTTGGTAAGGTAATAATAATTTTATTAGTGAACATAGTGCCTATTCTAAAATTGATATTAGATTGATTATGTTGGTCATTAATATGCCATGTTCCTTTTTCGACTTTACTATCTACTTTAGCGTCTGAACTACCAATTGATTTTATCGAAAATGTCTTACCATGCTTTATTTCAACATCACTATTCTCAACATCCAATTGAATAGATTTTATATTGTCTTTATATTCTTTATTTAATTGCGTTTCATGATGTGCTGAAGATAACTTCTTACCTTGAGAAATAAGACCTATACCAAAACCAATGCTCAATATTAAACCAATTATAAAAAGTGTGATGATTAACTTTCTCATGGATGAACACTTCCTTTCACGAATGAGACATTCCATTTAAGATACATTACTGTTAATTTTAAGAACCATTTAATGAGAAGAATAGTAATTGCTAATAACATTAAACTAACACCAAACATTAATCCCGCCATATAAACATCATATAAAATAATTGAATTTGAGCCTTCAGTTGCAAATTTGATAATTAAAAATATAGGTGCACTGAAAAGTATTAATGTAAAAACAATTAATGTGAAAAAAATCATTAAAATGAAGAATGCTGGTACTAATACAATAAAGAAATTAAAAAGTCCTAATCCCATCACTGCTAATATAGCTTTAAATATACTTTTTAAATTAGACTTCTCATCTACCTTTTCGATAGCCATAGTGGCGTTCAATTCTTTAGCAATCATTTTAGGATCTCCTAATTGTTTAGCTATATCTTCTTCAGATTTCCCTTCATTTTTACCACTTATAAAATGAGTTTCATATTCGTTATAAATATCTTGCTTGTCAGTATTATCCATATGCTTTAAATTAGCGACCAATTGCTTTAAATATCTTTCTTTATTCATTTGATTCACTCTCCTCAATAAACGTATTTACAGCATTAGAAAACAACTGCCATTCCTCTTTTAACGTCGCCAATCTTCCTTGGCCCTGTTCTGTAAGACGATAATATTTTCTCGCTGGACCTTCTGTTGATGGCTGATAATACGTAGATAGTTCACCGTTTTTAACTAATCTTCGTAATAATGGATATACAGTTCCTTCAGCAATTGTCATATAACGTGAGATATTTTGAACTAATGAATAACCATATTGATCTTCTCTTTTGATAATGAGCAAGACAATTAGTTCTAACGCACCCTTCTTAAATTGCGTATTCATAGGCATTCCTCCATATTTCATTTTAGGTACTAAACATTACACAGTAGTGATTATCTATAATATAGCACTCACTACTGTACATTGCAAGGTACTAAATAATAAATCCTCAACATAGGATATTCTTTTTTAATAATTTTAATATTATTTCTGATAATATCTATTGAAAATTAATACTTTTATGTATAAATACAAATAATATTTATTCTAAAACTAGATTTAATGGATTTATACGTGTATACTAGGTATAGTGGCTTTTTATAACGCTTACATATTTTAATTGAATAACACTTAAACATAGGTTTTGGGGTAACTTCTAAGGGGGAGTTAAAATGTTAGAATTAGATGCTATTACCACATTATGTTTAGCATGTATTTTATATCTGATTGGTCAAACAATCATAAACCATGTCTCGTTTTTAAGAAGAATTTGTATTCCAGCACCAGTGATTGGTGGCTTAATTTTTGCAATTTTAGTTGCGATTTTAGATTCCTTTAATATAGTTAAAATTAAATTAGACTCATCATTTATACAAAATTTCTTTATGTTAGCCTTTTTCACAACAATTGGATTAGGAGCATCATTGAAATTATTTAAAGTTGGTGGAAAGGTCATGTTATTATACTTTATGTTTTGTGGTATTATGGCTTTCTGTCAAAACGTCATTGGTGTTTCCTTAGCTAAAGTATTAAATATCAAACCATTATTAGGTTTAACAGCAGGGTCTATGTCAATGGAAGGTGGTCACGGTAATGCCGCTGCCTATGGTAAAACAATTCAAGATATGGGCATTGATTCCGCTGTAACTGCTGCTCTTGCTGCCGCAACATTAGGTTTAGTATTTGGCGGTTTGATTGGCGGACCTGTAGTTAAATTTTTAATCAAACGTTATAACCTCAAACCTGAACATAGTGATGATTCATTTAAAAACTATGGTGAAGTTGAATATAATCAAGCACTTCACGAAAAATATAAACCAACACAAATTTTCTTTATACAGTTTACAATTCTTGTATTCTGTATGGCACTCGGTACATACATAGGAAATACGTTTACTGATTTAACAAATGTTAATATACCAATGTATGTAGGCTCAATGTTCGTCGCTGTTTTTGTGCGTAACATTTCTGAAGCATTTGGCTTTAACATTGTTGATTTAAAAATTAACGAAGAAATCGGTGATATCTCATTAGGTATCTTCCTATCTCTCGCGTTAATGAGTATTCAATTAACTGAAATCTACTCATTAGCATTACCATTAATTATCATAGTTCTTGTGCAAGTTGTATTCATGATCTTGTTCTCTATCTTCATTTTATTCAGAGGCTTAGGCAAAGACTATGATGCTGCAGTAATGGTTGGTGGCTTTATTGGTCATGGGTTAGGTGCAACACCTAATGCAATGGCTAATTTAGATGTCATTACTAAAAAATACGGTAACTCACCAAAAGCTTATTTAGTTGTTCCTATTGTCGGTGCATTCTTAATCGACTTAATAGGCGTGATTATTGTTATGGGCTTTATACAATTTTTCCAATAATTAAAAAACAGTACACATGATGGAACTAAGACATAAAGTGTTTTTGCTTATGTCCTGACAGTTTCTCATGTGTACTGTTTTATTTTGAATTTATTTTGGCAACTATAGTTAGGCCAATTATCCTCTATGAATATCTAAACCTCTTTGGTCTATCCACGATAATAAATCTTGGCTAAATATCATATCTTTATGAGTTAATTCATCAATATTTTTAGCGTCTAACATAGTCATTATTTTCTTCATATGATCTAAAAATGACTCTACATATTCAATCGTTTGCGTAATACCTGATTGTTCAACTTGATTTAAAAATGGTCGTGACATTCCAACTGCTTTAGCACCTAATGCTAAGCATTTCACTGCGTCTAATGGTGTACGTAAACCACCACTTGCAAAGACATTAAGCTTATCTTGATAATCGGTACTTTCTAATAGAGATTCAACTGTTGATTGTCCCCAATTTGATAAATAATCCATATCTTTATTTGAACGTCTCTCATTTTCAATATCAACAAAGTTTGTACCACCACGCCCGCTTACGTCAACATAAGCTACTCCAACGTTAAGCAGTGATTTGTACGTTTCTTTACTCATACCAAATCCTACTTCTTTTACAATCACTGGAACATCAACTGCTTTAACAATAGCTTCGATATTTTCCATCCAATTGGCAAATTCACGATTACCTTCTGGCATAACTAGTTCTTGTGGTGAATTAACATGTATTTGTAATGCTTGCGCATCTAATAATTCAACGGCTTTTACGGCTTTATCTACAGGCACATCAGCACCCACATTACTGAATATAATACCATCTGGATTAGTTTCTCTTACAATAGTGAATGACTCTGCCATTTTAGGATTTCGTAAAGCAGCATGTGTTGAACCAACCGCCATTGCTAATCCTGTTTCTCTTGCAACAATCGCAAGTTTCTCATTAATTTGTTTAGTCCATTCACTACCACCCGTCATTGCATTGATATAAACGGGATATTTCAAGTCAAAATGTGATGTACGTGTAGTTAAATCAACATCATCTACATCTATATTAGGAATTGAATGATGTACAAACCTTACTTTGTCAAAATCTGACAATGCAGCATCTTGTTGTGCCATCGCGATTTCAACATGTTCATTTTTTCTCTGTTCTCTTTGAAAATCACTCATTGCTATACCGCCCTTTCCAACTCATTCTTATTTTAAAATGCACAATTTAAAACCATTTCTTTTTTTTGAAGAAAATTATTAACACAATAGTGATGATTAACATAATAATTAAGCAAACAAAATAGCTATAATGCCATTTAAGTTCAGGCATATATTCAAAGTTCATTCCGTATATACCTGCAATAAAGGTAAGTGGAGAAAATATAACTGAAACTAATGTTAAAATTTGCATAATATTATTCATTCTAAATGATGTATAAGATTCATAGTTTTCTCTAATTTCATTCGTCATTTCTTGAGAAGTCTTAATGACGTTACTTTGTTTAATTAAGTGGTCATCTATATGTTGTATATACATTGAATGCTTGTTATCTTTAATTAAATTACCTTCAGTTTTAATCGTATCAACTAACTCTTGCATTGGAAATAAAACACGTTTGATTTTAATTAAGTCAGAACGTAATTTAAATACGTTGTCCATTACATCTTTACTAAAGCGATCATCAACATGTCTATCCTCAAATGTATATACCTTATCTTCAATATCGTAAACAAAATTAAAGTATTTATCTACCATACTATCTAATATAAGAATAACAATATCTGCACAATCTAGTTCTGGATCATGGTGTTGTTCATTTACTTTAGCCACTCTTTTAAGCGATTCAAAACTTTGATGATGGTATGTGACTAATAATTTATCCCCTAAAAATACATTTAACGCTATTGCAGAATAATTGCGTACTAATATACTATGAAGAACTAAATATTGATAATCATCATACGATTTATATTTTGCTCGAGGAATACCATTAATGGCATCATCTATTTCTAAATCATTAAAGTTAAAATGATTTCTTAAAAATTCATTTTCTTGTGGTGTTGCGTCCTCAAAATCGTACCAAACAATTGTTGCTTCACTAGGAATATCTTCAATTCGACTCACCTTTTTTAAAGGTTCGGTAGATGTTTGGTATCGAACAGTCATTGTCATCTCCATTTACCCCCTGTTAAGCAGTTCTTCATTATTTTATCATGAATTGAATTACGTGTATGTCTTAATTTAATTTAGTAAAATAATTAGCAAGCACACAAAAAAGGAGTAGTTGTCATGTCTCAAACTTTTAAGGTAAGTAAAACGGTGACTGAAGATTTTATCGATCATAATAATCATATGCATGATGCATATTATAATATCATTTTTAGTGATGTGATTGATGATTTTAATTATAGTCATGGTTTATCATTAGAAGAACGTGAACAATATAAATACACTACATTTACAATTGAAGAACACACTACATTTTTATCTGAATTAACATTAAATGAGCATTATGATGTTGAGTTATATATTTATGATTATGATTACAAACGTGTTCACTTTTTCTTAAGAATGGTCCGTAATGATGGTAATGTTGCAGCTACAAATGAAGTAATGATGATGGGCATTGATCAAAAACAACGACGCTCAGCTGCCTTTCCAGAAGACTATTACAAACAAATGCAACACTATGCTGACCAACAACAGCAAACTATTGAATGGCCAGACCAATTAGGCCATCGAATTGGTATCCCTCACAAGGAGGATAAATAATGAACGATTCTATTCGCTATACAGTACAAAGTGAATTATTAGATTTATTCGATGATGTTAAATATGCGCTTAGTGACTTAAACGAACAAAAAGCTTTAACGATAAATGGTCCAGCTTCAAAATTATTTATACGTGCAACACGAATGAGTTACACTCAAGGTCAAAAACAAGCTATTGATGAAATAAATCAACTTCTTGAAAAATATGATGATGACAATCAATTTCTCGAACACTATAATCAACTTGCGAATCGTGTACGAAATGATAATATTGAAAAAGTCTTTTCATTTAGTAATTTAACCGACATACCAAGTCATTTTGAGGACACAATTGCTGACTTATATTTTTCAAAAGGACAAAACTTTATTATTAAACATATTAATTCTATTATGGAATAATATAAAAAGGACGTTTAGCTAAATATCAACTGCTAAACGCCCTTTTCTTTATTTATACATGCTATTTATTTAAAGCTTTGGTAATTTGTTTAACAACTTTATGTGATTCACGAATCGGATAAAGTGGAAAATCATGAACCATTCTTGGATATTCATAAAATTCAATATCTTGTCCAACTGATTCCAATGTATCCTTAAATAAATGCATATCTGGATTAATAATTTCTCTACCTCCACCAAACATAAACACTGGTGGTAAACCTTCAATCTTGCCATATATCGGTGATACACGTGAATTGGTAAGTGGCAATTCATCTGCCCAACGTTTCATAATTTCATTCACACCAAATCTGCTCACTAATATATCTTTGTCTAATAGGTCATCAGTTATATCTTTGTTTGATAATGTCGCATCTAATAATGGTGAAATTAAATATAATTGACGTGGTACTTGTTCATTTTGTTCGATCAAGCTTTGCACTAAGTTTAATGCTAATCCACCACCAGAGCCATCTCCCATGACAATAATATGTTCTGAACCCACTTCAGATACTAATTGATCATAAACATCTTTAACAGCTTTTTGTGTATCATTGATATGATAATCAGGTGCTTTAGGATAAATAGGAAATACAACTTCATGTAACGTTGATAATGTCAATTTATCTAAGAATCTCCAATGAAATGGTGATGGTTGTAATGTATTATATCCACCATGAAGATACAAAATTTTTCTTTTGGATTCATGTCTAAAATTAAATCTAAAAACTTGCATATCTCCTAGCATAAGTTTATCTAAATTGGCTTTCACATTCAGTGTAGATGGTTGCTTATGTTTTTTCTCATTTTCAATTTGTCTTTTTTCGAAAAATTTATCCACTGCTTCATCATTATCGAAAAATATTGAACGATTGTGTAGAATATATTTGTTTACCACTCTGTTCATTAAACGATTCTTCATAAATAACTAAACCTACCTCTTATCAATTTTTAAAATTAAAAAACAATTTGATTAAAAACCTACATTCGCAACATAAAAAGGGATATAATTTAAAGTATATTTTAATTTAGTCATGAATTTCATTTTATAAATTGTCTAATTTTTTACTGTCTTTGAATAATCATTATTATAACAAAATCAGACTAGAAATGATAAAGAAAGATATGACTATTTCAAGGGAGGTACCTGCATGTCTAATCAACAAAGAAGATTGGAAAACTTTGACGATGCATTTCAAACGCAAGGTTTGCATCGAGGTAAACAATATGGCAAGAAAAAGCGTTCATGGGTAAGCATGATTATTCAATTAATTGTGCTTGTGTTGACTGCAATTACAGGTTATAGCATGTATAAACAACCCATATTCAATATTGTATTTGCCAAACAAACTATTGATTTTCATCAACTTAAAAATTTCCAAGATAATGTTACACAAATTGGAAATATTAATATCAATTTAGGTAATATTGATCAATTACAACAATCAATTGACCGATTATTGATTGTCTTTTACGCCTTTTTCGCATTATGTATTCTTAGTTTAATTTTATCGATTTTAACAATTATTTTTAATCGTAGTGCTTTAAAGGTTGTAAATATGTTGTTTCTTGCCATTATGCTAGTGATAACAATGTACTTTAGCTATATTATTCATACATTAGCTGAGAAAATTTCTGATTCACTTAAACAATATTACTTAACTGTCTCACCAGATCAGGTAGTGGTAGAAGCCGATGCTATTCACAACGCGCTTATTTTATTAGCTTGTAGCATTGGATTACTAATTATTAGTCTATTCTTTAGAAACAGAAAAATCCGTATTAAATAATATATCTTTTAATAATTAAAAGCGTGTCGAAAGATGATCTTGATAAAGATGTCTTTCAACACGCTTTTTGTGTTTTATTTATTCTTTAGTGGCTCTAACTCATTTCATTCGTTCTTTTCGGTTCGCCTTAAACCATTCTGAACTTCGTTCATATATTTGCAGTAGATGTCTGTCTTGAACGTGCGTATTTCATACTTCCTTCAAGTCTAGCCATCCTTGCCGGGGTGGAACGACGATAAAGAACATCTTAGTCAAAACTAAGATGTAAGTACTACTAACCTAATAAAATTAGGAGTAGTACTTCACATTTCTGTTCTACTCCCATAAGTGGCTCCAACTCATTTCATTCGTTCTCTTCGGTTCGCCTTAAAACTTTCTGAACTACGTTCATATATTGGCAGTAGATGTCTGTCTTGAACGTGCGTATTTCATACTTCGTTCAAGTCTAGTCATCCTTGCCGGGGTAGAACGACGAAATGCTTCACATTTCTGTTCTACTCCCATAAGTGGCTCTAACTCATTTCATTCGTTCTTTTCGGTTCGCCTTAGCTTCGCTAATGCATAAGTGGCTCTAACTCATTTCATTCGTAAGAGCCACTAAAAAAAAAGGGATCGATATCAAAATTGATACCGATCCCTTAAAAATCATGCCCCCACAACACAATTTTTTTAATTAAACTTTATTTAATGTCTATCAACAATTAATCTTCTGCTCTTGATTTTGCAGCTGATGCATCAGCTTTCTTCTTACTTTGTAAGAAGAAACTTAAAATAAGTGCTAATAAACTTATCATAGTTGCAATAACGAATGCATCGTTTATACCTTCAACAGAAGCCAATTTATTTATAAATTGTAATAATACTTTCATTGCACCTTGTTCTCCACCATATTGTTGAGCCAATTCACGCATATGATCTTGAACAACTGGATTTGTTTTATCTAATTCTGTGCCAAATGCGGCAACATGATTAGTTGTTTGTGTTGTCATTACTGTAACAAGAATCGCAGTACCAATAGAACCTGCTAATTGTCTCATAGTATTTACAAATGCATTACCATGAGAAATTAATCGACCTGGTAAAGCGTTCAAGCCTGCAGTCATGATAGGCATCATAATAAATGCCATACCAAATGAACGCAACACATAAATACCCATGATTGAGAAATATGGTGTGTCCATATTTAACTTAGTTAATTCCCAAGTTGCATAAGTCATTATAGCAATACCAAAAATAGCTAATGGTTTAATACCAATAGTATCTAATAACTTACCTGCAACAGGACCAAGTACACCCATTACTAATGCACCCGGAAGCATTAATAGGCCTGAATCTAACGCAGAGAATCCACGTAAATTCTGTAAGTAAATAGGTAATAAAATCATACCACCATATAAACTCATCATAACAATCATATTAATAACTGTTGTTAAAGTATATGTTGGGTATTTCAATACTGTTAAGTTTAACATTGGTGCTTTCATTCTTAATTCTCTAATAACGAATAAGATAATGAATATAACACCAATCACAAACATCGTAACGATTTCAGTTGAACCCCAACCTTTATTACCAGCTTCAGAGAAACCGTATAATAAAGCACCGAAACCAATAGTACTGTAAATAATTCCTGGTACATCGGCTTTAGGGTTTGTGGTTCTTTGATAAAGTCTAAACCAGAAATAACCTACTATGATAGCTACTAATCCTATAAAGAACATACCATAGAACATTATATTCCAATGATAATTTTGAACAATATAACCTGATAACGTTGGGCCAATAGCTGGAGCTAATATCATAGCCACACCCATAATACCCATTGCCGTACCACGTTTTTCTGGTGGGAAGATTGTAACAATAACGTTAGAACCTAAAGGCATTAAAATACCAGCACCAATAGCTTGTAATACACGTCCTACCATCATAATAGGGAAATTCATTGAAATAGCACAAATCAATGATCCTATAGTAAATAGTACAAGACCTATAAGAAATAACTTTCTATAAGAATATTTATTGAATAGAAAAGCACTTATCGGTATTAAAATACCATTTACTAACATAAATCCTGTCATTAACCATTGTCCAGTTGATGCAGAGATATTAAATTCAGTATTAATTTTAGGTAGCGCAACGTTTAATAGAGTTTGGTTTAAAATAGCAATAAACATCCCAAATAACATTGCTGCTAAAATTTTACCTCTAGTGATACCATTACCAAAGATAAAATCACTATGTTGTCTCTTGATTTTTTCATTAACTCTGCCCTCTTCTGAGTCAGGGTTAATTGGATTATGCACTTCTTCGTCTACATCTTCTGTTTCTTCTCTATCAATATTGTTACGAGAAGAATCGTCTGAACGACGTAGTTTCTCTTGGTCATGTGCATTGTTGTTGTCATTTTCAGATTCATTCATTGATTCGAAATGATGTTTTCTTTTATCGTCTTCTATATGATTTGAAGTTGAACCAAAATCATTAGGAGATGTTGTACGTGACTCAGATTGTTTGTCTAAATCACTTGCTTTAAATTTAGATTGATATGATTGACTCTCAGAACCTTTTGTTGAGCGTTGTTCCACTTTTTGGTTTTTAGACTTTTTCTTACTTTTAGAAATAAAGAAATTAATCAAACCAAGAAGTATGAGCGCGATTATAATATAAACAATAATGAAGGTCGCTGTCATTTAATGACCCCCTTAATTTTTATGAATTTTGACTTCAGCGTTCATACCTGGAACAACATTTTTAGATGGTTCAGAATCTAGAGAAATTTTAACTGGTACAACTTGTGATACTTTAGTGTAATTACCATCACTATTTGATGAAGGCATTAATGAGAAGCTATTTGCTGTAGCATCACCAATTTGTTCTACTTTACCACTTACAGTTGCTTTTTGACCGTCGATATCAATATCTACGTCATTTCCTTTTTCAATATCAGCAACATCTTTTTCATCAACGTTGGCAGTAACATATAAATCATCTAAATTATACGCATAAGCGATTGGGTTCCCAGCTTGAGCCATTGAACCTTCCATACCATCTGTTTTTACGATTGTGCCATCTTTAGGCATTTTGATGCTCATTTTTTTAGATTGACCATCTTGACCTTGTCCAACTACTTCAGCTACTTTGTCACCTTTTTTAAGTTTGTCACCTTGTTTTGCATCAAATGATTTGATTTCACCTGCAGTTGGGCTTGCTATTTTCATTTGATCGCCGTCTATTTTGGCGTTATCAGTACTAACATAGCTTGTTGCATTGTTCCAGAAGTAAAAGCCTAATACTCCAATAACAATTAATACTATGATAGTAATGATATTAATTAATACCATTTTCTTCATATATACTTCCTCCTATTTGCTTTTAAAATTCACTTTATCTATTATAGTTACATAGACATTAAAAAAACACCGACACTTTAAAAAAATGTGTCGGTTATATGAACAAAGGTGAATACTAATGAAAAGAAAAGCAAAATATAAAATTATACAAAGTATGATTGATCTATTAGATGAGTACCCTTTTGAAGATATTACTATTAAAATGATATGTGCTTACAGTGGTGTTAATAGATCTACTTTTTATGATAATTATAAAGATAAATATGATTTACTAGAAAAAATCCAAAACTATCATCTCTCTAAATATACTAAATTACTTACAGCTTTATATAATAATTTTGAAAGTGTAAGAGTAGATACAAGCAAATTATATAAATTTTTCTTAATTGTAGCTAAATATATAAAACGAAAAGAATCGTTTTATCGTGCTATTTTCATTACTTATCCAAATAAAGGATTAGCGTTTGATTATTTTCAAGCTACAAAAAAAACATATGAACATGTTATTAATGATTATCCAAATTCAATTCGTAATAAGTCTTTATTTATCACTTACTCAATTGGTGGTGAAGTGGGTGTTATATTTTATTGGCTACGTAATGGCTGCCAAGAATCACCAGAAGAAATTGCTGAAAATTTACTAGCAAACACAGTTAAACTACAGCGATAATTATATTTGGTAAATGATGAAAAACAACCAAAGTGATTGTATTAATCACTTTGGTTGTTTAATTGTTACGATGTATTTTTGAATTAAGTAATTGTAATATAATTAAAATAATAGCCGTTGAACTAATAATCGTTACATAGGGCATTACATTATGCTCGCCCATAACATTAACCAATGAAGACATTACGCCACCTAATAGGAATTGTACTAATCCTAATAAACTAGATGCACTACCTCTACCTCGTGTACTTTCATCCATAGCAATTGAAAAACCTAAACTTGCCACTGCTGTTACAGGAGAAACTAATATAATAAATCCAATCACTAAAATCCAAAAACTCATATGATTTAACAAAGTAAAGATAACTAAAACTACACCAAATATTTGAATAAAGGTCACTATTTTTAATAAGCGTTGTCTATCCACATAGTCTACAAGAAAGCCTACTAACTGACTTGAAATAATTAATGTAATACCTATACCGGCAAACATAATACTGAATTGTAAAGCTGACATGTGATAGATTTTTTGAACTATAAATGGAGAAGCTGAAATATAGGTAAATAACATAATAAAAGAAAAACCTTGAATTGCCATCGGTAGTACAAACTTAGGTGTAAATAATAAATGCTTAAAGTTTTTAAACATTTCTCTAATACCATTACTATCTTTTTCATCTTCTTGTAAAGACTCTGGCACCTTCGTTAATGTACCAATAACCATTAATACACCAAATACAGTTAAAATAATAAATACCATTCTCCATACCGCAAAGCTTAGTATAACGCCACCAATAGCAGGCGCTATAACTGGTGCAACACCATTAACTAACATTAGTAAAGATAAAAATTTAGTTAATTCTTTACCTTTATACATATCACTAGCAATCGCTCTCGAAATAACAGATGCCGCCCCACCAGTAATTCCTTGTATAAAACGCAAAGCTATCATCACTTGTATATTCGTAACGAAGACAATACCTAAACTTGCAATAGTATAAATAAGCATTGATATCCATAACGGTTTCCTTCTACCAATAGAATCTGATATTGGTCCAGCAAATAAATTACCTAATGCTAAACCAATCATAAATAGAGATAATGTTAATTGAGCATTTGAAGTTGTTGTATGAAAGTCATTTTGTATATCTGGCAACCCAGGTAAAAACATATCTATAGATAATGCGCCTATTGCAGTAAGTGCTCCTAAGATGATTACAAATATAAGAGATTGTGATTTTGCTCGTACTTTACTATTCATTTTTTGAAACCACCTTGTTTTTATTTTTAATAATAAAAGTTCTAATATTATATGATATAGAAATATTTAACATATGAGATTTTGATAATTAAAAAAATGAGACGTAGGACAATGTCCATAAATGTAAATGAACTTCATTGTACTACGTCTATTTCTCTAATCTGTTTCTTTAATTAAGTTAAAGTCATTCCCACTAGAATCTTGCTCTAACTCATACTCTTTATTAACATACTGACCATTTTCATCGATATGTTGTACAGTTGTTAATATTTTATCTCCACTTTTGCTAGCACTCAATACTTGTGGTGATTGTAATGATACAAGTTGTTGATTACTAATACTATTTTTCATTTTGTCATACATTGAAGAATTCTTTTTAAAATAACTTGATATTAAATCAAAGTTACTTTGATTTTTGGCTGAAGTTAAAGCCATAGAATAACCACTAAAGAATTGTGTGAGTTTGTTCTTCAAACTATTTTCTTCTTTTTCTTTTTTAGTCACATATTTACTTATTTCATCACTATCAAAATCTAAAGTAACTGACGTATTATCTTTTAAGTTAGACGCTTTAATTGTCTTAGTTTCAGATTCAAATGTTTTACCTTTCGCCTTACCTTGAGCTGAAATTGTTATATCTTTATTTTTAGGATAAGGACCGAATTCTTTAGAATTTGAATATGACATTGTACGATCATTAATGATTACTTTTTTCGATTTACTTGTCAGTTTCGTTGCACCTTTTAATTTGATATTTAAATGCGCTTCTTCAAAGTTTTCGTTAACATCTACAGTTTCACTATTACTATTCTTGAAATTAAAATCAAGTGTACCTGTGAATACGCCATTTTTTGTTTCTTTAGTTGCGTCTATGTGATAATTACCAGGAATAAAATAACCTAATGGTGTTGTTTTATTTGCATCTGCAATGACTGTTTTACGTTTACCACCTGATTTAAATTCATATTTAGTATCCACTTTAGGTTTAACGATAGGTTGTTTTGTAGGTGCATTAAAACTCATATTATCAAAAATAAAATATCGTCTTCCGTTTTTACTTACACGTAAAATATCTTGCCCATCTTTAGTTTGGATATACGATGCAACACTTGAATCGCTTTTGTTTAATTTATCAACCGTATTTCTAACATCTCTAACGAAATGCTTCATGCCCACTTCTTTTTTAATATATTTGATGTACGCAGCCGCTTCATCAGGATCGACCTTTTTGTCTTTCGTACCAAGTAAGGTTGCTACCTTTTGATTATCGTCGTTATCAATTGCATTCACTAAAATTTTAGCTTGAGCATTGGGTGAATTATAATTTCTTAGAAGGAAAAATAAAATAACTAATAGTATGATAATAAAAAATATAATTGCCACTGGCACAACTTTTCTGATTTTAATATTCGATGATTGATTAGTTGATTTGTTAGTTCTATCTTTTCGTTTAATATTGTTATTTTTACTACTTTTCTGATTTATTTCTTTTTTTAATGACTGGCCGCAATTATGACAAGTGTGCTCATCATTTTCAACAGAGACGCCACACTGAGGGCACTGTTTCATCGTATCACCTCTATTCACTTTCCAAACTTACTACCATTTATAAATAGTTATATCACTATATTTATATCAAGGGGGGTTATTACTTATGCATCATTTTTTAATATTTAAAATTTATAAATCTTTATTTTTTCAGATATTTTCATTATATGACTAAATGAATAACAGTAACATACGTATTTAGTCTTATGTCCAATGTATATACAAATTATATTCCTAACTCTTCTATTGTGTATAGTCTTTATTTAATAATTTTTAAGATAGTTTAGAACTATAATTCGTCATTCTATGATTAATAATATCTAAAACATGTCTTACTTGTTCTAAATCTTCCGCAGAAAAATCATTTGTAAAGTCATGAGCAATACTATTAATCAAAGCTTTACGCTCTTTTATATATGATTTTCCGTTATCAGATAACGTAATAAATTTGAGTCGTTGATCTATATTAGCGTTAGGTTTTTCTAAAATAACTAAACCTGCATCTAGCAATTTACTAATTCTTCTACTCACTGCCGCTTTATTAACGCCTTGCTTCTCCGTAATTTGACTAATAGTCATAGATTCGTTACTAAGCATCGTTAATACATTAGATTGTTCTAAAGAAATGCCATATTCATTTTGCAAATCTTTCAATAATTTAGCCGTTAAAGTATTTACATTATTGATAAATGTTTCTAAAAATGCAATATGATCTTCTAATTGTCTAGTCATATGTATCTCCTCAAACACGCGTAGATTTATATAAAATATTTATTTTTCATCTTATAAATGATATCAAGAAAAATTATAAAATGAAACCTTAAAAACAGTTTTAACTCAATATCTTTTAAGTTGCTTATTTAACTCTTATCAACTACATTTATATATACATATATGATAGAGGTGGCCCTTTCATGATTCCATTGCTTTTCACTTTATTAATTTTAATAATATTGTTTTCTTTATTTTTCAACCAATTTATAACTTTAAGTATAACTGGATTTATTTCTACTATTATATTAGGTTTTATAACTCTAATTTACCATCTGATTAGTTATTCAATACCTTATGAACTAATAGCAATAATAATAATGATATTTATGTATATCATATTAAAGCATGCCTCTATCTTTCGTAATAAACAAGGGCGTCGTTTTATTAAGCAAATGACTTTAAGTGGAGTTCGGTTAATCCTATTTATAATTGCTTGTTTCTACATTAGTACTTGTCCTATTCCAATATTGAATGGCATTATACTATGGCTTAGTTTCATTGGTTTGTCTACTTTATTCGCTTTCTTTTGTTATGTCTTTTGGTCTTCTGCATATGGTTCAACTCATTTTCAAAAACCAATCGATTTAATCATTATTTTAGGGGCAGGTATTTTTACTGAAGAAGTTACACCTATGCTTAAAGAACGTTTAGATCGAGCATATGATATTTACCGACAGTTCCATAATTCTCCTATGATTTTAGTTTCTGGTGGTCAAGGTCCAGATGAACCTATTACTGAAGCTTTAGCTATGCAACGCTATTTAATTCATCGCGGTGTCCCAAAAGAACATATATTATTGGAACAACAATCAACAAATACTAATACTAACTTTATATATTCGAAAGAAATAATTAGAAAACATTTCAATATTAAACCCAAAATACTGTGTGTAACTAGTCAATTTCATATTTTAAGAGCACTTAAATTAGCTAAAAATCATGATATTCAAGCCTATGGTATTGGCAGTCATACACCATACCATTTTTTCCATATTGCGTTAATCAGAGACTTTTTAGGTGTAATGTACCAGTATCGTCTTTTACTAACCATATACTTTGCACTAACCTTTTGGTTAAGTATTATCATTTTATGGATTAAATAAAAGAGACAGTGTACATTCTATACGAATGTATTACTGCCTCTATTTTTATATTAATTTTTAATTAGACCATCTTCTAAGTAAATAACTTTATCTGCATATTCAAACAATCGTTGATCATGTGTCACCATAATTCCACACATTTGATTGTTTGAAATTTCTTTTTTAATCATTTTTACAACAGATAACGCTCTTTTAGCATCTAAACTTGCTGTTGGTTCATCAGCTAATAACACTTTAGGATTATTCATTAGCGCTCTCATAATAGCTACTCTTTGTTTTTCACCACCTGATAACATATGGGGGTAAGCATTCATTCTTTCATACAATCCTATATCACTTAATAATTTTTCTGCACGACGATATGCTATTTTTTTAGACATTCCTGCTTCACGTCCTACAATTATCAATTGATCAATGACGCTTAAATAAGGTACTAAGTGAGAAGATTGGAAGATAAAGCCTATCTCTGATAATCGACGTTCACTATTTTGTTTAGACGATGAAAATAAAGGTTGTTGTTCATAGTTTATATCCCCATCAGTAGGAGAAAGTAGACCTCCTAATATAGATAACAATGTTGATTTACCCGAACCTGATGCACCTGAAAGAATTACAAATTCACCAGGCTCTATTGTTAAATCGATACCCTTTAATACTTCTGTCTTAGTACTACCTTCTCCAAACGTTTTAATTAATTGTTTAACTTGCAATGTCACTATTCTCCACCTCCAATAGCATCTAATGGATCGATTTTAACGACTTTAATAAATGATAGTAATGAGCCTATGCATGCTACGAGAATGAAAATGACAATAACTAAAATGTAATTAGCGTAGGCTAAATGAAATGGCATTGTTACTGGTATTATGAACGAAACACTTATAATCATAGCGACTGATATTAAAACTGATAATATTGTAATCATTAAAATTTGTGAGGTTAAGGATTTAAGCAAGTGTCTTGTCTTTATACCAATCGCTTTTAAAATACCTATTTCTGATACTTTTTGGATTGTCATGACATAAAAGAAGGCACTAAGAACAATAGCAGAAATAACGAGTAAACTCACTATCATCATGTTTAGTGGTGCTTGTTCAGCTTTATAACTAGCAATATTATCTTTTAATTCATTTTCATCTGTAACTTGGATACCTGTAATATCCTTTAGCTGTTGTTGTTCATGCTTCGATAGTTTATTGAATGGATAAAATGTAGCATACTGTCCTTTAATATCACTGAATCCTTGTTGATTCATCATTACGATTGAACTATGTGAATACATCGCATCTTTAAGAAATCCTGTTACTTTATACGCTTTCTCTTGATTTTTAAATTGGACTTTATCTCCAATATTTATCCCCTTTCCTGTTAATTTTTCATTCACAACAATTTGATTATCGTTTTTCGGATAATGGCCCTTTGACAACTTAAACTTATGTTGTAATGAAGAATCGATTGCTAATACATCTTCATTATTTTCTCCTTTAACATTTAAAGTTTGTTGTTTCATTTTCAAGGGTTTAGTGTTAATGATATTTTCAACCTTAGATTGTTGTTTTTTCGTTAATTGAGATTTTTCAATTTGAGGTGCTTTCATATCTTGGATAATATAATGTTTTGATTTAAGCTGACTAAATAATGAAACATTTTCTCTGCCAAGCCCTTGTGCTAAACCACTAATAAATAACACCATCATACTTAATAAGACAATAATTAGCATAATCAATATATATCTTAGCTTATAAAATTTTATTTCATTCCATGCTAATTTCATTCATATTCACTCCTATTCGATATTTTCACTAGTTGTATATTAATTACTTTTTATGAACTGAATATGAACAATTTCATACATTGTTTTATAAATTTTGCTCATAGTATAATTAAGTAAAAAAGATAGGAGTGTGTATATGAATCGCTGTCTTATCGTCGATGATGATTTAAAAATATTAAATTATGTCTCGACACATTTAGAAAAAGAACACTTTCAAACTTATACTCAAATGAATGCTAAAGATGCACTTGAATGTTTAAATCGTAATCAAATAGATATTGCTATTGTCGATATTATGATGGAAGGTATGGACGGGTTTGAATTATGTCAAATTATCAAAGAAGATTTTGAGTTACCTGTCATTATGTTGACTGCAAGAGATGCACTAAGTGATAAAGAACGAGCATTTCTAAGTGGTACGGATGACTACTTAACGAAGCCATTTGAAGTCAAAGAACTCATATTTCGTATTAAAGCTGTTTTACGTAGATATGATATACATGCAGAAGAACAATTAGTAATAGGTGATTTAACACTCCAACAAGCGTATATGGAAGTTATAGTAAACGATAAAACGATGATGTTACCGAATAAGGAATTTCAACTTCTTTTTCTATTAGCCACTAATAAGAAGCAAATACTTACAAGAGAGCATCTTATTGAAAAAATATGGGGGTTTGATTATGAAGGTGATGAAAGAACAGTTGATGTCCATATTAAGCGTTTACGACAACGTTTAGCTCAATTACATTCTAATGTCACAATTAAAACAGTTCGTGGACAAGGATATAAGGTGGAAGTAAATGTTTAAATCTTTATATATTCGAATTGCTGTATATACAATCGTCGTCATTTTATTTAGTGCGTTTATCAGTTTTATTTTCACAAACATTTATTATCATTTTAATCTAAAACCCTCTAATGATGCGAAAATTATGAAGACATTAAAAGAAGCTAAGGAATTTGAAGATAAACAATCATTTGAA
Organism: Staphylococcus pasteuri; assembly: GCF_003970495.1. Lineage (GTDB taxonomy): Bacteria > Bacillota > Bacilli > Staphylococcales > Staphylococcaceae > Staphylococcus > Staphylococcus pasteuri. The sequence continues at coordinate 49,569 of NZ_RXWW01000078.1, forward strand.
CATATTAATACATATTTTAAACACTTGGGAGATATGAATTATCAAATTATGACTGTTGATCAACATGGTAACAAACACTTTTATGGCGCTCCTTTTAGAAAGGATAGCTTACCCAAACATGATATCCAAAAAGTTTTACACGGCGATACTTATCATGGGATAAAAGAGAAGCCTTTTAAACTTTTTGTAACTGGTTTCTTTGATAATGAAACTGATAATACTGTAGGTCTTCAATTTAAAAATAATCATCAAGCTATTGCAGTATTTATGCGTCCTGATATAGGGGAAACATTTAGCGAATTCAGAATATTTTTAGCAGTGCTATTAGCATTATTGTTGATAATTTCAATCTCGTTAGTTATAGCTTCTACCTATTCTATAGTAAGACCTGTAAAACAATTGAAACGTGGTACAGAAAGATTAATGAATGGAGATTTTAACACGCCGATTAAACAAACACGAAAAGACGAAATCGGCACATTACAATATCGTTTTGACACAATGAGACAATCTTTAAAGCAAGTTGATGAAATGCGACAACACTTTGTACAGAATGTTTCTCACGAGATCAAAACGCCCCTAACTCATATTAAACAATTATTAGTGGATTTAGAACAAACCGATAATGAAAATAAACGACAAAATAAAATAGAAGAAATCAATCAAATTACAACTCAACTTAGTGATTTAACAAGAGAATTGTTATTATTATCGGAACTTGATAATGCACAACATCTTACATTTTCAGACAATATACAACTTAATATATTGATCAAAGACATTATTCGACATGAACATTTCGCACTAGATAATAAGTCATTAATGATAATGTCTAACTTGGAATCTATTTATTTCCTTGGAAATGAAAGACTATTACACCAAGCTATAAATAATCTTATTATCAACGCCATTAAGTATGCTTATCACGATTCAGTTATTAACATTGCATTAACGCAAACATCACAACATGTTTTAATTCAAGTTACTAATCATGGTGATGTTATAAGCGAAACACAACAATCACGAATGTTTGAACGCTTTTATAAACTTAGCCATGATAACAATAGTAATGGCTTAGGTTTGGCAATTACAGAATCAATTATTAAACTTCATCACGGTAAAATTTACGTCTCAAGCACTCAACAAGAAGGAACTACATTTACGATTCAATTACCTAACACTTAAATAGCCTATAATATACGATATGCGGTTAATATGATTATATTTTAACCGCATATCTTTATATAGCTACCACATATCTCAATTTAGAGGTATATATACTTAATTCATGATTAAATATGATGTATAGAGGAGGTTAACATTGTGCAATTAAAGTTATTTATCAGTCCTAAAGAAAAAGAGCGTTTTGTAGAGATTCATTCCCCTAGTATGGATAATGATATTAATCACATCATTGAAGCCGTCCAAAATATTGAAAAATTAACTGAAATCAATGGAAGACAAGAAGAAGATATTTATAATTTGAAAATAGAAAATATCACTACATTTCGTACTTTTAATAAACAAGTTATAGCTATTACAAAAGGCGAAATCTATTACATCAAATATAGACTTTATGAATTAGAGCAACATTTGCCAACATCATTTATTCGTATATCCAAGTCTGAAATCGTAAATCGCGATGCAATTATAAAACTTCAATTAGAACCTAATGGATTGATTCGCATTTATTTAAATAACTTAGATAATGATTTTACATACTCCTCTAGAAGATATTTAAAATCTATAAAGGAGAGATTATCATTATGAAAAATATTTATAAATCTCTATTCATTAGTTTAATGATTGGATTAAGTTTGTCTATTATATTTAGTTATCTTTATGCTGAGGGGAATTATCATCCATTATCACCAGTATCTACAATAGGCAAAATTTATTACCAACATTTAACAGAACCAATCATCATGCTTTTATCTATCCTCATTTGGATGCTAATAGGTTTATTATTCTCTATTAATAATTTGATATTTAGTGCAACTGATTGGGGTATTACAAAAGCTACTATTGTCCATTTTATTTGTAGCTATTTCCCTTTTACCATACTAGCTATTTTAGCCGGATGGTTCCCATTAAAATATGATAGTTTAGTTTTCTTCACATTCACCTTTATCATTATTTATATTATTATTTGGTTTGTTAGCTATATAAAAACTAAGAAAGAAATTTTAAAAATAAACCAACAACTTAAAAACTCGCATTCCAAATAAACAAGGATCTGGGACATAAAGTTCTTGGACAAATGAAAAAAGGTAATTTCTATTTTATTTTAATAGAAATTACCTTTTTATTACTTCTTTAATTTTTTAATATGAAATCACATATAAATACGTAGTATTTATGGCAAGACTCCTGAGGGAACAGTACTAGTTGAAGACCTTAGAAATTCTCACAAATTTATCTGTGTAGTATTTCTGGCTGAAACTGTACCATAGGAAGGGACCCAACACAGAGAAACTGATTAAATCAGTTTCTACAAGCAAAGCAAGTTGGGCATAGCGTAGCCATACAATACGAAGTATTGGCATAAAGAAAGTACTAAGATTATTAACATAAATCACCTTAGTGCTATTATTTTGGATTTATGTCCCAGCCTCTTTACTATTTATTTAACTTTCAAATATTTAACTATTTCTTTATTAACAGCATGATAAACATCTTCATGTTCAGTTAATTTTAATCCGAATGAAGGAACCATTTCTTTTATAGCAGATTCCCAACTGTCAAAGTCATCTTTATAACATTTTTGAAGTACATCGAACATAATATCTACAGCAGTAGATGCACCTGGTGATGCACCAAGTAAAGCAGCTAACGTACCGTCTTCTGATGTAATTACTTCAGTACCAAATTGTAAATTACCTTTTGAATCTTTAGTATCTTTAATCACTTGAACACGTTGTCCTGCAGTAATAACTTCCCAATCTTCATCTTTAGCATTTGGTAAGAATACACGTAAGTCATCTATTCTTTCCTCATTAGAAAGCATTAATTGTGATACTAAATATTTTGTTAAGTCAAATTCTTTAACACCTGCAGTTAACATCGTAACGATATTATTAGGTTTCACTGATTTAATTAAATCTAAATATGATCCAGTTTTTAAGAATTTTGGTGAGAAACCTGCAAATGGTCCAAATAGTAATGAACGTTCACCATTTACAAATCGTGTATCTAAATGCGGTACTGACATAGGTGGCGCACCCACCTCAGCTTTACCATAAACTTTTGCATGATGACGTTTAATAACATCCGGATTTTTACATCTTAAGAATAAGCCACTAACTGGGAAGCCACCGATATGTTTAGATTCTTTAATTCCAGTTTTTTGTAGTAATGGTAGGCTTGCACCTCCAGCACCAATAAATACGAAATCAGTTTCATAAGTTGTAACTTGATTATTAGCTAAGTTTTTAACCTCAACTAACCAAGTTCCATCATTTTGTTTAGTTACATCTAAAACTTCATGTTTATAATTAATATCTACATTTTTTTGTTGTAAATTACTAAATAACTTTTTAGTTAGAGCTCCAAAGTTAACATCTGTACCAGTTTCATCATAAGTGATAGCAATTGGTTCTTCGTCTGTTCTACCTTCCATCATGAGAGTTACCCATTCAGCAATTTTATTTTTATCTTCAGAAATTTCCATTTTACTAAATAAAACATTCTTTTGAAGACTTTCAACACGTCTTTTTAAGAAATCAACATTATTCGCACCTTTAACGAAGCTCATATGAGGTACTGTTTTAATAAAGTTTTCTGGATTTTCTAATTGTCCTGTTCTAACTAAATAAGCCCAAAACTGTTTAGAAATTTGAAACTGCTCGTTGATTTTAATCGCTTTAGTAATATCTACAGATCCATCTTTACCTTCTTTAGTATAATTCAACTCACATAATGCTGAATGCCCTGTACCAGCATTATTCCAAACATTTGAACTTTCTTCACCGGGTTGATTCAACTTTTCAAATATTTTAATTTCTTTATCAGGTGATAATTCTTTCAATAATGTTCCTAACGTTGCACTCATGATACCGCCACCGATTAAGATGACATCTGTTTTGCTATGTTGTGTACTCATAACAAATACAGTCCCCCTTTTTTAGTTGATTAATAAAACTATCAAATGACCTAGATTTATATTAAAGCGCTTTCTAAATAGGTAAAAAAATAAAATCAACGATTTCCATTAATTCTAAACAACTTTTATTTTAGATTTATAATTAATGTAATCTAGTCATAATTACTCAATACATTACCTAAAATATGACACTTAAAACATTTAATATTGTACCATATAATCAATACTTAAATGAAATAAACACCTATTTGAAAATGTCAATTTCTTAGTAACATCACACATAGATCAAAATGATATATCTCATTTATTGTTAATACTTATATTTTAACATATTCATTTAACTCATTTGTGAACTATGTCATGATATAATCAATATAAATTCATAAAAATTAAGAGGTGTTCAAATGAAGTCGTTCACATTTTTCATGCATAACATCTATGCAATGGGCGGAACGGTTAAATCTATTTCACAACTTGCTAATGCATTAGCTGAAAAAGGTCATCCAGTTACTATTATTTCTGTCTTCAGAGGTGCCGACAAACCCTATTTCAAATTGCATAAAGATATCAATATTAAAGTATTAATTGATTACCGTATGAAACCATCTAATATTAATGCTATTATTGCGAATCGTATTAAAAAATATACACCGTTCTTAAAACCTAAACAATTATCACAGTATGAACCTGGACTTAATCAATTTTCGAGTTATGTTGAGAAGAAAATGATAAAAGCTATTAAACATGTTTCTACGGATGTTCTCATAGGTACAAGAGCAAGTTTTAATATTTTAATCGCTAAATATCAAAATAAAAAAGTTACAACTATCGCTATGGAACATATGAATTTCAATGCACATGATACAAAGTATCAAAATCAAATCATTAATGCATATCGAGAAATCAATAAAGTCACAACTTTAACTTCAGCAGATCGCGATATTTATCAATCAAAACTAAAAACACCTGTTTATGTTATACCTAATATCATTGATAACAAGAGAATTGCTTCTCAAAAGAAAAATATTATTATTGCTGCAGGAAGATTAGAATATGAAAAAGGATTCGATCTTTTATTAGAAAGCATTAGATTAATTCAAGACGATTTGAGACATTTAAACTATGTATTGCACTTATATGGCGATGGACAAGAAAAAGATTCATTAATTCAATTTATAAATCAATATCATTTACAAGATATTGTCGAACTTTATCCATCAACACCTAAACTTGATCAAAAGCTTGCTCAAAGTAAAATTACTGTCGTTCCATCAAGAAATGAAGGCTTTGGTATGGTCTTACTTGAAGCGATGGCTCAAGATAACATTGTCATTAGCTTTGCTGGTAATACTGGCCCTGATTCTATTATTAAAAATGGTAAAAATGGTTATTTAGTAGAACATGATGATACATCTCAATTGGCTAAACGAATTGATTTAACGATGCATAATGATAGTGAACTCCAATATATCATCAATGAGGGTCGACATACGCTAGAAAATTATACTGCCGAAGCTGTTTATAAAGATTTCATGAAAATGTTCAGCTAAAGTACATTATTAATTAATATTAGCTTTAAAATTTTTAACAGTATATACGTCAAGACACCTTAAAAAGCATATTAATAATATACAAAAAACTGATTTCCCGATATATGAGAAATCAGTTTTTTAAGTTTAACTACTAAATTTAATTTTATAATAATACTGATAAGATAAATGTCCAAATACAGATGAATATTAGTAAGCCAATACTATATCTCAAAGTCATTTTTAGTAATTCAGATTCTTTACCTACTTCTTTAACAGCTGCAGTTGCAATAGCAATAGATTGTGGTGAAATTAATTTAGCTGCAACCCCACCAACTGTATTAGAAGCAACAAGTAATGAACCACTCGTACCAATTTGTTGTGCTACAGATGCTTGGATAGGCGCAAATAATGAGTTGTTATTAACTACTGATCCAGTCATGAACACGCCAATCCAACCTAATATTGGAGAAAGTAATGGGAATACGTTTCCAGCTTTAGCAATACCTTGACCCATTGCACTACTTAATCCACCATAAGTAGTTATTTTAGAAATAGCTAATATGAAGCAAATTGTTAAAATAGGTAACCATAATTCTTTGAAAGTTACACCGAATAAACGTCCCGCATCACCAAAGCCAACTTTTTTAGACATTAATACTGTAATAATAATAGTGATTAAAATCGCAGTACCAGTTTGACCTATAAGATTTAATGATAATGTAATTGGTTTATGTGCAACTTCACTAAATGTTCCCGGTAAATTAAAGTTAAATACTAATCCAGAAAGTTTACCATTAGGTAAGAATAAATTTTTAAATGATGGTGCGCTCCAAATCATAACGATAACTGTTAAGATAACAAATGGGCTCCATGCATAGAAAATTGATTTTGCGCTATGATGTTTAACTGGTTCAGGTTCAACATCTTTTTGTATTCTAAATGTATGTTTCGGTTGGAATTTTCTTGAGAATAAAGCTAAAGCTAACATTGATGCTAATGGAGGAATAATATCTGCTAATTCTGGTCCATTAAATACAGTTAGTAAAGCTTGTAATACAGTATACGTAATAGAAACGACTAATATTGAAGGTAATGTTTCTTTAATTCCTTTAAAACCATCAATTATAAAGATTAATAAAAATGGTATGAAGAAGTTAATAATAACTAAAGTAAATACTGATGTTTGGGATACTCCCATTGCTGTTACACCACCAGGTAAATGAAGTGTATCAACAATCCCCACTGGAATACCAATGGCACCAAATGCACCTGAAGCTGCGTTAGCTACTAAACACAACATAGCAGCTTGTAAAGGTTTAAAGCCCAATTGCGCTAATAATAAAGCACAAATTGCAATCGGAACACCAAATCCTGCTGCCCCTTCTAAAAAGGCATTAAATGAAAAACCTATCAATAATAACTGGATACGTTGGTCTTGAGAAATACTTGTAATACTATCTTGAATCGTAGAAAATTGTCCAGATTCTAATGTGATTTTATATAGTAATACAGCCATCATTACAATATAACCAATTGGAATAATACCTTGGAAGAAACCTTCCACTACCGCACCTGAAGCAATTCCTACAGGTAATTTAAAGAATGGAATTGCAATCAATAAAGTAACGACTAATGTTGTTATAGCAGCATAAATCCCTTTCATTTTGAAAACAGTTAAACATAATAAAAATAAGATAATTGGTACTGCAGCAATAATACTTGATAACACTAAATTATCAAATGGATTGAATGAATTTACTAACATAGTATGACTCTTCCTTTACTTTAAATTTGTTTGTCTCTAGCTAGAGTTATATCAAAATAAAAATATTTATTATCTTTGATTGTGAGTCTTCTTCAAATTGAATTCATTTATAACTTGTGAACTTTTTCACAATTAAAATATATCATCTTATCGTTAAAATTACAACATTGATTTTATAGTTTTGCCCAATTATTTCCCTTTATTTTTTTATTCTTTATTTTTGTCTCAAAAGCTTGTAATGATAACGCTTACATAAATCGTTAAACGTCCTCATTATGAATTAATGTGTTACACATGATAAAATAAGAAGAATAAATTTAGCCTAAAGAGGTCAGCGATATGATAAAGCAAATTAATATAACTAGTTTAGAAAACTTAGATATTCAACTTATGAAAGCTTTAGATGAAGGATATACACATTTTGTTCCATACTCTAATGATATAATGCTTCATCAAAAAATGCTTGATGCTGTTGAATTAAAGAGCACTTCAATTATTGTTGATTATACAATAGATAAAACCTATTTAAATGATTGCAGATATTTTGGGTTAGAAACAGTTGATTTTATAGATTGGGTTAAAAATATTAATCACTTTCCTAATGTGATTTATGAAATTAAATCTGCCCTAGTTCATCTTGAAAAATTTAATATTGAGACTATTTTTGATTTAGCTTTAGTAACCATTTTAAAAGGCCAACTTGCAGTAGATGGACATGTTGTCTTTGATTTTAAAACACCTATTTATACTAGTAGTCAACTTTGGTCATCTATTGATAAAAATAATATTAGTAAAATAAATCAATTTTATTTAAACAAAATCGCATATGAACATCGTCAAAAAATCCCATTCCCTAGATTTACTTATAATGATCATAGTGAATTAAGATACTCAGATTCTGTATTGTTAAGTACAAAATTCAGATTACCTAAGTGGATGTTCAAACCATTTAAAAATCATTCTTTAAAAAAACATAGAGAATTAAGTTATATCTATGATAAAGATAAGTCATTGCTTAAAGAACATGTTGTCTTTATGGGATTTGATTATGGTTATCGTGGTAATTCTAAATACTTATTTAATTATTTTGTTAAGAGAAATCCAACCATCAATACTTATTTTGTGACAAATGATAGACAAGGGCCACATTTTATATCACCTGAGGATTCTGAAACAAAATCTATGATAGAAACTGCTAAAGTAGTTGTCACGGAAAGTTATATTCCAGATGACATCAAACCAAATGGTACTATTATTCAACTTTGGCATGGTACTCCAATTAAAAAATTATTTTTAGATAGTCATGAACCAAACCAAAACTTAAATATATATAATTATAGAGCTCGTAAATATAACAAGTTAGCTAAACAAGATTACTTAGTATGTGATTCAAAATTTGCTATGGATATGTTCCATACAGCTTTCCCTACTCATGATACTGAAGTGTTACCTATTGGTTATCCACGCGTGCAATATTTACTAAACAAACTAAGTGAGTCATCATTTTATGAACAACTCAAACGCGACTTAAATTGCGATCTAAATAAACCAATATTACTTTATGCTCCAACTTGGTTATCAAATAATGAGTTAGACCCAACATTACCAATCACCGACCAATTATTGGATAAATATAACGTTATATTTAAAGGTCATGTCGAAAGTAGTCAAACCGTAAACTTACCTGATGAAGTGATTATTCCTCAAAAAGGAATAGAAACTCAAGATTTACTACTTATTTCTGATATCGTACTTACAGATTATTCATCTATAGTATTTGATGCACTAACAATTGATAAACGTGTATGCTTATATACACCTTATCATGACCAATACAAAGAAGAGCGAGGTATTTATAATCGTGTGATGAAAAGCTTAGCTAATGTTTGGTATACGGATCCTGATTTATTACTAAATGATTTAGTAACAGATATGATTCCTAAAAACGATAATCCGTATATCAATAAAAATAATCAATCCTTACAATATCTTACGAAGCTAATTCAAAAAGAGTTAAAATAACTAGAAACTAATGTTCTTATAAAGGCGTATCACAAAGTATTTACATTTGATGATACGCCTTTTTTATATCTATATATTTTGAAATAACATACTTTTATTTTCCATAAGCTGGGTCAACAACAACTGGTTCGCCTTGGCTATTTACAGTAACTATAGAATAAACACCATTTTGTTGTGGGTCTTTGAAACTAAATACATATCTATAATTGGCATTCTCACCTTCAATTGCATAGTCATTATACGTTTTATTACTACTGCCATATAAATTTGCTTCTTGTCTTGCTAAATCTAAAGCAGTTTGGAAGTTAGGTAATTGTTTTAATGCAGTTGATTGATTAACATTTGATTTTGATAAATTTCTAGCTACTGATGTGGCATTTTCTGATTGATATGGTGCTACGTAACCACTTGTACTTTGTGTTGATTGTGAAGATTGATTTGATGTTTTTTGATTGTTAGTATTACTAGCAGTTTGGTTTGAATTATTATTAGATGTATTCGCGTCATTCATATTATTAGATTGCTGAGTTGAATTGTCAGTACTTTTAGCTTGTTGATTTGAATCATTTCCACTATTATCATCTTGATTCTGACTTGTTGAATCATTACCACTTGTATTGTTTTGGTCATCGTTTTGATCATTATTTTGGTCATCTTTACTTTCCTTAGAATTGCTTTGATCATCTTTATTTGATGTTTTATCTTTTGAATGATCATTTGACTTTTTATCCTTTTGTTCAGTTTTAGATGACTCATCTTTAGAGTTGTCTTTATCTTTGTTGCTATCATCATTCGAACATGCTGTGGCACCTAATAAAAGTGATAATGCCAACAAACTCGTATATAATTTTTTCATCAGTACAACCTCCTAAATAATATTTTTTATTTCCAAAACATCTTCTCACCCTTTTTGTATTTATCTCTCTTTTTAAATATATGAACACACCAATGTCTTGGTCTACAATTAAGCATGTATTTTTCATAAAAAGAAACGAATATAAAAAGGGTATAATATTTAATTACTCATAAATATTATACCCTAAATTTATTAATTTTTCGTGTTATTTTATTAAAGTTTATTCTTCAATATTTTTATGAATTAATTCACCAATATATTGTGATGCTTTACCATCATCTACTGAACAGAATCGATTATAAAAGGCATCAATTTTATCTTGATAATCATGTTGAACTTTATCTAAGTCTTTAAGTTGTTTAGCTAATCCGTATGGTTCAGTAAAAATAGGACCTGGTAAATCTTTTTTATAATCCATATAGAATCCACGTAAACCTTTATCATACTTGTCTATATCATATGCAAAGAAGAATTGTGGACGTTTTAAAATGCCGTAATCAAACATTACTGATGAGTAATCTGTGATTAGACAATCACTGACTAAGAATAATTCTGAAACATCATTATAATTTGATACATCGATAGCAAAGTTTTCAAATCCAGTTAAATCGATAGCATTTGAAATTAAATAATGCATACGTAATAAAATGACATAGTCTTCTCCTAATTCGTTGTATAGGTTGTCTAAGTCGATTTTTAATTCAAATAGATACTTACCTTTACTTACGAATTCATCATCTCTCCAAGTAGGTGCATACATGATGACTTTTTTATCTTCTGGAATGTTTAAATTCTTTTTGATTTCATTTTTAAATTCTTCGTCGTCTGCTCTATTTACTAAAACATCATTTCTAGGATATCCAATTTCTAAAATTCTTGGTTCATCCATCCAGAACGCACTTTTGAATATTTCTGATGAATATCTATTAGGTGAGATTAAATAATCCCATCTTGACGTTTCACGGTTGAAATTACGTTTATATTTTGGTGTTGTGGTACCTGGCATACGAACTACTTTCATATCATTTGCTAAACGTTTTAATGGTGTACCATGCCATGTTTGGATGTATGTTTGATTTTCTTTTTTATTTAAATATAAAGGCAATCTTGCATTTGAAACCCAGTGACTAGCTTCTGAATAAGCTTGATAAAATGCTTCTGAATTACGCTTAACCACTTCAGCGTCACCTGGGATAACATGGTTATTTGGGTTTTTAAATGACCATACATAACGATAATTTGGATAATATTTTTGCATATATTCATAAATATATTTTGGACTATCACTATAATTTTTACCACCGAATGATTCAAACACAATCGTTTTAGGTTTTACGTTTTCTTGTTTATCTGTTAATTCATAAACTGAACGATTTTTATTTTTATTACGTAAGACAATATTTTTCACATGTCTTAATGTTTTTCTGAACTGGTTAACTTGGAACGCTTTGTCAGTGTCATCATTAATCAGAAGAATCGTCTCAATTTTATTAATAAGATGTTGATGTTTGATTAAATTAACGTTTAAATAACGTGCTAATTCAACTAATGTTTCTTTGTGTGCAGCATATCTTTTCTTAATATCATGATGTGTTGGATCAAAATCTCTTGCAATTTGTTGTTCCAACTTGTCAATAATGAATGTTTTTGTTTCTTTAATTGTGACACGATTCATAGCATCGTAGAACATTTTGACATAATCTTCGAATAAAATATCAAAGTCTTGTTCACTCAATGTTGTACCTTCGAATGGGTCATATACTTCTCCTCGATAGTAGAAGGAGAAATTGGTAATTCTCATGAATTTATTTACATATTTAGAGTATTCGATGACGAAAGACCAATCCGTATATACACTCAAATATTCGTTGAATTCCAATTGATGTGCTTTTACAATTGCTGTTCTAAAAATAATATTACAAGCTGTTTGCTTTCTTAAAAATGAATTTATATTACTTTTACCAACATAATAATTAACTTTTACTCTATCTAAATCAACAAATTGTGGCTTTTTAAGCGTAAACGAATGTATAGGAGCTATTAAACCATCAGTGAAATTAAATTTTTCCAAATAAAAAGTAATGGCATAAGATGCAAGTTCATCATCTGCATCTAAAAACATGAAATAAGGTGTTTCTACTTCTTTCATTGCAACATTACGAGCATGTGCATGTCCTTGATTCTCTTCTAATTTAATGTAATTGATTTTCTTATCATAATCTTTAAGTGACTCGTTCATTAATCTCTCAGTTTGATCGGTAGAACCATCGTTTACAATGATAACCTCAAAGTCCTGAGTACGTTGTTGCTTAATACTTTCTATACAATTTTGGATATATTCCTCTGAATTGTAATAAGTGACAATAATCGTCAATGAATGCATCTAATACGTCCTTTCCAACGATAAATCTTTTATTTATAACAATATATTTTAAACATAATTTAAAAAATTAACGTCATCATTATATCTGAATTTGAACTAAGATGCGAATATTTCAATACTTTTAATTGATTATAAAAGTCAATTATTTGAAATTATAATTCTTTTTCCATAATAATATCTCTATCAACAACATCACCTGTATAGAATTCATGTTGACCAGTCTGAACAAATCCTCTTGATTTATAAAATTGAATTGCATTTGGATTATGTTCCCACACACCAAGCCATATTTTAGATTTTCCAAATGATTTGGCTTTTTCTACAGCTAAATTAATCAATTCTTTACCTCTTCCTCCACCTTGATGAGTTTGATAGAAGTAAATACGTTGTACTTCTAGGTAATCTTCTCCATGAGGTTCAGTTTGTGCGTTATCAATATTAAATTTCGTATATCCAACAATTTCATTATTTTCTTTAAAAAAGTAATGGAAAGATTCGGGATTGTTTAATTCTGTTTTTAACTTTTCAATATTATATGCGTCCTCAAAAAACTTTTGTAAATTTTCTTCAGTATAATATGGTTTAAATGTTTCATAAAATGTATCAATAGCTATTTTTTGAAGTGCTTTAACATCTTCAATATTAATTTCTTCAATTTGTCTCATTATATGATAATCCCCCTTTAGTAATGCAATTTAACAATACTCTATATTATTTTTCAGAATATTTCATTTATTATATATTATAAACTAGAATAATTGAAGACGATTAAACTATTTTGAGTGAAATGCATTTAATATAACTACGACGATTAAATTACTACAAAAACCAAATTATTTATTGATAATCTTTATCAATAAGTATAAAGTTATAATTAATCAAGTACTATTATAAAGGATGATAAAAATGGAAAACATGTTTGTATTAGGAATCGCTGGACCAACAAGCCTTGTCATTATAAGTATTATTGCATTAATTATTTTTGGACCAACTAAATTACCTCAATTTGGTCGTGCTATTGGATCTACGTTAAAAGAATTTAAATCAGCTGCTGAAAATATAGATGAAGATTCTACAGAAACTCCCAGTAAATCTTCAAAATCACAACGTGAACAATCAAAATAGTGCTACTTTACTAGAGCACTTCACTGAATTAAGACAACGCTTAGTACGCGTACTCATATCATTTATTGTCGCAACTATTATCATTTATATATCGTCTCATTGGTGGATTAAACCTTTTTTACATTATATAAAGCGTTCAGATGTAACATTGCATACATTTTCTTTTACTGAAACGATTCAAATTTATATTATGATTATCTTTTCAGTAGCTGTATGTATCATCGCACCCATCATCTTCTACCAACTTTGGGCATTTATTGCACCAGGTTTACACCACTATGAACGCAAATTTATATATAAATATAGTATTTTTTGCGCTGGATTATTTTTAATTGGTGTTGTATTTGCCTTCTTTATTGGGTTTCCGCTTATTATTAATTTTTCAATTAATTTATCGGATGCTCTTAGTATTGAACCTATTATCGGTTTAAAGGCATACTTAGGTGAATTAATACGATGGTTACTTGTCTTTGGATTTTTATTCCAAATACCCGTGTTATTTATGGGATTAGCTCATTTTGGTTTGATAGATCCTCATCAATTAGGAAAATATCGTAAATATATTTACTTTGCTTGTTTTGTTGTAGCAAGTATTATAGCACCACCAGATTTAGTTCTTAATTTACTATTAACGTTACCTTTAATCATCTTATTTGAATTTAGTATGTTAATTGCTAAAATCACTTACAAAAGGCAAAAAATCTCGAATGAAGTCTAGTTATTATAACTTCACTCGAGATTCTTTTTTTATTTTTTACGTCTTTTTAAGACAAATGCAAGTATAAGTATGATTAAAATCACTTGTGCAATAATTGTTTCTACACTTGGATAAAAACCAATCCAACTAATTGTTGGTAAGCCTTCAATACTATGTTGGGACATATAACCTAGTAATTGTAATTTTTGAATACTTACACCTAACATTTTAAATGTCATAACAAATATTAATATGGATAATACTCTGAAAATAAAGCGTACTGGGATTAATTTAACAATAAATCTAAATGCAAAAGCAAAGATAACTAGTATTACTATTGCTAGTGCTATACCTAGAATAAAATCTTTTGTAGTGATACTACCTATCATACCCATATAGAATATGATAACTTCAACGCCTTCTCTTAATACTGAGATAAGACCAATAGTACCGAGAAGTATTAAGTTTCCATTGCTCATTGCACTGTTATACATATTTTGAATCATTTCATTCCAACGTTGTGCATTAGATCGACGATGCATCCAAATACCTACAATGTACATTAAGACAACAGCAACAATGCCGAGCACCGCTTCCATACCTTCTCTGACAACGCCATTATTACCTATTGTATAAATAAAGGCAATACCTAGACCAATACTTAAAGCAAACCCTAATAATCCACCACCAATAACACTTGATGTACCTTTAACATCATTAACTTTACGTGTCATTGTTGTTAACGTCATGATAATTAATAAGACTTCTAGACCTTCTCTTAAGAAAATAATCATTACATCAACAAAAGAATATTCACCTTGACCAACTGTATCTTTAATTTCTGTATTCATTTCTTGTAGACCTTTTTTCACACGATCTTTATTTGAATCATCTAAAATACTTTGGTAATAAGGAATTTTGTCTTCTATTTTAGTGTATAAGCTACTATTTTTAGTTTGAATTTTACCCTCAACGTAAGGCCATATTTTAACAAATCTTGATAATGACGCATCTGCTTTATCTAAATCATTATCATTGATTCCAGCGATAGCTTTATCTAATTCATCATTAAGTTGAGTTACTTTGTATTTATCTGAATCTGTATCAGATTGCTTTTGATCAACAGTATCAATACTATCTTTAAATGTAGACCATGTAGATTTAACTTTATCCACATCTAAAGGTTCTTTTTGCACTGCAACTCGTAATTGCATTAAGTTCACTTCGATTTGGCCATATTTCCCGTCATCATAATTACGAATAACGGTTTCATTACTTGTCCAAATTGTATTCAGTTGATTGTTAAGCGATTGTAACTCTGTTTGATTTTTATCTTTGATTGCTTTTTTCATTGGTGCATCTTTTGCATCAACTGCTTGCTTTAACTCTTTGATTTTTCCTGAAGCATCTTTTGAAGATTGTTTATCTTCATAAGCAATAAGCGCCTTTGTTAACTCAGAAAGTTTATCAGCTTTAGTTTCATCTGATGAAGCATTTTCAACTTCCTTCAACTTACTGTTAACTTTCTTGCCTTC
Source organism: Staphylococcus pasteuri (assembly GCF_003970495.1). Classification (GTDB taxonomy): domain Bacteria; phylum Bacillota; class Bacilli; order Staphylococcales; family Staphylococcaceae; genus Staphylococcus; species Staphylococcus pasteuri. The sequence goes on from NZ_RXWW01000078.1 coordinate 65,586, forward strand.
TTTACTATTTTTTATTTTTAAAGATTTGATTTCTTTTTTTACTTCTTTTAGTGCTTTAGATTTATCTGATGCACTTTTATCTTTATCTTCTATTGTTGATTTTGCATCTGTAATAGCAACATATGTTTCGCTCATTGAAGAAGTTTCGGCATAAGCAGGCGCAAACTTAAAGATAGTTAACCCAAGAATGATAATAGTAACAATCTTAATTAAATAGCGATTCACCTAGGTAGCCTCCCTTTTGTACACCTGGTAATACAATAAATGTTGCAGTTCCTCTATGTGTAATATATTCATTCAATTTGTCTTGATGTCCTAGATGATTTTGAATATCAATGAATTGTTGTGGAGACTTTTGGAAACAAATAAATAGTAGACCTGTTTCTAAGTTTCCTGTTTTCTCATTTGTTCCTGCCGTATAGTTATATGCACGTCTTTTTATTGACGTTTTAGCCTCTTTCGCTAAACGCGCATGTGCATCTTTAGGAATAACATATTCCCCTGTACTATCTTTAGCTTTAAGATCCATTTCATCAAATTCTTTTTTACCTGTTAACGGTGCACCAGAAGCTCTTTTTCTACCAAATGTAGCTTCTTGTTCTTCTAGTGCTGTACGATCCCACGTTTCAATATGAATTTGAATTCTACGTATAATGCAATATGTACCATTTTTAGCCCAACCATCATCAATATATACATAATCCTTATATTCATTTGTTTTGCGTGGATTGACTGTACCATCTTTAAATGCCATTAAGTTTCTAGGTGTTTCTTTTCCTTTGACTGATACAAAACCATTTTGAGACCATTTCACTTTGATTAAAACTCTAAATGGACGAATTAAATTATGCACAGCATGAAACGTTACCTGCTCATCATTTGAACAAGCTTGAATCATGATATCCCCATCACTATAGTCATCTGTAATTTGGTCATTTGGGAAATGTGGTAAATCTTTATAATCTTTTCTAATTTTATTAGAAAGACCTAATTTTTTTAAAAATGATTTACTTACGCCAAAAGTGATTGTTAATTTACTAGCACCTAATCCAATAGCTTCACCTGTATCAACAGGTGGCAATAATGGATTTTTACTATCTTTTTCTACTGTATCGCCATCTGTCATATTGGCAGCCATCTTAGTCCATTCTTTAAACATATCCTTGATTGCACTTTTATCTTTAGATTTCAGTTCTAAGGATACGAAATTACAAGTTTTCTGTGTTGGTGTAGTAACACCCGCTTGTACTTTACCATAAAACTCGTAAGCATCTTTTTCTTCATCTTCTGGAGTGTCAAACATTGATTTAAATGAAAACACACTTCCTGCACCACTAGCACCTATAACGACACCAGCGCCACCTATACCCATCATTTTTAAAAATGATCGTCTAGTTACAGATGATGACTTTTGATTGTCTAGTTTACTCATTCAGTAACCACGGCCATTTTACTTAGCGGTTCTCCTAATGAATTCACAGCATCTGAAAGTGCTTTTCTATCTTTCTTAGTTACATCATTATATGATTTATAACCATCGCCATCTTTATATTTATCTAGTAATTCATTTACTTTATCAAAGTTCTTTTGAATATCTGCACTTAATTTTTTATCTTTTTTCTCTAAAGTTGGTTTGAATAACTCATAGATTTTTTGTGCTCCTTCAATATTAGCTTTGAAGTCATATAAGTCTGTGTGTGAATAAATTTCTTCTTCACCAGTAATTTTAGAAGTAGATACTTCGTTTAATAAATCTACTGAACCTTGTAGCATTAATTTAGGTGTAATGTCTAAAGTATCTGCTTTAGCGTGTAATTCTTTGGCATCTTTAAGTAATTGTTTCGCATCTTTTTTAGTTGTATCATCAATTTTGTTGTCTTGGTAAAGTTGCTTTTCAATTTTATGATAACCAGTCCATTCGTCTTCTTTCTTTTCTTCTTTCATATCTGCTAAACGAGCATCAATTTTAGGATCTAAATCACCAAAAGCTTCTGCAACTGGTTCAGAACGTTCATAATACATACGTACTTTAGGATATAATTCTTTAGCTTTATCCATATCATTGTTATCAATAGCATCTACAAATTGTTGTGTTCCTTTTAAGAACTCGTCTAATTGTTTGTCTGTGTATTTTTCATATTTTTTAGTAGCCTCTTTTAATTCGGCTTTATTCCCACTATCATTATTGCTCTTATTAGAACTATCTTTACTACTATCTCCGTTATTTCCACACGCTGCTAAAAGTAATGACGACGTTAATAAAATCATTGGTAATTTTTTCATTATTACACCCCTACATAAATTTTTATTATTAAAAACAACTAGTCGCAATTGATAATCATTATCAAAATAATTATATGTTTCTCCTTTAATTGTGTCAATAACAATTCTTTTCAAAATTTATGAAACACTTTTTTTAACAATTTTATTTCTAAAAATTTATGACAATTCGCCACAATTTATATTAAAATAGTCGTGGCTAATTTTTGTCATTTTAAATTAAGGAAAGTTTTTATCATTTTAATA
>NZ_RXWW01000078.1:68121-87422 GCF_003970495.1 Staphylococcus pasteuri
GAAGAAAAATTTATAATGAAGGTCATAAATATTGAAGGAGTGAACTAAAAGTGTCAGAAAAATTTAAAGCTTATATCGTAGATAGAGACGATGAAGGAAACGTCTCTTCAGATTTTAAGCAACTTACAGTAGATGATTTACCTGAAGGTGATGTACTGATTAAAGTACATTATTCAAGTATTAACTATAAAGATGCATTAGCTACTCAAAATAACAATGCAATTGTAAAACAATACCCAATGGTACCGGGTATCGATCTATCTGGTGAAATTGTTGAATCAAATGCACCAGGCCATAATGTAGGTGATAAAGTCATAGTAACTAGTTATGATTTAGGTGTAAGTCATTTTGGTGGATATAGTGAGTATGCTCGAGTTAAAAGCGAGTGGATTATTGATTTACCAGAGGATTTAACTTTAGAAGAAGCAATGATCTATGGAACAGCAGGCTATACTGCAGGATTAGCCATCGAACGTCTAGAAAATGGTGGAATGACTATTGAAAAAGATAGTGTACTTGTCAGAGGTGCTTCTGGTGGTGTAGGTATGTTATCTGTTTTAATGTTAAATAAATTAGGTTATGACGTAGTTGCTAGTACTGGACGTAAAGATGTAGATGATAAATTAAAAGCGATTGGTGCTAACGAAGTTATCGATCGCTTGCCTAAATATGATCATAAGCCTTTAGCATCTAGAACATGGCAAGCAGCCATCGATCCTGTAGGTGGTGACAGTTTATCTAATATTGTAAATAGACTCGATAATAATGGTAGTGTAGCAGTAATCGGCATGACTGGCGGTACTAAATTTGAAAGTTCTGTCTTTCCGCTTATTTTAAGAGGCATAAGTGTACTAGGTATTGATTCGGTATTCACTCCTATCAAATTGCGTAAATTAGTTTGGCGTCGTCTAGCCAAAGATTTAAAACCAAAACAACTGCATGATATTAAAGATGTCATTTCATTTAAAGATTTACCAAAAGGTATCGAACGTGTGATGAATCATCAACACATGGGTCGTATCATCATTGACTTTGGTGTTAAATAAATCTTAAAAATAAAATAAAGACGTGCTCGTTCAATATAATGTAAACTCAAAAAGTTAGATTAAAAGTTCTAATTTTTGAAGTTCATTACAATGATGAGTACGTCTTTTTATTATCCTAAAATAGGATATACATACCTGTTGAATGGGGTTCAGTAGACTGGAACCCAAATTTTTCATATAGTTTATCAGCTGGATAATCGGCCATTAAGCTTACATATGTACCTGTTACAGCATTTTCTTCCACATATTTCATAATATGTTCCATAATTGTACGGCCATAACCTTGTTCTTGATAATCAGGATGTAGTGCTACATCGACAACTTGAAGTGTAGTACCACCATCACCGGTAACTCTTCCCATCCCTATCAAAGTTTTATCATCATACAATGTGACATTGAAACATCCATTCGGCAATCCTTTTTGTGCCGCTTCTACCGACTTAGCACTCATTCCTGCATCTACTCTTAATTTCAAATAATCATCTACAGATGGTGCTTCATATTTAATGTTTATCATTTTGTTCCCCCGTTTTATATTAATATAGATATTGATTCATAATTTCTTTGTTTGATTCTTTAAATATTTCATTATGACTTGAAACATATCCTTCTGCAGCAGCATCAGGTTGGATATAAGTTTTAGCAAGGTTAGCAGCATTACCTGCGTCACTAAACGCACTTGCAATCAAATGAACCTTAGCTTCATGATGAACAATATCGCCACAAGCGTAGATGCCAGGAATATTAGTCGTTGTATTTCCAAATCCTTTTACTCGATATTCATCATACAACTCAAATTGAGACGTACAATCTTTTAATAATGGATTTTCATGATCGAATCCATGACTTATAATAACATCATCAAATGAATGAGTCGAAGTTAAACCGGTTTGTAAGTTAGTTAATTTAACTTGATGAATATAATTGTCTTCGTCGTTACCAATCAGTTCACTAATTTGTGTATAAGGTATCAACTGAACGCCTAAATCTTCAAGCACCTTAGTCATCGCTTCATAACCAGTTATCTCTGGTTTTCTATAAACTACGGTCACACTTTCAGCTATTTTAGCAATATCTCTCGCCCAATCTAATGCTGTGTTACCCCCTCCAGAAATAAGCACATGTTTGTCTTTAAATCTAGAGAATGATTGTACAACATAATGTAAGTTTGTAAGTTGATAACGCTCAGCACCTTTAATTTTCAGTGGTTTGGGATTAATAATACCTCCACCAATAGCAAAAATTACAGCTTTTGAATGATATACTTGTCCTTCTTCAGTTTCTATTTCAAAATGTCTTTCGTCTATTTTTCTTATATCAATAACACGTTCATTTAAATTCACTTTGGGATTAAAATGTAGGCCTTGCTGAATCATATCTTTAATGACTTCATGACACGGCTTAGGTGCTACGCCACCAATATCCCAAATTATTTTCTCTGGATACACTTGCATCTTACCACCAAGCTTATCTTGAACATCAATAATTCTCACAGACATACCTCTAAGCCCGGAATAAAAGCTAGCAAATAAACCTGCTGGACCGCCACCTATAATTGTAACGTCTTCCATTTAGTTTCCCCCTATTTAAACACTGTAAATAACATTTATATCATTTCTAAATGAAAATAATTATCATTCAATACTTTTACATTATACTATAAGGTATTTTACATATGAAGCAAATCATTTTATAAAAAAACTCGTGAGTCACTACCACCCACGAGCTGAAATTAATCTTTAGGTTCTTTAATGATTGCTTGTCTTAATAAGAAAAATAGTATTAATAATGCTGCTAACATAGCAGTATGACCCATTCCTGCAAATCCAGGGAATGAAGCCGGTACTGTTTTTCCTAATACTTGATAAGTACCTTTAACTGTCATCATACCAACTGTTACTAATACACCGATATGATATATAACAAAGAACCAATTAAATAAATAATAACTACTTAATTTAAATGACTTTTCTAATGATAATAGTAATAAAAACATAAACATACCTAAAATCAATGTATGTGTATGTACTAATGATAATTGTGTATCACCCGTAAAATGATGTGCTTTAGTTAGTTCTCTATAATAAAACCCACTAAATAATCCAATAATCATGTAAAAAAGAAATGAGTATAATAATCTTCGCATGATTCTTCCTCCCTCACGATTATATTATAGAACATATTTGATATTATGAAAGTGACAAAACAACAAATATTTAAGTTATAAAAGAGGACACGACCTATCAAAATCGCATCCTCTATGTTTAATTATTTTTTTGATTTTTTGAAAATAGCTACTAGAGAAAGTAAAATTGCTACAATTGATACAACCCATAACGCGATAGAACTACCACTTGTTGATGATTCATCACTTTGTGAACCAGTTGGGTTAGCCCCTTTTTTCACTGTTGTAATTGGTGCTGGGTGTTCACTATCTTCTTTACCGTCCCATTTAACAACATCGCCATTGTCATACGTTTGAACAGCTTTCCATTTAAAGCTACCTTCTTTATCTGGATTAGCTGCAACAATTGGGAATTCTATAAATTCATTAGGACCGATACCCTTACCAGTCGCTTTCCAAGTTACTTTAGTAATGTTACCTTTTTTATCTTTTTCAAATGAATGCTTAAATCCTTCAACTGGTGCTACATTCTCAAGATTAACGCCTTTTGGTACAGTTAATTCAACTTTTACCGTATTGTCATTTTGTTCAACTGGCACTCTCACATCATATTTATCATAAGATTCTGGTTCGCTTTCATTTGGATTTAAAGTTACATGTGCATCTGCAACCTTAAAAATTCCTAACGTAAAAAATAAAATAAAACTCATTGAAATTAATTTTTTTAACATAATTCGGCTCCTTAACCTGGTATATTGATTTGACTCATCATCACACCTACGAATATAAGTATGATTCCTATAATTAATTCTATTATTAACGTCACTTTATTAACTTGTTGACGTTTACCTAAAGCTTTCGTGGTTTGATATAAACCTAAAGCCATCATTATTAATGTACCAATGACTTTTACAAGTATTAGTATTGTCCATGTTTGCATGTTGGACCAAATTGCTAAAATATTCGTTTCATCAATAGCCATTAACACACCTGAAATAATTATCATTGCAACAGCAATAGTATTCACCTTAAACAGCATTGAACGTATATTTTTTAACCGCTCAGATGAATTGTTATTCACCATATACCAAACAAGATATGCAAGTGCACCTAACCATAATGTCATACCTGCAATATGTATCGTTCTAATTGCGATAGACCAAATTGGAATTGATTGAGACCACGCATGACCAGACATACTTATTGTTAGTATCATTACTATTGAAACTAGCCAATACCAAATTCGATCCATATTTCTAATTATAATCAAAGCATATAATACTATCATTGCAATTGAACTTAAAATAAATGGAAATTGCATTAAAACATCAATTTTAAGTGATAATATAGCATCTACAACATCTGAGGTTAATGTCATCATGTATAACAATAATGCCATTATATACGCCATTATCATCATAAATGAAATACTCATTTGTTTAGGAAATAATTCAAATGAATGTAATTGGCGACGTTTAGCAATACCGTTTAACCAAAACAGACCTACTAAAATAATGGTTGTTCCTTCAGCAATATATCTCATTACTCCAAACCAAAAACTTGGTTCTGCATAAAAAGCGCTAGATGTATCTATATCTTTGGCAGTTACTTTACCTACCGAAAATTCAAATTGATCTCCTACTTCATGCCCGTCAGCTGAGATGGCTTGCCATTTAATAGTATGCGTACCTTTACCAACTTTATCTGGTGAAAACGTTAAAGTTTTTGCCCAGCCAGATGTTGATGGCTTAACTTTACCTAATTCCTTACCTTCATCATTATATAAAGTGATATTGGAATACTTCGAATTTACTGGTTCATTAAATTCTAATTCAATTTCTTCAGGCATTTGTTTTACAACGCCATCTTGCTTAGGATTCGTCTTTTCTAATGTTGCATGAGCTGAAGCTTGATTCATCATGGAAGGCAACAAAGAAAGAAAAAACATCACCATTACGGCAATAATAATCTTAGGGTACTTATTAATATGTACCATCGAACCCCCCTTATCTAAATAACTCGTAAATTATTCCATATTACATCATAACGATTACTACTTTAATTCACAATAATATTGAAAATTGTTCATTATTTAGTCACAAAAGAAAAAGGACAACCATCGTTTTAATAATAATGATTGTCCCTCTATTTACAATTATTCTTCTAATAAAGCTTCTTTATCAACTGTTAATTTATTTCTTAATAAGTAAACGATCAACATCGCTGCTAAAGCACATAATGTTTCTGCGATTAATAGTGACCATACTACCCCTGTTAAACCAAACAAACTATTCATGACAAATAATACTGGAATGATAACTGTACCTTGTAAAATAGCCATAATTGTTGCACCGCGACCTTGTCCAGTCGCTTGTAACATACCAGTGAATAAGAAACCAATACCATTTAATAATAATGATGTCATTGTCACTTGTAACATGAATGTAGCAAGATCAACAATGTGTGGATCTGTACTAAATAATTGAATGATTTGGTGACCAAACACAAATACTATAATCATACTTACTGCAAAAATCGCAAAGATAGAAATGATAACAGCTTTAACCGTATCTTTCATTCTTGATTTATTAGCAACAAAATTATAAGCAATCAAAGGTACAACGCCTTCACTTAATCCCATAATAATTAGTTCTGGAAATTGTACTAATCTAAATTGAATACCATAACTGGCAATAGCATAGTTACCATAATTAGCTAAAAACAAATTCAATACTAATCCAGTTACACCCATAAGTACAACCATTAAGAAAGCTGGAATACCAATTTTGAAAATTTCTGCCATCATTTCTTTATTTGGTTTAGCAAATTTAACATTTACAGAAAGTGATTCAATTTTTTTCATAAAATAAAGAATAAAGAATATTGCAGCTACTAAATTTGAAATTGCAGTACCTAAAGCAGCACCAACTACATTTAAATCAAAACCGAAAATTAAAATCGGATCTAAAATCATATTTAATACAACACTTGCTAACATTCCTACCATAGAAACTATTGGTGCTCCTACTGCACGTGCAAATTGTTCTAAAATAAAGAATAAAATAACAAATGGGGAACTTAAGAACATAATTCTTAAATAATCACTTGTAAATTTGATTGTTTCACCGTGTGCTCCTAAAACTTGTGCAATTTGATCAGTAAACGGTAATGTCACTAATGCAATAATGACGCCAAGTAATAAGCCTCCATACATTGAAAAGCTACTAACGTATTTACTTTTACTGTAATCTTTGGCTCCTAATAATCGTGAAATATAAGTTCCACCACCTACACCAAATAGATTACCGAATCCCATTAATGCAGCAAATATTGGTAATGTTAGTGATATTGCTGAAATCATATGGCTATCATCTAAAAATCCTATGAAATATACATTTAAAATCCCATAAATTACACTTAATAAACTTCCTATCATCATTGGTAATGAGAAATGCATCATTGCTTTAAATATTGGTGCTTTTTCAAAAAAATACAATTGTTCGTCTTTCATTATTCTTACTTCCTTTTAATTAGATGGCTAATAGTTAGATTTCTAACTATATATCGAAAAATATAGTGGCTATTACTCTAAATAATAACCACGCATTATTTCAAGTTTTTCATCATTTGTTCTATAATTTCTTTAAATTTCAGTTGATCTTCATCTGAGATATTTAATAGTAATCTTTCTTCAATTTCATCAAATACTTTAGTAAAAGATTCTACTAATTCTAGACCTTCGTCCGTTAGTTTCAAAATTTTACTACGTGTATCTTCTGGATTAACTTTCCTAAAAACTAAATGATTTGCTTCCAGATTTTTTATTATACTGCTGACCGTTGAACCTTTTCTACCAAAGAATTCCATTAATTCTTTTTGTGATATACCTTTTTCTTGATAACGATATATATATCCTAATGTATGACTTTGTTCTTGTGTAATTCCAAAATCATCTAATCGTCGATCTGCATAATTCTTCATCTCATGTGCTAAGCTTCTTAATAGAAATTGATATGTCACTTCCATCGCTTCACCTCATTTAGTTAGATATCTAATGAATATATTAACACGGTTTTCAAAAATTACAACCGATATATTAAAGTTCTAATTTTCTGATTATTTATCGTTTATTTTAAAATATAAAGAAGGTAATCTCTATATCATTTGTAATAGAAATTACCTTCTTTATTAGTCTGATAACATAATGTCTTAGACCTTTTAAAAATTACAATATTTAATTAGTGATTAACACGTTTCCAAACTAATTTTTGGTTTGGCACATTACCATTAACAATGCTTAAAGTGTCACCTTCAAGTTCGAATAAACGTGGTTGTGTATCGCCTAACCAAGTTGGGTTCATACTTACTTCCATAGTGTGATAAACTGTTGAATTTTCTTCATCTAATTCATATTTACCTGAGTAAGCAACATAACCATGTGCAGCTTCTGCCATTTCATCTTTTGTACCAGTGTGTAAGTCACCAGAAGCATAAGCAGATCTACCTTGTTGCATTAATTGAGCTGACATATAACCATCTGGATTATACATAATAAAACCAGTTGCGTCTTTACCTAAAGGATAGAAGATATTACCATTTTCATCTTCATCTTGATAGTTAACTAATGCCCATGTTCCAATTAATTGTTCTTTTAAATTACTCATATTTATTCCTTCTTTCTATAGATTTTGAAATAATGAATTATGCGTTAGATCCACCAGATACACTAATAGTTTCACCAGTAATAGCTGAAGCACCATCAGAAGCTAAGAATAGAACAGTATCAGCAATTTCATGTGGTTCTAATAAACGATTCATTGGCATTTTACCAGTGATATATTTTTCCATAGCTTCTTGTTCTGTTGAATTATCTTGTTCTGCTAAGTTAGCAAGTTGATTTTCAATTAATTTAGTACGAACTGGTCCTGGTAAAACTGCATTTGATGTAATACCAAATTTAACAGTTTCTAGTGCTACAGTTTTAGCAAATCCGATTTGAGCAAATTTTGAAGCTACATATGCAGATTTGAATGGGTCTGCCATTTCACCATGTGCTGAAGAAATAGTGATGATACGTCCTTTTTCTTGTTGTTTCATACTTGGGATTGTATGTTTTGTCATTAAGAATGTACCTGTTTGAATAACACCTAATACTTGGTTCCATTTTTCTAATGGGAAGTCTTCAACTTTAGAAATAAATTGGATACCTGCGTTATTAACTAATACATCAATTTCACCATATTTACTTCTAATGTCAGCGATAGCAGATTTAATAACTTCTTCATCTGTTACGTCAACTTGATAAGCTACACCATTTTCTAATGAGTCTGCTGCTTTTTCAGCTGCATCTTTACTCATATCAAAGATAAATACACGATCGCCTTGTTTATCAAATCCTTGTGCGATTGCGTAGCCAATTCCTTGTCCTGAACCTGTTACAATTACGTTTCTAGTCATATTAAATTCCTCCTAAAATGTTTATATAAATGCGGATGCGATGATTACAACAATAAGCGCTAATAAATTGGCACCCGTATTAGTAATAAATAAATATTTAAAGCCATTTTTGTGATTTAAACCTGTCAATGCGAATAGTGTTAATACAACACCAGTATGTGGCATAACAGTAAATACAGATGAAGACATTACTGCAACTCTGTGAATTGTATCAGGGTCAATACCCATATCAACATACTGTTTACCAAATGCTTGCATGACAATACCTAATGAACCTGAAGCAGAACCTGTTATAATACCGAATAACGCAGAAGCTACAGATAAACTTATTAATGGATTTCCTGGTATATTTAATATTAAAGATTTAATACTTGAAAATCCTGGTGCTAAAGTAACTACTGTACCAAATGCAATTGCAGAAGCAGTTAAGAACATTGGTGTTACTGAACTACCAGCACCTTCGTTAATAACTTCTCTATGGATATTGATGTGTTTATGGAATAAAATGGCAGATAAAATAATTGAAATAGCTAAACTAATAAGAATAACGTTATCAATTTTTAATATACTACCAATAATATTGATAATAATTAACACAACGATAGGTAAAATACTTAGATAAAAATTAGGTGTAGATTTTTCTTCATTTTCTAAATCTAAATTACTCGTATTAAAATCATCAAAAGTTTCACCTTTTGCAAGACTTTTATTTAATGCATGTTTCATGTACCATAAACCAAATACTATGGCAACGATTGTTCCAATGATTCCTAATAAAGGTGCTGCTGTTAATGTTGTACCCAAATATTTAGTTGGTACAACATTTTGTACTGAAGGTGTACCTGGTAACATTGTCATAGTAAATGTTCCTAAACCTAACATGATAGGAATACAAATCAAATTCCATGCAATATTCAATTGTTTGAATAAAGGTTTTGCTAAAGGCACGATAACGAAGACAACCACGAATAAGCTAATGCCTCCGTATGTTAAAATTGCAGTGATTAAAAATATAGAAACTAATATAGAATATGGATTGCTAGTACCAATTTTACTAATTATTTTAGAGGCGATAGAATGTGCTGCACCACTTTGATCCATGTATTTTGCAAGTAATGAACCAAGTAAGAACACGCCAAAGAAACTAATAATAAATTGAGCCAATCCAGTAATATATGATTCTTTAGTTCCAATTAAGGAATTAAAGAAAGGTAAACCGTTTGTTAAAATAACAATAATTGAAGCAATTGGACCTACTATTAAAATAGAATATCCATTCATTGAGAAATAGATAATGAATAATATCCCGATAATAATACCAATTGTACCGATGATTTCCATATTGGCCCTCCCTTAAAGTAGAATTTCAAGTTTAATTTTTGTCTATTTGATGACAATTAATATTATCAACCCAAAATTAGGTTTTGTAAAAGATTGTTTTAGGTATAAAAACTATAACTAAAAGGTTATATAGAGGAAAGAGTGTCTAAATGATAAACACAAGATCAAGTAAATATTTAGAGGAAATCAATAGATTTGGTAGTATTTCCCAAGCAGCAAAATATTTATACATTTCACAGCCGTATTTAAGTAAGTTTATTAAAGAATTAGAAACTGACTTAGGCACAGTGTTATTAAATAGAGAGAAAAATCCAATTACTTTAACGTACGCTGGGGAACGTTATATAGAATATATGAATCAAATTAAATATACGTATGATGAAATGAAATCGGAATTACAAATGATTTCTGGATTAAAAAAAGGTCGTTTAGTCATAGGAATTAATCCTATACTAGCAGCCCATGCATTATATAAGATATTGCCAGAATTTATAAAAGAATATCCAGGTATCGAATTAAAGTTAATAGAAGAATCAGCTCATCGAATTGAGCAATTACTTATTGATAATAAGATTGATATAGCAATTACGATTTTGCCTTTTTATCAAGGTGTATTCCAGTTTGAAACTCTATCTAAAGAACCCATATATTTGATGATTCCATCCAATCATTCATTAATTACAAATGATAATTACAAAAACAAATCAATTTTTGAAATTCATCAAGAACTAGTAAATGATAATTTTATATTGTTAAAACCGAATATGGCTTTGCGTAAAATCACTAATCAAATATTAGAAGACAATGAGCTTGAACCCAATATTGCGATGGAAACGATCAGCATTGATAATGCTTTAAGATTGGTAAATGAAGGCTTAGGGATTACTTATGTACCAGAAAGCGTTAAAAACAGTAGTAAACATTTTGAAGGGTTAAGTATTAAATTAGAGAACCCTAGCTATTTTAATCAAGTTGTAGTGGCATATAAAAGTGATAAATTTAATCACTTGTCTAAAGCTGCACATATGTTTATAGAATTAGCTAAAGCTACATATAATAAAAATGAAGATGAATGAATTTAAAATTATAGCCTGAGACATTAATTGTCCCAGGTTGTTTTATTTTATATAAATTTCAAGAGTAGTAATTATATGAAGACACTAATCAAATAGTGTTTTTAAGTAGTAGTTGAATACAAATGAGCATTCATTTATGTTTCTATGGTGAACTTATTATTTAAAAAATGTAATATGAAAATAAAAATTTATAAAAGTAAGCGTTTGCACTAGGAATTTCATATATCTTATTTTAAAATGGATACATACATAAACATAAGGAGATGGATTAAATGTCAGTATTAGATAAATTCAAATTAGAAAATAAAGTAGCTATCGTAACAGGAGGAGCTTCTGGTTTAGGTAAATCTATGGGAAAAGCTTTAGCTGAAGCAGGTGCTAATCTTGTAATTGCAGATATGAATTTAGAAGTTGGACAACAAACTGCTAAAGAATTTGAAGAAGAAACAGGAAATAAAGCCATTGCATGCAAAGTAGATGTAACAAATGTTGATCAAGTAAACGACATGGTAAAAGAAACAATGGATACATTTGGTCATATTGATATCTTGTTCAATAATGCAGGTATTAATGAACATGTTGATTTTGAAGATATGCCATATGAACGTTGGAAAAAAACAATGGATGTTAACTTAAACAGTATGGTACTAGTTACAAATGCTGTTGGTGAAGTCTTCCGTGAACAAAAGAGTGGTGTTATTGTTAATACATCTTCAATGTCAGGTGTTATTGTAAACACACCACAACCACAAGCAGCATATAATACTTCTAAAGCAGCTGTAATTATGCTTACTAAAAGTTTAGCAAATGAATGGGCTAAACATAATATTCGTGTAAATACAATTGCACCAGGATATATGAAAACAGAATTAACTAAAGATTATTTCGCTAAAGGCGGAGATATGATTGATACTTGGATGAATATGACTCCTATGAATCGTCCAGGTGTACCAGAAGAATTACAAGGTGCAGCACTATACTTAGCTTCAGATGCATCATCATTCGTTACTGGTTCAGTTATTACTGTTGACGGTGGTTACACAGCACTTTAATCGTATTCAAAATTGAAGTGTCTGAGACATTAAGTTTTGAGACAAAGGATAAAAGGCAATTTCTATTGAAAAATATAGAAATTGCCTTTTTCTTTGATTCAATATATACATTACTGGTAACGAATACATGTTTTATTAACATTTATTTACACAAAAAAACTGCCGATAAGACATATATCTTATCGACAGTTATTGAAATTTATCGTGCTATATTATGCTGGAATTTCAGTACGTTTGTTACTATGTTTTCTAAGAGCTGCTGCTAATAAGCTTGATACTACTCCGAAAATCATGAATCCAATAAGCATCCACATTGTTGTATTTAACTCTAGATGATGATTCATATAGATAATTTCTTTTAAGCTTGTTGAGTAATGTGCAAATGGGTTCCAATCATAAATATATTTTTGATAGAACTCAGGTAGCATTTGTTTTGGTAACATTACTAATTGCATACTAAAGAACATTGCAATGAAGAAGATTGGTACTGATTTCATACCTAACCATGTCATTGTTCCAAGAATTAATCCAACGAATCCCATAATAGCTAATGCTACAAATATAGAAACTCTATTTGGATGATCAAAATGGAAATCTAACGCACCTTTCATGAAATATACATATGCGAAACTACCAGCAAATGCTGTAATAGCTGTAAATATCATTTGTGCTACAGACGCAATTAAACGATGTGCAATTTTAACGTTATTACTAGTTCTAAATGCAAAGAATAATAAGATTGATGCAACAATAGAACCCATCCAAACTGGCATGAACATTAAGAATGATGCATTACCGCCACCTTGGTGATCTTTAACTTCATTAATTTTATCGTTATTGATTTTAACTGGATTAGTTACAGCGTTAATATCTTTTGCATCAACTTTAACATTTTGTTTTTCTAATGTTTGAAGACTTTGTTTTGTAATTTGATTATTAATATTGTCACCCATACCTGACAATACGCTACTAGCCATTTGAGAACCTTGTAAACTTGTTCCTTCACTTACAATTGTTTTAAATTGTGCTTTTTTAACGTCAACTTTTTGGTTGCCCCTTTTTTTAGCCATTTGTTGTGCTTGTTGAGCTGGAATTTCACCTGATTTTACTTTATCTTGCATTTCAGATTTTTTACTATCCATTACGACTTTTTGAGTTTTACTCATAGCATTTTTTGAAAAGTCTTTTTCAAAAATTGCAGCCCCATAATATTTCTCTTTTTCCATACCTTTTTTAGCGTCTTTTTCACTGTCTACTTTAACCCATTTAACAGCGTCAGAATCGCTATCTAATAGTTTATCTTCTAATTTATCACCAATATTTGTTTTCTTACCTTGAATAGAAGTACCTTCATCGTGATTTACGATAGCAATTGGCATATCTTTTGGTTTAGGATTAAACGCTGGGTAAAATGCAACCGCGAAAATCATTAATATTAAAATGATTGCTATAGGCGTCAACCATAATAATTTACTTTTAAATATATTCATAACTTTTTTTCCTCCCTTGAAACAATTCAACAATTTGTTGAACATTTATCACTTTTACAATTATAATGAGTTTAAATAAATAAACAACAATCAATTAATAGAAAAACGTCTTTTATTGAACACTTCGGTGTATATTGTCTATTAATTATGGGAGGTTTTACATTTTTGAAGGAAGATCGACGTGTCCGTAAAACAAAATCAGCAATAAAGCATGCCTTTATACAATTATTAAAGGAACAAAATATTGAAAATATTACAGTGCAAGACATTGCAGATAAAGCTGATTTAAATCGAGGTACATTCTATTTACATTATGAAGATAAATATTTATTATTAACCGATATGGAAGACGAATGTATTGCTCAAATATCTAAATTCACCACCTTTTCAGAAATTGAAGGTGAAAATGTTGAAATGATTTCGACACTATTTATAGATAAAGTATTGCGAAACATCATTCAACATGTATATGATAATCTAGACTTTTATAATACGATTCTTAATTTGGAACGAAAAAGTCGTTTAGAAGAAAAAATAAGCGACCTGATACAATATAATATGAAGAATCAGATCAGTATTAATAATGAAATTGAAGGCATACCAGAAATGTATTTTCATAGTTATGTGTCAGGTGCCACAATCTCAATTATCAGATATTGGGTATTAGATTCTAATCGTATTTCTGTTGATGACCTTGTCACTCATATTTTCAAAATTATTTATTATGGTCCGTTACGAATTATGGCAGAACAAAAATACAATCAGTCTCGTTAAACACATTGCTCGTAAAATATTGTGATGCGTTTGAAGTTAAAAAGCTTGTGAAAGGACTTTTACAAATGATCACTGCATATAAACATTCAAATCAAATTAATAATGAAATTATCGAAACGACTCTTGATCAACAAGCATTGTGGATTAATGTAGTTGAACCTGATAGAGAAGAAATAGAACATTTAATGGAATATTATAATTTACCAGAAGACTTTATTCGAGATCCACTCGACTCAGAAGAAAGTGCTCGTATTGAGTATGACGAAGATACTGGATACTCACTGATTATTATCGACTTACCTCTAGTTAATTCAACAAATCGCAGTGTCCTATCCTTTATTACTATTCCATTAGGCATAGTCATTGGTAATGGTATCGTAATGACTATTTGTGACGCTGAAAATGAATTTTTAGAGAACTTCTCTAGACAAGACAATATTAATCTGAAGTTTCATAGTCGCTTTGCACTAGAAATCTTAACAACGATTGCGAATCATTATAATAGAAATTTAAGATTATTGAATAAATCACGTATTCGTATCGAAAGAGAATTGAAAAATAATATTACTAATAAGCAACTTTTCAAACTAATGGAAGTCGAGAAAAGTTTGGTATACTTCTTAGCAGCTTTGAAGGGTAACGATACAATAATTAAAAAGTTATTCCGTTTACCTGCTATTAAACGTTTTGAAGATGATGAAGAATTACTAGAAGATTTAATTATAGAAAATAACCAAGCAATTGAAACAACCGAACTACATCAACGTATCTTAGAAAGTATTACAACTTCTTATGCGTCATTATTATCTAATGATATGAATACGATTATGAAAACATTAACTATGTTTACTGTATTATTAACCCTACCTACACTGGTATTTAGTTTCTTTGGAATGAATGTACCATTACCACTAAGTGATCATAGTTACATTTCTTGGATTATCGTTGTCGTTATTTCTCTTATTCTTGTTGCAATCGTCAGTGTTTATTTATGGCGAAAACAAAAGCTATAGCTATAACAAAATTTAAAAAATCACTTGGGACATAAATCCCAAAATAATAGCACTAAGACGATTTATTTTAATCATCTTAGTGCTTTCTTTATACCCAATACTTCGTATTGTATGGCTCTCTTTGCCCAACTTGCTTTGCTTGTAGAAACTGATTTAATCAGTTTCTCTGTGTTGGGTCCCTTCCCATGGTACAGTTTCAGCCAGAAATACGGCACAGATAAATCTGTGAGTATTTCTAGAGTCTTCAACTAGTACTGTTCCCTCGGGAGTCTCGCCATAAATACTACGTATTTTGTGTGTAATTTTACATTATAATACTTTTAAAGAATAAGGCCTTCCGTATAATTTAATAGATATCATCAAAGTAAATTAACGAGTTGTCTTTTTTATAACCTATTTTATTGAACTTCTTTATATTTATTTCTTTTAGATAGAACAAATGTCACAAGAACTGAAACGACAAATGCTATTACCATTCCTATGAGGTAATGTAGCCAGCCACCATGGTTTGGATTGATTGATATAAATCCAGGTATACCTGCTGTACCTAAAGCTATTGCTTTAACTTTAAAGAATGAAATATACGCTGCACCAAGACCTGATCCTATAATAGCACCTATGAATGGGTATCTTAATTTAAGATTCACACCGAACATCGCTGGTTCCGTAATACCTAAAACTGCTGAAATACCTGCAGCTGATGCAACACCTTTTAATTTTTTATTATTTTTAATAATAAAGAATGACGCTAACGCTGCACCACCCTGAGCGATATTTGACATGGTAGCAATTGGGAAGATAAATGAACCACCAGTTTTAGCCTGGTCAGCAATTAATGTTGTTTCTACTGCAATGAAACTATGATGCATACCAGTGATAACGATTGGCGCATATAATAAACCAAAGATTAATCCGCCTATTGCACCACCAAATTCGTAAAGCCATGTTAAGCCATCTGATAACCAGTATCCTAATTGTCTTGTAATAGGACCAACAAATAAGAATGTAATAAATGCTGTTACAAAGATTGATAATAGTGGTGTTACTAAATTATCTAATACTGTTGGTATGACTTTGCGAAGCCATTTCTCAATAGTAGCTAATATATAAGCTGCCACTAACATAGGTAAAACTTGTCCTTGGTAACCTACTTGATTAATATGTAATCCAAATACATCCCAATATGGAATTGATTTACCCGCTTCTAATGCTTTCGGAAAATCATAAGCACTCATCAAACTTGGATGTACTAATATCATACCAAGTGCTGCGCCTAAGTATGCATTACCGCCAAATCGTTTTGCTGCACTAAATCCAATTAAAATCGGCAATAATGTAAATGGTGCATTGGCAAAAATATTAATCATCTCTGCTAATCCAGCAAATTGATCATGAACCTCAATCAAAGATTTGCCATCATAAAATAAGTCCTTAGCAGTTAATAAATTGTTTAGACCCATCAACAAACCACCGGCAACGATTGCTGGAATAATCGGAACAAAGATATCAGATAACATTTTCACAAAGCGTTGTAATGGATTCATATGTTTAGTTGACTTCTTTTTTACTTCAGAAGTTGTAGACGCTTCTTTACCAGTAATATTCTCCATTTCGTTAAATACTTTATTTACAGTCCCTGACCCAATAATAATTTGGTATTGACCACCAGTTGAGAATGTTCCTTTAACGACATCCATTTTAGATAATGCGTCTTCATCTACTTTACTTTCATCATTTAATATTAATCTAAGTCTCGTCGCACAATGCGCCATTGAATCTAAATTCTCTTCTCCACCTATTGCAGTTAATATATCTTCTGCTGATTGTTTATAGTTCATTTGTATAAACCCTCCCAATTTTTTGGAACCAGTTCCAAAATTACTAACTTTATTGTAAACGGTTGCAATAATTAAATCAACCTCATTCAATAAAGTTTTAAATTTAATCGTTGTCATGACAGTTAATTAACTTATATTAATTTACTCTTCAAATGGGTATAAGAATATAAATAATTAAAATTGAAAGGAGTTAGTTTATTGAAAGAACGTGGATATATCGAAAAATTATGGCGTGAAGAGAAATATCGTGTATTACTCCATAGTCAAAGCCATTACAATGCCATACGTGAAAGACTTAAACATAATCCCTCATATAATGAAATTAATCTAGTGATAAAAGAGGCAATTCAAATAACCCCTAGTCAAGGAAGTGTTATGAATGCTTACGATCATATGTGGGGATATTTCAAAAAGTTAGCTACAGAAGAAGAAAAGGAAACTGCTACAAAATTAAAGCATCAATTTAAACATCAAGATATTCCAATAGAAGATTTATTATCATTTTTAAGATTTTTAGCGTATCAATATGATGTTCAATATTTAAAAGAAAGCTCAGTATTAAAAGCATAAAAAAGACAAACCACACTTTTATAAGTGGTTTGTCTTTTTTGTAGGTAAAGGTAATAAACCTTTATTGACTCATTAAATGTACATTATTATAAATGTCTGAAGAAAGATTAATTCTAAGTTGTATCACTAAATAATTATAAACAATATAAAGGACTTATTTTTACATCCAGTGAAACGAATTGTCATGCTTCATTTAATTTGTTAGTACTTCGGGGGGAGTATTTCAAATTAATGTTTTTAAAAATCGCTACTTAAATATTGATGTTTCATCATACTTTAATTTTCAGAAGATGGTTATTCATTGGATGTCGTTTAAATATTTCTACCAAATATGAAATATGTTGTTGATTCTTGTTGTCATTGCTTCATATATTCAACATTGTTTCATGATGTCTAATTACTAGTTGCTAATGTGTTAGTAAAAATATTTAAAGTATGAATATAATCCTTGTTGTTTATACTAATGTTAAGTTAATCAATTTTTATTCACTAAATATGGTATATGTGATTCTATGTTGTCTCTCTCTTTTTGTTGTTATATCTAAGTTGTGTATATAAGGTACATTTAATACCATAGATTACAACCCTTAATCAATTTAAGTTTTTTAAAATTTCTTTTGGATTGGAATCTATATTTATTATGTACTAAAAAATGAGATTACACGCTATTGAAAATTTCCAAATATACAATACTATATTTCTAAAACCCCTTTTATGTTGCAAACAATACAAAAATGGCTACGTTTTCACAAAATTTTTACTATGAACTTTATTTTTAACTATTACTATTTGAAGGCGAATCTATTATAATATCAATTATTATTTAATCGCGTATTAAATGCCACAGACATTGAATATCATAAAAACTATTCAATGCAAACAATTTATAAGTGATGATTTTTTTAGATTTTCAAAACAAACATAGAGGAGCTTCGTAATATCATATGACATGTAACCTAAACCTTTTTCATCAGTACAGCACCAAGCCATTTCGTAATATTAATAAAGTCATCATCTTATTTTCATTAACTAATGACTTGAACATTAAAATCAACGGAGAAGTTAAAGATTTAGATGCACACATTGCTATAATTAATTATGGTGACATATTTGAAGTTGAAAATGCTCATAATATAGTACAATTAACGATTCCGATCTTTTATTTTTATGTAGAAGATGACGACTTTTTCCAGTGCTATTTCGATAGACATTTATTACAATCTAGTGGTTATATCAAAACGCTTATTCTACAAACTATACAACAATATTCAGAGGACCAAACGGTTGATCATCAACTTTGTTCCAAAGTAATTCAGACCTTGTATAAAGAAGCAGTTATAAAATACGATGTTGATTATATCCCCAATATGTCAATTAGTAATACTTTGTTTTCAGAGTGTTTACTTTTTCTTTAAGATAGAATAACTCAAACTATTTCTTTAAAAGATGTCGCTATAAATAGTAGTATTTCAGAATCTTATTGTTCAAATTTATTTATACGTTATTTAAATATGAATTT
>NZ_RXWW01000007.1 GCF_003970495.1 Staphylococcus pasteuri
ATCTAAATGTTGCCAATATAAATGAATAGATCTCATATTACATAGATGTTTAAATATATTTTTCAAATTTTTTAAATCAACTATATCAATAAGTTCTTTTGTTGTATTTGTAAATAAATTACTTATCATTAACTTATTTGGTTGCGCTAATTTGATTTTATCTGTCTGATTTATTGGAAGAATAATATAGTCAACGAATGTTTCAACTTGTTCAACTATTGCTAATTGTTCTTCATTAGGTCTCCATAGCAAAATGTGATTATCAAAATATGAATTTAAAATTTGCTTAAGTTCTTTTATTTCAAATAAACTTAATTCATGCATTAAAAATTCAATATTTTCATTTCTAAAGCGTCTTGATACTTGAAACAACGTATTCATAAATTGTTGTAATGCTATTCTTTCTTGCGCTGTAAAATACTTAGATTGTTTAGTTTTGATTTTATAAACAGGCGTCATATGTACATCGTCCATTAATGTCAACAATTGAGTTATGTTATCTTCAAATATTTTTATATTTTGCATAATTAAGTCAAAATCAACGTCAATAATGAGATGTATCTCATTACTTCTATAATTCAATTTATTTTTTAATTTTAATAAATCAAAATGACTCAACGTCATTAATTTATTCATTTCTATATAAAGTTGATATGGAAAAATACAATTCTGTTTGTCTTGCGCAGAAAATTGAATATCACATTGTATAGATGTGTTATTAGAACCTTTCTCTATATTACGTATAAGTTTAAACACATTTTCGTCCAATTTAATTTCTTCAGTTTCATTATTTGAGATAGATGTTCCTATGTATTTCTTTCTAATTAATTTAGGAGTTTGTCCATAAGCTTCTTTAAAAAGTTGTATAAATCGAGAATAGTGATTAAACCCATGCTTACCAGCTATATCTTCAATAGGAAGATTCGTTGAAATAATATCTAATAAACAAAATCTAAGTCTAATATGATTTAAATATTGATTAAAACTATTGAATGGCGTATGACGAAACATTTCTGTTAATAATTGGCTAGGTATTTTTGTAGCAGACACGAGATCACTTTTAATAATTTTTTGTGAATGATTCTTAACTAAGTATTCATGAACTGGTTCAGCAATAAAAGATAATTTTTCATTATCATTAATATTTGAATCAACTGAACATAGTTCGATACACAAGTATTTAATAACTTTATCTATCGTCATGTATTGAGTTTGATTGATACATCTTAATTCAATTAGTTTCTTTAATAACCAAGATATTCTTGTATGATTTTCTGAATTAATTTCTCCACCTAATAAACTCGTCCCAGGAGTCATAAATCTCATAAAATCCTTTGCCGAAATTTCTATTAGACTAGTTATAGCTTGTTCTTCACTATTAATTTGATACACATCATTAATCATAATAAGTGCAATGCTACCGGTTTGCATTTTATATCTTTTTAAGTTGATTAATATATCTCCATTCCCTTTCAACCAATAAACAAGTTTAACATTTGTCTCTTTACTATTATTAATAATTAAATTCTTGAAAACACGAATTGAATAATTTTCTATCATTTAAATTCCTCACGTTGCATATAGACATATTTCTAATCTTTATTTTGTCCCCATTTCTTTTAAATCTTTAAATTAGATAACATCTATCTTCTTACTTAATTGTATAATGATTCAAAAATTTATAGTAGCAATTTATTTTAATATTATATCAATTTTTAATTATATTTAAATAGCATGTTTTGAACTATATGTTACTTTATCCATATTTCTTAATATTTTATCACTGCTCATTCATCTTACTTTGATTTTAAAATATGCACGTTAGTCAACGTATGATTAAAAGAGGTTGTCTCACACTTAAAAATTTTGTTTATACTTTTCATCTATATTCAATTTAAATTTTCTGTAAATTTACAGATATGTAACACATCATTTTGTAACTTTTTTAATATATTTGATAAATAGCTTAACCACTATATTTATGTGCCTTTCATGTACTATTATATTAATTTTAAATTGTGTAACAATATTAGCATAAAATTACAAATCAATAACAAGGCACACAAATTCACTTTTTTTTGGTAAAGTATGTCTTGTCGTTAACAAACGAAATAAAACTTACATAAACTATAGCTTTGATGCTATTTAAACTTTTTAAGCATATTTTAGGAGGATATTTATCAAATGAAAAAAATCGCTACAGCTACAATCGCAACTGCAGGAATCGCTACTTTCGCTTTTGCAAGTCATGATGCTCAAGCAGCAGAAAATAATAACGGGGGCTACAACCCAAATGACCCAAGTTCATATAGTTACTCATACACAATCGATCAACAAGGTAACTACCACTACACTTGGAAAGGTAACTGGAGTCCAAATCAAGTAAACCAAAATAATAGCTACGATTATGGTTACAATACTCAAGCTTACAATTACAACAATAATAATTACAATAGTTATAACAATAATTACAATAGCTACAAAAATAGTTATGATTACGGCTATAATACACAAGCTTATAATCAAAACAACCAACGTACAGGTGGTCTTGGTGCTAGTTACTCAACTTCAAGCAGCAATGTACATGTAACTACTACTACTGCACCATCATCAAACGGTGTATCATTATCTCAAGCATCTTCAAATGGTGGTAACTTATATACTGCTGGTCAATGTACTTATTACGTATATGATCGCGTAGGTGGTAAAGTTGGATCAACTTGGGGCAATGCTAATAACTGGGCAAATGCTGCTGCAGCTGCAGGTTATACAGTAAATAATAAACCAGCTGCTGGTTCTATTTTACAAACAACTCAAGGTGGATATGGTCACGTTGCATATGTTGAAAGTGTAAATAGTAATGGTTCAGTACGTGTATCTGAAATGAATTATGGTCATGGTGCTGGTGTTGTTACTTCACGTACAATCTCAGCTAGCCAAGCCGCTTCATATAACTACATTCACTAATCAATTTTAAATATTAATAAAAAGAAGACCGAACTATAAGTCACTTTCTAGTGATTTCATAGCTCGGTCTTCTTATATTATATTAGTGCAACTATTATTTACTCATCAAAAATGTCGTAACTTATCATTCGACATAGTCAATAACCAAACGAACCAGGTAATATCAATATAT
This sequence comes from Staphylococcus pasteuri, assembly GCF_003970495.1. Taxonomy (GTDB): domain Bacteria; phylum Bacillota; class Bacilli; order Staphylococcales; family Staphylococcaceae; genus Staphylococcus; species Staphylococcus pasteuri. The sequence continues at coordinate 3,140 of NZ_RXWW01000007.1, forward strand.
CTCACCTGGTTCTTTGATTATAAACAAATTCAAATAAATTTCTTGATTAGTCTTTCTCATAATAATTGGCAATTTATTAATATGTTGTTTAAAAGAATTCGTTTAGTCTAATATTTCACGGTTAAATTCCGCTACAAAACTTAACCCCTACTCTAATTAGAAGGATATTTATCATAGTTAAAACATAATGAAGATATAATCGCTACAATTTATACCTATGTAATTGTTTTAACGTATTTATTACTTTCCACTTATTTATTAATTTAAACTTCATTTTTATTAATTTTTTTAATTCCTATTCCTGTAAAGCCATATATCACTGCTATAATTGCGCAAATGTAACAAGGAACTGTCCAAATAAAGAAGTCATTAACATTTACATTTAATTGTTGTGCATAGTATATACCTGAAGTACCCCAAGGAATTAAAGGTAACACCATTGTACTTGAGTCTTCTAACGTTCTTGATAACACAGTTTGCGATAATTGTCTTTCCTCAAACATTTCTTTCATTAAAACACCAACCATAATGATGACGATAGAAGCTACACCTGCTGCAAAAACTAACATAAGACAACATACAACTGTTATTAAAATCAGTGTCCCTACTGAATTAACACCTTTAGAGACAGTTTTTAACAATACGTCTAAACAACCTGTTCTTTCTACTATCCCCGCAAATGCATAACCGCAAAATATCGTAACAATAATTTCGGTCATACTCATCATACCGCCTTGCTCAATAAGTGCTTTAACATTATTCGACACATGGCTATGATTCGTCATTGTATGGCTAAAGCCATTAAATGTCGCTTTAAATCCATCAACAATATTGAAATGATTATTAAATGTACCGACTAATAATGCACTTAAACTTGATATTAACATCGCAGGTACTGTAGATATTTTACATAGTAAACAAATGATTATAACAATTAAAGGAACCCATACAAATACATTGATATGATATATCTTTGCAAGTTCATGTAGTAATTGTTCAATTTGTTTAGGATTAGTTTGACTATGGTAGCGTAATCCAGCAAAAAACAAAACAATTAAACCTATGATTGATGCAGGAATTGTTGTCCACATCATCGATTTGATATGTGCAAAGATATTCACCTTTGTAACTAAAGCTGCTAAATTGGTAGTATCAGAAAGTGGCGACATTTTATCACCAAAAACAGCTCCAGCAATAATTGCACCGGCAGCCATACCACTATCAATGCCTAATTGATTTCCTATTGATATTAAAGCAATCCCTGCAGTGGATGCAGATCCCCAAGCAGTCCCTGTTGCTACTGAAGTAATTGCACTAATTATAAAAGCTGATACTAAATAATAACTCGGATTTAAGAAATTAAGACCATAATAAATGAGTGCCGGAACTGTACCTGAAAACATCCAGCTACCAACTATAATACCTACTGCTAAAATGATAAATATAGCTGGCATTGCTGTATTTAAACGCTTAGAAATTCCTTCTTCCAAATCTTCCCATCGTAAGCCTACACGGTATGCAATACAAGCTGCATATGCAGAAGAGATCAATAACAATACTTGAATAGGTATGTTAAATATTACAAAACCAGTAGTTACTACTATTACCATAACTATAATAGTAGATATCGATTCTAAAAAAGTTGGTTGTCTTTTCATATATTTTCCCCTTATCTATACTTTTCTTTTTGAAACAAGACCTCTTTCCTTTCAATATTTTTGACATGTAATTATTCTAAATCTAATTTATCTAATCCTAATTCTTCTACAGTTAAACCATCTTCAAAGAAATCACGTTCTAATATAGTAGAAGCAATGACAATGACTGCATCTATATTAGGTGTAGGTACATCTATGACACGGCCTAAACTTGACCATAGCACTAGACCATATGCAATATCCTCTGTCAGATATCTATTTTCCACATGATTAGGACCTGGAATTTGAGAAAATACTGGACTGGTATTAAATAATCTATTTAATGGTTCGTCTTCATCTTTACGTTCTAAATACCCTCTTTGAATTCTTGATTCTTTAGCGGTTTCTAACTCAAAACCTAATTTACGTCCTAAATTTAAACGTTCTAATTCAATGCCATGAAGTAAACGTACCGTATGTTTTGTTATTCCTTCTTTATATAATGAGAACTCTTCTGCATAATCTATACGACCTACATTTAATAAAGTTGGTCCTGGATGAACTTCGGGGTTACCATTTTCTAAATTAGTTTTAAGTAAACTTTCTTCTTTAACTAGGTTTGGATAAATTTCTGATACTTTATCATAACTATCATTCAATTCTTCTCTGTTAAATGTTGAGAAATAAACTCTACGTACGTTTAAAGATAAATCAACGCGTGCTTCATTAAAGTCAACACGAGTCCCATATGTTAATGTATTCGCTTCTGCAAAATTAGGCATAACATCAATATGTCTGTCTTCTAATACATTCATAAAACGAATAGATGCCATAGAAGCTGCAATGTTAAAGAATATTAATTGATCATTTGTCACATGATAAGACATCACTTTTGCATAATATTCTATAAATGAAGAAGGAATAATAACTTGAATAATTTCTGCATCTTTCATTACATCTTCAATATCATCACTAATATTAGTGAATTCTATAAATTTTTCTTCGCCTTCATTATTAAAATCAAACCCACCACGTTCAAATGCTTTATTGAACTTTTCAATAGATTGATTTCGGCAATATAATTTAACATCATGCCCTTTGTCTACCATATCTAAAGCAGCTGTTACTGCACCATTACCTGATCCAATAATTGCAATTTTCATATAAAAACCTCTTTCTTATTTATATTTCATTAAAAAGGTGGAACTAAAATGGCTTTATAAAAAGTTATCCTAGTCCCACTCTATACCTTCGTAAATCATTAATAATTTTACATTTCTACATTATAATTGTTAATACAATATGATTAAACTATTTATTTAGTTTAGTCACCATTTACATATTAAATTTATATATAAACTTAGGTTACAGAATACTTAATAATGACGAAACTAATAATTTTATATATCCTATTTTATAATAAATAAACCTGTAGATAGACGATAAGACAAATCATGTTATTGTATAAACTAAAAACTTATTTATTAATTTATAAACATTTGATATAGTAAAGATGTAATAAATTTTATTTACATATAAAATGGAGGTATTCCTATGGCAGAACAATTTCAAGATAATGAAATATCTGATCAAACATCTCAAATGATTGATTCGAACGATGAAGATTCACGTCTTATGTCTATGCTAATATATCTACTAAGTTTATTTAGTGGCATTATTGGACCGATTATTATTTGGGTTATTAAACGTAAAGAATCTAAACTTGTTGATAAAGCTGGTAAGAACTATTTTAATTTTACTATTTCGTATACTATTTGGACAATCATTCTTACAGTAATTATGTTAATACCTTTTATTATCGGTTTAAGTATGAATAATGATACTGCCGCAATGATTGGCATCATCTTCTATATTGTTGGCGTAATTGCATTATTAGTTTTATGTTTACTATCATTTATTTTTACTATCATTGCATGTGTAAAATATTATGGTGGTAAAGAATATTTAATTCCTTTAAGCATAAGATTTTTCAAATAATTTCTGGATAGTTTATTACAATCTCTTGTAATATATGTTTTTTAGAAATGTTACTTAAATTAAAAAAATAGATTAACAACGCCATTGTAAGCGTTAACTATATTTATTACCATGATTTTTGTTTATTACAACAAGAGTCATGGTTTTTTTAATTTAATTACGATAGTGTAACAACACACACAAAGTCATTGATATCTGTTAAAGTTACTCTTGTCGTAAAACGATTAAAACTTAAATTGGTAAATGAAGATGATATTTGGATCGCTACACCATATCACTTTACATATTAATACCAAACAAATTCGGGAGGATATTTATCATGAAAAAAATTGCAACTATTACTACATTAACAGCAGGCATTGGCGCTGCATATTTCGGTACAACATCTCATCATGCAGATGCTGCTGAATTTAATCAACCAAATAATCAATCATATAATACAACACAAACTTCAACTACAACATCTACTACTACACAGAATTCTTCATCTGGTAATTTATATACTGCTGGTCAATGTACTTGGTACGTATATGACAAAGTTGGTGGAAAAATCGGTTCAACTTGGGGAGATGCTAGAAATTGGGCATCAGCAGCACAACAAGCTGGTTATACAGTAAACAACACACCTAAAGCAGGATCAATTTTACAATCATCAGCTGGAGGCTACGGTCACGTTGCTTATGTTGAAAATGTTAGTAGCGATGGATCAGTTACAGTTTCAGAAATGAACTATAATGGTGGACCTTTCTCTGTTAGTACACGTACTATCTCAGCAAGTGAAGCTGGTTCATACAACTATATCCATATCTAATATTGATAGTAATTTGAATAATGAATACAAACTTGTAAATGATTAGTTAATCATTTACAAGTTTTTTTATGTTATAACACTTACATTTTGCCACTTATCATCAATTTTGAGAGAATAGATTTATTGTCATTTTATTAGGAGGAATACGATATTGAAATGGTTAAAAGTCATTTTAGCAGGATTAGTAGAAATCATATGGGTTACTGGTTTAAATAACGCTGATTCACTTATTAGTTGGTTAGTAACCCTTATTTTTATATTTTTAAGCTTCTATCTTGTGATTGATACTACTAAAAGCTTACCTGTAGGTACTGTATACGCTTTTTTTGTTGGTATAGGAGCTGCAGGTACAGTTATTGTTGATATGGTCTTTTTCAATCAACCTTTTACATTTATTAAATTATTTTTAATTATATTATTAATATTAGGAATTATCGGTTTAAAACTTTCAACGAATGAAGATGTTGAAGGAGGTCATCAATAATGTCATGGATATATCTCATCATCGCTGGTTGTTTAGAAATTACTGGCGTTGTATTTATGAATGAATGGTCTCGAACTAAAAATAAAATATTTATGATTTTAATTGGGATAGCTTTTGTCTGTAGTTTTAGCACATTGAAGCTTTCAATGACTGAAATACCTATGGGTACTGCTTATGCTATTTGGACAGGCATTGGTACAGCGGGAGGTACTATTATAGGTATGATTTTTTATAATGAATCTAAAAATGTGTTTCGTATTATTTGTATTGCTATGATATTAGTTGCTGTAATCGGATTACGATTAATAAGTTAATTTGACCTATTCTTATAGTTGAATTAATTGTTAAGACTCGTATCTTTTTATATACTGTTGATAAAAGGAGTGATTAGGATGGAAAAGGTATTTATCGCAGGTGCAATTCCAGAAGTTGGATTAGAACTTTTGAAAAAGCATTTTGAAGTAGAAATGTATGATGACGAAGGTTTAATAAGTAAAGAAGCATTGATAAATGGTGTTAAAGATGCAACAGCATTAGTAAGTTTACTATCAACAAACGTTGATAAAGAAGTTATTGATAGTGGTAAAAACTTAAAAATCATTGCAAATTATGGTGCTGGCTTCAACAATGTCGATATTGACTATGCACGTGAAAAAAATATCGATGTTACAAATACGCCGAAAGCTTCAACTAACGCAACAGCTGATTTAACAATTGGTCTTATCTTAAGTGTTGCGCGTCGTATCGTTGAAGGTGATGAATTATCTCGTACTAAAGGATTTGATGGTTGGGCACCTTTATTCTTTAGAGGACGAGAAGTATCTGAAAAAACTATTGGTATTATAGGTTTAGGTGAAATTGGTGGTGCAGTTGCAAAACGTGCCCGTGCATTTGATATGGACGTGTTATACACTGGGCCTCACCGTAAAGAAGAAAAAGAAAGAGATATCGGAGCTAAATACGTAGACTTAGATACTTTATTGGAAAATGCAGACTTCATTACTATAAATGCTGCATACAATCCTGGTTTACACCATTTAATTGATACTGAGCAATTTAAGAAAATGAAATCAACGGCTTACTTAGTAAATGCAGGACGTGGCCCTATCGTCAACGAACAATCATTAGTACAAGCACTAAAAGATAAAGAAATTGAAGGCGCTGCTTTAGACGTTTATGAATTTGAGCCTCAAATCACTGATGAATTAAAAACATTAAAAAATGTAGTACTAACACCTCATATTGGTAATGCAACATTTGAAGCAAGAGATATGATGGCTAAAATTGTTGCTAACGACACTATTAAAAAACTTAATGGCGAAACGCCTCAATTTATTGTGAATAATAAATAATGGTAATTAAAAACAGCAATCAAGCTCATCAAAGAGCTTGATTGCTGTTTCTCTTTTCTTAATAACTTTATGTCTCTGACACAAGTACTGCTAATCTAATAAAATTCTGAAGTAACTCTTTATTTTTCTTTAGATTTATAAAGAAATTTAGTTTGATTAGAGGCAATTTTATTAGGTAATATCTTCATAACAGTATTTCTAGCCTTAACCATTAATCTATTTTGATATTGAGCTATTTTACCGATTTTGCGTGATTTTTTAATCACTTTAGATGTATGATTGACTCTTAATTTATCATAACGTTCTAGTGCTTTAGTAAAATCATATTCTTTTAGACAATTAGCTAATACAATTGCGTCTTCCATTGCTTGGCCTGCACCTTGTCCCATATTTGGAGTTGTAGCATGTGCAGCGTCACCTAATAAAATAGTACGTTCTTTTACAAAGGATTTGAGTGGTTTCATATCATAAATATTGTTTAATATAATACCAGTTTCACTTTGTTTATCTAGAATATGTCTTACTTCATTTGGGTAATGGTTAAAACGCGCTTGTAAATGTGGTTTACCAAATGATTTGTATTTAAGATCATTTTCTTTGGTATTAATTGTAATAAACCAATATGCTTGGTTGCCTACAAGTGGAACAATACCTACTCGACCTTTTCTACCCCAAAATTCTTTTGCTACAAATGGATCTTCTAATTGGACATCATCCACTAAACCACGAAAACATGTATAACCTTGATATTGTACTTTACTTTGTTCATCTATAGTATTTCTCACAGTGGAATGAATACCATCTGCACCAATACACAAATCAAATGCTTCACTTTCCTGTTTAATAAAATGTAACGTCACCTTTGAGTTATTATTATCTATTTTAGTTACATTATGATTTAAGTAAATACTGTCAGGTTCAACGTACGATTGAATAATATTAATTAGTTTTTGACGAGATAATGTCACATTAAGTGTATCTTGTTTAAGAAAAGCAGTCATTAATGGATTATTTTGTTCATCAAATGTTTTCATTGCTGTTAAATTTTGACCTGCATTTTTAATACCTTTAGCTAAATCGTGATTATGTAATTTTTTAATCACATTATCGCCAATACCTATCCCAGCACCTATTTCTCTAATAGCGTCGTTCTTTTCATATACTTTAACTTGATGACCTTGTTCTTGTAATAGTGCAGCAGCAGTTAATCCACCAATACCTGCACCGACGATTGCGATTTTCATATGATTCCACCTCATCATTGTGATTCTAATATATTTTATCATATCTCAAACTTTAAAAAAATTCGGTCCTTACAATATAAATTTCAAATTTCACAAAAAAGGAAGTATACTACATCATTATAGATGAATAGTAACTTCCTATCTAACGTTAATAT
>NZ_RXWW01000079.1 GCF_003970495.1 Staphylococcus pasteuri
GAAATATATTTAATGCTATATTATTTAGTTAATTATAACTAAATAAATTTAAGAAGTAAACAAATAAGTGTTTATAAAACTAATTATTGATTATGGTATAACATTTTTTCATATATATAGCATTTTTCAATTACAAATTTATCATAACAAATTCAAATTTTCTGTAATTTAATAAAAAAAACAACTGAAATGTAAAGTTTTTGCAATAATTATTACAAATAAATTATTTATAAGAACTTTGTAGTGACTTTGAAGGTGCTTCAACGACCTTTTCATTTAACATTAACCCTTGTGTAACATTAATCATATTTTTTTGGTCTGTTAATTGATATGTAACTTGTCGTTTAACTAAACGATGACCTAATTGTACAAGTACATATTTATTATCAATTAATGCTGTTTTAGGGACGAGAATATCATTTGAGAAAAGTTTGATTTTAAAGTGTGTACCAATAGCGAAATGTTGTTGAGTTGATATTTCAATTTGGTACGTGGATTGGTTACTTTTAATTTGTTGTGGAATATCTGAGATATATTTTATTTTTCCTATAAAACTTTTTTTATCATTAGAATAGATTGAAATATCTTGATTAATTCTTAATTTATCTTTTTCGGATTCTGATATATTAGCACGGATGATGCGTTCATGGCTATTAATTTGCATTATTTTGTTGTTACTTTTTGAAGGTGATTGAGTAAATAAGTGTACCTTTCCAGAAGTTGGAGAATAAATGGTTGTACGGGTTTCAGATTTATCTTTAACAAATTGTGATGTCATTAAAGTTCTTTCAAGTAATTGTTGTTGTTGTTGAATCGATAACTTGGGAAATGCTTTTTGAATTTGGGAAAGGGTTAAATGTTGTTGTTGCTCAAGTTGTTTTTGTTTAGAGGGGTTAAAATATTCGAATAGGGGTGTATCTTTTTTGATACTTGATTGATTTTTAACTAAGAATTGGTTGATGTAACCAAGTTGATCATTATAGTAAATGTTAAAACTTTTGACTGCTTCTTGAGTGCCTATTGTAGATAATAAAAGCTTATGCTTAACCTTTATAGTTTTGAATTGATTGGATTGAGATTGTTGTTGAGAAGAATGATAGAAGTAAAATCCAAAGTAGAGAGAAATAATTAACAATAGAATGGATAAAATAAAAATAGTTAGTTTTTTTAAATTCAATAAGTTCACCTCGTGGAAATAGATGGATATATTATACAATACAATATTATATTG
>NZ_RXWW01000080.1 GCF_003970495.1 Staphylococcus pasteuri
AGGGAACAGTACTAGTTGAAGACCTTAGAAATTCTCACAGATTTATCTGTGTAGTATTTCTGGCTGAAACTGTACCATGGGAAGGGACCCAACACAGAGAAACTGATTAAATCAGTTTCTACAAGCAAAGCAAGTTGGGCATATCGAAGCCATGCAATACGAAGTATTGGATATAAAGAAAGCACTAAGATGATTAAAATAAATCATCTTAGTGCTATTATTTTAAGATTTATATTCCAGCATCTTCTTTTTACTATTTACGCTTTAACAATTTAAATAAAGCTTGTTGTGCATGTTGGTTAGCTTCTTTATTTTGTTCTCTAGGAACCCATTTTACAAACAATAACTCAAAATCTCTTTCTAATAATTCTAATTGTTCAAAATAGGGTTTAAATTTTGCATTTTTAATATATCCCGCATCAACACTATCCGCTATCAACTTCGAATCTGTGTATAGAAGGGCATTACTTACTTTTAGTTCTCTTGCATGTTCCAATGCATGAATGCACGCTGCCCATTCAGCACTATGATTATCCATTTCACCTAATTCATGAGTGAAAATATGATGTTGATCATCTTCTTTAATGACGATAGCACAAGTACTCATTCCAGGATTACCTTTTGTCGCTGCGTCAAAATTAATTTTTGCCATTTTCACACCTGCTTATATCAAAATTCCTTACAATCTAAATCATAATATCTATTTTAATCAAAAGAACAGTAATTTAAAAATACTTCAATTAAAAACATCAAATTATGGATTTATATAAATAAAAAACACGCTTCAACTCAATTATAAATTAAGTAAAGCGTGTGGCCACTATATATTAATAACCTTCATCCAATTTACTAATTTTACCTTTACGATAAAATGATTTCGCAATATAGCCAAATGGCACATTGAAAATAGTAGATACAAGTTTTAATACATATGTTGTTATGAATATTTCAAATACTGCCATACCAGGTAAACTTCCGATAAATGCGATAGATACGAAAAGGGCAGTATCAATGATAGAACTAATTACAGTACTACCATATGCTCTTATAATAAATGTTTTATCAGAACTAAATATTTTTTTAATTAGTGAGAAGATAAACACATCTATATGTTGTCCGATAATATATGCAACGATTGAACCTAATGCAATTCGTGGTACGACATCAAAAATGGCATGAAATGCGCTTTGAGCTGTGTCTTCTGGAGCAGGGATGAAATGTAATGACATTTGCATGACAATAATCATAACTAATGTTGAAGAAAATCCTAACCACACTGCGCGTTTAGCTACCTTTCTTCCATAAATATCATTCAATATATCAGTAGCCAAATAAATAGACGCAAACATGACATTACCTAAAGTAGCTGAAATACCAAATATTTCTACAGTTTTGATGACTTGAATATTAGCAATAATTGTACCAATTGCTACCCAAGCTATTAAACCATGTTTACCAAACAATCGATACATCACTACCATTAAAATAAACGTTACTAAAAACGTAGCTATTCCAAAAATTTCATTATACATATACTTTTCCTCCTAAATTTTGTTAATGCGGGTGTTTAGAAACCGCTAAAATAACTTAACCATTTTACTTGAAAAATGTTACTAATGCAATACGTAACGTTAATTAAATTTGTGGTTCTTAATAGCAAATTGATTATTGTTAATCCATCCATAATAAATGCTATAATGTTTACATGTGAATGATTGAGGTAGTATTAAAAACTAAATGTATCTCTTTATTTGCGACATAATAAACGCTATAGCTAAAGGGAGTTGAGAATATACTTACTTATTCCGAACAACAAGCTATAAATCGAATTGATCAATTATTGACTACGTATTGTCATCAATGTCCATTAAAGTCGCATATAAGAAAGACTGAAAATAAGACGCAGGCACATCATTTTTGTATCAATGAATGTTCAATTGGTAAACAAATCAAACAAATTGGAAACGAACTTCAATAGGAGGTAGTTAATATGGAAATTGTTTCAATTTCAGAAACACCAAACCACAACACTATGAAAATCACTTTAAATGAATCACGTGAAGATATGAAATCAAATACTTATACAGAAGCTCAAGAAGGGCAACCTGAATTCATCAATGCATTATTCGACATCGACGGTGTGAAATCTATTTTTTACGTTATGGATTTCATCTCTGTAGATAAAGAGGATCAAGCTGATTGGAATACACTTATTCCTCAAATTGAAGATAAATTCAACCAATAATTAAATTAAATTTCATGGAGGGACACATTTATGGAAATTTTACGTGTAGAACCTACACCGAGTCCTAATACTATGAAAATTGTTCTATCTGAAAAGAGGCAAGATAATAAATCAAATACTTATACTGAGGTAAACGAACAACAACCTCAATTTATTAATGATTTATTAAATCTTGAAGGTGTTAAGTCTATTTTCCATGTTATGGATTTTCTAGCTATAGATAAACAACCTAAAGCCGATTGGGAGAATGTTTTGCCATTAATTACATCTACTCTAAATAATGAAAAAAATGAGAATCAAGAGTATCAACCAGATGAACATTATGGCGAGATTAAGGCAGAAGCATTAATGTTTAAGGGTATACCATATCAAATTAAATTATCAACTCAGCAAGATGAAAAACGTAAACAATTGCCAGAGTTTTATGTAGACAATATGCTAAAAGCTCAAAAAGATAATGATAATGTCGTTTTTCTAAGAAAATGGGAAAATTTAGGCATACGATATGGCGACATAGATGAAGTCATGGATGACGTTTATGAAGAAATATTAGCGTTATACCCAGCGTCAAGAATAGAACAATTAGTTAACGAAGCACTAGAAACAGATATTGTTATCCCCGAAAGTCATTATAAACATGTAACATTAGCTGAATTTCAACAAGCTTCTGATTGGAAAGAAAAATTACGTATGCTTAAAGCATTTCCAACGCCGACTTTTGACGATATTCCTTTATTAGATTATGCATTAAATGAGGAAAAGATTCCGCTTCGTCGTGAGGCTGTAGTTTTACTAGGTATGGTTGAGGATAAAGACATTTTACCTTATATTTATAAAGGGTTACACGATAAGAGTCCTGCCGTACGACGAACTGCAGGGGATTGTTTAAGTGACTTAGGTTATAAAGAAGCACTTCCAGAAATGGAAAAAGCACTAGATGACCCTCAAAAAATCGTTCGTTGGAGAGCTGCTATGTTTATTTTTGATGAAGGAAACGAGCAACAGCTAGATAGCTTAAAAGCACATGCTAATGATCCAGCGTATGAAGTTAAATTACAAATTGAAATGGCCATTTCTAGAATAGAAAATGGGGATGAAGCCCTAGGATCAGTTTGGAAACAAATCGCTAATAGAAATAAATCCTAATAATTACTAAAAGGAGCATAAAATTATGAATGCCTATGATCAATATATGAAAGAACTTGCACAACAAATGCGTTCTGAACTTACAGATCATCAGTTTGAAAGTTTAGAATCTAGTGAATCAGTAAATCAATATATGAATAATGTAAATGAAGACGATACAACATTTGTTGTTATTAATTCTACTTGTGGTTGTGCAGCAGGTTTAGCACGCCCAGCAGCAGTAGCAGTTGCTGAACAAAATGAAGCTAAACCAACTCATAAAGTAACTGTCTTTGCAGGACAAGATAAAGAAGCTACTGAAACAATGCGTGAATATATTCAACAAGTACCTTCAAGTCCTTCATTCGCATTATTTAAAGGACAAAATCTCGTTCATTTCATGCCTAGAGAACATATCGAAGGTAGAGATATTAACGATATCGCAATGGATTTAAAAGATGCATTCGACGATTATTGTGAAACAAAATAATGCTGATTAGAGTGATACGGGAGGCTCATATTAATTTGAGTGTCCTGTATCGCTTTTTTATTAATAAGAAAAATTGACCCTTCATTAATTTTATCAAATATCTTGTTTCATACTTTTTTATGCGTCTAATTACCAGTATAATAATATTAATGTGACTATTGAAAGATAATAGGATTCCACTTCATTACATAAAATATAGAAAGGATGTATACAACCATGTTCAATTCATTCGACGCAGCATATCACGGTCTTTGTGAAGAAATCTTAGACATTGGAAATCAACGAGATGATCGTACACATACAGGCACAATTTCAAAATTTGGTCATCAACTAAGATTTGATTTATCCAAAGGCTTTCCTTTATTAACGACTAAGAAAGTTTCGTTTAAACTTGTAGCTACAGAATTATTATGGTTTATCAAAGGGGATACAAATATCCAATATTTATTAAAATACAATAATAATATTTGGAATGAATGGGCTTTTGAAAATTATGTTAATTCTAATGATTATCATGGTCCAGATATGACAAATTTTGGCCATCGTTCATTACAAGATAGTGATTTTAACGAATTATATAAAGTTGAAATGAAGAAATTCAAAGAGAAAATTTTAACTGATGATACGTTCGCACAAAAATATGGTGATTTAGGAAATGTATACGGTAAACAATGGAGAGATTGGGAAGATAAAGATGGCAACCATTTTGATCAACTTAAAACTGTTATCGAGCAAATTAAACAAAATCCTAATTCACGCCGTCATATCGTTTCAGCTTGGAACCCAACTGAAATCGATACAATGGCATTACCTCCGTGTCATACGATGTTCCAATTCTATGTACAAGATGGAAAATTAAGTTGTCAATTATATCAACGTAGTGCAGATATCTTTTTAGGTGTTCCATTTAATATTGCAAGCTATGCCTTACTTACTCATTTAATAGCTAAAGAATGCGGTTTAGAGGTTGGGGAATTTGTCCATACTTTTGGTGATGCACATATTTATTCAAATCATATGGATGCTGTACAAGAACAACTTTCTCGTGATAGTTTCAATCCACCTCAAATCAAAATTAACTCAGATAAATCTATTTTTGATATCGACTATGAAGACATAGAATTAATTAACTATGAGTCTCATCCAGCTATCAAGGCACCAATTGCAGTATAATTTTTAAATTAATCTTAATATTGATAAGTATTTTACAAATTTTCAAATTTATCTTTAGAAAACTTCCTTAATTACTACCTAATAGTAACGAATTGTATTCAATTTATGTTACATTTAATTTATGAAATCGATACACTAATGCCCACATATCAAGGAGGACAATGAAATGACATTATCTATTTTAGTCGCACATGATCAACAAAGAGTCATAGGTTATCAAAATCAATTACCATGGCATCTTCCTAATGATCTTAAACATGTTAAACAATTATCTACAGGTCATACATTAGTTATGGGAAGAAAAACATATGAATCTATAGGCAAACCTTTACCTAATAGACGTAACGTTGTTTTGACTAATAATAAGTCATTTCATCCTGAAGGTGTGGACGTTATTCACTCTTTTGAAGAAATAAAAGATTTAACAGGTCATGTGTTTATATTCGGTGGCCAAACTTTGTTTGAAGAAATGATTGATAAAGTAGACGATATGTATATAACTGTGGTTAATGGTAAGTTTCAAGGAGATACTTTCTTTCCTCGTTATACTTTTGAAGATTGGGAAGTTGAGTCCTCAGTTGAAGGCGAACTAGACGAAAAAAATACTATTCCACATACATTTTTACATTTAATAAGGAAAAAATCATAGGGGGACTATTTATGGTTAAGCAAGTTATCGTTACAGATTCTACTTCAGATTTACCTCAAAGTTATTTAAAAGAAAACGCAATCCATGTCATCCCATTAAATCTTACAATTAATGGTAAATCTTATGTTGACCAAGTTGACATTACATCTTCGGAATATATTGACTATTTAGAACAAGATGCTGATGTTAAAACAAGTCAGGCTTCTATCGGAGAAATAATTAACGTTTATGAAAAACTTGGTAAAGATGATGTAGAAATTATTAGCATACATTTATCTTCTGGTTTAAGCGGTATGTATAATACAGCTTACCAAGCTAGTCAAATGGTAGATGCTAATGTCACTGTAATTGATTCCAAATCTATTTCTAACGGTCTAGCTTATCAAATTAAACATATCGTTGAACTTATCGAAGAAGGTACGTCAACATCTGATATTGTTGATAGTGTTAAAAAGTTGCAAGACAACACTAAGTTATTTGTAGTAATTGGCCAATTAAATCAATTAATTAAAGGTGGACGTATAAGTAAAACTAAAGGACTTATAGGTAATATCATGAAAATCAAACCTATAGGTACGCTCAATGATGGTAAATTGGAACTCGTTCACAACGCTCGAACACAAAACACTAGTATCAATTATTTAAAAAAAGAAATTTCTGAATTCATTGAAAATCATAAACTTAAATCAGTAGGTATTACTCACGCAAATGCCATGGATTTTGTAGATAAAGTTAAAAATACATTTACAGAAGCTTTTAATTTCCATAATTATGATGTAAATGTTACAACACCTGTCATTTCAACACATACAGGTAAAGGCGCTATTGGATTGGTTGTTGTTCGCGAAAACTAATCCAATATATAGATATTTATAAACTTTTGAGCGTTTATCTTTATTTCTTTAATATAATATCGTAAATTATTAACAAAATAGGAAGGAGGCAATCAAATGGCTTATGCAACGTTAGCTGGAGGTTGTTTTTGGTGTATGGTAAAACCATTCACATCATATCCTGGTATTAAATCAGTTGTTTCTGGATATAGTGGTGGGCATGTAGAAAATCCTACTTATGAGCAAGTATGTACTAATCAAACTGGTCATGTAGAAGCTGTGCAAATTACCTATGATCCTGAAATAACTTCATTTGAAAATATTTTAGATGTTTACTTTAAAACATTTGACCCTACAGACGATGGGGGTCAGTTTTTCGACCGTGGTGAAAGTTATCAACCTATCATTTTTTACCATGACGAAGAACAACGTAAAGCTGCAATACTTAAGAAACAACAAATTGATGAACAAGGTATTTTTAAGAAACCTGTTATTACTCCAGTTAAACCATATAAAAACTTCTATCCTGCAGAAGACTATCATCAAGATTACTATAAGAAAAATCCTGAACATTACGAACAATATCAACGAGGTTCAGGCAGAAAAGCATTTATAGAATCACATTGGGGGTCTCAACATGATTAAGAAGAATAAAGATGAATTAAATGATATGGAGTATCTTGTTACACAAGAAAATGGAACAGAACCTCCATTTCAAAATGAATATTGGAATCATTTTGAAAAAGGTATATATGTCGATAAATTGTCTGGCAAACCATTATTCACTTCAGAAGAGAAATTCGAATCTGATTGTGGTTGGCCTAGCTTTTCGAAAGCAATCGACGATGAAGAAATTATCGAGCTAGTAGATAAAACGTTTGGTATGGTTAGAACCGAAGTACGTTCTGAAGATGCAAATAGTCATTTAGGACATGTATTTAACGATGGCCCTAAAGATAAAGGCGGTTTAAGATATTGTATCAATTCAGCATCAATTCAATTTATACCATATGACAAATTAGAAGAATTAGGTTACGGTGACTTAATACAACACTTTGAGAAATAGGAGTGGAACAAAATGTTTAAAAAATTATTCGGTAAAAGTAAAGAAGTAGATAAAAATATTCAAGTTTATTCACCATTATCAGGTGAATACGTTAAAATCGAAGACATTCCAGACCCAGTATTTGCTCAGAAAATGATGGGCGAAGGATTTGGTATTAACCCAACAGAGGGTACTGTGGTATCACCAATCGAAGGTACAGTAGATAATGTTTTCCCTACAAAACATGCTATTGGTCTAAAAGCTGAAAATGGACTTGAATTATTAGTTCATATCGGATTAGATACTGTTCAATTAGACGGTGAAGGTTTTGAAGTATTATTAGATAGTGGTGACAATGTTAAAGTTGGAGATCCAATTATCAAATTCGATGTTGAATACATTAAAAATAATGCAAAATCAGTTATTTCTCCTGTAATTATTACTAATTCTGATCAAGCAGCATCAATTCATTTTGATGATGTTCAAGCAGCAGTTAAAGGTGAAACAAAAGTCATTGATGTGACAATGAACTAATGAAAAATTATTCATTTTATCAGTTCGCTATGACAGTTAGAGGTAGAAAAGATGATAAAGGGAAATTGGCTGAACAAATATTTGAAGATTTAGCATTCCCACGCCATGAGAATGATTTCAACGAACTATCTGAATATATCGAAACTCATGGTGATTTTACTCTATCTATGTCAGTCTTCGATGATTTATATGAAGAATATACTGAATGGCTTAAATTTTAATAATTATGTATTTATCGCCTGTGACAATAGAATTTTGTTACAGGCTTATTTTAAATTCTTTTTAACTTTATCATGTTATATTTCAGTTGATTTTGAAGAATAATCCATACATACTGTAAGTATCATTTTGAAAGCAAATGATTAAATG
>NZ_RXWW01000081.1 GCF_003970495.1 Staphylococcus pasteuri
ACATTATTGGAATTAACGTTGACATATTGTCATTCAGTTTTCAATGTTCATTTCTTTACCGACAAGAATTAATTATACACTTTATTAACTTTAAAGTCAACAACTTTTTATAATTAATTTTAAATCGTATATACTCCACAAAAAAATGACCTAACGGCCAATATGTGAGTATTTGCCTGGCAACGTCCTACTCTAGCGGAACGTTAGTCCGACTACCATCGGCGCTAAGGAGCTTAACTTCTGTGTT
>NZ_RXWW01000082.1 GCF_003970495.1 Staphylococcus pasteuri
GCTCCACAGGTAGGACTCGAACCTACGACCGATCGGTTAACAGCCGATAGCTCTACCACTGAGCTACTGTGGAATAATAATGGAGCGGGTGATGGGAATCGAACCCACAACATCAGCTTGGAAGGCTGAGGTTTTGCCATTAAACTACACCCGCATATAAAATGTGAAATGTAATACGATTATGGGGCGGTTGAAGGGAATCGAACCCTCGAATGTCGGAACCACAATCCGATGCGTTAACCACTTCGCCACAACCGCCAAAAATGACGAATGGTTCAGGACAGAGTCGAACTGCCGACACATGGAGCTTCAATCCATTGCTCTACCAACTGAGCTACTGAACCACAATAATAATGATGGCGGTCTCGACGGGAATCGAACCCGCGATCTCCTGCGTGACAGGCAGGCGTGTTAACCGCTACACTACGAGACCT
>NZ_RXWW01000083.1:0-1592 GCF_003970495.1 Staphylococcus pasteuri
CTTTAAAACATGGCTTTATATCAGATAATTTAAACATTATTGAATTTAAAGTAACAAGACAAAATGAAGAAGATGATGCTATTAAAAATAAAGTCAGTTTCTTAATTGATAAAAAGAGTGGATATTTTTATATTGTTAACGACGAGTTATATGTTATCAGTATTGAAAGATTAAGAAATTACTTTTTTATAAAAAAACCTAAAAGAATGAAATATATAAATAAATTTAATGAAGAAAATCCTAAAGCATTTATAGATGAAAATAATAATAAGCTTTATATGACAGAATTATTAGAACCTTTACCATTTCTTGAGAAAATTAGTAAGTTAAAAACAGTTAAAAGTATTAAAATTAATCCTTCAAAAACAATAATTGACGATGAAAAAGATAATAATATCTTTGCTGATTTAAAACAAAATTTAGATAAAAATAATGTTGGAGAATATCAGACAGAAATTAAGCTTACCAAATTTAAAAATAAAAAACTTACTGACGAATTAAAAAATTTTATTGAATATTTAGCGAAAAGTAAAAAATATAAAGATATTGCTGTGGAAGGAAATGTAAGTAATAATTATCCTAAAAAAATCACTGAAGATTCAACAACTAGAGATTTTTATGTAAAAAATGAAGTTGATATAAAGGGGTTCCCAATAGAACAACAATTATTTCAAAATATTCAAAGCATAATTGAAGAAGAGAATCAATTGAATATTGATAACTCTCAATATAGAGGTATTAAAGGGGTAGAATTATAGAGGAATGGAGTAGTAATTATGAGTAGAAGAATAAATAATTTAGACAATACTAGTTCTAAAACAAAGAAGAGAAGTTTTTTTATACATGTAATTTTTTTAAAGATTTTAAAAAAGGATTTAATAAGTTAGATTTATTTATACTTATTATATTATTTATAATTATTCTTTGCTTCGCTTTTGAAATTATAGAATGTAATCTTGACCCAGAATTAGATGTTTTAAAAAAATTTATTCCTCTTTTGTTAACTTATTATTCAATTACTATTGGCTTTACCCTATCTTCTCTAACCTTCATGGCTGGAAATATTGAAAAATATAACGGCCAGGCTAAGAAGCTTTTTAAAAATATAATAACATTTTGTATATTTTATATTGTTCTTTCTTTAATTACTATCATAGTTTATTTAAACTTATTTCTAGTTATGCATTATTTTAATTTTAAAGGTGCGAATTATTGGGTTAAGTTATCTATATATTATTTATCGTTAATTTTACCTATAATTTCGATATATATATTTATTAAAATAACTTTAATCATTTATCTTTTCTCTCTAAATCTATCTACAAATAATAAAAAATAATTAAAAGCGTATACGAACAATTTAATAAAATGTAACTATAGAAACGTCTTGTGTTGCTGTGAGGAATGAGTTTGTGTAACCTACGGTAAGTTATATAATAAAGGATGTCGTGTTATACAACATCCTTTATTAATTGTGCTCTATAAAAATTAACTCGACTTAAGTAAAGAATAAATTTTTAATTGTTAATACTATACCTAAAATAGTAGCAATAAAAGAGAAAAAGCCTATGAGTAAGCTTTTTATGAAAGAA
>NZ_RXWW01000083.1:1602-3664 GCF_003970495.1 Staphylococcus pasteuri
ATTTAATTAATTCATCTCGTTGTTGACTTTCATCGCTAAATATCCAATTGTAAATAGAACTAATTATCTTTCTGAAAGTTTGTATTAGCCAGTAAGAAATAAGAACTGAAGTAATAATAATAAAGTAGTTATCAAAATGAGTGAGATGTTCTATATCCTTTTTAATAAATATGTATAAATGAAAAGACATAATAATTATTAGAATAGTTACTTTAACAAGTTTTAATAATGAATTTTTATCTTTGAAGTATACTATATAAAACATCATTAAATACAATGCAAATACCCAAAATATAAGGATTAAAGAAACAGCGCTTGATAAAGCTTCAATTAATGATTTATTCATAAATGTAACCTTGCATGCTAAAATAAATGCATAAGTTATTAATGTAAAAGGACTTAAAAAGAAAGCGCCAATAATATTTTGTAAAAACGTTTCAGTCTCTAAACTTTTTAAGTAGTTATAAATACGATGAAACTGTTTTTGTTTTTTATCTGAAAGTTTCACAAATCGCACCTACCCTTAATATATTATTAAATTTATATTGAAACTATAAAAACATTATCACAACTAATCTTTTTAATACAATATTATTTCGGAAATTCCTAAAGTGCACAAATTTCTTTTTGTTTTTTCAATTTTAACATTTTACACACAACTGACTAAACAATATAAACATTGTTATGACAATGCTTTTAGCGATTTTAACATGAATAGATACACGCTTTAATGAACACTCTCGCCGTCTCCATTATTAAGCCTGCAACCTATGTAGTTGTGGGCTTTTTGTTTTTGAGTTCACAAAAAGTGAATAGATGTTAAATAACATGAATTTTAATATAAACAGAGTTTATAACTTCACTAGATTATTTGATTAACTGAATAGGTGAATTTAATATTCTTGTATTTATAAAAGTGACAATAATTGAGATAGATAAACAATATAAGGATAGATATTAATAAATATTTGAATCCTACTACTGTTTGGATTAGCATTGTACAATGTTATCAAATGTTAAGTTTATACATTTATCAAAATGTACCTGTATATAAATTTTTAATAGTAGTTGAAAAGAGAATTAAAGGGAGTTTAGTTAAGGATATCTTGACAAGAGAAGAAAGAGTCGCGTAAACAATGAACATCTGGAAACGATTGAAGTAATTGATAAAACGGATAATTGATAAGAAGTTTGTGATCTACTCGAAATGTAATAACATTATATATACAGATAATGAAAATGTGAGCATGACATTACTTATATTTGTAGATGATACAGGTGAATTTTTGCGATAGAAACCAGCCCACTATTACTGATAATGGGCTGATTATTTTAGGTTAGTAAGTCAAATATTAATTTCGATAAATAATTTTCAAAAAAAGCTGCTATTACATATAAAGGTAAAGCAATAAATATATATATTTTCAATAAATTGATTATAGACAATTTAAAGGATATATTTTCTTTTTTAATCTTTCTAAATAAGTTAGTGAATTTTCTACATATAGATTGGTTAACTTTAACAAGTCCACTAGCAACAACGCAAAATGCTAATATTTCAACGAAGAAATGAGGAATCGAAGATATAGTTATCATACTTCCTTTATAAATATCAAAATTAATTACAAAGCCAAGAGCTATAGCAGGCGGTATTGCAGTGTGTATAATATTTAAGTAATACAAAAAAGGGATTGGAATGATAGCTAGTATTAGCATTTGAAAAGGAACTTTAAAACCATTATTTATTATGTATTCCCAAACTTTTTGTAAACCTACTGCATTGGCAACATTATCGGGGATACCTTTGGATAAATTTTTTATGGTTTCAGTTGAAGGGCTAAATATAATGGCTAAGATAAAAGTAAATAAAATAATTATTAATGTTATAACTAAAAATCTTATAGTTCTTTTAATATAAGCATCATCATGAATTTTAAACATAATTACCTCCAAAATATATAATTATCAAATATCTAATTTTACATTATCAAATATAGAAAATTAATAAAAGTTAGTTTTATAAAAATATAAAATATGATATATGTATTAATAATTACTTTAT
>NZ_RXWW01000084.1:0-935 GCF_003970495.1 Staphylococcus pasteuri
ACTCCAAGTTGCGTAAGCTATAAATATAGTATGAGCATATTACTTATTGAATAATATTATTTTAAATCTTACATTGTAATTAAACAATTACAGACGGTATAACAAAATTGTTAGATTGAGCTATTTTAAACATAATAAAAAGCCTATCTATTTAATTAAACTAAATAGATAAGCTTAAATTATAATTAAAACTATGAATTTACTGGGGTAATTGCAGATTTATTATTTAATACTGCTTTAATATTATCCACGCATAATTGAATCATATTATTCCGTGTATTTTCAGATGCACTACCAATGTGTGGAAGAATCACAGCATTAGGCATTTTTAATAGTGGATGATCCATAGCAATTGGTTCTTGTTCTAACACGTCTAAACCGCATGCTAATAACTGTCCTTTGTTTAAAGCATTTACTAAATCTTCTTCATTTACAATGGCACCTCTACCAATATTGATAAATATTGAATCAGATTTCATTTTTTCAAATGCGGATGCATTAAATTTATGTTTGGTTTCATCTGTTAAAGGTGCAGTACATACCACAAAGTCACTTTCTTCAAGTAATTCATCAAATGAAACCCATGTAGCACCTAATTCGTTTTCAGTCGCTTCTTGTCTTGAACGATTATGATATAAAATCTTAGTATTAAAGCCTTTCAAACGTTTAGCAAAAGCCTTACCAATATCTCCCATACCAAAAATACCAACAGTTGAACCATATACGTCTTTACCAGATAATAAATATGGCCCCCAACTTTTCCATTGTCCTTCTTGAATATATTGTTCAGCTTCTACAATGCGACGAGCAGTTGCTAACATAAGTGTAAAACCTAATTCCGCAGTCGTTTCAGTTAAAACTTCTGGTGTATTAGTCACAGTGACACCTTTTTGTTTGGCAACATCAATATCTATATTATCGAAACCAACAGCCAT
>NZ_RXWW01000084.1:969-31438 GCF_003970495.1 Staphylococcus pasteuri
AAGTAACAAAACAAGCTGTTGCATCTTTGATAGATAATAAGAATTTTTCTCTAGGCATGGGTATAAATTCTTCATTCCATACTTCGACTTCTGCAATTTCTTCTAACTGTGCTATAAACTTTTGAGGAATTTGACGTGTTACAACAATTTTGTTCAATCTTTGAGCCCCTCTCACCAAGTTAATTTGTTAATTCAACAATTGTTTCATTTAAATCTTTAAAAGAATATGTTGGTGGAATATCTTTTGTCTGAATTTCTTCTAGTGTAGTCACACCTGTTTGAACATGAATAGTATCGATACCAACGTTTATACCAGACATAATATCTGTATCATACAAGTCTCCAACCATGGCCACTTCTTCTTTATTAAGTTGCAATAGTTCTAAAGATTTATTCATAATTATCGTTTCTGGTTTACCAATAAACTGTGGTTGTACTCCTGTAGATACTGATACCACACTTGTAATTGCACCATTACCTGGTAAGAAACCTCTTTCTTTTGGTATAGAAACATCAGGATTTGTTGAAATAAATGTTGCTCCTTTTCTGACAGCAAGTGTTGCTATAGCAAGCTTTTCATAAGTAACATTTTCATCAAGTCCGATAACAACATAATCAACATTTTCATCATTTTTAACTACTAGACCCGCTTCAGTCAATGCAGAATGTAGACCTTCACCGCCTAACATATAGACAGATGCACCTGGAGATTGTTCAGAAATATAATCTGCTGTTGCTAAAGCTGATGTAACAATTTCATCAGGTGTTGCGTCGATATTCATTTCATGCAATTTATCTGCAACTTGATCTGGCGTCTTGGTAGAATTATTTGTTACATATAGATGTGGAATTTGATGTTCATTTAAATAATCGATAAATTGACTTGCACCATCAATTTCATCAGTTCCTTTATACATCGTCCCATCTAAATCTATTAAATATGCCTTGTATTGCTTCACTATTTGTTCTCTCCTTTGCCAAATGCAGTAATTGGAACATTTTCATTATTTAAAAATTGAATAACTTCATCAATAAATTGTTTGTAGTAAGGTATTGCTTGATCAAATAACGGTTCAATTTCATTAGTATCAAGTTGAATATAGTTATGTGCAAATTGCTTTCTTACATCTACAGTTTTATTAATATTTTCTTGAGTTTCTTTAGAAATAACATTTTCTAATTCTAAAATATCAATCACGTCTTTATAGTTACCTGGATCTCTTAGAATAAATCCATCAATAATCATATTTCCAATATCTACTGATGATTCAATTAACATTTGTGCGATTCTTTCAAAAGCATAATGATTATCTTTGTTTTGAGTATAATCCTCTGTTAATTGTCTTAAGTAATTTAGTTTTTCTGAAAGTTTATCTTTATCTACAAAATACATTTCCTAATCACCTCTTATTAACTTTATAATATCATAATTTTGCAGTACACTTCATTTGTCGTTATACTTAGGCGTAGTATATTTCGTTTAAAGGGGTTCTACAAATGATTGATATGTATTTATATGATGATGAAGAACAAAGCCAAGTTCAATTTGTTGGATTTGTTGGTGAACATAGTCGATATGACTTAATGCTCGTTCAAACCGATCGACATTATGGTAAAACTTTGGTATTAAATATGCAAACTAATAAATTTGGTATTATTGGATCTGATGATATTGAAGAAGAAGGTTATATCGCTCATATTTTAGGTGTATCTGAAGAAGAAGGCGATGAAATCATTGAATACCTTAATGAAGTGATTCAATAATAATTTTGATATAAATTAAAAGTAAATCTCCCTCCAAGTACGTTAATGTATTTGAAGGGAGATTTTTTATATTTGTTATTATTAATTAAAATTGATAAATCACTTTTCAGTATCTTGGATAGTTGGTTGTATTTTGACATCATGTAATTTATCATCTTGATCAATAACGGTTAAGTCTTCTGCTTGTTGTTTCACTTCATTTTCTGATAAATGTTTAACTACAAAATAGGGACATCCAAAATTACAATATTCTAATAAATAATCTTGTATACTAGAGAATCTTTTACTAATTTCTGCTTTTTTATTAGTATCCTTAAAGAAACCTTTTAATCTTAATTGGTCATAACCAAAATCTCCTACTACATAGTCATATTTATCTAAAATATCAGAGTATCTATTTGCGAATATTTCTTCATCAAAACAATCTCTATAATCTTCTATTAATTCAAAATACTGTTGCTCTACTTTTATCATAATTTCACCTAATCTATTTCACGATATATTATATCGCTATTTTAACAACACTATATATTTTCATTCAAATCTTTAAACTATTTAGTAAAAATAAGAACCACTTTATTTATTTTCATAAAAAAGTGGCTCTACAGATTGTATATTATTAACTATTTAATTGCTCTTCACCTTGACGTTGTCTTTCTTTGGCAGCTTCGTTAACTTGTTCATCTGCATGGTAAGAACTACGTACTAACGGTCCAGCTTGACAATGTTTGAAGCCTTTATCCATAGCTACTTTTCTCATTTTACCGAATTCTAATGGTGTGTAGTATTTTTCAACTTTTAAATGTTTACGAGATGGTTGTAAATATTGACCAATTGTTAAAATATCTACATCATTGGCACGTAAATCATCCATTGTTTCATAAATTTCTTCCATTGTTTCCCCTAAGCCAACCATTAAACTTGATTTTGTAGGAATATCTGGCTGTAATTCTTTAGAACGACGTAAGAATTCTAATGTTCTATCATAAGTTGCACGAGCACGAACTCTTGGTGTCAAACGACGAACTGTTTCAATATTATGATTTAAGATATCAGGTTTAGAAGCCATTAATGTTTCTAATGCTTCATAATCTCCACCCATGTCTGAAGGTAAAATTTCAATTGTAGTGAATGGGTTTCTTGCTCTAACTTTTCTAACTGTTTCAGCATAAACGTTTGAACCTGCATCACGTAAATCATCACGTGCAACTGCTGTAATAACAACGTGTTTTAAATTCATTAATTCAACTGATTCTGCTACACGTTCTGGTTCATTTAAATCTAATTCATTAGGTAAACCAGTTTTAACTGCACAGAAACGACATGCACGTGTACATACAGCACCTAAAATCATAAATGTAGCTGTACGTCTTTCTCCCCAACACTCATGTATATTTGGACACTTTGCTTCTTCGCAAACAGTGTGTAAATTCTTTTCACGCATCATTTTCTTAAGGCCAGTATAATTCTCGTTCGTGTTCAGCTTAATTTTCAACCAATCCGGTTTTCGTAGTATTTCCTCATTTTTAGTAGCCATAACAACGCATACCCTCCTGTTTAATCTCTCTTTATGTTATTATAACGAAATTAATCATAAAATAAAATCTAATCTACAGTTATTTTAAAATTGTAGTAACTTTTGTTCGAATATATCTCTTAAAAATTCTGGCATAATATATTCTGTTGGAAGTCCTTTTAACATTGGAAAATATCTACCAAACGTGTACATATCAACTGTACCTAATACGTATGATTGATTATCTTGAATTTCATTTCCATTTATAAAGTAGCGACCTTCTGATTCGATAAAACCTATGTTATATAATACATATCCTCCAAAGATATCCCCTCGAAATCCAAGACCTTGTGCATGTTCATGCATGTATTCTTGTTTCTGACTTTTAATAATTACTTTTTTTAATTCTTCACCTGTTAATTTAACTCTAACTACATTAATAGGATGAGGTAACATTTGATGAATATCAAATTCGGTAATTTCGTCAGAATCTAGTCCTTTAACTATTAAACCAGCATTTATAATTGTACAATCTGCATTCGTAAATTCATAGACACTTTCAGCTAATAAATAAGACGTTTTTGTGATAACATCTGTTTTATTTTCTAATTTGATAGGATGGTTGACTACTGGTTTACTCATTAATGCTTTGCCTTCACTATCAAAATCTGTTTCAACTTGAGGCAATTGTTCTAATGGATGCAAACAAGCCGTCTTACTAGTTACCTTTTTATCTTCAATATCTAAATTTACTTCACCTAAAAAATGTCCATATTTACCTGCTGCAGCCATTAATACTCCATTATTCATTTCTCCATGTTCAAAATAGTGATGCGTGTGACTTCCAAGTATTAAATCTATTTCAGGTATTTCCTGACATAATTTTTCATCAAAGAACACACCAACGTGGCTCATCACTATCAAAATATCATATTGATCTTTATGATCATTAATTTCATCTTTAATAGCTTCTAATGGATCAGTTACTACCCAATCTAATGCTCTATAAAACGGCGTAAATGGAGCTGTAGCAGCAACAAATAAAATTCGTACTCCGTTGATTTCCTTTATATAAGATGAAGACATGTGGTTAGGTAAATGTCCTTCTTCATCAAATAAATTTGCACAAATTACTTTAAATTGAGCATCGGTATATAAATTTTGTAAGGCTTCATGCGAAATGGTCATGCCTTCGTTGTTTCCAATTGTCGCAATATCACATTGCGCCTCATTAAGAAGTTCTATATTCTTTTTACCTAATGTAGCTTGGGTAATCGGTGCTGATAAATCAACATGATCACCTATATCTAAATATAGTGAGGGATGTTGAAGTTGGGAACGATGTTCTGCAATATAAGATTGGATACGTGCATATTCATTAAGATGACTATGAATATCATTTGTATGATAAATAGTTAACTTCACAGTACTTCCCCCTTTTCTATTTGTTTTGATAAGTCTATACGTAATCTATCGAGTAATAACTTTTATAGTAGATTATGCTATTAACAATTAATTTAAATAATTGATTTGATGATTAAGTAAGCACCTATTAATAACATCACTGTACGTAATAATGTTACCACTGTATCAGACTTGATTGAATGATTTACCTTAACACCTATTTTAGCACCTATATAACTTGAAATAATTAATACTATTGAATAATCCCAAGCAACATGTCCTTGTATAATATGTCCGATTGAACTCATTACACTTGAGAAAAATATCATCATCATACTTGTACCAACAGCAACATGTGGTGGAAATCTAAAAACAATTAACATTAACGGAGTCATTAATGCACCACCACCAATACCAAATAGTCCAGTAAGGATACCTATGAATAAAGTTGCGACAAATGCTATTAAAGGTGGAACACTATAATGATAGGTTTTACCTTCTGCATCAATATAGGTCTTTTCATATTGTGGCTTATTAAAAACTTTAAAAGGCTTAATTTTGTGTCTTACTATTAATAAAATAGCAACCAATATCATAAATATCCCAAAATAAAGGTTAAATGATTTTAATGTTAAAAATTGACTCAAAAAAGAACCTAATAATGAACCTGGTAATAAACCAAATAAAAAAATAGAGCCATTTTTAATATCTACTTGTTTAGTTTTTAAATAGCCTAAAGAAGATGATAAACCTGTAACAATAAGTATAACTGAAGAAGTACCTATTGCTATTTGAGTAGTAATACCGTGTAAAATATTATGATCTACTCCTAAATAGACAAGTGTAGGAACAATAATGATTCCGCCACCAATACCTACAATTGAACCAATAATAGCAGATAGACCACCAATAATAATTAATAAAATAATTGTCAATAACATACTTGTTTCGCCTCTTAAAATAGTTTTAATTGTTGTGGTGCTAAACCTTCATAGTCAATGTCAAGCATATCTTGATATGTTTTTGCATTTTGTGCGGCATGACCACCTGAATTGTTATTAAAAACAACATAAACCTTTTTAGCTTTTTGTTCTAAAATTTTAACCTTTTGTGCTAAGTCATATAATTCTTGGTCATTATAATTATATAAGTATCTTACATCTCGCCATTCTTGATCTGTCATATCTTTTTTAGTCCAACCATGTACGTTCCTACCATGATATCTTACAAAAGCAATATCGCTAGTTATTCTATTTACTAATGGGATACTTCCATCTTTGACTTGTGGTTCATCAACAACAGCATGAATAATTTGATGTTCAGTCAAAAATGTTAATGTCTCTTCTTTAAATCTTTCATTAAACCAAGATTGATGTCTAAATTCAACACATATAGGAAAATCTTTTAATTGTTGTTTCACATATAAAATATATTTAATGTTTTGACTTGAACAATCGAACCAAGGTGGAAATTGCACCAAAACCATAGCTAATTTTTCATTTTCTTGTAATGGCTTTAACATTTCTTTAAACTTATCAAACAATTCTTGACGTGTTTCTGCAAAATCTCTAAAATCTGCATGCAATGTTAATGCTTGATGAATTTTAACTACAAATTGAAATCGTTTTGGTGTTTCATTTATCCATTTTTGAATATTTCTTTCTGGTTGAATTGCATAATAAGATGCATCTAGTTCAACTATTGGAAAGTGACTTGCATATGTTTTAAGTTTATCGGTTTTTCTCTCTAAATCTTCGTATAACGTATCATGATCTCCCCAACCAGTTAGACCTATATTTATCATTTATATCACCAAACTTATGATACCACAGAATAAATTCGCAATTCACTTTATCAATACGAAATTTACAGATTCTTATTAATTGGTGTACCATAATAAAATTACAATCGAAAATTAAATAGCCTGCGACAATGATGTATGTCTCAGGCTATAATCGGTAGAACAACCTAGCTTAACTTAACGTGTATATGTCACTAGACTTATAAAATCGTAGTGATATTTTATTTTAAGTTCTTTGCTATTAGGTTTATTTGATTAATTATACGATCCATTAATTCTTCTGCTTTTTGTTTTTTAGCTAGACGTGGTGATTGTCCACTCCATATATGAGTTAATTCACTTTCGCCTTGCTGTACTGCAGTTTTACGAATTTGATTTGTCAGTTGATTTTGTATTGGATATTCAGGAATTTCACCTTGATATTGACTCATTTCTTTAACGAATTGATTATTAATACCACGTGCATTTTTACCGCTAAACACATTGGTTACGATGGTATCTGTTTCTTTACTATTTAATATGGCTTCTTTTAGTAAATCATTAGCTCCGCTTTCATTAGAAGTTAAGAAGGCCGTACCCATTTGTGCACCTTGAGCACCTAACATAATACTTGCTAATAGACCTCTTTCATCCATTATACCTCCTGCAGCAACTACAGGTATCGACACGTGATCAACAACTTGAGGTACCAATGACATCGTTCCAATCATTGGCTCTTCACTATCCCCTAAACGTAAAAATGATCCTCGATGTCCTCCCGCTTCACTACCTTGGGCTATAACAATATCCATACCAGCTTTTTCATTTTCTATAGCTTCTTCTACTGTTGTAGCTGTACCAATTAATATTACATTATTTTCTTTTAGTTTCTCGATAATTTGATGATCAGGAATTCCAAAGGTAAAGCTACATACTGGAACTTTATATTCAATAACTTTATTTACAGCATCTTTAAATTTTTGGCTTTCCTCAATATTAACCACAGGTTCTTCTAAATGAAACGCTCTTCTATATGGTTTCAACCATGCATTCATATGTTCAATTTGGTCTGGGTTGACACCTGTGTTTTCTTTAGGTACAAATAGATTCACACCAAATGGTTGTTTTGTTAATGATTTAACTGTTTGAATTTCACTTTCTAACTTTTCAATGCTAAAATAACCCGCACCAATCGTTCCTAATCCACCTTTTTCACTAACAGTTGCTACTAAAGATGGGGTCGTACTACCTGCCATACCAGCTTGAATAATAGGATATTGAATCTGTAATGTTCTCGTTAATTGATTATTATTCCACATTTGATTCACCAACTCTTACTAATTATTTTCTATTTCTATTTGGAAATGTTTGTTTCTTTAACTTTTCTTCTTCCTCTTTATCTAACTCATCTTCTATTTCCATACCTAGCAATGTCTCTATTAAATCTTCATGAGATACTATGCCATCAGTACCACCAAATTCATCTAATACTATAGCTAAATGCTTTCTTGATACTGTCATTTTTCTAAGTACCCATTCAGCTTTATTATGTTCATTCACGAATAATGGTTTTGATGAAAATTTTGTGATTGATTCATATTTTTTCTTACTCCATGCTAATAAATACTTAGAATGGAATACGCCTACAATATCATCTATATCTTCATCATATATTGGATACCTTGTATATGGTTCATTCATTACCGTTTCATATGCCTCATCAAATGACGTAGTTTTGGGAAATGCAACGACATTCACTCTAGGTGTCGTATCAACATCTTTGACCTTTAAGTTTTCAAAATCTAGTACACCTTTGAGTCGATTTTGTTCTGTTTCATTGAATGCACCCTCACGTCCTGCAATCATTAACATTGTTCTTATTTCTTCTTTAGAATACTTACTTTGTTCCTTTTGTCCTTTTGACAATAATTTATTAATACTATCTGTAATAGCATTTAATATTTTAGTTATTGGTTTAAGTATAATAACTAAAATATTAATAACTGGATAAACCAATCTTGATATTTTATCTGGAAATGTTGCTGCGATTGATTTAGGAATAACTTCAGATACCAAAATAATGACAACAGTAATTACAGCAGATGCTATACCCACATTGACGCCAATGTTAATTGCCAAAATTGTTACTAATGTAGGTAAAATGATATTTGCAACATTATTACCTATCAATATAGTAGTAATAAATTCAGTTGGTTTATCTAATAGTCGGGATAATCCCTGTGATTTTTTATCTCCATTTTTGGCTTCAGCTTGAAATTTTGTTCTATTTGCTGCAGTTAATGCAGTTTCACTTCCTGAAAAGAAAAATGATAATAAAATTAAAAATATGATAGCTATAATCATGAAGCATGCTCCCCGTTCATAATAATTATATAAATATTGAATTATAAATTTATTCCCCTGAACAAACTTTTGTAAACTATTACAATATGCTGCTTTAATTAATATAATATTCAACTTCTGTGAGTAACCATGAATCATAAAAAGTGGACAATAAATAGAGTTTAGTCAATTTATTATCCACTTCTATTTGCTATTTAATTTCATACTAAATTTAAACAAATCATAAATTAGTAACTAAAAAAACACCAAGCTATTATACCTATACGTAAAATAGCTTGATGTTAGTAGAGGAAGTTAGCCGATACTGCCTTCCATTTCGAATTTAATTAATCTATTCATTTCTACCGCATATTCCATTGGTAGTTCTTTAGTGAATGGTTCAATGAATCCCATAACAATCATTTCAGTCGCTTCTTCTTCTGAGATACCACGACTCATTA
The DNA here is from genome assembly GCF_003970495.1 of Staphylococcus pasteuri. Classification (GTDB taxonomy): domain Bacteria; phylum Bacillota; class Bacilli; order Staphylococcales; family Staphylococcaceae; genus Staphylococcus; species Staphylococcus pasteuri. The sequence goes on from NZ_RXWW01000084.1 coordinate 10,238, forward strand.
AGTAGAATAATTGTTCTTCTGAAACTTTAGATACTTTAGCTTCGTGCTCTAATGAAATATTGTCGTTAAATACTTCATTATAAGGGATTGTATCTGAAGTTGATTCATTATCTAAAATTAATGTGTCACATTCAATGTTTGAACGTGCACCTTTAGCTTTACGTCCAAAATGAACAATACCACGATAGATTACTTTACCACCGTTTTTAGAAATAGATTTAGAAACAATTGTTGAAGACGTATTTGGTGCTTTATGAATCATTTTAGCTCCAGCGTCTTGTACTTGTCCTTTACCAGCAAATGCGATAGATAATGTACTACCTTTCGCACCTTCACCTAATAATACACAGTTAGGGTATTTCATAGTTAATTTAGAACCTAAGTTACCATCAACCCATTCCATATTACCATTCTCATGAACAAATGTACGTTTAGTAACTAAGTTATAAACATTGTTTGCCCAGTTTTGAATTGTAGTATAACGGACGTGTGCATCTTTATGGACAATAATTTCAACTACAGCTGAGTGTAATGAACTTGTTGTATAAACTGGTGCAGTACAACCTTCAACGTAGTTTACTGAAGCACCTTCATCAGCAATGATTAAAGTACGTTCGAATTGACCCATATTTTCAGAGTTAATACGGAAGTATGCTTGTAATGGTGTATCTAATTTAACGTTTTTAGGAACGTAAATGAATGATCCACCTGACCATACAGCTGAGTTTAACGCCGCAAATTTATTATCTGCAGCTGGAATAACAGAAGCGAAGTATTCACGGAATAAGTCTTCGTTTTCACGTAATGCACTGTCAGTATCTTTGAAGATAATTCCTTTTTCTTCTAATTCTTTTTCCAAATTATGGTAAACAACTTCTGATTCATATTGTGCAGAAACACCTGCTAAATATTTTTGCTCAGCTTCAGGAATACCTAATTTATCAAATGTACGTTTGATTTCTTCAGGTACTTCATCCCATGAACGCTCAGTGTGTTCTGATGGTTTTACATAATAAGTAATATCATCAAAGTTTAATTCTGATAAGTCGCCACCCCATTGAGGCATTGGCATTTTATAGAATAATTTTAAAGCTTTCAAACGGAAATCTAACATCCATTCTGGTTCATCTTTCATTTTAGAAATTTCTCTAACTATATTTTCAGTTAGACCTCGTTCTGATCTGAAAATGGAAACATCTTCGTCGTGGAAACCATATTTATAATCCCCAACATCAGGTGCTTTTTTAGCCATTTCAATCACTCCTTATATATATTTAAACGTCATGCGCGAGATTTTTGATTACAAGTATAAAATTATCATCATATTATAACAATGATTATCGAAAGTAAAAAGCCAACATCATTGATATCTAGTTATTGTTTACCCGTTATGTCATTAAGAAACATAACTATTAATCTTCTGTTGTCCCTTCTGTCTTACCTTCTTTTTCGACTGTTCCTTTTTCGAGTGCTTTCCAAGCTAAAGTGGCACATTTTATTCTTGCAGGGAATTGAGAAACACCTTGTAATGCTTCAATGTCTCCCATTTCTTCAGTAATTTCGTAATCTTCACCTAGCATCATCTTAGTAAATTCTTGACTCATTTGCATAGCTTCAGCTAACGTATGACCTTTTACTGCTTCAGTCATCATAGAAGCACTAGACATAGAAATTGAACAACCTTCGCCTTCAAATTTAGCATCATTTATAACGCCATCTTCTATATCAAATGTAAGTCGAATACGATCACCACAAGTAGGGTTATTCATATCAACAGTCATCGAGCCATTATCTAATACGCCTTTGTTTCTAGGATTTTTATAATGATCCATAATTACAGATCGATAAAGTTGATCTAAATTATTAAAATTCATATGAGAAAAACTCCTTCGTTTGTTTCAATGCATATACTAATTGGTCGATGTCTTGCTTATTATTATAAATATAAAAACTTGCTCTAGCTGTAGAAGAAACGCCTAACCATTTCATTAATGGTTGTGCACAATGATGTCCAGCTCTCACTGCTACACCTTCAGTATCAACTGCTGTTGCTACATCGTGTGGGTGAATGTCTGTTAGATTAAACGTAATGACACCTGCACGTCGATCTTTAGGTGGCCCATAAATATCTAAGCCTTCAATATTAGACATTTGTTCGTAGGCGTATTCTGTTAATTCTTTTTCATGTTGATGAATTGCTTCGAATCCTAATTGTTGAATATAACGAATTGCTTCAGCTAAACCAATTGCTTGTGCAATTAATGGTGTACCAGCTTCAAATTTTGTTGGTAAATCAGCCCAAGTAGCATCATATTTACTTACAAAATCAATCATATCTCCACCAAACTCGACGGGTTCCATATCTTTTAATAAATCACGTTTGCCATATAAAACACCGATACCTGTAGGCCCTAACATTTTATGCCCACTAAAGCTATAAAAGTCAGCGTCAATATCTTGCATATCTAGAGCCATGTGAGGAGCTGCTTGAGCACCATCTACACTAATCACCGCACCATGTTGGTGAGCAATTTCGGCTATGGTTTTTACATCATTGATTGTACCTAGAACGTTAGATACATGGGCAATAGCTACAATTTTAGTTTTGTCGTTAATTGTGGCTTTAATGTCCTCGATATTTAATTCACCTTGTTCTGTCATAGGGATGAATTTTAATGATGCGTTTTTACGTTTAGCTAACTGTTGCCATGGAACAATATTAGCGTGATGTTCCATCTCAGTAACAACAATTTCATCGCCTTCATCGACATTAGCATCACCATAACTATGTGCAACAATATTAATAGAAGCCGTAGTTCCTCTTGTAAAAATGATTTCCTCAAAATATTTAGCATTAATAAAACGTCTAACTGTTTCACGTGCACTTTCATAACCGTCAGTTGCTAATGAACCCAACGTATGAACACCTCTATGAACGTTAGAGTTATAGCGTTTATAGTAATCATCTAACACATTTAAAACTTGTACTGGTGTTTGGCTTGTCGCTGTTGAATCAAGATATGCTAAACGTTTGCCATTAACTTGTTGTTCTAAAATCGGAAAATCTTTGATTATTTCATTAACGTCAAATGAATGTTCGGCCACTTTATTCACGACCCTTCTTTAATTAAAAATCTCTTACTTTAAATCTATTTAGAAACTTTAAGTTCGATAACTTCTCTTAATTGACGTTTTACGTCTTCAATTGGTAATTCTCTTACTACTGGATCTAAGAAACCATGTATAACTAAACGTTCAGCTTCTCTTCTAGAAATACCACGGCTCATTAAATAGTAAAGTTGTTCTGGATCAACACGTCCAACAGATGCTGCGTGACCTGCTTCTACGTCGTCTTCATCGATTAGTAAAATAGGGTTCGCATCTCCACGAGCATTTTCTGATAACATTAATACACGAGACTCTTGGTTAGCAATTGATTTAGTACCACCATGTTTGATATGACCGATACCATTAAATACTGATGATGCATTTTCTTTCATTACACCATGTTTTAAAATATAACCATCTGTTTCTTTACCATATTGAACAATTTTAGAAGTTAAGTTGATTTTTTGATCACCTGTACCGACTACAACTGATTTTAATTCACTTGTAGAACGATCACCTATTAAGTTAGTTGTATTATCAATAATTTGGCTACCTTCGTTCATTAAACCTAATGCCCAATTGATGGCAGCGTCTGCTTCAGTAGTACCTCTTCTAATGATATGTCCAGTGAAACCTTTATCTAAATAATCTACAGAACCATATGTGATATTAGAATTTGCCCCAGCAATTACTTCTGAAACAATATTAATTTGATTTCCTTCACCACTTGCATTAGATAAATAGTTTTCTACATAAGTTACTTCAGCACTTTGTTCAGTAGCAATAATAACATGATTATAAAAACTTGCATTTTCATCGTCATGTAAAACAACATATTGAACTGGATGTTCAACTACGACATTTTTAGGAACGTATACAAATACGCCACCATTCATTAATGCAGTGTGTAATGCTGTAATACGATGTTCATCTACATTTACAGCATCTTTCATATAATATTTTTGTACTAATTCACTATGATTAACAAGTGCTTCTGATAAACCTTCAATGATGACACCATCATTTTTGGCTTGTTCAGAAACTTGTGTGTATGCTAAATCATTATTATGTTGAATAATTAAATTCTCAGTGTTTTCAACATCGATAATTTTTTTAACTGATTCTGGTAATTCTGATAAACTTTGATAAACATTACCTTCTGTGTGATGTTGTTTAAACGTATCAAAGTCCCATTTTCTTAATTTAGTTTTGTCAGGTTTTGGCATTTCTAAAGTTTCTGTTAATTTCAACGCTTCTTTACGTAGTTCAGTCATCCAAGAAGGTTCATTGTGCGCTTTTGAATAATCAACAAGTTGTTCTTCAGAAATGTTCAAAGTTTCAGTTGTCATAACTCTTATCCTCCCACTTGATGAAATAGTATTAATAATTCAATGTTCAGTTTCATCATTTATACGAACATCTCAACGAGCTTTAAATCGATAGATTAATCTCGACTATTCAGTAGCACCAAATTCTTCTTTAACCCATTCATAACCTTCTTCTTCAAGGCGTTTTGCTAATTCTGGTCCACCAGATTTAACAACTTTACCACCATACATAACATGTACTTTGTCAGGTGTGATGTAGTTTAGTAAACGTTGATAGTGCGTAATCATTAATGCACCGAAGTCTTCTCCGCGCATTTGATTGATACCTTTAGACACTACTTTTAAAGCGTCAATATCTAAACCTGAGTCAATTTCATCTAAAATAGCAAATTTAGGTTCTAACATCATTAATTGTAAGATTTCATTACGTTTTTTCTCTCCGCCTGAGAAACCTTCATTTAAGTAACGTTGAGCCATGTCTTGATCAATGTCTAAGAAATCCATTTCTTTATCTAATTTTTTGATGAATTGCATTAAGTTAATTTCTTGACCTTCTTCACGTTTTGCATTAATTGCTGAACGCATGAAATCGGCGTTTGTTACACCAGTGATTTCTGAAGGATATTGCATTGCTAGGAATAATCCAGCTTTTGCTCTTTCATCAACTTCAAGTTCTAAAATATTAACACCATCAAGTAACACTTCACCTTTTGTTACTTCATAGCTTGGATGACCCATAATTGCAGATGATAATGTTGATTTACCTGTACCATTTGGTCCCATAATGGCATGAATTTCCCCAGTATTAATTGTTAAATTAACGCCTTTTAAAATTTCTTTATCTTCAATAGACACGTGTAGGTCTTTAATTTCTAATGTTGATGACATTTATATTCCCTCCATAAAATATAAAGTTTTCTTAAATAGTTTATAATAATTTTAATCTATAGTCAAAAAGCCTTTGGAATTTTCAATCTACTATATTATAACGTACTTACAGGTTAATATAAACTTTTTAAACCGATAAATTAGAGTAATTCTTTTAAAAAATTATTTTTATCTATAGTTTAATGTTATTTCAAATGATAACGAAAACCGTTAATTTCTCAATAGCCATTTTTTAGACAAATAGTAGATTTATTTAACTTTAAATCAATAATTATGATATGATTCACTTTAACCTTACAGGTTAAGAAAGGAGTCATTAATGAAAAACTTCAAATGGTTAAATTTGATTAAAGGATTTGGCATGGGTACAAGTGATTTAGTGCCAGGAGTCAGTGGTGGAACGATTGCACTTTTGCTAGGTATTTATGATGGCTTTATCAGTTCAATAAGTGGTTTATTTTCGAAAAGATTTTGGCCTAGCTTTAAATTTTTATTACCTATTGTAATTGGTATGCTATTAGCTATAGGTATTTTAAGTAATTTATTCAACTACCTTTTAAGTGCGCACGAAGTTCCTACTATGTTCTTTTTTACTGGTTTAATTATTGGCATCATTCCCTACCTTCTTAAAGTGTCACATTTCAAAACAACTTTTAAAACGAAACATTATATTGTCGTTTTAATAGGCATCGCATTACTAGTCATCATGACTTTATTAAATAGTGGAGACAAACACGCAGGAGAGACATTATCTTTAAATACTAGTCTTATTATTAAATATTATATTGCAGGTATATGTGCTTCTAGTGCAATGCTTCTTCCAGGTATATCAGGGTCATTTATGTTACTTATTTTCGGAGCATACGGGACGGTTATGTTTGCTATATCAGAACTAGTAAAATTTAATTTCGATGCTTTACCAATACTTTTAATAGTAGGTTTAGGTATATTGTCTGGATTTTTAATCTCTAGTAAACTCATCCAGTATTTATTACATCATCATACAACCGTAACATTCGCATTAATTATCGGATTTGTTATCGGATCTATTTATGCTGTATTTCCTGGAATACCGACATCATTGGTAACATGGATAATCTCTATACTAACGTTAATTATAGGTTTTATCGTTAGTTACATTCTTGGTCAGATAACTGCTAAAAACGAAGAAAGTATATAGGTAAAAAAGTATTAAAACAAAAAAGGCTCTCAAACACATCATGTGTAAGAGAGCCTTAATATTATCTATTTATCTTCTTTATTACCTTTAACTTTATCAATAACGTTGTTAACTGTTTCTTTCACTTTACCAGAAGCTTTATCTTCTTTACCTTCTTTTTCAAGGTTTTCATTGTCAGTAACGTTACCTACAGTTTCTTTTACATTACCTTTTGCTTGTTCGAATTTATCTTCAGCCATTTTGAATTCCTCCTTGAAATACTTATCAATTGTTATGATTATTAAATACCACGACCTATAAAAATTAAACATACTTTTATTTTTTATCAACTTATTATATGAGTATATTAAATATATAGTTATGTTACGCTATTGGCGAGGAGGTATCTGTAGTGTTTTCTATTTTCATTTATGGTATTAGTGCTATTTTAATTTTGATCGCTATTATTTTAATTATTAGAGCCCAACTATCTCGCCACTCCAAAAACAAAAGTACATTCGTACCTTCTATTTTATTATTAATTGCTTCATTAATTCTGCTTATCAATGGCTTAATGCGTTTATAGTAAATAAGAGTTTAGGTCTATCTTTAAATTCTTATTCACACAAAAATCCTCAAGTCAAAGTGACTTGAGGATTTATTATTATGCTAATTATTTTGCTGGTACAACCGCACCATCGTACTCTTTATTAATGTAATCTCTAATTTCTTTAGATTGTAATACTTCCATTAAAGCTTTGATTTTCTTATCGTCTTTATGTCCATCTTTAACTGCAATTAAGTTAGCATATGGATTGTCTTTAGCTTTTTCATATGCGATTGAATCTTTTTTAGGATTTAATTTTTGATCAAGTGCATAGTTTGAATTGATGATAACAGCGTCAGCATCTTGTTTTTGATAAATTTTAGGTAAAAATTCTGCTGATTGTTTGTTATTAAATTTAATATCTTTTTTATTTTCAGTTATGTCACTAAATTTAGCATCTTCAATTTTAACGCCTTTTTTAATTTTGATTAAACCTTCATCTACGAAGAATTTTAAGAAACGTCCTTGTTCTGCTGGGTTGTTAGAAACGTAAACTGTTGCCCCTTTTGGTAAATCTTTTAAGCTTTTATATTTTTTAGAATAAACAGCCATTGGTTCTAACTCAACGTTACCTGCTGATTCAATTTTATAGCCTTTTTCTTTACTTTCAGTTTTAAGGTAAGGTGTATGTTGGAAGAAGTTGGCATCTAATTCGCCTTTATCTAATAATTTGTTTGGTGTTGTATAATCATTAATTGTTTTGATATCTAATTTATACCCTTTTTTCTCTAATAATGGTTTAGCTTTTTCTAGAATCTCAGCATGTGGTGCTGGTGAAGCTCCAACTTTAATTGTTTTATCGCTTCCTTTTCCACCACAAGCTGCAAGTGCTACAGTCAACGTTAATAATAATAAAATACCTAAGATTTTCTTCATTGATTTCTCCCCTTTTTTAGCGTTTATCTATTTTATTTGTAATCCAATCACCAATAAATTGAATGATGAATACAATAATTAAAATGAATACTGTTGAAACTAAAATGACATCATTTTGATTTCGAGTAAAACCAGTTAAATAAGCTAAGTTACCTAAACCACCGGCTCCAATAACACCTGCAATTGCAGTAGATCCTACTAAAGCAATCGCTGTTACTGTAATTCCAGATACTAATGCTGGCATCGCTTCTGGAAGTAATACCTTTCTAACTACAGTCCAAGTATTTGCCCCCATTGACCAAGCCGCTTCAATAACCCCTTTGTCTATTTCTTTGAAAGCTATTTCTACTAATCTTGCATAGAATGGTGCTGAACCAATTATTAATGCAGGTAATGCACCCGTTGGTCCACTAATAGTTCCTAGTACTACACTTGTAAATGGTATTAATAACAAGATTAAGATGATAAATGGAATTGCTCTAAATAAGTTCACTATGAATGAAACAATTGAATAAAAGACTCTTGCTGTTTTAGATTCGCTCTTAGCTGATAAAAATAGTAATACACCTAAAATTAATCCAAAAATAAATGCGAAAATAGTTGATACTACAGTCATATAAAGTGTTTCAACTATGGCTTGCCAAACATCTGGCCATTGCACATTAGGCATTGTGACCATTTCTTTTAAAATATCACTAAATGAATTATCCATGTCTTAACACCTCCACATTTACATGTTGTTCACCAAGATTAGATTTAAAATCTTCGAAATTTTCAGAACTTATATGCGGTATGTGGACGACTAAGAAACCTAAAGTACCATTTCTTGTGTTTTTGATATCAGCTTCTAAAATATTCAAATCAACATTATGTTTTTTAGTAATATATGAAACAATCGGTTGTGTTGTATTCTCGCCATTGAAGTTTAATCTAACTATGTAAGAATCTTCACTAAGTGGTTCTAAATCATCCAATGATTCTTCAAAATCATCGTTTAAATCATCTTTAACAAAACGTTTAGTAACTTCATGTTGTGGGTTTTCAAACACTTGACTTACTTGGCCTTGCTCGATAACACGTCCGTTTTCCATTACTGCAACTTCATCACAAATACGTCGTATTACATGCATTTCATGTGTGATTAAGACGATAGTTAAATTTTGTCGTTCTCGTATTTTTAATAATAAATCAAGTATCTCATCTGTTGTTTGAGGGTCCAATGCACTTGTAGCCTCATCACAAAGTAAAACAGTTGGATCGTTTGCTAATGCTCTAGCGATACCTACTCTTTGCTTTTGACCTCCAGATAATTCAGAAGGATATGCATTTTCTCGGCCTTTTAAACCTACAAGTTCAATAAGTTCGTTAGCCTTCCTTTTTGCTTCGCCTTTTGAAACGCCAGCAATTTCTAAAGGAAATGTGATATTTTTTAGTACGGTTCTTGACCATAATAAATTAAAGTGTTGGAAAATCATGCTCACTTTTTGACGCTTTTTACGTAAATCTGATTTAGTTAAATTACTAATACTGTCGCCATCGATAATAACATCACCTGAGGTTGGAGTTTCTAAATTATTAAACATTCTAATCAATGTACTTTTTCCAGCTCCAGAAAAACCGACAACGCCAAATATCGAACCAGATTCAATATTTAAATCAACGTGATCTACAGCAAGTACGTCTTTGTTTTTCGTATGATATTGTTTAACTAATTGTTTTAACTCAATCACGTTAATGCCTCCTTGTTTAACTTCTACCAATTAAAAAATGCTTTCTCTAAACTTTAAGGTGTTAGAGAAAGCATTGAAAAATATCTTTCTCTCATCTTCTAAAGTTTGACTTTATGTGAATTGGCACCATTTCTATATTAGACGGTTGCCGGGCTTCGTAGGGCACATCCCTCCACCTCTCTCGATAAGAGTGTAAGCATTATTTAATTTGATTTAATCCTACCATCCAGGTAGAAATTCGTCAATCATTATTTTAAATTTTCTAACAAATAAGGAACTGATCTAAATGCATATATTCTTTTCGATTCTTTATCCTTATTCATTAACATTAATACTGGTACTGACATAATTTGGTGGTCTTCACTAAATTTCGGATGAAAATTCAAATCGATTTTTTTAACTGGAAGATTTAATATTTCATTAGCGATATCCAGCATTCTTTCTGATACTTTACAAGTCCCACAAGTTGGGGTATATCCAAATATCAAGTGTCTTTCCTTACCAAAATTTTCAGTTACATCATCTACTTCTATTGCTTTATTCATTTACTAAAACTAACCTTTCAGTTTTTAAATTAGACATGAGGGGCTTTTCTTTTTTACAGTTAAAACCATGTTTAGTAAGTACATTTGCTAAATAATTTTTAGGACAATTAGCTACTTCACAATAGGTTTTATCTACAAATATATGTTCACACTCACTCAAGTATCGCTTAAACCATTTTCTAATACGATCACCTTCATCATCGGAATCGGCTAAAACGAAAACTTGCTTGCCATAAAGTGACTCTATCATATCATCAATTTTATCAATACTCATAGTACCATGCGTACAAATAATGTTAACTGGTTCTGCAATGACTTGTTGTAATCTTTTCTTATCTGATTTACCTTCAACAATAATTACCTTATTCACAATAGTCATAATGATTCACCCTTTGAAAAATCAATAATTAGCTATCACTATATATTTCCACTGTAGTGTTATTTATCAAACATATATCATTAAACTTTAATTTCTCTTAATATTTTCCTTACATAATTAAAACTAACTTTATGTATTACTGTGTTATTAGTTTTTAATTAAGTAACACTTTTACTTTATTTCAAGTTTTAATTTATAGGCATAGATACCAATCATTATTGGGTAGCACTAGTTTTCTCTAGTGCATAAGTGCTTCTAAAATCTAAAGATTTTTCTTTTTTCGGTTCGCACTAGCTTTTGCTAGTGCATAAGTTCCACTAATCTAATTGAAAATTAGAAGTGGAACTAAAAAAACTCCTTGATACGAGATCGAGGAGTTCATTGTTATTATTCACCAATCATTTCTGAGTATTGGTCTGCTGATAATAATTCATCAAGTTGACTTTCGTCGCTGATTTCAACTTTAACCATCCATGCTTTTTCGTATGGTGATTCATTTACAAATTCAGGACTGTCTTCTAATTCTTCATTTACTTCTAATACTTTACCATTAATTGGAGCGTATAATTCAGATACAGTTTTTACAGATTCAACACTACCGAAAGTGTCGCCTTCATTTAATTCATCATCAGTTTCAGGTAATTCAACGAATACGATATCGCCTAATTCGTTTTGTGCATATTCAGTAATACCGATTGTTGCAACGTTTCCTTCAACTTTAACCCATTCATGTTCTTTAGAGTATTTAAATTCGTTTGGTACTGCCACGATAAATCCCCTCCTAATTTTTAAGTACATTTTAATGATGCCATACCCACTATTATCAATCAACTATTATATAAAAATTTCAAACCTTTTAAAATTCGGCTTTAAATATGTAATTAATATTTTTTAGTCTTTGATAATTATGAATGTTCACTTTCTATAAACTTCAAAAAAGTGTTACAACCAAGTATTTTTATATTCTTCTTCTTTAAAACCTAATGTGATTTTATTTCCAGATATAGCTAATGGACGTTTAACTAACATACCGTCTGATGAAAGTAATTCAAAACGTTCATCATCTGTTAGGTCGTCTAATTTATTTTTTAAATCTAATTCACGGTATTTAGCACCATGTGTATTAAATAATTTTTTAGTATCAACACCTGTTTTTTCAACAATTTCTTTAAACTCGTTTTTTGTAGGTGTATGTTGAACGATATCGATTGGTTCATAACTAACACCATACTCATCTAAGAATTTTGCTGCTTTTTTACAAGTAGTACAATTTGCATATTGATAAAATTTAATCATAGAGTTTTGCCTCCTTTGTCTCTTATCACAAATATATCATGTTATTTTATAAAACGCTCTACTTTTTAAGCTTATTTTTTTATTTAAGAAATTTCATCCGTTATAATAAATTTACTAATTAAATGAAAAGGGGCTTTTGTAATGGAAAGTATTAATACTACAGAACAATTTAATAACATAGTTCAAAATGACAAACCTGTCATCGTTAAATTCGAAGCTGGTTGGTGTCCAGATTGTAAAGCTATGGATATGTGGATTGACCCAATCGTCGAAAAATATAAAGATTATGATTGGTATACAGTTAACCGTGATGAATTAGAAGACGTTACTGCTGAAAATGACGTAATGGGAATTCCAAGTATTTTAGTATTTAAAAATGGTGATAAATTAGCACATTTACATTCAGCTAATGCTAAATCACCAGAACAAGTTGAATCATTTTTAGACGAAACATTTAGCAAATAATATTAAAAGGTCGAGATACAAGTAAAGAAATTTGAGTACCATTCAATGGCTTATTTCTTATTTGTTACCTCGACCTTATTTAATATCTTTCATTTTGTGATTAATTATTTAGTATTCTGAGATAAGATGTCTATTCTTACGTTTGGCTTTTGTCATTGGCTCTTCTAAATCAGTTAAATATAAGAAACCTGCTAAAATTTCATCATCTTCAATGTTTAAAGCTTTTCGTATTTTAGGTTCAAAAATATATGCTGGAGATTTCCAACATGAACCTATACCTGCTTCATATAATAACAACATTAAATTTTGCGCGAATGCGCCAAATGCAAAGTAATTTTCTCTATTTTGACGTTGTCTTGGATCAGCTTTTAAAACTAATACTAACATGCCACCTAGTTTAGTAACTTTATCATAATGATCTGCTCGCTTTTCAGGACTATCTGGAAAAGCAAATCGTGTAATATCTTCGCTCATATTTCCTAATCTATCTTTAGCAACATGGACAACTCTCCATGGTTCTCTCATGCCATGGTTAGGAGCATCTGTAGCTTTTTCAATAGCTTCATATAAAGCTTTATCATCAATTGTCATATCGTGCTTAAACTTTTTAACACTTCTTCTATTCGAGATTGCTTCTTGTAGTTCCAATCCTATCGCTCCCTTTATTATTCGTTGATAATCTTTATCAATTATAAGACACAATCTACTATTGTTCAAACCTTCTAATCATTTCTCATAAAAGTCAATTTGCTTTTTTAATTCTTCGACATGAATTTGACCAGGTGCTTGGGGTTCACTTAAACATCCATAAGATACTACACCACCAAAAACACCTTGTGCCGTGCGACTAATGACCCCTATTTTAGACATCGAAATTCCAATCACTTTTTGATTTAATGAATTAGCTGATTCATTCATTGCTTCTAATAAATGCAATACATCTTTTATATCATGGGGCATAACTGCTAGCTTTATATAATTCGAGTTAAATTGACTCATTTTATAATAAGTGAATTTCATTTCTTCAAACGTAGGTGTTTCATCAAAATTGTGTTGTGATAATACTACTTCTAATCCTTTTTGTTGAGCTAAATTGATTAAATTTAAATAATCATCTTTATTCTTTTGCTCATCCCATTCAATATCTAACATATTATATCCGTCTGTATTAATTAGATGTTCTATCACATTCAGATATTCGGATTCATTCACATTACGTTTACCACCTTGAGAAGCAGATCGAAATGTAATTAAAATTTTAAAATCAAACGTTAACTGATTTAATTCTTCAATGACTTGATTGAGCCTATCTAATTTATCCCACTGATCTACTCTAAGCTCTATAATATCAATACTATCTTGATAGAACTCTATGTCTTTAAATAAATCATCTGCTATCGTGTTTTCAGGTGCAATCGTAACAGCTATATTTACATTTGACATACTATCCCTCTTTCCTGTCTCTTTTTGAACTATATACGTGTATATTTTCTTTTATTTTAAACTAAAATATACATTACTACCAATCGCCTTTATTGAATCAATAGCCAAAAAATTATTATGAATGATTGAACTAAAAATTTACGGGTACACTTTATATATATGATTAATTAGGAGGTAATAATTATGGCAGTTCAATATGAAACTAAAGTGACAAACGTAGGTGGACGTAAAGGACACGTTCAAACTGACGATAAAGCAATCAATGTAGATGTATTACCACCACAACAAGCGGACGGAAATGCTACTAATCCTGAACAATTATTCGCAGCAGGATATGCTTCATGTTTTAATGGTGCATTTGATTTAATTTTAAAACAAAACAAAGTTAGAGATGCTGAACCAGAAGTAACTTTAACAGTACGTCTTGAAGATGATCCAGACGCTGAAAGTCCAAAATTAAGCGTAGATATCGATGCTAAAGTGAAAAATGTATTATCTCAAGAAGACGCTGAAAAATATTTACAAGATGCACATGACTTCTGTCCATACTCTAAAGCAACTAGAGGAAACATTGATGTTAAATTAAATGTTGAAGTTGTTGACTAAGTTATAAATACAATATTATATATTTATATGACCCATTCTCTATTGAATGGGTCTCTTTTTTTGTTCACATAATTACCTCATATTTCCGACCTTTAAAATCAAGTTTCTGTTATAATGTATATGAAGAGTTATTATATACATACAATTAAATATATATTTTAACTATTTTTTCAAAAACGTTTTTGCTTATTCTTAAATAATCATTGATTATTTTTATTAAATATTTTAATATGTATTTACCCAGCAACGACACACAATTAATGATTTGAATTAGGAGGTCACTATGAACAACATCCGTTTATTAACTCTAGATGATTTAGAAATTTACAAATCACTATTATCAGGGGAACATCATACTTATTCGTGGGATCGTTATTATTTAGACCACGTTTCTGATGACATTTTGACAAAACTTTTATCTTCCGAATTCCCTTTCATCAATGTATATGGTGCCTTTGAAAATGACGTTCTAGTAGCTACTGCAACCTTAAGTCAAATGAGACAAGTAGGTAAACAACATAAAGCTGTCATCAATAATAACTTTGTTAAAGATAATGATGAAGTGATAAATCGTGAATTAATCAATTATATTATTGAAATTGCTAGCCAGAAAGATTTAGAAACCATTCTCACTTCTGTCACTTCAAATAATATTAGTGCAAAAGTATTCTTCACTTCTCTAGGTTTTGAAAATCTAGGTTTCGAGAAAAATGCTACTAAAATCGGTGAAGATTATTTTGATGAACATTGGTTAACTTATAATTTAAAAAATTAAGTTATTATCATATTTAAGTTAGAAAAAAATGGATTAAGATTACATCCAAAGTAATTTTATATATTTCATTAACATCTGACCTCTAATTCAATTTAACGATAAAGCTAATATAATGATAAAAGCTCAACCTTGTATTTATAGCAAGGTTGAGCTTTCTTTTACATAGGGTCAATTAATTCTATGAAAGTAAATTTCCCTTTGTCGTAACTAAATTTTAGTATATTACAATTTCCAATATTAAATGTACTACCCTCTTCATAGCCTAAGCAGTATCTAATAAATAAACCAATTGTACTTCCATGGCTTACAGCTAGTGTTGTATGACGACTATAATTTTCCATAATATCAGTTAATGTTTCTACCATTCTATTTTCTACATCTTCACGTGATTCTCCCCCAAAAGGTACAACATAATCACCGTAAAGCGTTTTAGGTTGTTTAATTTGTTTAAGTAATTCAATACTTTCGCCTTCAAACAAACCAAAACGCCACTCTTTTAATCCTTTTGAGCGAATATATCTATTTTGATGGTTTGGTACTGCATTTTCTAGAGTATCACACGCTCTTTCTTGAGAAGAAGAAAACAAACTATCAAATTCAATTTGATTATGTTCAAAATATCGAGCTGCAGCTTTTGCTTGTTCTACACCTAATAATGTTAAAGGCGAATCACTAGCGCCCTGAATTTTGCCTTTTAAATTAAAAACTGTTTGTCCGTGTCTCATTAAATATAAAGTTTTTGCCATATTTCCACCTCTATTACTTATATAAAGCTCATAACTAACATTAAATCATTAGACATAGTAATAGTAAATCAACAAATCAATGAAAAATAATATAAACAGATGATTAATATATTGTCTTAGTGGGTATAACTTAACACTAAGTTTACATTTGTTAAAGGAGTGTTAATCAATATGGAATCTCATGATCACAGTTATGTGAATCCGAATAATGTAACACTTGAATGGGAATGCTTTGTTGTAAGTAAAAGCGATATGTTATTAGATGGCGTACCAAATGAGTTAATCAATACTTGGTTAGACAAAGATATTATAAAGCCATTTAGTGTTAAAAATAATGATATTAATTTTAGAACAAAAGATGTATGGTATGCGTTGAATCAACAAAATTGGTACTAACTAAGTTAGTTGATATAAACTAATGGCTCTATTGGCACTTTCAATGAGTTGAGAATCATCATAATTCGATAAAACATAAGTACGAATTACAAACTTATTCTTTTCATTTTTTGGGAATTTATGATCTTTATTGATGTAATTAGCTAAATTTCCAAACGGTGTATCGTCATTTATAAAACCTATTATAAAATCATAAAATGTCATCACAATATTCCCCTTATATTTTATCTTTATTTAATTTGTAATTAATCTTATCAGAAAACTCGAGATTGTAAATGTGCAAAGTGTAAATTTTGCACATTTTTATTGTATTTTTTTAAATTTATTCACAATTTTATTTACTTATTCAAAAAAATGGGATGTTCGCTTAAAATGTCGTTTCTTTTTATTCACAATTTATAGCTATATACTTCTATTTAATTATTTACCAAGTGATAATAAATGATATGATATACATAAGGATTTTTTTACTAAAGAAGCATTTTCCAGAGGTGAATCACCTATGAAATTATATTTTCTACACGTAATTAATATTTTATTAACGATATTGTTTGTAATTTTTAATATCGTCATTACAAATAACACCAACCTAGATGACACCTTATGGTTAGTGCCCGGATTAATAGTATGTGGTTTGATTATTATTATAAGCTTATTTATAGCTATTTCTAATAAGGATTTATTAAGTGAAATTCTCTTTTTTATTAATATCATTCTTACCCTATATTACATTTATCCAATTTTTTACGATTTTCTTTAAAAGATGGGAGGTTAAAAAATGAGTTTACATTTCACTATTCTTTTTTGGTTATCAATTATATTTTTAATTGCAGGTACAATCGTTCTTGTTACTATGCTTAAAACTAAAAAAGAATCTAAAAAAGAATCTTATCTTGGCTTCACAATTGTATTCTTTATATTTGGTTTAGCCATGTTAATTTATACATTAATATTCGGTTTGTAACACATCACAAATACGTTCAGTTGCTTTAGTAGCTGAACGTTTTATTTTAATACTTATATTTATGCTTCTTACATTATTTAAAGGAGTTTTTGATAATTGCGTAAAATTTTATTATACATATTAATAACTATTATGTTCTTTATGATAAGTACTTGTATATTCCCTCCCAACCATTTAAACGCAGAGTCACAGGAACATACATATTCAGCATCTAATAAAGATTTCCAATTACAACCTGGAGATATCATTATTACGAAAGGACCAGTTTTATATGGTTTTTTTGGTCATTCTAGTATTGCCATTGATCATAATACTGTTTTACAAATTGAAGGACCTGGTGATAAACCAATCACAGAATCATTTGAATCATTCAAATCACGATTTGGAGAAGGCCAAGATGACTGGATTAAAATTTATCGCTGCGTAAAACCAGGAGCTGGTAAAAAGGCCGCACAGTGGACAAAAGAAAACTATGAAAATACAGACAATAGATATTTAGTGACTTTAAACTTAAAAAGTAAACGATTTACATACTGTACTAAAATTATCTACCAAGCATATAAGGAAGGCGTAAGCAAAAATGCTGTAAGCGACCATGGATTATATATTATTTCACCTTATGCATTGAAAGATAATTTCACAAATGAATACCGTTTAAAACTTGTCAAAACTTATTAAACGCCCTACTTCATATAAGTCATATTTAATATGAATAGTAAGGCGTTTTTTAAATTTAATTATACTTCTTTAAAATAATTGATGTACTGATCGTTCTTATCTAATAGATCAAGGTAACTAATCGCATTAAACGGAATGATTCTTGTGCTATTTTTCATAGGATAAATAATAACTTCGTGTTCATAATCAACATGGATATCACTTTCTAAAATAATACGTTTATTCCCAAAAATTACCCCTACTGCTTTAAAACCATCGTCATTTAAATATTTTCTTAATAATTCTTTATCCATATCATCACATCCCTTTAATTACATTTTACCAAAGTAATATTAAGGAATTGTTAATTTGTAATATTTAAAGTGATTTTCTACTTTTTATTTATACTCATCTTTTCAATCTAACCAAAACTTTTCATTTATTACTTATAATATTTTAAATTAATATACTAAATAAAAGGGAAATGCTTGTTGATAGTATTAATAAATTGATATGATTTATAGATAAAAAAACTCTTAGGAGAATATATGAAAAAGCATACAAGTCTGTATACAAAATTATATTATTTTTCAATTCTATTAATTGTTATCGCCATCATCATTGTGGCTTTAATTTTTTATAATACAAGAAAAAATATGAATCATTCAAATGACCGATATAATAATTTTCAAGAACTTAAAACAAATACTAAAGAAAATAAAGATTGGCGTGTTATTACAAAAAATCGTAATCACCATGATATTTTAGTAACAGCAATTCATGGCGGAGGTATTGAACCTGGCACGACTGAACTTGCTCGCCGTATTTCAAATATTGGAAAATATGATTTTTACACTTTTGAAGGTTTACGCTCCAAAAACAATGATCAACTTCACATTACATCTACCAATTACGATGAACCAAAGTTGCGTAATATGCTTAAAACAACGAAAAAAACTATTTCAATTCATGGTTTTTCAGGTGATGATCCTATTGTCTTTGTCGGAGGTAAAGATAAAAAAATGTCAAAATCAATTGCTAAATCGCTACGTCGAAAAGGCTTTTCCGTTAAAGAAAGCCCAACAGAAATTGATGCTAAATCATCAAAAAACTTTGTTAATGATAACGAAAGCGACTCAGGGGTGCAGTTGGAACTAACTACGCGATTGAGAAAACAATTTTTTAAAGGACGCCAATTTAATCAAAAAATCCGCTCAAATCCAGATAATTATACGAAAACATTCTATAAATTTGCTAAAGCTGTACAAGAAGGTGTAAAAAATACTCAAAAGTCATAGTTTTGTCAGTAATTACTCTAATAAATTGTTTTGCAATTTAAAAATAAAGGGTAATACATATGTAATGTGAATTAGGGAGGAAAGTAAGATGGACGAATTAACTAAAGAACAAAAATATACCGTTGCTAAATTTTACAAATTATATATGGAAAGATCTAATGAAGGTCAATCAGAACAAGAAGCGAATGATTTCAAAGATTCTGTTACTACACAAGATGACTATTTTTGTGATCGTGAGTACGATGACTTTTTAGAAAATTTGAAAGTACTGATTAATAATGATTATATTAACGGTGATATTGAAGATGACAAAGTTAATCATATTAAATTAACTACTAAAGCATTTACAGAAATTGAAAAAAGCTTTGGTTAGAAATGATGAGCAATACCTTAAAACATTCCCCTTATATAGGCATGAATGTATTTAGCGCTTGGGAGGATTATTAATTATGGAAGATTGGAAAATCAATAATCATTCAAATCGTCACTTTGCTATACAACGTAATGCTAATGAAATTTCAATAGTTGAACCACAAAACAATGGAAGTTTTAAAATACTAGCTGAACTAGACATTCAAAATAATAATTCAGAAGTATTCGATGATGATTTATATATTTCTTTTGATGCAAATAATAAAGAATTAAATATCTTTGATAGATTATAACTTTTCAAAACCTTATGCTACTAGAGGGTGTCATTTAAAATACTTGATATAGCGAATTATAAAGTATTTCAGCATTAAATGTTTTAAACTATTATATTTTTCATAACCAAAATTCTTGTTTATTTATTTTTCTTTCAACTATAAAAATAATTTAACTTAAACTTTAATTTTCATTTGCTAATTATCAATATAATAAAGTGGTAAAAAACTTAACTTTGTGGTACTCTAAATTTGTTAAACTTTGTGAGTGTTTAACATTACTTCTTGTTAGCGTCAGCTTAACTTTAATTTTCGTCATTATTAAAGTTAATGTTGGCGCTTTTTTAATATCACCTCTTTTCACTTTCAACAACTTTTCTTTTTAAATTACTTTTACTTATTAATATTAATAAAAATATTCACAATTTTTAAAAAGAAATAGATGTAAAATAACATTTATATGTAGTAAACTTAAGATAATGACATATCTTAGGAGAGATAGAATGAAAAAAGTATTTTAGTTGATCTTATCTAGCTTTTTAGTTTTAGGTGCTTGTAGTCATAGTAGTGACGATTCAAAACAAAATGACAGTAAATCAACGCAAAAAGATTCTAAGAGTAATGACAATAAAACTGTCAAAAAAGTAAAAAATAGTGCTAAAAAGAAAGACAATCCTAAGTCACAAGATGACAAAGGAAATAAAGAACGTGTTGACGGCGACAAAGCCAATAAGTAATAAATAATGATTAACAGCTTAGATGTATCTTACATTTAAGCTGTTTTTTCAAACAGTTAAGCAATATTCAACAAAATTTCGCTCAATTATATTAAACTCTATTTAATATCAAATTTGCAAACTGATAGATAGACAATTGATATTTTGCGTTAACCATGTTGCAACATCTTTTTGATAACATTTTTATTTTTTATATACATATCAAATGAAAGGATGTGTGAAACATGAAAAACACAAAATTTAATGAAGAAGAATTAGAAACAATCAAACAATTTTATAATTCAAGAAGACGTTCTGTTTGTTGTTCAAACCCAAAACTAACATTCTTAGAAGATATCGTTCATATTCCAACAGCTGGAAATGAAACAAACGATCTTGAAGGTTTTGCTACTGTTTGTGAGAACTGTGGTCAAACTAAAGTGTTTAATTTAAATGTAATGCAAAACGCAAAATTTTAGTATCAATGTCTATTAGACAGTATTAATTTTTGATAGATTTATGTTTTATATACTATATATTATATTGATATTGCACTTACGGATTCATATTGAATC
>NZ_RXWW01000085.1 GCF_003970495.1 Staphylococcus pasteuri
AGATCCGGAATACAACAAAGAAGATAAAGAGAAGCAAGTAGATCCGGAATACAACAAAGCAGATAAAGAGAAGCAAGTGGATCCAGAATTCAGTAGAGTAGGTAAAACAACACAGCCACAAAATAAAGTAACTGCTCAACAAACTGCTTCGAAAGATAATAAAGGATTAAATCAAACAGATGCCTCTAAATCAACAAAACAAAAGAAACAAGCTATTTCTTTAGATGAATTAGAAAATGGTACTACTACACTATCAAAAGATAATCCAAGTAAAAAAGATAAAGAAGAAAAAGATGGTTTGAAAGCTTTAAAATCAAATTCAGTAGCAACCTTAAACAATAAATCTAAAAATAATGCCACTGTTGCTAATAAAGATCAAACAAACAAGAAGGCTAAACAAGATCAATATAAAAACCATGATCCAATTATTCTAGTACATGGATTCAATGGTTTTACAGATGATATTAACCCAGCAGTACTTTCACACTATTGGGGTGGCGATAAAATGAATATTCGCCAAGACTTAGAAGAAAATGGTTATAAATCATACGAAGCAAGTATCAGTGCTTTTGGTAGTAACTATGATAGAGCAGTAGAACTTTACTACTATATTAAAGGTGGTCGTGTAGACTACGGTGCTGCTCACGCTGCAAAATACGGTCATGACCGTTATGGTAAAACGTACGAAGGTGTTTATAAAGATTGGCAACCTGGTCAAAAAGTCCATTTAGTAGGACATAGTATGGGTGGTCAAACGATTCGACAACTTGAAGAACTATTAAGAAATGGTAATCAAGAAGAAATTGATTATCAGAAGAAACATGGTGGCACAATTTCACCATTGTATAAAGGTAATAATGATAATATGGTTTCTTCAATTACAACATTAGGAACACCTCACAATGGTACGCATGCATCTGATTTAATCGGAAATGAAGCGGTTGTAAGACAAGTGGTTTATGATATAGGTAAAGCATTTGGTAATAAAGATTCAAGAGTGGATTTCGGACTATCTCAATGGGGCTTAAAACAAAAACCTAACGAATCATACATTGACTATGTCAAACGTGTTAAAAATTCTAAACTATGGAAATCACAAGATAGCGGGTTATACGATTTAACTAGAGATGGTGCTACAGATTTAAACCGTAAAACATCATTAAATCCAAACATTGTCTATAAAACATATACAGGTGAAGCAACTCATAAAGGATTGTTTGGTAGACAAAAAGCAGATTTAAATATGTTCTTGCCGTTTACTTTAACTGGTAACGTAATTGGTAAAGCAACTGAAAAAGAATGGCGTGAAAATGATGGCCTTGTATCAGTTATTTCTTCACAACACCCATTTAATCAAAAATATACAAATGCTACAGATAAAAATCAAAAGGGCATTTGGCAAGTAACACCAACAAGACACGATTGGGACCACGTTGACTTTGTCGGACAAGATAGCTCTGATACAGTGAGAACTAGAGAAGAATTACAACAATTCTGGCATGGCTTAGCAGCTGATTTAGTAGAAAGTGAAAAACTAACATCAGAGGAAAAGGCACATGCTTAAATAAGTAATTATATAGAAAATAAAGAAAGGAGAATGCGATATGTCTGGAGACTTCTTCCAATTAATCGGTTCATTATTCAAAGTGTTAAAAGAATTATTTAAATAAAAAAGTTTAAAAATGCGCCTAACAAAATTTAATATATTTGTTAGGTGCTCTTTTATATTTAAAAATTAATAGTGACTATAGTAA